>CAYOHP010000009.1:75591-103990 GCA_964403795.1 uncultured bacterium | reverse complement strand
CCGCCTGCTCCACCACGTTGCGCAGCTCGCGCACGTTCCCCGGCCAGGAATGGCGGGCGAGCACGTCGAGCGCCTCCTCGTCGAAGCCGGAGTGGGCGCGCCCGTGGCGCCGGCACAGCTCGGCCCGGAAGCGCTCGGCCAATTCGACCACGTCGTGGCCGCGTTCCCGCAGCGGGGGCAGGGGCAGCGTGAAGACCGAGAGCCGGTAGTAGAGGTCCTCCCGGAACTTCCCTTCCCGCACCAGGGTGGAGAGGTCGAGGTTGGTGGCGGCCACCAGCCGGACGTCGAGCCGCCGGTCGAGGCTCTCGCCGACCCGCTGGTAGGTCCGCTCCTGGAGGATGCGCAGGAGCTTGGACTGGAGGGCCGGTTCCAGGTCGCCCACTTCGTCGAGGAAGAGGGTGCCCCCGTTGGCCATCTCGAAGCGCCCCCGCCGGTTCGAGACCGCACCGGTGAAGGCACCCCGCACGTGCCCGAAGAGTTCGCTCTCCGCCACTCCCTTGGCGAGGGCCGCGCAGTTGACGGCCACGAAGGGACCCTGGCGGCGGTTGGAGCCGGCGTGGATCGCCTTGGCGACCAGCTCCTTCCCGGTGCCGGTCTCGCCCAACACCAGCACGGTGACGTCGGTGCCCGAAGCCTGGCCGATCTGGCGACCCACCTCCCGCATCCGAGGGCTCGAACCGACCAGGTTCCGGTAGTCGTGCTCCCGCTCCATCTCGAGGCGGTGCAGCTCTCCCAGCCGCTCGCAGCTCTCCGCCAGCTCACGCTGGTTCTGGGCCCGGGCCAGCTGGTCGGCGGCCAGGGCCGCCAGGCGCTCCAGCAGGCGCTGCTCGTCGGGGGTGAAGGTGCGCCGGGCCACCGGACTCTCGAGGTAGACGGTTCCCTCCGGGCGTTCCGGGGAACCGAGCCGGGCCGCGATCACGCTCGCCACCTGGGGGGCGATCGAAGAGGCCCGGGCGAGCGCCGGGCTCGAGGGGACGTCGGCCGCGAACACGGGACGCCCGGAGGCCACCAGCTCGGCGAGCACGGTGCGGCTGACCCGGTCGCCTGCGCCGGCCGGCCGGGTACCGGCCGAACATGCGGTCCGGAGTTCCCCGTCGGGCCCCGGCACCACGAAGGCGCCCCAGGCGGCTCCGAACACGTCCACCAGGCCCCGGAGCAGGACCTCCAGCCGTTTCTCCTCGTCTTCGGCCGACCAGAGCCGTCCGATCAGTTCGGCGAGCGGGAGGGTCGGGTCGATACGGGCGGCCTGGGCCGGGTCTGCCGGAGCAGGCGTGCGAGGCGTCGGAGCGCGGGGGGCGGCCACCACCGCGAGCACGCACCCGCCCAGCGGGAAGTGCGAGCCCGGGGAAAGCACCAGGGGGCGGCTGGCGCCGTCGGTCTCCAGTTCCAGGCGACCCTGGGACGAACGCGAGAGGATCCCCAGGACCTTGGCTGGGCCGGTACCGGGAAGCGCCAGGTCGGCGTCCGGTCCATGGCCGATGCGGAGCGGGAGGTCGTCGAGCCCCACCACGCGCCCCACCCGTCCCTGCTCCAGGACGCACAGCACGAGTTCGGACATCTTCCCGGACCTTCCCGCATCCCCCGACCGCCGAGACGGTCGGATTCCCCGCCCCCGGTCGCCCGCACCGGGACCGGCCCAGGGTAGCGCGACGGCAACCCCGCTTTGGTACGCTTCGGAGGTGGAACGGCGTCCCTTGCTCGGCATGACGCCGGGCGACCTCGAGGCCCTGGTGGGCGAGTTGGGCATGCCCCGGTTCCGGGCGGGCCAGATCCAGGACTGGGTCTACCGGAAGCTCGAGCTCGATCCCGGGCGCTTCACCAATCTCTCCAAGGCCCATCGGGAGGCCCTGGCCGCCAAGGTCTTCCCCGGTGCGGCCCCGGTGGTGGCGACCTCCCGGTCCCTCGACGGGACCACGGAGAAGATCCTCTTCGGGGTCGGGCCGGGCGCGGCTGCGGTCGAAGCGGTGTTGATGCGCCACCGCGATCGCGCCCCGACCTTCTGCATCTCCACCCAGGTGGGCTGCGGGATGCGCTGCTCCTTCTGCGCCACCGGCACCATGGGACTGACCCGCAACCTCTCCGCTGCCGAGATCGCAGGCCAGGTGGTCTCGCTCCGGCGCCGGCTGGTCGAGCTGGACCTCGATCCGGTCTCCCACACCGTCGTCTACATGGGGATGGGGGAGCCCTTCGCCAACACCGAAGCGACCCTGGAGAGCATCCGGATCCTCACCGATCCGGGACGCCTGGGGATGAGCCCCCGCCGGATCACGGTCTCCACCATCGGCCTGGCCGAGGGGATCCGACGCCTGCGCGACCTCGGGCTCCCGGTCAACCTGGCGATCTCGCTCCACGCCCCCGATCCCGGCCTCCGGGCCGAGATCATGCCGGTGACCGGTCGCACGCCGCTGGCCGACCTGCTGGCGGCGGCCGAGGACTACTTCGCCGCCACCGGTCGCCGGGTCACCCTCGAGTACATCGTGCTCGCAGGCGTGAACGACGACGTCGACCGGGCCCGCCAGGTGGCGGCCGAGGCCCGGCGCTTCGGGGCCCTGGTCAACCTGATCCCCTTCAACGAGGTCGAGGGCATGCCCTACCGGAGACCGAGCGACGAAGCGGTGCGTCGCTTCCAGGGCTGGATCGAGGCCGAGGGCGCCAAGGCGACCATCCGTTTCAGCCAGGGCCGCGAGGTCGACGCAGCCTGCGGGCAGCTCGCCCGGCGGGTCGAGAGGGAGGCGGTGTGAGCGCGGAACGCGGGGACAAGCCGACCCCTACCACCTCGCGACGGAAGGTCGCGGGTTCCGAAGGAGAGACCCAGATCGGCCCGGGTGCGGGCTGCATCCTGGGCGGGCGCTATCGCCTGATCGAGATCCTGGGGGCCGGGGGCATGGGTGTCGTGTGGCGGGCCCGCCACCTGACCTTGGAGAAGGACGTGGCCGTGAAGCTCCTCCCCCCGGAGCTGGCCCGCGATCCCGATGCCTCCGAGCGTCTCCTGCGCGAAGCCCGCCGCCTGGCCCGGATCGAACATCCCGGTGTGGCCACCGTGATCGACTGCGGGCGGGACGCCGAGGTCTCGGGCACACCCCAGGTCTACCTGGCCATGGACCTGGTCCGGGGGCCGACCTTGAAGTCGGTGCTGGCCCGGCGCGGCGCCCTGCCCCCCGAGGAAGTGGTGCGGATCCTGGCGCCGCTCGCCGAGGCCCTCGACCATGCCCACCGGACCGGTTGCGTCCATCGCGACCTGAAGCCGGCGAACGTGATCTTCACGGCGGATCCGGATCAGGGAGGCGTGCCCAGGATCATCGACTTCGGGGTCGCGACCGAGGTGGCCGAGACCCTGGCGGGGACCGGGTACGCGGCGAACGCCGACGAGCTGGCGGCGGCCGGGACACCGGCCTACATGGCTCCCGAACAGATCCTGGGTCGCAGGGCGCGTCCCTCGATGGACGTGTGGGCCCTGGCGGTGCTGGCGTACCAGATGCTCACCGACCGCCTCCCCTTCCCGGGTCCCGACGCGCTCCGTCGCGAGCAGATCCTGTCGATCGACCCCGAGGACCTCGACGTCGGCGACCCGGCCCGCTCGGCGGCGCTGAGCGCGGCCCTGCGTCGAGCGCTCGCCAAGGACCCCGAGGCCCGGACCGCCTCGGCCGGCGAGCTGGTCGGCGATCTCTCGGCCGCCCTCGCGGGTGCCATGCCCGAGGGTCGTGCCGGCCGCCCGACCGCACCCCCCGGACCGAAGGCATCCGGAGCCGCGGCCCGGGAAGAGGCGAAGCCGGGGGATCCGGACGGCACCCGGGGGGTGGCCTCGGTGGACCGGAGGAGCGCCACGGCTCCCGGTGCGAGGGCGGCGGACACGGTTCCGGGGGACTCCTCCTCGCAGGGCTCCCCCGGCTTCGAATCGCTGGCGGCTTGCCGGGCCGCGGCCCGTGCCGGCGACCCCGAAGGGATGTACCAGCTCGGGCTGCGCTACGAGGACGGGCGAGGGGTCAAGGCGGACCGTGCCGAGGCCCTCAAGTGGTACCAGGCGGCCGCCGAGGCCGGGCACGCTGCCGGTCTCTACCAGCTGGCTTATGCCTACCGCTACGCCAGCGGGGTGGAGGCGGACCTCGGCAAGGCCCTGGACTACGGCCAGCGGGCCGAGGCTGCGGGCCATGGCGAGGCGGCCAATCTGGTCGGGGTGCTCTACGCACTGGGCGAGGGAGTGGAGAAGGATCCCGAGGAGGCCGCCCGTCACTTCGCCCGGGGAGCCGAAGGCGGCAGCCGCAACGCCCAGTACAACTACGGGTACCGCCTGGCCCATGGGATGGGTGTCGAGCAGGACCTGGAGGCGGCCCTCCACTGGCTCCGCCTGGCGGCCGACCGCGGCGACCCGGATGCCCAGTTCGAGGTCGGCGACCGCTGCTACCGGGGGACCGGGACCGAGCAGGACCTGGAGGCTGCCCTCCACTGGTTCCGGACCGCGGCCGGCAACGGGCACAAGGATGCGCAGTTCTGGGTCGGGTGGATGCTCAACCAGGGCGAGGGGGTGGCGGTCGACACCAAGGCGGCCCTCGACTGGTACCGCAAGGCCGCCGAGCAGGGCATGCCGGCCGCCATGGTCAACGTCGGAGTCTTCCACGAGAACGGCGACGGTGTGCCCGCGGACGCCGCCGAGGCGGCCCGCTGGTACCAGAAGGCCGCCGACAAGGATCACGCCTCGGGGTTCCGCAATCTGGCCCGGCTCCATCTGAACGGCTCAGGCGTCGAGAAGGACCTCACCCGGGCCGGCGAGCTGGCGCTGCGCGCCAAGGAACTCGGTGACACCGAGGCCGAGGCCCTGCTGGTCCGGATCCATGAGGCGATGAAGCAGGAATCGCAAGGGTGCTTCTCGTCGATCTTCCTGACCATGGTCCTGGTGACCGCGGTGGCCGCCGCGGGCTGGTATGCAGGTTGGATCCCGGACCCTCAGCGGGCCAGTCCCACCAGTGCGGTGGTCACGAAGTAGCACTCCCGGAGGAGGAACGGCGCCTGGGTAGCGAGGGTCCTGAACCGCGTGCTGGGCGTGGCCGAGATCGCCACCGTCATCCCCAGGCGACGGGCGAGCAGCTCGGCCCGAGCCAGGTGCAGGGGGTCGGAGACCAGGATCGCCCGGGTCAGGCCGTTGCGCTGCATCAGCGCCCAGGCGTTCGCCAGGTTCTCCAGGGTGGAGGTCGATTCCTCCTCGCAGAGGATCCGCTCGGGGGCGACACCCCGATCGAGGGCATAGCGCTTCGCCACTTCGGCCTCGGTGAGGTCGGTGTCCTTGCGTTTCCCCCCGGTGAACAGGAGTCGGGGTGCGGCTCCGTCGCGGTGGAGGGCCAGGGCGTGTTCGATCCGCTCCCGGAAGACGGGGGACGGCTCGCTGCCGTAGGCGGCAGCGCCCAGGACCACGATCACGTCGGCCGGGCCGCCGGGTTCCGCCCCGGCCCGGGACACGATCCACCCCGCTACGCCGACCGTCCAAGCCAGGGTAGCCCCGAGGACCAGGGCCCCGGGGCGGACCCAGGTCATTTGCCGCCGTGGTGCAGGCTGTCGAAGCGGCTCGACTGGGCGGCGGCCGGGGCCCAGGGGCTGGCCGTCCACGAGAAGATGTTGCCCGACTCGACCAGCATGTAGAGGGTGTCGTTGCCGGCCGAGATCTGGCGGATCCGCTGGCGGGGAGGGCCGAGGATGGAGGAGCGGTTGTTCCAGTTCAGGTCGAACATGTGCACGTCCCCGTCACCGCCGGCGTCGCGCTGCACGTAGAGACGACCGAACTCCATCGCCAGCTGGCGGTAGCCGGGATCCATGCCGAGCCGCTGGAAGTCGCCGTGGCGATAGGCCCAGAGCTCGCCGGAGTCCTTCAGGATGTAGCAGCTGGTCTCGTCGCCCACGATGGTGCGGGTGGCGGTACCCGGGTCGATCTTGTCGAAACGGCGGGTGTTGTCGTCGTAGCGCCAGAGGTTCCCGTTCTCCTTGAGGATCCACAGGGTGGCGCCTGCTGCATGGATCTGCTTGGTCCCGGCGCCGTCGTCGATCCGGTCCCAGCGGGAACCGTCGTACCGGAAGATGTTGCCGGTGTCCTTGAGCAGGAACAGGCGCCCTCGCCCGGCCGAGATCATGCGGGTCTGGGTCCCGTCGTCGATGGCGGTCCAGCGTCCCATCTGGTGCCGGAAGACCTTGCCGCTGTCCTTCAGGAGATAGAGGGTGTCGCCCCCGGCGGTGATCTGCCGGGTCCCGCTGCCGTCGTCGATCCGCTCGAAACGACCGTCCCGGTTTCGCCAGATGTGACCCGAGTCCTTGAGGATGTAGGTCGAACCGCCCTCGGCCAGCACCTGGCGGGTTCCGGTCCCGTCGTCGAAGAGCTTGAGCCCGGCGTGGCCGGTGGAGGCGAGGGCCAGGGCACCAAGGAGCAGGCAGGCAGCGGAGCGAGCGGACATGGTCTGGACCAACCCTTCAGGTCGCCCCTGTTGTTGTTCCGGAGCCAGCGGCTCTCGGTGGGGCGTCTCGATCGCAGGGAGTCTAGGGACCTTCCCCAGGTCGTCAAGTCCCTGTTCCGGAACGTGGATACCGGGAGCGGCTACATTGGTATCCAGATGGTAACCGACGTATCCAGTCCTTCCCAAATCGGCCGATCGGACCCGGGTCCCGGGCTCCTCGGGGTGGCAACCACCTGTGGCATCGCCCTTGCTCGCATGCAGCCTGCGGAAGTCGCGGACGGTGTCGTCGCCGATGGCGGTCGGAGACGACGGACCCCGAGAAATCGGCCGGAGAACATGCACAGACCCGGAGGTGCGCGCCAGCGCAACAGCGGAGCCCGAGCCCTGGCTCGGGCCTTCCTCGCGCTGGCCCTGGCGGTCCACGCCTCGGCCCAGGGCTTCGACGATGGCATGGGGTTCTTCGCAAGGCGAGCCCTGGAGCCCGAGGGACGCCTGGTCTGGACCGTCCAGAAGGGCAACGACTTCACCCTGGCCACCCATCTCTTCGCCCCTCCCGGGACCCCCGCGGAGCTGATCCTCAAGGGGGTCGTGCGGGTCGACGAGAGCTACTTCCTCGATTCCAGCGGCACCGAACTCAAGGAGGCCGGGAAGGTCGACGAGAAATCCCCCAAGGCCGACCTCCGGTTCCTCCACCCGGCCCTCGACCACACCGGCAAGCGCCTCCTCTGGATCGGGGGCCCGAGCTGGGGACCCGAGTCGGTGCCGGGGGCCAAGCCCAAGGAGAACCCGGACGGGAAGGTCGGGGGCGGCGGTCTGGCACTGCACTTCGGCAAGCCCGGCAACGCCCTGACCCGACCGGCCGAGGACGGTGCCGTGATGGACGGCTTCCCGGTGGTCGATCCCGAGGGGAAGTGGATCTACTTCGCCCGCTTCTTCTACGACAACGGTCCCGCCGGCGAGCCGGGCTGGCACCTGATGCGCTACCCATTCGAGCAGCCCGAGGCGGCCCGCCCCGAGCCGGTGATGTCGCCCTCGGGCATCCCGGTGATGGGTCTCCACCCGGTGGTCTCGACGGCCGGCAACTACCTCTACTGGGTGCGTCCGGATCCCGACAACGTGGGTTCCGACATCTGGTACATGTCCCTCGAACCGCCCACCGAGCCGACCCTGCTGGTCCCGGGCGAGGGCCCTTACCCCAAGCCCTTCCGGGGCAGCGACCCGACCGCCAGCGCCAGCGACGGCGACGACGCCGCCGACATCGACTCCTGGATGCGCTACTCGCTCTACGGGGGCAAGGCCCGCATCTCCCGCCCCAGCGTGTCCTCCGACGGGAGCTTCCTCGCCTATGCGACCGATCGCGACGGCGACTGGGACCTGTACGTGAGCCGGGTCGAGGAGACCGGTCCGGGACAGCTCCGCTGGGTGGAGGAGCTGCCCGTGCTCCAGGGCCCGGTGCGCGATCTGGAGGCGGCGCCCGGCACCCCGGAGTTCCTGGGTGACGGAGCCGACGATTCCTGGCCGGTCTTCTCGGGGGACTCGAAGTTCCTGGCCTACATGTCGGACCGCACCAAGGAGGATCCCTTCGACCGGGGAGGAGGCGAGTCCCGGATCTGGGTGGTCGGGGTCGAAGCGACCGGCGGCCCGCCGGACTATCACAAGCTGGCGCCCGCCGAGGCCGGTCTCAACCAGGGTGCGATGTGGCCCTACTGGGACCAGGACGAGGATCCTCCGCATGTGCTGGTGACCGTCAGCCCCGAGGGCGGCGGCGATCCGATGGTGCTGAAGCTGGTCGACCAGGAGCCGGACGCCACCACCCGGTCCGACGTGGTCTCGATGAGCCTCCAGATCCGCGACTACCACCGCGACGTCCCGCCTCCGGGCGAGCCGACCCCGGCCGACCTGGCTCCCATCCAGGTCGGTGCCGGAGGGCCGGGGAGCGAGCCGGCAGCCCGCCTCGAGTACCCCACCGACACGGGCCTCGGGAACTCCCTCTTCCTGCTGCTCTCGGGGGCCCGCGAGAACCTCGGTCCCCACATGGGGCTCGGCAAGTTCAAGGTGCCGACCGGGGTGGCGGGGAAGGCCGGCACCGCGCCCTTCGCCCATCCCCGCCTCACCAGCCCCGACTTCGACGGCCTCTGGACCTTCGAGAACGTGCGCCTCAAGGTCGACGTGCTGGCCCGCGACAATCGCTGGCTCCGGGTCGGCGTCCCCAAGGACCTGGCGCGCACCCTCTATCCGGACGGGAAGGTGCCGCCCGCTTCCGTCGAGGTCACCCACATGCTCCGGCATGACCCCAGGGCCATGGATCCCCTCGATCCCAAGCCGCCCTACCTGAAGCGGATCAGCCGCAACGAGAACCTGGAGCGCCACTACCCGGGGATCACCTGGTGGGTGGAGGAGATGGCCCACGGCGGCCAGGACGGGGCGGTGCTCGCCATCTCCAACGAGAACGCCCCGTACCTGATCTTCCGCGCAGCCAATCATCCGGTGGAGCGCTACCCCGACTCCCGTGAGCTGTACTTGCGGATCGTGGTCCGGGACCTGATGTCGAACGTCTCCGACCTCCGGATCCCGATCCACGTCCGACCCAAGGACTTCGCCGTCGACACCTTGCAGATCGAGAGCCGCAGGAAGGACCTGTGACCCCGATGCGAACCCTTCTCCTGTTCACGCTGGCGGTGGCGGCCGGGGCCCAGCCCGCCCCAGCCCCGCCGGCAGGCGGCGCCGGCGCCGGCAAGCCCCTCTCGATCGTGGGCCGATTCGGACCCGATGGCATGCCCTTCACCCACGACGACCCGCTGGCGGTCGGGGGCGGGGCCGCTCCCATGAAGTTCGGCGCCATGGTGGCGGACTCGTGCTCCGAGGAGAAGTCGAACGTGGGGGACTTCAAGTCGGCCCACGGCCACATCGAGGGGCCCGGCCATCCCCGGGCCGAGGGCGACAAGGGCACCCGCACCGCACCCGATCTCTCGGCGGCCAACAAGCACGAGCCCCACGAGCTCCCCTCGGAGCTGATCGCCAACGAGGGCGCCAACCTGGTCCTGAAGGCCCCCTTCGACTGGGAGGTCTGGATCAGCGGGATGAACCTGGCCAGCGGGCAGATGACCCGCCACCGGGCCTTCCCCACCGACGACCACTGGACCGACACCAACACCGAGCGCAACCACGCCTACCGGGGCTGGGTCACCGGCTGGACCGGCGAGGAAGCCAAGATGGAGAAGGTGCTCCCCACGGGATCCAAGGTGAAGGACCTCCACCTCGCCACCCTGGGCCTCTCCTACCGGGACGTGAAGCCCTGGGACGGGTGGGCGCTGGGTGTGCACTGGGAGACCCTCGACCACTTCAAGCTGGAGATCAAGGACCGCTTCAAGCCCGAGTTCGGCGGCCGCCTCGACATGCTGGCCCAGCAGGGCTACGTGCAGGGCTGGGTGGCGGAACTGCTGAACCTGAACAACTTCGAGAACGGCATCTCGGGGAACTTCGTGGTCGACGTGGCGGGCGCCAACCCGCTCGGGACCATGGGGTTCAGCGAGGGCAAGATGGGCTGCAACCTGGTGGTGCGCGACCTGCCGGTGGAGCTCGGCGGCTACGCCGGGGAGCACCCGCCCAACATCACCTTCGAGCAGCTGGCGGTCGAACTCCCCCAGGAGAAGTACGGCGGCCTGAACCAGCTCGACTACGTGATCGAGATGGGCAACTTCGAGGGCTTCACCTGCCTGCTGGCCCAGATGTTCGGGATCGACCTGAAGCAGCTCGCCAAGACCATGGCCGAACCCAAGGTCCGGGAGAAGATGAAGGCGCTCGATCTGATCGTCCAGACCTTCCTCACCGACGACGACTACAAGAACATCGGGCTCTACAGCGGGCTCGCCGGGCGCGAGGCCAAGAACCCCGGCGACAAGCTGGTCCTGGCGCTGCTCGAGAAGACCGGGCAGTTCAAGCCCACCGAGTGGCTGAAGTGGGTCTACCTGGGCGCCAACCCGATCGCGGCCATCGGCTTCGGCCAGGGCGAGAACGCCCAGGCGATCCGCGGGCTGCTCGAGCCGGTGGTCACCGAGTCCTCGACCAAGGTGATGACCGCCCAGCAGGGCTGGCGCTACAACTTCGGGAACACCTACATGGGCAAGGGGATGATGATCTACGGGGCCTCGGACTCGAAGCGCCCGGCCCCGGTCCGCCCCCCGCTCGCCGAGCTGGTCCCGGTCGAGGTGCGAAAGCGCGCCCCGGATCTGCTGGAGAGCTTCGCCAAGCAGTGGCTGCACGTCCGCATGGACGTGGTCGATCCCCTGGAGTGGCCCGAGAAGGCGGGGACGGCGCTCTGGAAGGAGTACGACGCCCTGATCGCCCACCCCGACGAGCTCGACAAGGACGGCGTCACGGTGGACTGGCCTCCCCCCAACTTCAACTTCGGGAAGGCGCACGTCGATACGTTCCGCAGCGGGTCCGGCGGCAAGCCCCGACCCTCGGGCGGAGGGCCCAACCCGCCCCCGGTCGACGTGCTGCCCGAGACCACCATGCAGTTCCAGGGGATGATCTCGATCGATCCCGAGAACATGACCTACTCGGTGCTCGGTGCCGGGATCGGCTCGAACGACGTCGACCCGTCCGGCAAGGGCGACATCGTCTTCGGCCAGAAGCCGAAGGAAGCGGTGCCTTCCCGGCCCTGGAACGACCTCGGTTGGACCAAGCCCCGACCGCTGACCGCCTGGCCGGCGAGCGGCGCATTGGCCAACGACACCGGGTTGCGGTGGATCTCGGCGGCCGCCAACCACTATCGCGAGGCGAAGAGCGTCGTGAAGTGGATGTGGGACTTCGAGCGGGACGGGGCGATCGACTCGGAGCACGCCCAGCAGCTCGCCGACCTGGGGGGCTCGCGCCGGGTGGCGGTCTTCGCCTTTCAGGACGAGACCCAGGACGGCTACCGGGGACGTACCGGCTTCCAGCTGATCGAGGTGAAGTAGAACCGCCCATGGCACCCTGGAAGGGTGACGGATCGCGCAGGTTTGCCGGGTACGGGGAGCGGTAGGCGTCCGGGTCGACGGGCGAGCACCCTGCCGGTGGTCCTGATCCTCGCCGCCCTGCTCTTCCTGCTGGTCTCGAACCTCTCCCGGTTGACCCTGGGGGAGACCGCCCTCACCCGGACCATGACGGTCGACGCCGAGCACTTCTACCGCTCGGAGGCGATCGTGGCCCGGATCGCCAACCGGCTGAAGAAGCGGCCATGGACGGTGCGTTTCTACGCCGAGGGGGGCGTCGGCAGCGGTCCCTTCCGCCACCAGGAGACCAGCGAGTACCGGGGCGCGACGTACTCGGTCTGGGTCGAGGATGTGGTGGTCGGGAACGGTCCTCCGCTCCCCGGCCTGGTGGACGTGGTGGTCGAGATCGAGTTCGAGACCCTGGTGAGGCGCTTCCACCATCGGATCGCCCTGTTCGACCAGTCGGCCCGCCGGACCCAGCGGGTCGTCATCGAGTACGTCGGCCGGCTCGGGGAGGATCCCCGCGATCCGGCCGGACGCAAGGCCGCGGCCGACCGGGCCAGCCGGGTCCTGCTGGAGGAGACGGCCAATCGCACCCGGACCGCGGCTCGCCTCACCGGTCTCGGAGCCGATCTCGTCCGGGTCCTCTCCGGGGGACAGGGCCCGGTCCCGACGATCGAAGGGCCCGAGGCCACCGCCGACCGGCTGATCGCGTCGGGCGGAGGGCTCGAGGCCGACCGGACCGAGTCCGACCGGCTCCTGCGGACGGGGATCCACCTCCTCGGCGAGGACGGGGGGGGCTTCCAGTCGTTCCTGCCCGCCATGGAGCGGGGGAGGTTCCAGCGGAGGGCAGGCAACCACACTTCGGCCCGGACCCGGATCACGGAGGCCAGGGACCGGGCCACGGGCGACCTGCGCACCCGCATCCTGACGACCCTGATCCTGGCCCGTTCCTGGACTGCCGAAGCCTGGAAACGGGGTCCCGCGCATCCCGAGGCCCGGGACATGCTGCGTACCGCCGAGGAACTCCTGCAGACCGCGGCCGACGAGTGGCGGTCGGCGGACGCCGAGGCCCGGTCGGGGATCGACCCGACCCTGGCGACCTCGATCTTCGTCGAGCTGGCGAGGGTCGCGATGGTCGCAGGCAAGGACTCGGCGACCGTGGATGCGGCGATCGCCGAGGCCAGCACCGCGGCGGGAGGCGCGCCGCTCTACGGAGGACAGGAGAGCCTCGACCAGGTCCTCGTCGGAGTGGTCGATGCCCTGAGCACCGAGGACGCGGTGGAGCGGATCGGGTCCGACGTTCCCCTGGCGCCCACCGGGTTCCCGCCCGTCACCGAGATCGAGGCCGAGTCCTTCGCCCGGGATCCGGCCGCCGGGTGGACCGGATGGCCGACCGACAGCGGAGTGACCCGCGAGGAATGGGACGAGATCTGGAAGGAGGAGGACGACCGGATGGGCGAGGGCGGGACCGGCGAGTCCCCTCCCGACATCGATCGCGACGGAGACGGGGTCGAGGACCCGGACGAGATCGCCGAGGAGACCGACTCCGACGGCACACCGGTCTCGGCGACCGCGACCGATCCGGTGGCAGCGGGAAGCGTGAGAGCCGCGATCCTCGCCTGCGACGAGGCCAACCAGGGCATCGGCCTGAAGCGCGGGTGTATGCGGGCCCAGCTCGACGCCGCAGTGGCGAGCGGGCTGCTCGACTTCCACATGCACGACGAGAAGCTCGCCAGCGGCGTCGAGGTCCACATGAAGATCCGGGACGGCAAGGTCGCCAACGACGAGGTGAAGCCGGGGAAGTAGGCACTACACTGGCGGATCGGTCGTCCCGGGAACCGGTCCCCAGGGGACGAGTCGGAAGATGTCCCCGAGGAGCTGCCTGGTGGACTCGAAGGTCTTGCCCTGGGGAGCCCCGCCACCGCCGGAACTCACGGAGCGCTACCTCCTGGGCGACGTCCTCGGAAAAGGCGCCATGGGCGCGGCGGTCCGGGCGGTGCAGCGCTCGCTGGATCGGCCCGTGGTGTTGAAGCTGATGCCGCTCGATGAGGTCACCGATCCGACGCTGGTCCAGCGCTTCGAGGCCGAGGCCCGGATCCTGGGCAGGATCTCCCACCCGAGGGTGCTTCCGGTGGTCGACTACGGGGTCCATCCCGGGCTCGCCTTCGTGGCCTACCCGGACCTGGGAGGAGTGTCGCTCGACCGGGTCCTGGCGGGTCGGGGATCCGTGCCCCCGGAGGTCGCGGCGGAGTGGCTCGGCCAGGTCCTGGAGGGGCTCTCCGAGGTCCACCGGGTCGGGATCGTGCATCGCGACCTGAAGCCTGCCAACGTCCTGAGGGCCGAGGACGGGGGCCTCCGGATCTTCGACTTCGGGCTGGCCCGGGACCTCGACCGCAGTACGGTCATGACCCGACCCGGGGCGGTACTCGGGACCCCGCTCTACATGCCGCCCGAGCAGATCCGGGGCGAGGACCCGGATCCCCGGGACGATCTCTATGCCGCGGGTGTGCTCTGCTATCGGGCCCTCTCGGGCTCCGAACCGTTCGCGGCCCCGACCCTGAACGAGATCCTGGACCGCCAGCTCGGGTACGACCCTCCGCCCCTCCATACCCTGGTGCCGGGAGTCCCGCAGCGGTTGTCGCTGCTGGTCCAGGACCTGATGGCCAAGGATCGCAGGGATCGACCCGGCTCGGCGGCGAGTGCCAGGGCGAGGCTCACGGGGGAACCGCCAGCGGCGGGTTTCCACGAGGATGGCCCCGGCGCCGGGTCGCTCGGCACTTCCCGGATCCCGGCGTCCGGCAGCGGGAGGTCGTCGGGGACCTACCCAGGTTCCCTCCTCGGTGCCTGGGTAGGGGCGGGGCTGGTGGTGGCGGTGGGCATCGCGGTGGGTGCGCTCTGGGGTAGGGGGACCGCCGGACGCCACGATGGGATTCCGGGGACGGACACCGCCTTCGATCCCGGGGCCGCGGCTCCTCGGGACGAAGGGAGCCTCGTTCCCACCCTCGCACCCTCGGACCTTGCCCTGGAGGTCGACGAGAAGGACGGCGTGCCGTTCGAGGTCGCAGGTCTCCGGCCTAGGGTCTCCGGCTGGCTCGCGACCGCGGTCCTCGGGATCCGGTCGATCCGGGCGCGATCGGAGAGAGCCGACGAGTCGCTCGTGGACCCCGTCCGGCGAGGCAGGGAGGTGCTGCTCGCCCTCTCGCGGTCGGTCCGGACGGAACCGGACTCGGCGGACCTGGCGGCGATCCTCGCGGCCCTGGGGGACGATGTCTGGCAACTCGCCTTCCCGGCCGGTGCGACGGGCCTCGATCCCTGGGAGCTGCTGGAGGACCCGCTCCCCGGGCCGGCCGGAGCCCTGGTCGAGGCGGTCGTCCTGGCGCACGTGCGCCGGGTCCTGGCCCCGGCGGGGGACCCGACTGCGCCGGAACCGGACGAGATCCGGGCGCGCCTGGAGTCGGCGATGGCGCCGGGAGGACCGGCTCCGTGGGCGGGGGAGCGCTGCGTGGCGGCGCTGGACCGGATCCTGGCGGGCGGTCCGCCGGAGGGCCCGGGCTTCGACTTCGCGCCACTGGTGGAGCTGCGCCGCAGGGCGCTCGGAGGGCTCTCGCAGTCGGCCCGGTCGCGGACCGGGGCGCGCCTGGCCAGGGCCATCGACGCTAGCGGGTCCCCCTTGGCACCCGGGCTGGCGGCCCTGCGGGCCCGCCTCTTCGAGACCCAGGTGGACCACCTGCTCGACGACCTCACCGGCCCGGGCTCCGCGGGCCGGTGAGGTCGGAGCCGGTCACTGCCCGAAGGGCGCGTCGGGTGCCAGCGGGTTCGGCGAAGTCGCGATCCCGGGGAGGCCTCGGTCGAAGATGTCCGGCCGGAGACCGTCACCCGTCCCGGAAGGCCAGGCCGGCGAGATCGAGGGGAGGGTGCGGAAGTCGGGGTTCTCCCAGGGCTGGAGAACGGGAAATCCGCCCCGGTTGCGATCGCCCATGGGCCATACGGAGTAGGGGAGATTCCAAGCGACGGGGGAGAGCAGGCACCCGGTCCGGGACATCAGGCGCATGGTCAGGTTGCCGGTGAAGTCGGTCATGGGAAGCGAGTGTCGGGCGATCGGGACGACCCGTCCGCTGGCGGTGAACTCCAGTTCGCCTACGAGCCACTCGCCTCCGTTGGCGTCCACATAGATCACCGCCATCCGGAGCAGGCCCAGGGATGGGCTGCCCTCCTGGGGCGAGGGGTAGCGGATCCCGCCGGAGTACTCGAGGAGTCCGCTTCCGGGAGCCGATGGATCCGGAGCGATGTGGACGGTGACCAGGATGTCCAGAGGAGCGAGTCGCGTCCGCAGGTTCTCGCAGGCGTCGGGCTGGGCCGGGCTTGAGGTCGCCGCGACCATGAGGAGAGCTGCCAGGGCCAGGACTCGGGAGGAGATGTCGATTCGCATGAAGGTGCTGGTCCTTTCGTCGTCGTGGGCAGGTGCGAGGGGCTTCACTGTCCGAGCAGGCTTCCCAGCGAGGAGCGTCCGGACTCCGCCGACCCGGGATGAGGCGGGTACGGGGAGACCAGGGGATCCCGCGGAGTGAAGTCGAGATCCACCTGCGAGGGGGCACACGCCTCTCCCCGGAGCCTGTCGTTGGCTCCGCAGTTGCCCTCCCGGAACGGCCAACCCGTGACGCCTTGCCGGGAGCTCCGCGTCGGGAGCCGGCAGGACTCGGGGCCGTGGAGCGTGGTGGAGACGGTCCCGGTGAACTGCGCCTGGTCGAAGGTGATCGGGTCACCCGGGAGGATCGCCCCGTTCGGGGAGAACCGGAGCTCTCCGGCGATCCACTCGTTCCCGTCCTTCCCGGGGTAGGTCACGAAGAGGACGAAGCCGCCGAGATCGACGGCCAGGAGTTCCCCGGAGAGGTCGAAGACACCGCCGGAGAACTCCAGGACGCCCAGGTCGGCCCGGCGCGGATCGGGCTTGGCCTGGACGACGATGGATTCGACGATCCTCGAGGACCTCTGGGCGAGGAGATCACAGGTGCCGGAGTCGGCCCGGGATCGGGAGACGGGCGACAGGGAGAGGGCGGCGAGAGCCAGGAGAGCGGCGATCCGACGAGGTCGCATGGGTGTTCCTTTCGGCCAGGGTCCCCGGGGGGGGGATCCTGGGTCCCGGCCAACGCAACCCTCGGGCCAACCGTCGAAAGGCTCCAGGAGCGGGCCTCGCCATGGGGAACCGGCGCAGCTTGCGTCGGTCTCTCAGATCGCGCCAGTCGTCGGCGACCTGCGTACAATGGCCGGGATGAGCGTCGGAGGCAGCACCATCCGCTTCGAGCCCGGGGAGACCCTGATCGCCCGGGTCGACCTCCCGGGGCTGCGCCTGCGGGTGACCACCGGCGCCGACGCCGGGCTGCGGCGCTCCCTGGCCCTGGCCGTGGTGCGGATCGGGTCGGCACCCGAGAACGACGTGGTGCTGACCGCCCCCGGGGTCAGCCGCCACCACGCCGAACTGCACCTCGAGGATGGCCGCCTCCGCCTGCTCGACCTCGATTCGACGAACGGGACCTGGATCGGCGCCACCCGTGTCAAGGAGGCCTGGCTCTCGCCGGGGGTCTCGTTCCGGATCGGCGAGGACGAGCTGGTGGCGGAGCCCGAAGGGGAGACCCGCACTTCGCGACTCGCCTCGAGCGAGGCGCCCGGCGGCCTGGTGGCCCGGTCGGCTGCCATGCGGGAAGTGGTGGCGGTGGTCAAGGCCGTGGCCCCGACCCATGCCACCGTGCTGCTCACCGGCGAGTCGGGCTCCGGCAAGGAGGTCGTCGCCCGGGCGATCCACGACCTCTCGGGGAGGGCCGGTCGTTTCGAGGTCTTCGACGCCGCGTCCACCGATCCCGAGATGGTGCGCAGCGACCTCTTCGGCCACAAGCGGGGGGCCTTCACCGGCGCGGCCGAGGCGCGGGAAGGGGCCTTCCGCATGGCCCACGGGGGCACCCTCTTCCTCGACGAGATCGGGGAACTCCCCCTCGAACTCCAGAGCCGGCTCCTCCGGGTGCTCGAGACCCGGGAGGTGCAGCCCCTGGGCAGCGACGAACGCCACCGGATCGACGTGCGGCTGGTCGCCGCCACCCACCGGGATCTCGAGGGCATGGTGGCCAAGGGGAGTTTCCGCGCCGACCTCTACCATCGGCTGGCCGTGGTGCCGCTCCGATTGCCCCCGCTCCGGGAGCGCCGGGAGGACCTGCCGGGACTCGTGGCGGGGTTGGCAGCGACCCTGGGAGTGGAGCTGCGGCTCACTCCCGAGGCGGAGCGGGCGCTGGCCGGCCACGGTTGGCCCGGCAATGTGCGGGAGCTCCGCAACGCCCTGGAGCGGGCCCATGCCTTGGCGGCGGGGGGTCCGGTCGAGGTACGTCATCTGGGTCTGGGGGCGGCCTCCGCGCCTTCCCCCAATGCCATTGGCGACTTGGCTTCGCTCGAGAAGCGGGCCATCCTGGACGCCCTGGAGCGCCAGGGAGGGAACCGCACCCGGGCTGCCAAGGCCCTCGGGATCTCGGTCGCCACCCTGCACCGCCGGATCAAGGAGTACGGGCTCGGGGAGTAGCCCGGGCAGAGGTCTCTCAGGACGCGCCGGTGGTCTCTCAGGATGCGCCGGTCCCGGGAAGGATGCCCGCTCGGGATCAGCGTTTCCGCCCTGGCACGCGGCCTGCGAAGGAGGCTCCCGTGGCCCCGGTCGACCCGGAGCCGCTTCGGAAGGGAGCTCGGGATGCGGAATCGGTACGGGATGCGGCGGGTGCGGAGGATGGCGCTCGGGATCGGACTGGTGGCCGGCGGCTTCTCGACCGGATGCCTGCCCAAGGTCGGGAACTTCACCGGCAACGCCCTTGCAGGGGCCACCCTTGCGAAGGGCCCCGAGGGCGGGACCACGACCGGGGTTGTCACCGCCCCTGAGCCGCTGACCCAGGTCCTGCGGACCATGACCACGGCGGCCGCGGTCGCCGGGTCGGTCGGGCCCCTGGCCAAGGCGCCGACCCGAGGCGACACGGTGCTGCCCAGCCAGGACACCCGGAGCGGGGGAACCACCATCCCGCAGATGGCGGCCTTGCAGAAGGAACGAGCGGATCTCCTGGGCATCCTCTCGACGCGCCTCACGGATGCACATCGAGCCCTGGCAGAGAATCGACTGGCCCTCGTGGAGAAGCAGATCGGCGAGCTCGAGTCCCTGCTCGGCCTCGGGTGAGTCGCACCGGAGGGTCATCGGACACGCCCGGGTGCTAACGTGCTCCCGATGGTCCCCTCCCGCCTCGCCACCCGGCTCGCCCTGGCGCTCGCGGTCGTGGTGTTCCTGGCGCTGGGGTTCTACGGGCACCTCACCCTGCGCCGCCAGCAGCGCCTCTTCGAGGTCGACATGACGCGCGACAGCCGGGCGCTGGCCCGGGTGCTGGCCGCGGCCTTCGCCAACCTGGCCCGCCACGAGGGCGAGGAGCGGGCCAGCCAGCTCTTCGACCACCTGGACTCCGAGGAGCCTCGCCTGAGGATCCGCTGGGTTCCCCTCGATTCGCCGGCGTCGAGCGCACTCCCGGCCGAGGTCCGCCAGGCGGCCGAGGCGGGACGGGAGCTGGTGGTGGTGGACGCCGAGGGACCGGTGCGCTACCTGCACGTCTACGCTCCGCTGCGGTTCTGGGACGGGCGGCGGGGCGTGGTCGAGGTCGCCGAGGGGATGCAGGAGCGCGACGACTACCTGCGGGCCACCACGTTCAGGCTCCTGGCCTTGGCGACCGGGATCCTGATCCTGGCCACTGCCGGGGCGGGTCTGGTGGGCTCGCGGATGGTGGGACGCCCGGTCTCGGCCCTGGTGGCCAAGGCGCGACGGATCGGCGCCGGCGACCTCTCCGGGCCCCTCGAGACCACTTCCCGCGACGAACTCGGGGAGCTGGCACGCGAGATGAACGAGATGTGCGTGCTGCTCGACCAGGCCCGCCAGCGGATCCTCCGGGAGGAGGAGAGCCGGAAGCAGGCCGAATCCCACCTGCGTCATGCCGAGCGACTGGCGACGGTGGGTCGGCTGGCCGCGGGGGTGGCCCACGAGATCGGGACCCCGCTGAACGTGATCTCCGGGAGGGCGTCGCTCGTCGAGAAGGGACGGGTCCCGCCCGAGGAGGTCCCCGAGGCTGCCCGGATCGTCCGCGAGCAGGCCCACCGGATCACCGAGATCGTGCAGCAGCTCCTGGGGTTCGCCCGCCGCCGTGAACCCAAGCGGGTCCGGCTCCGCCTGGACCGCCTGGTCCGGGACAGCCTCCCGCTCCTCGACGGTTTCCGACGCAAGAAGCAGGTCGAGCTCCGCCTCGAGCCTGGTCCCGAGGTCGAGGTCCTGGCCGAGCCGGGTCCGATCCAGCAGGTGATCACCAATCTGGTCCTGAACGCCATCCAGGCCATCGCCGACGGCGGCACGGTCCGTCTGAGGGTCGGCCTGGATCCCGAGACCGGCGGAGCCGACCTCGAGGTCGAGGACGACGGCCCCGGGATCCCCGACGACGTCCTTCCCAGGATCTTCGAGCCCTTCTTCACCACCAAGGAGGTCGGGGAGGGGACGGGCCTCGGCCTCTCGGTGGTCTGGGGGATCGTCGAGGACCACGGCGGCACCGTCGAGGTAAGGACCGAGGCAGGGCATGGGACGGTCTTCCGGGTCCGGCTCCCGCCGGTGCCGGAGGATGCCGGCCCGGGAGCATCCGGGGCCCGCGAACTCGATGCCTCCCCGGTACGCGGGGCACCTGCCCCGGCGGGAGGAGGGCAACCGTGAGCGGGAAGATCCTGTACGTCGACGACGACCGGGACATGCGGGACCTGATCTCCGACGGCCTGGGCAGCTGGGGGTTCCAGGTGCGGGTGGCCGCGGATGCGGGCGAGGCGATCGACCTGGTCTCGCGCTTCGAGTTCGACGCGGTGGTCACCGACGTCCGGATGCGGGGACTCGACGGGGTCAAGCTCTGCGCCAAGCTGGTCGAATCCGATCCCGATCTCCCGGTGGTGGTGGTCACCGCCTTCGGGAGCATGGAGACGGCCGTGGCCGCGCTCCGGGCCGGGGCCTGGGACTTCCTCGCCAAGCCGTTCGACCTCGAGGAGCTCTCCTTGTCGCTGGCACGGGCCGCCAAGCACGGGGAGCTCGCTCGGGAGGTGGTCCGCCTGCGCAAGGAGGCCGGGCGGCCCGGCGCCGGCAGCCTGCTCGGGAAGAGCCGGGCGATGCGGGACCTGCTCGACCTCCTGGACCGCCTGGCGCACAGCGAGGCCACGGTCCTGATCGAGGGCGAGACGGGGACCGGGAAGGAACTGGTGGCCCGCGAGATCCACCGTCGGGGTCGACGGACGTCGGGGCCCTTCGTGGCGGTGAACTGCGCCGCCATTCCCGAGTCGCTCCTCGAGTCCGAACTGTTCGGGCACGTCCGGGGAGCCTTCACCGGGGCCGGTACCGACCGGGTAGGGCTCTTCGCCCAGGCCGCCGGGGGGACCCTGCTGCTCGACGAGATCGGCGACCTGCCGCCGAGCCTGCAGCCCAAGCTCCTGCGGGTCCTCCAGGAACGCACCGTCCGCCCCCTCGGTGCGCCGGCCGAGGTCCCGCTCGACGTGCGGATCCTGGCGGCGACCCATCGCGACCTCCGCGAGCTGGTCCGGGCCGGGACGTTCCGGGAGGACCTCTATTTCCGACTGGAAGTGGTCCGCCTGAGGGTCCCGCCGCTTCGCGAGCGGGAGAACGACATCGTCCTGCTGGCCCGGCACTTCCTCGAGGCGAGCTGCCGGTCCCACGGGAGGCCGGCGCTGGAACTGACCCCGGAGGCGATCCAGGCCCTGCTCCGCCATCCCTGGAGAGGCAACGTCCGCCAGCTCGAGAACGCGGTGGAACGAGCCTCGCTCCTGGCGACCGGCTCCGGGATCGGGGTCGAAGACCTCTTCCCGGAGGGGGCCGAGGCGCGGTCGGCCGGGATCGCCGCGGGAGCGCCGCCCGGACCGATCGTGCTGGAACCTCTGGAAGTGGTCGAGCGCCGCCACATCGAGGCGGTGCTGGCGGCCGTGGGAGGAAACCGGACCGAGGCGGCCAAGGTGCTCGGCCTGGACCGCAAGACCCTCTACAACCGCCTCCAGCGGATCGCGGCCGGAGCACCGGGCAACGGGGCGGACGGGTCGTAGGGTCGCCGGCCTCCCGGGGAGGAGCACCCCACTCGGGGAAACCTTCCCCAGGGCTCCGGGGAGGAACTCCCCGCCTTCCCCATGTGTCTGGACGGGCGGAACCCGGGAAGGCTCGTGGGTAACGGACCGACCGGATCCGGCATGACTCGTGCGATGGGCGGCTCCGGGAGTCGAGCGTGGATCCGGCTCCCGAGGAGGCGGACGTGTCCGGGCGGATCTCGGTGCTGGCCCAGAGGGAGGACGGCTTCGGCGAAGGGGAGGAGCGGGTGCGGGACCCGCGTCCCCGGTTGCGTTCCCTGCCGAGTCTCGATACCCCCCCCAGGGTCCTGATCGCGGAGGACGATTTCGAGCTGCGGCGGCTGGTGGCAGGGCACTTCCGGCGCGCCGGCTACGAGGTCCTCGAGGCCGCCAACGGTCTGGCCCTGGCCGACCGTCTGGCCAGCGCCCTCCTCTCGCCGGACTCGATGCGGATCGACCTGCTGGTCGCCGACCAGCGCATGCCGGGATGGACCGGTCTCGACGCCCTGCGGAGCCTGCGCGCCTCGCGCTGGCGGTTCCCGGTGATCCTGGTGACGGCCTTCGGCGAGCCCGAGTTCCACGACGAGGCATGTGTCCTGGGGGCGGACGCGGTCTTCGACAAGCCCTTCGACCTCGACGTGCTCCTGGCCCGGGCCCGCAGTCTGGTGCCCACCTCCACTTCGGTCTGAGGGCGGGTGGTCCCAGGGGATCTCGAGACCGGCTCCCCGAGCGGATCTCGGGGGGTCCGGATCCCGGATCCGGGTCCCCTCCGATCTCCAGGCTTCCCTCGCGGACCCCCGGGGACGCAGAATCCGCCTCGACCCGAGGATCCCTCAGAGGTCCCGGAGGAGGAGGCAGGATGAAGCCCGGCAAGCGACGCTCACCCCTGGACAACGCCGAAGAGCTGCTGCCCACCGGGCTCCTCGGGATCGTGCGCCGGGAGACGCCCATCCCGTCGATCGCGGCCCGGGCCGCCGAGCTGCGCAAGACGCACCCCAAGCTGGTGCGCGCCGACATCGGGCAGATCTCGGGGATCGAGCCCGACCTCGAGATCCTGTACGCGCCACCGGTCGGCCTCGAGGAACTCCGCCGTGCCATCGCCGAGAGCTGGAACCTCTCCCATGGCCTGGAGCCCGGCAAGGGCGGCCTCTCTGCCGTGAACGTGTGCGTGACCACCGGGGCGGCCGAGGCCCTCTCGCTGCTCTTCCACTGCTTCGCGACCGACCGGGTGGTGGCCGTGTCGCGGGGGCACTGGGAGAACTACACCAACGGCGTCGAGCTTGCCGGGGGTCGTACCGAGGTCATCGACTTCTTCGATTCCGAGGGAAGGCTGGATCTGGCGGGCCTGGAGGCGAAGATCACGGACCTCGGCATCGAGGTGATGGTGGCGAACTTCCCGTGCAACCCGACGGGGGCGGTGCTCTCGCCCGGCGAGGCCCGGGAGCTGGCCGCCTTGATCGAGAAGCTCGGGCTGGTCTGCATCTCCGACGAGGTGTACGGGCGCCTGCGCTTCGACGGCAACCCGCCCCAGAGCCTGTTGCCCCTGGCCCCCGGGAACGTGGTGGCGATCGGATCGGCCTCCAAGGAGTACCTGCTGCCCGGGGCCCGCGTCGGGTACGTGCTGGCTTCGAACCGCGACCTGACCGACCGGATCCTGCGTCGGCTGCTCCGGGCCAATACCGCCAGCCCCAATGTGCCCGGCCAGAAGCGCCTGCTGGCCCTGCTCGAGTCCGATCTCGCGGCGATGCGCGAGGGCCAGCCCCCGACCCTGATCACCAAGGTTAGGGACGAGATGAAGCTCCGGCGCGACCGGCTGGTGGCGGTGCTCGGGAAGCACGGGATGAAGCCGGTGGGCCGCCCGGGTCACAAGCCCGAGGGGACCATCTTCCTCATGGCGTCGGTCCCGGACTGGTTCGAGGGGGACGACGCGGCCTTCTGCGAGGCGATGCTGGTGGCCGGGGTCGTGAGCATCGTCCCGGGCGCCGCCTTCGGGCTCCCCGGCTCGGTGCGCTTTTCCTTCGGCGGCATGACCGTCGACCAGATCGAGACCCTGGACCGGGGACTGGCCGCCCAGCACTGATCGTCGGGACCCTATCCTGCGGGCAGCTCCAGGGGATCCGATCCGGCTCCCAGCTGCTGGTTCCGCTCGCGGGGTATCGAGGGGAGCGACACCCGGGTGGCCAGGCCCTGGGCCGCGAGACCTGCGATCCAGGCCATCACCAGGATCCAGAAGCGCTTGGCGGTGAGCGGGATGGCCCCGGTGAGCAGGGGGGCGGTCACGAAAGAGAGCGCCACCAGGGTGGGGAGCAGGACCCCGGCACGGAGCACCGGCGTGGGGGCGGCGGGGAAGAAGCGGCGGGAGGCACGCCCGGCCATGGCCGTGAGCGGGGCCATCGCCACCAGCCCGACGGCCAGCGCTCCCACCGAGCGGGCGAGTCCGCCGGTCAGGCCGACCGCCTTGGCGAGGGCCACCGGGGAGAGGGCCGGGACCAGGTGGGCGGCGAGGCCCCAGAGGGTCGCCCCGAGGAAGAGGAGCGGTCCGGTCAGGCCGGCCGTCGCCAGGCCCGCGTAGAGCGCGGGCACGGGCTCCTTCTGGCCCTTCTCGCCGCGCACGGCGCCGAAGGTCCTGGCTCCGAGTACTCCGATTCCCAGGGCCGTGGCCATGAGCTGGAGGCCGATCCACTCGGGCTCGAAGATGACGAGGTTCTTGCCCACGATCACCGTGAGCGTCGCCAGGGTGGCGGCAAGGCAGGCTCCCGCCGCGGCTGCCTTCCCGAGCTCGGGATGGCGCCGGCCCCGGCTCGCCACCACCTTGCGCGTCACCCAGGAGACCGGGATCGCCAGCAGGGCGGGGAGCACGAAGATCACCGTGGCCCACAGGAAGGTGGCGGGCGCCCCGGGCATGATCTGGGCCAGGGCCCGGATCGGCCACCAGAAGACCTCCTGCCAGAGGAAGGGGATCGGGACCGAGAGGGCGATGGCGGGGAGCACGGAAGCCAGGGCCCCGACCCGGGCGGCGGAGGCCAGGTCCTCGGGTTCCGGGGTCCGGACCAGGGCGTTGTCGAAGGCCCCCAGGGGCACCGGGGACGAGCCGGGAACGCGGCTTTCGGACATCACCGGGAAGAGTAGCCGCGAGCCGCCGATCCCGGGAGCGGGGCCGGGGAAGTACAATTCGGATCGTGGAAGACCTCTATGACCTGGTGGCCTTCGCCGACGAGGCCCCGGCCGCTACTCCGGTGCCGAGGATCGCGGATCGTCCCCTGCCGATGACCGCGGCCGAGGCCCGGGCGCGCGGCTGGGACGAGGTCGACGTGGTGTTCGTGACCGGCGACGCCTATGTCGACCACCCGAGCTTCGCCATGGCGCTGCTCGGGCGGGTGCTCGAGGCCGGGGGGTTCCGGGTCGGGATCGTGTCCCAGCCCGACTGGGAGCGCTGCGACGACTGGCGGCGCTTCGGGCGCCCCCGCCTCTTCTACGCCATCTCCGCCGGGAACATGGATTCGATGATCAACCACTACACGGCGAACAAGAAGGTGCGCAACCGCGACGCCTACTCGCCGGGAGGTCGCATCGGGTTGCGGCCCGACCGGGCCACCCTGGCCTACTGCCAGCGGGCCCGAGAGGCCTACAAGGGGGTGCCGGTGATCGCAGGCGGGGTCGAGGCCTCGCTCCGCCGCCTGGCCCACTACGACTTCTGGAGCGACAAGGTCCGCCGTTCGATCCTGCTCGACTGCAAGGCCGACCTGGTGGTCTTCGGCATGGGCGAGGAGGGGATCCTGGAGATCGCCCGGCGGCTGGCGGCCGGCGGGAGCGTGAAGGACCTCCGCTCCATGCGGGGCGTGGCCTATGCCCTGGGCGCCTCCGAGCCGGTTCCGGAGGACGTGCTGGAGATCCCCAGCTTCGAGGCGGTGGCCGCCGACAAGGCTGCGTTCGCGGAGGCGACCAAGCTCATCCACCACGAGACCAATCCCTGGAATGCCCGGGCGCTGATGCAGCGTCACGCCGACCGGGCCGTGGTGTGCACCCCGCCGTCCCTGCCCCTCTCGACCGCCGCCATGGACGGCATCTACGGCCTTCCCTATACGAGGCGACCGCATCCGGGGTACCGCGAGGCGATCCCGGCCTTCGAGATGATCAAGGACTCGGTGACGGTGATGCGGGGCTGCTTCGGCGGCTGCACCTTCTGCTCCATCACCACCCACCAGGGCCGGATCATCCAATCGCGGAGCAAGGAGTCGATCGTCGGGGAGATCGAGGCCATGGCCAGCCAGCCCGACTTCAAGGGCATCGTCTCGGACGTGGGCGGGCCCACCGCCAACATGTACGAGATGCGCTGCACCAGGCCCGAGATCGAGGTGGTGTGCCGGCGCCAGTCCTGCGTGTTCCCGACCGTGTGCCGGCTGCTGGGGACCGACCATGGCCCGCTGCTCGAGGTGCTGCGCGAGGCCCGCGAGGTACCGGGCGTGAAGAAGGTGCTGGTGGCCAGCGGGATCCGTATGGACCTCGCCAAGCGCTCGCCGGAGTACATGGCGGAGATGGCGGCCCACCACGTCGGCGGGCTCCTCAAGGTGGCTCCCGAGCATACCGACCCCGAAGTGCTGGCCCGCATGCGAAAGCCCCCGGTCGGGGACTTCGAGGAGTTCGCGGAGGTGTTCCGGGAGGAGTCGGAGAAGGCGGGCAAGAAGCAGTACCTGGTGCCCTACTTCATCGCCAGCCACCCGGGGAGCGATCTCCACGCCATGATCGACCTGGCGGTCTTCCTGAAACGCAACGGCTACCGGCCCGACCAGGTGCAGGACTTCATCCCGGCGCCCTTCGACGTGGCCACCGCCATGTACTACACGGGGATCGACCCGTTCACGAAGAAGCCGGTGGCCACCGCCAAGGGGCTCAGGGACCGCAAGCTCCAGAGGGCCCTGCTCCAGTTCTTCAAGCCGGCGAACTGGTTCGCGGTGCGCGAGGCACTGGTCGAGGCCGGACGGGAGGACCTGATCGGGGGAGGGTGCGACGCCCTGATCCCGGCCGAGCCACCCCGGGAGGCCTTCGAGGCCCGTCGCCGGCAGGCGGACCAGGCGGCCCGCCCCGACCACGTCCACACCGTGCCTTCACCGCGCCGGGACCGGGCGGGTGGGACAGGAGGACCGCCGGGTCGCCGGCGCACCTCGCGCCAGGCCCCTGGGAAGGGCTACCGGCCGAAGACGCGGTGAGGCGGGCCGGGTCGTCCGCCCTGGTCGCGACGCCAGCGTGACGGAGCGAGAGCTCAGCCGGCCTGGCTGGGGACCTGGAAGCCGAGCAGGTAGGTCTGGAGTCCGTCGAAGACCAGCACCAGGTGGCCCTTGACGGTGTCCCCGTTGGAGAAGCTCATGCGGTACACGAGCTTCACCGACTTGGGCTGCTCCCCGGGCACCGACTTCTCGTAGTCGAGCGAGCCGAGGCTCCCCAGCTCGCCCTCGATGCGGCCGAACATGCGCCCGAACTCTTCCCGTCCGACCTGCTTCTGGAGGTTGTCGTGGAGCATGGCGAAGGCCTCGTCGTGCTTGCCGCCCAGGGCCGCCCGCCAGAAGGCGGCGCCGCGCTCGACGTACCGTGCGGGATCGTCCGGGAGCTTGGCCACCGAGTCGGCGATCTCGTTGCCGGTCTGGTTGTTGACGGAGACCGCGGTGAGCTTGCCCTCCACGAACTGGATCACCATGGGCAGGTCGCCCTGCTCGAAGGCGAAGGTCCCCTCGTAGTGCTGGACCCTACCAGCCAGGCCCACCTTGTCGCGGTACTCGAAGCCGTTCAGGCGGATCGACTGGAACTTGCCCATGCGCTTGGGGATGGCGGCGAGGAAGGCGGCCAGGAGCTGCGGATCCACCTTCTTGGCGAGCTCGGGATGGACCATGGCCTCGATCTGGGCGGGGGTCGACGCCGCGACCTTGGCGAAGAATTCGGAGAGCACCGCTTCGCCGCTCTTCTTCCCGTAGGTGATCACGCCGCCCACGATCAGGACCAGTCCGACACCCGCCGCGAACGTCGCCTTGGCGAAGTTGCCCAGGGCGCTCATCCCGTCTCCCTTCCCGGGGCGCCGGCACCGCCGGGCCTCGCGTCGGGACCCATGTTACGCTGGCCCGGCTCGGGATTTCGTCGGACCGACGAGCTCTCGAGCCTCGACGGATGCGGAGGCCGTGGCCCACCGCATCTCCGAGGTCCGGCAATCCGAGCACCACGCTGGTAACGTGTCACCTGGTACGGCGAAAGCCGCGGGGGTTCGAATCCCTCACCCTATGGATCCTGCGTGGGATCGGCGCCCGCAAGACCGGGAGCGGGGGGGCTCCACCATCGGCCGGGCCAGCGGACCTCCGGGAGCGTCGGGGTGGGCGGCGTCCCCGCCCGGGTCCGAGGTCCCGCCCTGCGGGTCCAGGCCCGGTACCGGCGAGGCCGAGCCCCCGGCGCCATGGAGGTCCCCGCCGCGGCGGACGGGGTCTTCCGGAGCGCCGATCCCCCAGGACTCGTGACCGGCGTGGAGGGGAGCGCGGGGCGAAGTCCCTGCGGGAGGAGGCGTGTCCGAGATGATCCGACGCATCGTGATCCCCCGGCATGAGCGGGGCTTCCTGTACCGGGACGGGGACTTCCAGCGGATCCTGGGTCCCGGCGTGCACTGGCTCTTCGACTGGCGACCGCTCGAGGTCAAGCGCGTCTCGCAGCTCGCCCCCCGCATCGACCTCCCCGACATCGAGCTGCTGGCCCGCGAGCCGGAGGTGGCCCGCGAGGTGCTCACCTTCCGGGTTTCCGACACCGAGCGGGGGTTGCTGTTCCGGGACGGGAACTTCGCGGGGTTCCTGGGAC
>CAYOHP010000009.1:0-75581 GCA_964403795.1 uncultured bacterium | reverse complement strand
TGGGACCGGGCGTCCATGCCTTCCTCCGGGGGCCGATCGGGATCAAGGTGGATGTGGTCGACATCCAGGAGGCGGCGGTCTCGCATGCCCTCGGCAAGCTGCTGGCAGGCTTCGCCGGTTCGGCCCAGCACATGAAGGTGGTCGACGTCCCCGAGGGCCATCGCGGCCTCCTTTACCTCGACAAGGTGAGGACCCAGCTCCTGGAGCCGGGCAGGCACCTGTTCTGGACCGGGGCCAGGAGCGTCGAGGCCAACGTGGTCGATCTCCGGGAGAAGCTGACCGAGATCCAGGGCCAGGAGCTGATGACCGCCGACAAGGTCTCGGTGCGGGTGAACCTCTCGGTGCGCCACCAGGTCACCGATCCGGTGATGGCGGTCGAACGGCAGGCCAGCTTCACCGACAGCCTGTACCGGGACCTGCAGTTGGCGCTCCGGACCGAGATCGGGGCCCTGACCCTGGACGAGCTGCTGGCGAAGAAGGACGACATGGGGGCGAGGATCCTCGATACCGTCAGGCCCGCGGCCGAGGCCATGGGGATGCGCCTGGTGGCGGCCGGGATTCGGGACGTGATCCTGCCCGGGGAGATGCGGACCATCCTGAACCAGGTGATCGAGGCCGAGAAGCGGGCCCAGGCGAACATGATCACCCGGCGGGAGGAGACCGCGGCCACCCGGAGTCTGCTCAACACCGCCAAGCTCATGGAGCAGAACCCGGTGCTGATGCGGATGAAGGAACTCGAGAGCGTGGAGCGGATCGCAGAGAAGATCGGTTCGCTCTCGGTCTACGGCGGGCTCGACGGGTTGATGCGGGCGCTCGAGGGGTTCGTGCGGCCGGTCGGGGGCGGGGGTGGGGGCGGGGGCGGCTAGGGGCCACCCCTTCCCATCGGGCTCAGGATCCCTAGGATCGCAGGGTGCCGTACCCCGATCGGTCGTCCCTTTGGTGTTCCCTGGCGGGCTCGATCCGCCGGCTCGGGCGGGTCGCGCTCGCCTCGGCGCTGGCGGTCGGGGCGCTGGCAGCGCCGGTGCCCGAGGCGAAGCTGGAGCTCGCCCGGGAGGTCGGGACGGCGCTCTCGGCCCAGTTGGCCGAGCTCGACGGGATGTTCTCGGCGAACCGATCGCTCTCCAGCTATCGCAAGGCCTTCGAGGCCGCGCTCCCGGGAAGGCCCGGGCCTTCGCTGCCGGCGCCGGTCCTGGGCCGGAGACTGGCGGAAGCCGAGGTGGTCGTGCTCGGCGACTTCCACTGCCTGGCAGAATCGCAGGCCCGCGCCGCCCGGTTGCTGGCCGCCATGGCGAAGGGGGGAGCCCGGACCCCGACCCTGGTGGTCGAGTGGGTGGACCGGGACGACCAGGCGGCCCTCGACGACTTCCTGGCCGGGCGGATCGAGTCCGAGGCGTTCCGCAAGAAGGTCGAGTTCGACCGGCTCTGGGGATTCTCGTGGCCCGCCTATCGGAAGATGCTGGAGGCCGCCCGGAAGCTGGGGGCCCGGGTGCTGGCCTTCGACTCGCTCCGCGACAAGGCGGGGCTCGGGGAGCGGGACCGGGCCGTGACCCGGGGAGTCCTCGCCGATCGCAAGGACCGGCCCGGGGAGCGCTACCTGGTGGTCTACGGCGTCTACCACGTGGCCGGGCGCGGCCACCTCGGGGAGCGGCTTGCAGAGGCCTTCCCGGGGCGGACCCTCCGGATCGTGGACGAGGCCCCCGAGGCCTGGTACCGGGCCGCCGGCGAGGGCCGCGATCGCGCCGAGCTGGTGGCCTTCGAGCTGGGCAAGGACCTCGTCTACGTGGGAGGTGCCAGTCCCGTGGAGCGGGACCTGGCGGCTCGGGACCATGCCCTGGAGACCACCGGCGCCGAGGAGGACGAGCTCGAGACCGAGCTGCCGCTCGATCGCCCCGGTCTGAAGGCCCTGGTCCGGGACCTGCGACCCTAGACCTTGCGCGGGGGTTGGGGCGGGGCCGGCCGGGCGCGGAGCGAGTCGAGGTCGATCCCGTGGGTGGCGAGCTTCCGGTAGAGGTTGGAGCGCGACATTCCCATCGCCGAGAGCGCGCGGGGGACGTCGCCGCCGGCCGCGTCCAGGGCGGCGAGCAGGTAGGCCTTCTCCCAGCGGGCGAAGGCTTCGGGATACTCGAGCGCCTCGCCGACGGCGGCGTCCGGGGCCGCGGCGGCGATCGGCGCCGGCGTCCGGTCCCGGCCCGGGGCCGGGGAGGGCCAGAGGTCCTGGGGTCCGATCCGGTCCCGGTCGCAGCGGACCACCGCCTGTTCCAGGACGTTCCTGAGCTCCCGCACGTTGCCGGGCCAGCTGTGGGCCGAGAGGGCCTCCAGTGCCTGGGTGGTGAGTCCCCGCACCGGCGAGCGGTAGCGGGGGACGAGCTCGGAGAGGAAGTGGTCCACCAGCTCGGGGAGGTCGTCCCGGCGTTCCCGTAGCGGTGGCAGGCGGACGACGAAGACCGAGAGGCGGTAGTAGAGGTCTTCCCGGAATCGTCCGGAGGCCACCAGGGCCTGGAGGTCGGCGTTGGTGGCGGCGACGAGCTGCACGTCCACCGGGCGTTCCCGGCTCTCGCCGAGGCGGGTCACGGTGCGGGCCTCCAGGACCCGGAGGAGCTTCACCTGTACCTCGAGCGAGAGCTCGCCCAGCTCGTCGAGGAGCAGGGTCCCGCCGTGGGCCATCTCGAAGCGGCCGATGCGATCGGTGGCAGCCCCCGAGAAGGCGCCCTTGGCGTGACCGAAGAGCTCGCTCTCGATCAGGTCCCGGGGGAGCGCCATGCAGTGCACGGGCACGAAGGGTGCGCCGGCACGGGGGGAGAGACGGTGGATGGCGCGGGCCGCCACCTCCTTCCCGGTCCCGGTCTCGCCCAGCACCAGGCAGGTCACGCCGGCCCGGGCGGCCCGGGTGAGGTCGGAGCGAACCCGCTGCAGGCCGGGGCTCTGGCCCACCAGTCCCAGGTGGTCGGGGTCGGGAAGGTCGCGACTCTGGAGTTCGCGCCAGCGCCGGTTCTCGGAGGCCAGCTCCCGGCTCTCCCAAGCCCGGTTCGCGAGTTCGGCAGCGATGGGTCTCACCGAGGTCAGCAGGCGCACCTCGGCCTCGCCGTAGGGGCGTTCGGACAGCGGGCTCTCCAGGTAGAGGCAGCCGGCTCCCGGGCGCTCCGGGTCGAGGCGACAGGCCAGGATCGAGCGCACGTCCTGGTGCAGGCTGGGCGCGGCCATCAGGGGCGCGTCCCGCAGCGAATCGGCGGCGAGGATCCGATCGGGTCGTTCGGCGACGGCTTCGAGGACCGACCGGCTGGGGGTCCATGGCTCGCCGCGGGCCGAGGTCCCGGCCTGGGCCCGGACCACGGCCGGGGCTCCTGGGCCCGACAGGTCGACAAGGGCCGCGCGGTCCGCCTGGAAGATCCGGCCCAGGGACTCGAGGAGCGGGACCAGGGCCTCGGAGTCCTCGCCGTCGTCGGACCTGCCGCGGCCGAAGAGCGCGGGAAGGAGGTCAGCGATCGCCCCCAGCACCCGGTCGACATCGTGGGAACTGGTCCTCGGGAGGGACAGGCAGGCGAGCACGCCTCCGGGTACCCGGAGGTGGGTCCCGGGAGCCAGGCGGATGTCGCTGCCGTCGGATCGTCGGAACCGGCCCCTGCCGGGACCCTCGGCCTCGCCGGTCCCCACTTCCACCCGCCCCGGGGACGGATCCTCGCCGGATGCAAGGAACCGGAGCCCTCCACCCTTGCCGGTCGCGGCTCCTGACGCGGTGAGGCGCACCGGGCTACCGGTCAGGACGGCGCGGTCGACCACCCGGTCGCCCTCGATCGCCAGCAGGCAGAGATCCTCGGTCACGGCTCCAGGGTACCGGGCGCGGTCGCCTCGGAGTGTCGCACCTGCGGGTAGACTGGTCGGACTCCCATGGATGCCCCCCGACCCGGTCCGATCCTCCCGCTGCCCGAGGTCCGCGCCGATCTCCATCTCGCCGAATCCGAACTCGAGTCCGGTTGGTCCCGGCTGCCTGTCCCTACCGGCAGGGTCGCGGCGCTGTGTTCCCGGCTCGAGGAGAAGCGGCGCTGGCTGCCGGAGGTCGTGGCCGTCGAGGTCGAGAGCGGGATCGAGGGCGATCGCTGGTGGCGGGACCGGGAGCGGGGCTTCGCCAAGTACCGGGACGAGTACCGGGAAATGCAGATCGCGGTGATGGACGTTCGGATCGCGTCCCTGATCGCCAATGGCCAGCCGCTCTGCCTGTTCGGGGACAACCTCTTCCTCGACCTCGACCTCTCGGAGGCGAACCTCCCGGTCGGGACCTCGCTCGCGATCGGGAGCGCCCGCTTCGAGGTCACCGCCAAGCCGCATACCGGCTGTTCGCTGTTCCGGGCTCGGTTCGGGGATGCCGCGCTTCGTTTCACGGCGCGACCCGACCGCCGCTCCCTCCACCTGCGCGGCATCTACCTGCGCACGGTGGTCCCGGGCAGGATCGCGGTCGGCGACCTGGCGCGGGTCGAAGGGCGCTAACGAGGCGCGCGGCCTCCGGCTTGACCGGGAGAGGGGCCTGGGAAGGCTGCGGGCGGCGAGCCGAGCCGCTTGACCCGGGCGAGCAGGACGGGATCGCGGACCAGGCCGCGCTCCTCGACCTCATTGGCGAGGACCTCCAGGGCCGGGAAGGAGACGGGGAACCCGCGGGTCGCGCCGGCGGCCGCCAGGGCCTCGAGGAACCCGAGCCAGGCGAGGTCGCCCTGCACCCACTGCACCCGGTTGCAGGCGTGGAAGAGGTTGAACTGGGTGGAGACCATGGAAACGGTGGAGTTGTGGAGGGCGTAGAACGGGATCCGTCGGGGTTCCCGCGGCAGCATGGCCGCCAGCCGGGCGAGATGGCGGTCGAGCGCCGGTACCGCCTGGTCGCAACTGAGTTCCCGCCTCTCGATGGCCTCGGCCAGGGTCATCCCGGCGAGCTCGGCGAGCCGATAGGGCTCCACCGTCCCGGGCGAGGCCAGCAGGTCCATGGCCGCCTCCCAGAGCGGGACGGCGGGAATCTCCGCGGAACTGAGCAGCAACCGCGCCTGGAGTACCAGGCGCGGGTGGGCTCCCGAGGCGGGGAGGGTGGCGACCCGCTCCGAGAGCCGGGCCACCTCCGGACCGAGTTCGGCGGTGACGCTCCGGGCCTCCTCGATGAGCCGGGCGGCCTTCTCGATCCCGATCTCCGTCCCGTACTCCCCGGGACGGGAGGCGATCAGGTAGAGCTCCCCGGTGTGGTGCTCCAGGATCGAGAGGATCTCGTCGAGGTCGGGGATTCCGATGCCGGAGGCGGGAGCCTCGGGTGTCCCGGATGCAGGGCGGAGGTCGGACAGGCCGTACTTCTCGAGGAGCTCGCCCAGGTCGGCCAGGGCCTGGCTCCAGCGGCCCCGGGTGGCGTCGCCCAGGACGAGCTCGCGGTGGGATTCCAGGTGGCGGTGCGTCTCCGGAGGCTTGGGAGCGGTTTGGTCCTTGCCGTCGGTCTTGGGGTAGCGGTGGTCGAGCGCCTCGAAGACCTTGCGCAGGGTAGCCAGGTCCTCCTTCCCGTCGCTTGCTCGGGTCGACGGTGGGAGCGCGGTCGGCTCGGAGGGGACCGACGCGGGCGGAGCCGCGGACTCGGGAGCCGGGCGGAACCGGGCCAGTGCGAACCCAAGTCCCGCCACCACCAGGATCGGGATCCAGGCCGGACGGTGCGGCTTCTCCGGCCGGGAAACCGCCACGGTGGCTCCCGGGCCGAGCTCCGGGGGCATGGGCCCCGCAGGAGGGAGGACCCGCGTGCGTTCGGACCGGCTCGGGGCGGGAACCTGGATCCCGGTCGGGGTCGGGGTTCCGGGAGAGGCGGAGGCGCGCAGCGCGACCGTCAGGGCCTCGAGGTCCGGCCAGCGGTCCTCGGGCCGGGGAGCCAGGCCGCGCTGGAGCACCCGGTCGAGATCGTCGGCGGGGCCGGGAAGGCGTGATCCGGGACGGAACCCGTCGGCGATCTCCCGGAGGATGGCCGGGACCTCGCCGGAGCCGTAGACGGGGGCTCCGTGGCGCAGCTCGAAGAGGGTGGCGGCCAGTCCGAACTGGTCGCTGGCCGGCGAGGTCCGGGCTCCCTGGAAGAGTTCGGGAGCCATGTAGGCGGGCGTACCCAGGACCAGGCCCTCGGCCGTCAGGGACGAGTCGGGATCCATGGCGATCCCGAAGTCGCAGAGGACCGCCTCCCCGCCTTCCCGCACCAGCACGTTCTCCGGCTTCAGGTCGCGGTGGACGATCCCGGCGGCGTGGACCGCGGCCAGGGCGGAGGCCAGCTCGGCACCCCACTTCCGGACCCGGTCGGCGTCGAACCTCCCTGAGGCTGCGCGCAGCGCGGCCAGGCTGCGTCCGGGTACCAGTTCGTAGGCGATGTAGGCGCGCCCGTCGGGAGTGGTCCCATGGTCGAAGACCTTGACCACGTGGGGGTGCGAGACCCGGCCGGTGACGACCGCTTCCCGACGGAAGCGGGCCAGTCCCTCGGCGTCGAGGAGGCGCGGGTCGAGGAGCTTCAAGGCGACCTGGCGTCCGAGCTCGCGGTCCTCGGCCTGGAGCACGGTGCCGAAGCCCCCGGTCCCGAGCGTGCCCAGGGACCGGTAGCGCTCCGGGAGGCCGCCGGCCTCACCCATGGGGACCGACGAGTCCTGCCAGCAGCGCGTCGCCGCGACGGTCGCGGCGGGGGTCCGTCTTCCAGATCCCGTGGAGGCGGGCCAGGGGTCGCGCCGATTCGAAGAGGCGCGAGCCCCAGGTCCGGCCCTCGGGGTCCTTGCGATGGGTGAGGAGCAGCAGCAAGGGCAGGACCCGGCGGGCGCCCGGCCAGCCCGCGGCGTGGTAGCGGTCGACGTCGGCGAGGTGGTTGGAGAGTCGGGCGAGGGCCTCGAAGTGGAGTACTCCTCCCACCGGTACCGGCAGGTCGGTGGCGCAGCGGGCCTGGTACCGGAGCATGCGCCAGTGGCTGAGGACCTTGCGCGAGGTGGCGGCGATCAGCTCGTTCTCGGTCCGTTCCTCGCGGGCGTCCCAGCTGGACCCGAGGGCGGAGCTCCCGGCGTCTCCGGACAAGGCGTAGCGGGCCAGGAGATCGCGCAGGCGCAGGGGGCCGGGGTAGGGAGCGGGCAGGGCGAGGGCGGCGGACAGGTCGCGTCGGATCGCCAGGAACTCCGCCGCCCTTTCGGCGTAGAGGATGGCGCGGTCGGGGACGATCGGGAACGGGAAGGCTTCCAGCCTGGCCTCGAGCCGCTCGATCCGTTGCCGGGCCGCCGACTTCGCCTCGGGCCGGGTGGCGCGCAGGACGGCGACCGCCTCGGCACCCAGGGCCGCCAGTTCGACCTCCAGATCGTCGCCGGGGGACCCGGTACCGGTGCGCCCCCACCAGACCCCGAGCAGGCGTCCCCGGTCCGGGGTGGCTCGGGGTGGGACCAGGCGGAGCGGATGCCCGAGCCGCTCCAGGGTCGGGGCGGGGAGAGCGAGGACGACCGTGGCGACTCCGGGTGTGGGGGGGGCGTGAGGGGTCGGGGGGGGAGGTGCGTCGGGGCCTGAGCCGTCGAAGGCGATCCGGCCGTTTCGACCTTCGAGGTGCGCGGCTCCCGGCCTTCCTCCGAGAGTGACGAGGACGACGAGGGCGTCGGCGGGATCGGGAGAGGGGGCTTCGGCCAGGAGGACGGGGGGCTCCCGGGGCCAGCCTTCGGAGAGGTCGGCGCACCAGCCGGCGGGTATCTCGTGGCGGGCGAGCGCCCGGGCCCGGACGAAGTCGGGGTCGATCGGGTCGGCGGTCTCGAGGGGCCAGTGGAGGCTGCCGGCGAGGACGAAGTCCTGGGGGACCTCGGCGAGGGGACGGGGGGTGTCGGGGGAAGGCGGGGAGCCGGGGAGTTCGAAGCGCCAGCCGGGGACCTCGAGCCAGTGGCGGGAGGTGGTCTGCGGCGGCGTGGGACGCGAGCTCGGGGGCGCGGGGAGCGGTGGTGCCGGTGGCCGGAGACGGGCTGCGAGGTGGCCGATCGCCAGGCCGACCGCGAGCGCGACGAGGATGCGGAGCATGCCGGACCAGTGTGCCCGAGGGGGCACTCTGGGACCGATGCGAGCCGGGAGCCTGGGACAGGTGTCGTGTGCGCTGGCCGCGCTGATCGTCGCCGGCTGCGGGGGGGATCCCGGCGGTGCGGCCGTGGGGGTGGTCCAGGTGCGGGAGGACGCCTTCCGGGTGGAGCACCCGGGCTTGGGTCCCGGGCGCGGGTGGAAGGCGAGGATCGGCGACTCCGAGAGCGAGCTCGAATGGCTGGCGGGCGTGGCCGGTCCGGTGGGCGTGGGGCGTGGGCTGGCGACGGGGGTCCCGGTGCGGGTGCGCCTCGTGGCGGGCCGGGACGAGCTGGATCTGGGGGAGCTCTCGGGGGAGCCGCCGCGGCTCGAGGTGGAGGGGCCGGCACCTGGACGGCGGCTGCGGGTACGCCTCCGGGACCGGGTCTGGATCCGCCTGGAGGAGGAGCCGCTCTCGGGGTTGGAGGCCGGGCCGGGGTCGCTGGTGGTGGAGGTGCCGGTGGGGGGGAGCTTCGCCTACCAGGTGGCGGGGATCCCGTTCGAGCGGCGCCTGGATCTGGGGGCGTGCCTGCGGGAATGGGGACGGCGGCTGCGGGAGGGGTTGGACCCGACCCGGGAGCGGGTGGGGCTCACGCCGCTCGATTCGGGGAAGGTGCCGGCGGTGCGGGGACCGACGCCGCTCGACGACCTCGAGGGGTGGTGGGATGAGGTGTTGGCGGCCGAGCCGGATGCGGTGGCCCGGGGCGCGCTGGTGGCTCGGAGACGTGAGTGGGAAGTGGCGTCTGGGCGGGCCGGGGGCGGGTAGGGGGCGAGGGCTCTCCGGACGATCGGCGGGGGGGAGGGGACCGCCCGGAGAGGCGTGAGAGTCCGGAGAGTCGGGGTGAGAAACCGCTCAGGGAGCCGCTGCATGCGGACATGCGGGTCTGGCACGGGTCTTCCATAGGTCGCTTCCGTCGGACGGACGGAGCGGCAATGAAGCGGATGATCCGGATGGCGATGGTGGTGGGGGTGGCGGGCCTCTCGATGTTGGACACCGGGTGCATGCCGATGGGGGGGATGATGCCGGCGGCGATGAGTGCTGCTGGGTCAGCGGCTGGGGTGCTCGGTGGGCGTACTCCGGGCAGCCCTCCGGCCCCTGCGCAGACGGCGGTGGCAACACAGCAGGCACCGGGACCGACCCAGCAGGGCTCGCTCTACACTCCCTGGTGGCAAAACCCGAGTCTCGCGCCGAACTTCGGCTCTACCCAAAGCCCGAGTGGCCCTTGGCCGGCGCCAGTGGGAAACGGCACCTTGGCAGGAACCGAATCCGCCATATTCCAGCAGGATGAGCCGCAAGGCGGCTGGATGAATGGACCTGGACCCGGCTACATCAGCGGACTCGGATAGGTCTCGTGTTCGTTCCTAGGCTGTGAATCGGCTTCTGTGCCTCCACGTCGAACGGGGTCTCCGAGGCACACTCCTCCCTGATGCGACTGCCCGAGGACATTCCCGGATACACCATCGTCCGGGTGGTGGGGCAGGGTGGCTTCGGGGTGGTGGTGGAGGCCCGGAGCCGGTCGCTCGGGCGCACCGTGGCGCTGAAGATCCTCTCGGCAAGGCCCGAGGTGGACTTCCAGGCCATCGAGCGCTTCGAGCGCGAGGTGCAGTTGCTGATGGCGCTGCGTCACGACGGGCTGATCCCGGTGCTCGACGCCGACCTGGCCCACGACCCTCCCTATCTGGTGGTGCCCTGGATGGCCGGAGGCGACCTGATGCACCGCCTCCGGGCGCGGGGACCGGCGCCGGCCCGCGAGGTCCTCGAACTCGGGGTCCGCCTGGCCGGGGCGCTCGGGGCCCTGCACCAGGAGGGGATCCTGCACCGGGACGTGAAGCCGGCCAACGTGCTCCTCGACGAGGAGGGGAAGGCCTGGCTGGCCGACCTCGGCCTGGGTCGCAGCGAGGCGATGGAGACCCTCACGGTCACCGGGATGTTGATGGGGACGCCCCGCTACATGGCGCCGGAACTCGTGGACCGCGGCATCGTGGGACCGGGCACCGACGTCTACGCCCTGGGGGTCAGCCTGCTCGAGGTGGCGACCGGGGCTCCGGCGGCCGAGGCCGGGGCCTTGGGACCGGAATCCCGTCGGGCCCTGGATCGGCTCCAGCCTGCCGCGCTCCGGAAGGCGGTGGCGGCCCTGCTGGCGGAGAAGCCGAGCGAGCGGCCGGGAGACGGACATGCCGCCCAGGCGGTGCTGGAAGCCGCGCTGGCGGCCCTGGGCGAGGAGGCGGCAGCGGGTCAGGGCGATCGCCCTGGGGGACCCTCCGGACCGGCCGACCGCACCGTGACGGTGGTCGACCCGCAGGCCGGGGATGCCCGCGCCTCGGGACGCATGGAGCTCCCGGTCACGCCGTTGGGTCCGCGTTCCCGTCCGGCATCCTCCCGGTTGGGAGCCGCACTGTTGGTGGGACTCGGGATCGGGGTGGCGGCGACCCGTCTGGCGGGTCCCGGTGTCGATCCCGGGTTGGAACTCCGGGCCCTGGTCGCGACCCTGGCTTCAGGACCCCCCTCGGCTCCCCCGCCCGGGGAACCTCCATGGCTGCCCCTGGTGCCGGTCGCCGGCGCCGGCTTGGGAGTCCGGGTCGGGGAGGCGATCGTCCCGGTCGGCGCCGGCTCCGGGGAAACTCTCCGGGGGGTACTGGCGGCGGGCCGTGACCGGGTCCTGGTATTGGCAGCCGGCCCGGAGGAGCTGCGGATCGAGGGTCGGAGCGCTCCGGCGGGACGCCTGGTCTTCCGCCAGGTGGTGCGGGCATCTCCCGGAGGGACCGTGGAGGTCGGAGCGGTGGCGGTCCCCCGGGAGCTGGCGGAGGAAGGAGCCGCGGTCCTCCTGGCGACGACCGTGCACCGACCCGGTGTGGCGCCCCTGTCCCGGATCCAGGGTTGGGACCGGGAGGGCCGGGAACTGGCTCCCTCCGAGGTTGCGGATCCCGCCGCGGCGCGACCTTCCCATGAGGTCGACCTCGAGGCGGGTTTCGTCGTGTCTCCGGGGCTGCCGCGCGTGGCACCCTGAGGGACGTGCCACATCGGCTCCGCAGGTCGTGGTCGTGGGTGCTCGGCTCCCTGCTGACGGTCTCGGCTTCCGCAGGAACGCCCGCGGCGATCGGGCGGGCCGGGTTCGTGGCCCGCCTGGTGTCCGACCTGGCCGAGGGTGGGGCCGACCACGAGTGTCCCGACCGGTTCCGGCCGCGCTATCCGGACGTCCGGCCGGGGAGCGCGCTCGAGGGCGACCTCTGCCTGGCGATCGCGGCGGGTCTGCTCAATCCGGCGGCCCAGGGGAGGTTCGGTCCGGAACGGCCGGTGACGCTCCGCGAGGTGGCCGGCACCCTGCTCGGGGTCGCGGGCCTGCGCAGGTCCTGGCCGGGGGTCTCCCGGTTGTCGGCGCTGGTCCGTACCGGTGCGGTGCCGGCTTCGATCGCCGGAGCCGACCAGCCCCTGACCGGGGACCAGGTCTCGGTCCTGCTGGAGGCGCTCCGGGGCGCGGCGGGCCGCCTTCCCACGGCCTCGACTGCGGTGAAGGCACCGAAGCGGGTCCGGATCCCGATCTTCATGTTCCACCAGGTGGTGGACCTGGCGCCGGGGAGCCACGGCTGGGCGAACTCGATCGCACCGGCGCGGCTCGAGTCCTTCCTCGATGCCCTGGCCGCCCGGAGGGTCCAGACGCTCACCTTCCGGGATCTGGCCGCGATCGCCGAAGGCAAGCGGCCGGTGCCGGAGCGGGCCGTGCTGCTCACCTTCGACGACGGTTACCGGTCGCACGAGCGGGAGGCGCGGCGCATGCTCGATCAGCGCGGGCAGAAGGGGAACTTCGCGGTGGTCACCGGGACGCTGGCGCACGGTCACCGCCACATGAAGATGGACGAGGTGCGCGACATGGCGCGTCGGGGACACCAGATCTGCGGACACAGCGAGACCCATCCCGATCTGACCCGGCTCTCGGAGGCCGCCCTGGCCCGGGAGCTCACCCGATCGCGCCAGGAGCTGGAGGAAGCACTGCTCATGCCGGTCGACTGCCTGGCCTATCCCTACGGGCGGCATGACGTCCGGGTGCTGCGGGCCGCCCGGGCCGCCGGGTATCGCTTCGCCCGCAAGGTCGGGGGTGGCGCCTGGGTGGACCTGGGACGTCCCTTCCAGCTCCCGGGGATCGCGGTGCCGCCCACCGCCGACGGGGCCTACGTGGCGCAGTGGTTCCCGACCCGTCCGCCCCGGCCCGGCGCGGTGGGGGTCTCCGAATGAGCGGCGGACGGGCGTGACGGAGCGGGAGTCGCGATCGCCAGAGGCCGTCGACGAGGTGACCCGGACCCGGGTCACGTCGGGCGCGGGCGGATCCAGGCTGGTCGTCGAGGGCGCGGTGCTGGTGGTCGAGAGCGGACCCGACGCCGGGCGGGAGATCCCCCTGCCGGAGCACCCCGTGGTGATCGGAAGGGGCGAGACCGCCGACGTCCGCCTGGGCGACGCTTCGGTGTCCCGCGAGCACCTGCGACTCGAGCCCGGGAGCCGGGGGTGGCGGGTGCTCGACCTCGGGAGCAAGTCGGGGGTGCGCCTCTCGGGGATCGCGGTGCGCGATGCCGAGCTCCCGCCCGAGGCGCCGCTCTCGCTCGGGGCCACGGTGCTCAGGCTGCGTCCCAAGAGCTGGAGCCTGGAGCTGGCCGAGGAGCCGCGGTTGCCCGGCCTGGTCGGAGCGAGTCCGGGGATGCGGCGGCTGGCGGGGTTGGTGGAACGCCTGGCCCGGCTGGACCTCCCGGTGCTGATCCTGGGCGAGACCGGCACCGGCAAGGAACTCGTGGCGCGCGCGCTCGCTCCATACCCAGGGGCCGCGTCATGACCTTCCCTACCGGGTGGTCGATTGCACCCTGCTCGCGGACGAGACCCAGGCCCAGAGCGAACTCTTCGGGCATGTACGAGGCGCCTTCACGGGAGCCGAGCGGGACCGGGCCGGGGCCTTCCGGGATGCCCACCGCGGCACGGTGTTCCTGGACGAGATCGGCGAGCTGCCGGCCGCGGTCCAGGCCCAGCTGCTCCGGGTCCTGCAGGAGGGAGAGGTACGTCCCCTCGGCAGCGACCAGACCCACCGGGTCCGGGTGCGGGTAGTGGCGGCGACCCACCGTGACCTGCGCGCCCGGGTGGCCGAAGGGAGGTTCCGCCAGGACCTCTTCCACCGGCTCGCCGGCATGGTGCTGGAGATACCGCCGCTCCGGGACCGCCTGGAGGACCTCGATGCCCTGATCGGGAGCTTCCTGCCTCCCGGGTTCCAGGTCGAGAGCGGTGCCCGGGAGGCGCTCCGCGGCCATCGCTGGCCGGGCAACGTGCGGGAGTTGCGGCTCACCCTGGAGCGGGCCGCCGCCCTCTGTCGCGACCGGAGGATCCGGGTCGAGGACCTGGCCCTCGACCTGGCCGCGGTTCCGTCCGCGTCGGTGCGTCCGGGATCCGGGTCGTGGGCGTCGCCGGGTGCCGGCTCGGGGTCCATGTCCTCCTCAGAAGCCGGGATCGATGCTTCTACCCCTCCCGAGGTCCTGGGTCGGGTACTGGAGACGCCTCGGGCCCGGCTTGCCCGCATCACCGACCAGGAGATCCTGGAGGCCATCGCCCGGGCCGAGGGCAACCGGGAGCGGGCCGCCGATCTCCTGGGGATCAGTCCGGCCTCCCTCTACCGGCGCCTACGGACGATCCGCTCCAGGACCTGAGGACAGGTCGGTCAGAACCAGTCCTGCCAGAAGAAGCGGTTGGCCGCGGGATCGGACACCTCGATCCCGATCAGGGCCCCGGCGGCCTTGCGCAAGGCTCCGCCCAGGGGCGAGGTCGGGGCGGTTTCCAGCAGGAGCTTGCCGACGTTCACCGAGGTCCGGGCCGCCTCGTCCTGGGGAAGCGTCGCCACCACTTCGCCGGGCAGGCGCTTGCGGATGTACTTCACTGAGGTCTCGTTGCCGGAGTCCACCCTGTTCACGATCAGCTTGAGCCCGTCCATCGGCAGTCCGACCCGTTTCAGGACGTCGATCCAGCGGGCCGAGTTGCGGATGCTGGTGATCTCCGGGGTCACCACCAGGAGTGGCGTGTGCGCCATCTCGTAGAGGTCGAGGGTGATGTCGTAGAGGCGCCGGGTGGTGTCGCACAGGACGTAGTCGTAGTGGTTGGCGAGCACCGTGACGACCTTGGCGACGAATCCTGCATCCACGAACTCGCCGTCCTCGGGACGGGCCGGGGCCTGGAACACGTCCACTCCCGACGAGGTCTTCTGGCCGAGCTCGAGGACGGCTCCTTCGTCGACCTCCTCGGCCATCAGGATCTCCGAGAGGGTGAAGCCCCCTTCGACCCCGAAGATGGGCCCTATGTCGCCGAACATCAGGTCGAGGTCGAGGACCGCCACGCTCTTCCGGGAGAGCTCGCGGATGCAGCCCGCCAGGTTGGCGGTCACCGTGGAGGTGCCGGCACCCCCGGTCGCCGAGAACAGGGGGAGGATCCTGCCCTTGGTGGCGTTCCGCCTGGCCCGCCGCTGGGCCCGCTCCTGGTCGGCCCGGAACCGCCCGAACATGGTCTGGAGCACGATCCTGGCGATGTTGGGACAGTCCTCGGTCAGCTCGCGGAAGGCCTCGCCCTCCATCTCGATGACCTCCACCGGACCGTCGGCCACCGCCGAGGCGGTGCGCGCGCTTCCCTTGAGGACCCCGATCTCGCCGAAGATCCCGCCCACCGTCAGTGTGGTGTAGGTTTCCTCGCGCCCGTCATGGGCAGCGAAGATCCGTACCCTGCCCTTGCGCACGATGTAGACGTGGGAAGGGGGATCCCCCTGCCGGAACAGCAGGGTTCCGTCCTCGAACTCGACGGTCTTCATGAGGCCGCAGAGCCGCTCGAGTTCGTCCTCGGTCAGGTCCTGGAAGAGCGGGATCTCGTGGTAGCGCGACATGGACTCAGTCCGTGAACCCGAATCCCCAGAGCATGAGGTCGCGGACCTTGCCCAGCATGCTCGACTTGCCGAGCATGTCGCCGGCCCGGATCGCCTGGCAGACTCGGGTGATCTCGACGGCCAGCTCGCTGTCGGGACGGGCCTGGACCACCGGGGCCGAGGCGTTGCGGCCCAGCTCGAACTGGACCTCGGACCTCCGGATCGTCCCCAGCAGGTCGTCCCCCAGGACCTTCTTGATGGCAGCCGGGTCGACCTCGGGGTTCTTCGGGATCCGGTTCACCACGAAGCGGATCCGGCCGTCGAGGCCCTGGCCGCGCAGCCACTCCGCCTTGGCGTCGGCCGCCGCGATGGAGACCTCGGTGGGCATGCAGACGATGAGGGCGGCATCGGAACTCCGGGCGACCTCGGCATTGAGCAGGGTCTCCTCCTTGCCGACCTCGATCAGGATGTATTGGTAGCGCTCGCGGGCGGCCTTGATCATCTCGTGGACGTGGCGCGGCCGGAGCGCGTCGCTGCGCTCGGCGTCATGGCCGGAGATCAGGGCGACCCCGCTGGGAACCCGGTCCAGGGCCTTCTCGATGGTGGCGGCGTCGATCTTCTCGGCCTCGATGATCGGGGCGAAGGACCCGAGGTTCGACATGGTCTCGAGGTAGCGCCACATCCCCTGATCGCCGAAATTCATGTCGATGCCGAGCACCGGGAGCTTGGTCGCCAGCCGGAACTTGACGGCGAGGTTGGCGGAGAGGAACGAGGCGCCCTCGCGGTTCCCGGTGGAGAGGACCATCATGACCTGCGGTTCCTTGGCGTCGCGCCGCCCCGCGTCCGCTCCCTCGAACTCATTCAAACGGTCGAGGATGGCCAGCGCGATCTTGCGGGCCACCTTGGCGTCGTGCTGCATCAGGTCGAGGAAGGCCTTGCGGGGGATCTTCACGACCCGGGCCCCGAAGTCGGCGAACGCCGAGGCGGTGCGGGGGCAGTCCCGGACCAGGCCGATCTCCCCGAAGAAGGCGCCGTCCCGGAGGGTCACCTGCTTCGCCGGCTCCTTGGCGGTGGCCGGCACGTCGATCCGGACCGACCCGTGGCTCACGAGGTAGAAGGCGTCGGCCGGATCCCCGACCTTGAACAGGCTGGTCCCGACCCGGATGTCCATGACCTCGGCGCGTCGATTGAGGGCGGCGAGCTCCACTTCGCTCAGGCCCGCGAACAGCGGACAAGCCTGCAAGCTGTAGTTCGCCATGGGTACCTCCAGGCCCCGACAGTACCCGAGGTCGAGAGGCCAGGCCAGGGAGGATCGCGGGTCCGGGACCGCGTGGTCCTCCCCGGCCGATCGCCTCAGGAAGAGGACCCAGCGGGGGTGGGCGAGGGCGACGCCCCGGGGGCCCCCGGGGCCGGGAGCTCGGGATACTCGAGGGAAGGAGCCACGCCCGGGACCTGGTGGGCCGACCGGTCGAAGCATGCCTTGGCTCGGGCCAGGCTGGGGCGATCGAAGTGCGGGGCCGCGGCCAGGTCCGCCCGGATCCTCTCCGGGTGGGTGAGATCCTGCCGGATCCGCTCCGAGAGTTCGGCTCCGAGCGCCTGGAGGCGGGGGACCAGGGCCTCCCGGGCGGCATCCCGGGTCTGCTGGTGCTGGAGGTAGGCACGCCCGGAGTCGAGGAGGGCCTCGAGTTCCCGTCGGGTGTGATTGCCGGCTGCGGCACGGCTCCGGTGGATCGCCTCCGAGAAGGTCCGGGCGGCGTCGGCCCGAGCCGCGGCGGGGCCGGAGCGGTAGGCGGCGACCTCGTTGATGAGGGCCTGGATGCGGGCCTCGAGATCGAGGACCCCGGGAGCGGGCAGGGCTGCCACCGGTGCCGGGGCGACGAAGCCGGCCGGGGTAGGGGATCCGGGAAGGGAGCCCGCGTCCTGGCCGAAGGGGGCGTCCGAGGCCGGGCTCGAGGCAGCCAGGGCGAGGAAGGCGGCAAAACCGAGGGCGGTGCGAGTGGTGCGGGTCTGGATCATCGGGATCGTTCCTTTCGATTCGGGGGAAGGCGGGGATGGGTCACCGGAGAGGGCGAGGAGTGGCCTGGCCGGCCTCGGCTCGCTGGCGGTCCTCCTGGATCCGGGCCAGCAGACGATCGCGAAGGATGATCTCGCGTCGGAGCCAGGACGCGGCTCCCAGGAGGGCCTGGACGGCCGGAGGGGAGCGATCGGCCCCGTCCTGCACGAAGGCCTCGAGCAGTCGGTCCAGTTCGGCGGTGCGGGCTTCGAGCTGACGGGTGCTCTCGGAGACGAGCGATTCCGCGGACCCATCTCCTGTGGCGATCGGGAGGGCCGCGGCCGGCGCGTCCTGGGCCGAAGCCGTGAAGGTGCAGAGTGCGAAAGCCGACAGCGAGAGGATCAGCAGGCGGCTCAGGGTGGACCGGGACATCGGGGTTCCTTCCATCGATTGGAGCCGGGGGCTCCGGTCGAGGGCTCTTCACCAGGATCCGTGCCAGTTGCTGCAGCCGGCTCCCGATGCGGGAGCTGCTCAGGGGCTGGGGGTTCCGTCCCGGATCCGGGACGAGTCGAGCGGCCGGGCATCCCGGATCCGGGACGAGGATCGGCTCCGTCCCGGATCCGGGAAAGGGCAGTCCTGGTGGAGCGGACAGCGTGGTACGGTCGGCGAAAGGGGTCCTCCCGTGAGCCTCCGGATGGTGGCGGTCGCGCTCCGGCTTCTCCTCCTCGGGAGCCTGGTACTCGTAGCTCCTCCGAGGCTCGGCGCCGAGCCGGTGAAGTGCGATCCCTGCCCCGGTCGAAAGCCCCCTCCTCCCGCACCGCCCCCGGCCCCGGGGCCGCTGGAAGTCGACGACAAGCAGCGTCGGGAGTCCGAGGACCAGCGTCTGGAGAACCTCCGCAAGGAGGTCTTCCAGGCCCGTAGCGAAGAGGACAAGGCACGGTTCCGTCGCCAGGTCCTGCGAGGCCGACGGTCGGCGGTGGTCGAGCTCGAGGCCTTCCTGCGGCGGGAGCTGGAGCGGCGTGGAGAGCGGCCTTGGCTCCCCGCCATGGAGGCGAGCCATCCCGAGGCGGCCCGCCTGGTGCGGAGCCTCGATCGGTCCGGCCTGGCAGCCGAGCGGGACCGCCTGGCCCGGGAACTCGAGGACATGGCGAGGGAACGGGTCCGGGTGGCGAAGGAACGCCGGGACGCGGAGAAGGCCGCCGATCCCCGTCTCGCTTACCTGGCGACCGGGCTCTCCCCGGGACCGGAGGGGCCGGAGGCGGGACCGGCCCTGGAGGCCGCGTCGCGTCGGAGGGAACAGGCGGCGGGAACGCTGGCGGAGGCGGAACGGAAGCTCCAGGAGCTGGGAGCTCCTGACCCGAAGGATCCCGGGAGCGACGCCGCAAGGGCCCGGGTGCTGGCCGAGCTCGGGGTCGCCCGGATCGGGCTCGACCTGGCCGAGGGAGAGGTGCGCGAACTCGGACTGCTGGCGCGCAGGCTGGACCTGGCCCGGGAGGAGGCGCGCCTCGAAACGCGGCTGGGCCGGGTTCGTCGGATCCGCGACCTCCTGGCCGAGGTCGCCCGGGAGCTCGAGGCCGCGGAAGCGGCCCGGGCCGCGATCCGGGATCTGGTCGCGGCCCGCGACGACCTGGAAGCCGGACTCGACGAGACCGAGCGGGCCATCCCGGAGACCGAGCAGAAGAGGGCCGAGGCCGAGGCCCGGCTGGTCCGGATCAAGGAGGGCATCGACGGACTCCGGGCCGAGCGTCGGCAGGCCCTGGCGAAAGCCGGAGCCGAGTTCGGGAAGGTCCTCGGTGAGGTCGGAGCCTGGCTGGCGGAACAGCTGGTGGCGATCGCCAGGGCCGGCTGGTACGGAGCCGAGTTCCTGGTCGGGGCTCCCCATGCCACGCCCGGGTACCTGCTCGAACTCTTCCGGTCCCTGGCCATGACGGCGCTGAACATCGCGGGCGACGTGGTGCTGGCAGCCTTCCCCATCACCGGGATCGTGGTGGGCGTGGCGGTGGGGGTCGTCGACACCTTGCTGCTCCAGCCCCAGACCCTGAAGCAGGTGGTGGAGGGAGGACTCGAGGTCTCGGTCCACCTCCCGGCGCCCGCGGCGGGCTACTACCTGGGAGGTGTCCAGGGCGATCGCGACGACCTCGAGGCCTTCGAGGCGACGGTGCGCCGGCTCGACCAGGTGGTGGCCTCCGTCGATCGCGGCTACCGCGACACCCTGGAGGTCCTGGCGCGGCAGCTCGCCCGCGGCGAGGCCGAGGCTGCGCTGGTCGCGGTGCTGGGCAAGGACCTCGAGAAGATCCGTGCCGGCACCGACGAGCTGGCCCGCCAGGTGGAGGAGCATCGCCAGGAGTCGGCTCGTCGGGACGCCGACCCCCGCCTGGTACGGCACCGGGAGCTGGAGACCAAGGTCCGCCAGCGGAAGGCCTCGGCCTTCCTCGCCTATCGCCGGCTGAAGGCCGTCCCGGCCGGGGATGCGGAGGCTGCCGAGATCGCCATGTCCGCCTGGAGGACCGAGGCGGAGGCACTGGGGAAATTGCTCGACGAGCTGCGGACCTCGGCGCACGAAGAGGGCCTGGTCGAGGCGGCCCACCAGGCCGAGGTCGAGCGCTTCGAACTCGAACAGGCGGGATTGGCCCTGGGTCTGGGGATCGAGCTGCTGGAAGAGGCCAGCGCCACGGTTGCCGGGAGGATCGAACGGATTCGCGCCCGCGAGCAGAGGGAGGCCTCCGGGGAGGACGATACGGAGGGACCTGGCGGGTCCGATGGCGGGGATCCCGGATCGGGGGCACCGCCGGCCACTCCGGCCGGGGACGGGTACGGGGCGGGTTCCGCGGACCTCGGGCCGCGGGCCGTCGACTGGCGCGCCTTCTGGCTGAACAACGTGGTGAAGGTCGGGGTCTTCGCGGGCAAGAAGCTCTTCGAGGCGGTCGGCGAGCCGACTCCGCCCTTCGACGGCGAACCGGCCCGTCCTCCCGACCGGGAAGAGGTGCGCGCCGGGCTCGAGGCCAGGGCGGCCGACCACGGGACTCCCGATCCGGCGGTGCCGGCGGATCCCAGCGGGGATCGCGGCGGCGGTCGGGGAAGAGGTGGAGCCGGGGCGGGGACAGGAGGCTCCGGTGCGGGTCCGGGCAGCGGTGGGGGAGGGGCCGGAGGAGGGGGTGGCCGGGTGGCTGCCGCCGCGGCGTCGGATGGCCTGGCCATCCCGGCCGGCAACCGCGGTTTCTACTGGCCCGGAGGCAGCACGGTCGACGCCGACCGGCTCGCCCGACTCCCGTCCACGTCGTCGGCTCCCGGAGTCATCTCGGGTGGCGAGATCCGCCGCCTGAAGGGATTCCTCGAGTCCCTGCCGGCCTCCGGCCCGGCCGCGGTCACCCGGGAGGTCAAGGATGCCTTCGCCGCCATGGGCGGGATGAAGAAGGCGGTGAAGGCATTCACCCTTCCCGCCGAGCATGGCAAGCACCTCGCCGAGCTGCGCCAGGAACTCATCGATGCGGTGCGGGCCAGGGTGGTCGAGCGCTTGCACTCCGAGTACGGACCCGCCGCGGCCGAGGGTTTCGACGGTTGGCTCAACACCGGATCGGCGGCCCGACGGGGCAACCCCTCGTTCAAGTTCGCGGCCTCCGACGCCGACTCGACCGCGGTCGGCCATCGCATCCTCCACCAGGGGGAGAGCGTCGACCTCTCGGAGCGGGCGGTCGCGCTCTTCTACCAGGAGTGGGAGGACATTGCCGGGTTCTCGCCCGGGGAGATCGACGTGACGGTCTTCCCGATGGTCAAGTTCATGGAGATCCAGGCGGCTCGCAGCCCGGCGGAACTGGTGGCCAACGACCTCTACGCCCACTTGCTGCAGGCCGCCGATGCCGAGGCCTACACGGGGCGGGGCGCCCTCGAGTTCGTCAAGAAGTACACCCGTGACTCGGGCTCCTTCGACCGGGTCGGACCCGGGAGGACCCTGGTCAAGGACCCGGCGGCCGGGGTCGACCCCGGCCGCGGCAACCCGGTGAGTCCGGCCATGGACGCCATCACCCGGAAGATCGGGTGGAACCCTCCGCCCTTCACCCCGCTGACCAACTGGGCCATCTCCGCCAACGAGCTCGGGTTCCTGTCGCGGCATGCGGCCGAGCTCACGGGAGCGGACGCCGCGGTCATGGTCCAGAAGTACGCCAAGTACCCGGCCCGCAGCGGCCTCACGGTGCTGGGGGGTCCGCACAACGCCGACTGGGCGATGGCCGTCCTGTCCTCGAGGCTCAAGGAGCGCGGCGGCCAGATCTCGGAGTCGGTCGAGAAGGCGGCCGAGGCCTGGCGGAAGGCCGGGGCCAGGGGTGTCTTCGACCCGGTCCGGGCCCAGAAGGAGGCCGTAGACCGGATCTTCCGGGAGGTGCTCGCCGAGCCGGGTTCCACCGATGTCGGGCGGGCCTTGAAGATCCTCTACTCGGGCGCCGATCCCCCGGGCAACCCGGCCGCCCTGGCCTCCGACCTGGGCAACCGGATGCTGGCCTTCTGCGAGCGGAACCTCGCCAACCAGTTCGGCGACGCCGCCGGCGACCTGCAGAAGATGCTCTCCGACCTCGGGGTCCGGGTGAATCCCGTGACCGGGGATCTGGTCGGCGCCGAGGCCCGGTTGAACGCCATGTTCCTCGAGGTGTCGAGCATCCTCGGGAACGTGCCGGAGGCCCGTCGCAAGGACCTCTACGAGACCCTGCTCCGTCGCCTTCCTCCCCACCTCGCCTCCGATCCCGCGCTCTCCCGATTCCTCGACCAGGCCCTGGCGCTCTCGGGTCGCAGCCGGACCGCGCTGGCCCGCGAAGTGGAGACGGAGATCCGGCTCTTGTCCCGGGGCAAGCCGGCGACCGAGGCGGTGGTGGTGGTAGCCCGCCAGCGGGCCGCCGCCCGCCTGGCCCGGCGACTCCAGGCCGAGGTGCTGGAGACCACCGAGCGGGTGACGCGGCTGGCACGGGCCATGGACTTCATGCGCTCGGACACCTTCGTGCGCCACCTTCGGCTGGCGGCCAACAAGCTCGACGATGCCGGCAAGCGGGTGTCCCGTCTGGTACGGGTCCTGAAGCCGTTCCGGGACGCGGTGCGCCAAGGAGGCGCGGCGGTGCGCAACGCGGCCCAGCTCCAGGCCGAGATGCGGGCCGCCATGGCCGAGCTGCAAGGGCTCCGCGATGGCCTGGCCGGGGCCTTCGACCAGGATCTGGCGGGATTCCTGGCCCAGCTCGAGGAACTCGCAGGGAAGGCCCTGAGGAAGCCCCCGGAAGCTCCCGAGCAGCTCCTCTCCGCCCTGGCCCGGCTCTCGACGCCCCTGCACCGGCTGCTGATGGAGGGCTTCGAGGTCGGGGCGGCCGAGCCCATCCTGCTCAGAGCGTCCGCGGCATGGCGGCGCGGCATGGATGCGGTGGCAGGTCTGCGCCGATCCGGGAGTGCCCTGGTCCACGGCACCGTCGACGAGCTGCGCCGGATCCGGAGCCTGGTGGAAGGCTGGGTCGTGCCGGTGATGGAGGAGCTCGACGCCCGCACCCCGCGCCTGGCGAAGCTCTTCCGGGTACTGGGCGAGGACGTCCTGAGCCTGGGACTGAACCTCCTCTTCGGACTCCTCGATCTCTACTCGGTGCTCGATCCCTTCCCCCCCTGCATCCCGGACCAGGCGCTCCTCCCTTGCGACGGAGGTCCGGTCCAGGTGTTCGCGGCTTCCTTCGATCCCTGGGTGGCGTGGATCCGGGTGGAGGACCAGGGCTCGGGCGTGAATCCCGCCAGCTTCTCGGCGAAGGTGGTCGACCGGACCGACGGGGCCGTGCTCTCCGAGGACCTCTACGCGCCCGGGACCCGGCTGCGCCGGGAACTGGGGCAACGCCCCTTCGAGGATGGAGGACGCGGGCCATCGCTCGTGGTCCTCGCCGAGGAGGTCTTCGCCCATCGGGCCTTCTCGACCGCCGATCTCGTGGAGCGCGTCGCCGCCAAGGCCCTGGGATGGGAGCCTGCGAGCGGCGGCGGGGATGCCTCGATCATGTGGGAGAACCGGATCGGGGCGGCCCGCCTCAAGCTCGAGGTCCCGATGAAGGGGCGGGAGAACCACGAGCTGGAGCTGACCCTGGGGATCCGGGATCGCTCGGGCCGGGCCGCCATGGCGCGCAAGTCCCGGGTCCGGGTGGTCCTCGACGACACCGCTCCCCGGGTCGGGGTCCGGATCCCGGCGGTCGGCCAGGCTTTCGCACCCGGCGACACCCGGATCGTCTTCGAGGTGGAGGATCCTCCCGGCAGGACTCCCGGGGCCGTGGCGAGCGGGATCGAGACCTCCGGCATCGAGCTGATCCTGCTCTCGGGCGGTCGGCCCGTGAGCCGGGCGCACTGGTACGAACCCGGGAAGGGACCCGACAGGCCGCCGGCGCCAGGGGACCCGCCGATCGTGGCGAGCCGGACTCTCGGATACCTGGCGCCCGGCTTGCCGGAGGGTGCCTATGGCCTGCTGGTCGTGGTCCGGGACCGGGCAGGGAACACCAGCGTCAACGGCGAGGCCATCGTTGCCGGGGCCGATCCGATGAGCCGGAGCGCGCTGCCCTTCCGGGTGGGCTCGGGCAAGCCGCTCCGGATCCTGGCACAGGCGCGGGTCGATTCCCCGATCGCGCCCGGGACCGCGATCCCGGTCTCGCTCTCGGTGATGAACGCCACCGGGAGCGAACTCCAGATCGAGTCCGGGGGCTTCCGGGTGGTCCAGGCGGAGCGGACCTCGCCCCTGGCGCCGGCAGGCGTGGAAGCGTTCACCCGCCGCCGCTTCGAGTTCCCTCGCCGCCTCGGGCCCGGCAGCGTGGTGGCGGTGGGCGAAGCGGATCTGGTGGCGGAGTCCCGCTACCGGGCCGAGGAAGAGGTGGTGGCGCGCTTTGGGTTGGCCGGTGCCGCCAAGGTCCGGGGTCTGGCGGGGGAGCTGGAGGCCGAGGGAGAGTTGAGCCTCATGTTCCCGGGACCCAGGGCGAGTTCCCGGGGCCGGGTGGTGGGCAGCGCCGCCTTCCTAGCGCCCAACGGGGACAAGCGCCCCTTGCCCCTCGGCACCGAGATCCACCTCACGCAGATCTACGAGTTCCCGACCGTGACCCTGGGATCGGCCGGGGCCCTGGCGCCCGGGGAGCAGAAGCTGGTCGAGCACGTGGTGGGCACCGGCAGGATCGGCAACGACGGGGGAGGGTTCTCGCTCGACTTCGTGCCGGCCTCCGGTCGTGCCGGGAGGTTCCGGCTGGTGGCCTGGTCGCGGGCCGAGGACTCGCGACCGGACCTCAAGGGGAAGGCCGGGAGCACGCGCCGACCCCTGGTAGCGGCCGTCTCCGGGTTCCGTACCAAGGTCCCGTTCCGGATCGTGAGCCAGCCGCTCGAGCTCTCCGCCATGCCGGGACCCGAGGGCGAGCGGACGTGGCGGGGCGACTTCGAGTTCCCGGGTCCCGGGACCGGGGTTCCTCTTCCCTACGAGGGCGACCTCACCACCGGGGGAGAGGTGTCGCCGTGGTCCAGGGACCCGGTCGTCGGCGCCGGGAGCATGGGTGTCGCCAGCCTGGCCACGGTGATGAGCGACATGAGCCGGATGGCCACCCAGGCGGGGTCAGGGGCAACCGGTGCGTTGCAGGCGGTCCTGCTCCATCGCAATCCGACCGGAGCCTTCGCGGTGCTCGCCACCCTGGTCCGGGCCCATGGATTCCTGCGGGATCTCGAGATCCTCCCGGCGGACTCGTCCCGGGCCGTCCTCCGGGTTCCCGGGTTCTTGCCCTTCCGGCGCGGGGCCATGCCTCCGGGGATGCCGTCCGCCGAGGATCCCGAGGGAGAGGACGGCGCAAGGGAGGCGGGGGATCCGGAGGCGGGAGGGCACGCCGAGCAGGCCGCCCGGGACCGGGTGCGGTCCGAGGACGCCGACCGCCTCCTGGCGGAGCGGATGGAGGTGCTGGAGCGGGTCCGCCGGGAGGTCGACGAGCTGGACGCGGAACTGCGTCGCCACGGAGTGGAAGAGGCCCGGGAGATCGAGGAAGCCCGCAGGGTCGAAGCCGACAAGCTCGGGCACGAGGAGGAACTGGCCCGGGTCCGGGCCGATCTCCTCGACCTGGCGGCGGCTCGGGACCGCCTGCTTCCCGCCGGGACTCGAGTGGCGGCGGACGACGAGGACGCCACGGCCAGGGCGGAGGCCCTCTTGGCGCTGGGCTTCGTGATCCGGGCCAGGGAAGGGGAGGAGACCCTACTGGTGGCGGCGATCGCGGCCACCGCGGCTCGATCCGGAGAGCTGGCCACCCTGCAGGAGGAGCTCAGGGCACGCGCCGACGCGCTGCGCGCCCGGCGCGAGGAGGCAGGACGCCGGTTGGCCGAGGCCGCGGCAGCCGCCGACCAGCCACTCGAGCGACCTGCCGTCCCTGGGTTCGCCCTGGGGCCGAGCGGCGAGGGGGGGAAGGATCGCGAAGAGGAGACCCGGGCCCGCTTCGAGTTCTGGATGAGCGAGCTGGGCCGGAAGGCCCTGGGGGACGGCGGTCGCCTGGAGCCGTTCTCGATCCCTGGTCGGGAGGGCAGAGGCTTCGGGCTGCTGGCGCGTTGGGAGCCGGCCGCCAAGCCCCCCGGCTTCGAGGAGGACGATCCCCCGCGTCATGCCAAGGGCCGGGACGGGGAGCGGGGGATCCTGGTGCCCGGGGGCGGCTCCGCCTGGAACGACGAGTTCGGGATCGCACGCGCGGTGGCAGCCTGGGTTCGGGAACGTCTGGTCGGGGAGGCTGCCGGACCGGGTCCCGGGTATCGCCTCCTGGCCCGGCACCACGACCCCGTCTGGGGTCCGACCGAGGCCGCGGCCGAAGCCTTCGACCAGTTCCTGGCGGCTGCCATGCTCGAGCGCTCCGCCATCCCTCCCCGTGTCGAAGGCGAGCCGGGCCTCGACTTCGAGCGACTCCGGTCGGTGCTCTCCGGGGACAGCCGCAAGGGAGCGGACCTCGAGGCCCTGAGGTCGCGGGAGGACGTACGCGGCATGTGCAATCCGGCGGCCCTGGCGACCCTGTACCACTGCCTGTACCAGGCCCATGGCCGGGACTTCCTGGCCAACCTGCTGGGAGCGAGGCGCCTGGTGGCGGCACCGCGCTGGTCGGGGGTGTACCCGGAGGCCGCCGACGACCTGCTCCTGCTGGGGCTGCTCCCCGAGGTGCGTCTGGTCCCGGGTTCCAGGCCGGGCGAGGCGCCGGTCGTCGAGGTCCGGGAGAACGGGGTGCTGGGTTCCCGGGGCCGTCTCCCCTTCGTCCTCGAACTCGACGCCGGTCCTGGCTTCGAGGCTCCCGAACGTCTGCCGATCGCCGGAGGGAAGTTCTCGTTCTCGGCGCTCGGTCCGGGCCAGGACCCGGTGGGCCTGCTGCGGACGGACCGCTTCCGGGGCAGGACCTGGTTCCGGGTGGCCGTGGATGCGACCGGGGCACCCCGGGACCTGGAGGGTTTCTCCACGCCTCCCGGGGTGATCGACCTGACCGTGCCGGAGACCCGGGTCGGCGCCCAGGGTGGGACCGTGCGTTCGGCCGCGACCGGCATCGGCGCCCGCTTCGTGATCCCTCCCGGGGCGCTCGCCGGACCCACCGCGATCGCCACCGGGACCCTGACGGTGCCGGGCGAGGTCGGTGGATTCCGGCCGGTGGGCGACACCGTGTTCCGCTTCGAGGCTCCCGAGGGCATGACGCGGGTCGCCGAGCTCGAGATCCGCTGCGATCCGGCGACCCTGCGCGGGGTCGAGACCCGTGGTCTCACCATCGCCCGGTTCGATCCGGGGACCGGGACCTTCGAGCCGATCCCGACCTCCATCGATCCGGTCGCCGGGATCGCGGTCGCCCATCCGTCGCATACCTCGCTCTTCGCGCTGGTCGAGGACACCCGTCCTCCCGTGATCGAGGTGACGGGGCTGGGGCCGAGTCCGGTGGCGGACGGAGAGGCCGCCTCGGTTTCGATCCGGGCCTCCGAGTCCGTGACGCTGGCGCTCCGGTTGCTGGACGAAGCAGGTCGGGAACTGGCGCAGGCCGGGACCCTGGCCGACCGGAGTCGACCGGGGAGCTGGCTGTGGGAGGGCTCGGACGCGGCGGGACGGAGGGTCCCGGACGGGATCTACCGGCTGGAGGCCGTCGGGACCGACGCCTCCGGGAAGCGCTCGCAAGTCGTCACCGCGTCGCTCCTGGTCTGGAACGGGGCACGGGCCCCGGCAGCATTCCATGTGGTCGGACCCGCAGCCGAGCCCCTCGCCGGGGCCAGCGTCTCGATCGAGGGCGTGTCGCGGGCCGCAACCAGCGGTGCCGACGGTTGGGCCAGGTTCGATGCGGTCCCGGTGGGATCCCGCTGGGTCACGACCCGCAGGACCGGGTACTTCCCGGACCGGATCATGGTCGAGATCGGGAAGTCGCCGGGCGACCATCCCGTGATCCTGGAGCGGACCGGTGTGAAGGGAGTCCGGGTCGCGCCGGCTCGCCTGGACCCGGCCGGGGGAGGCCGCTTCCGGGTGGAGGCGGAGGTCGTGCGGGTCGCCGAGTACCGGGTCCAGGTCGTCGATGGCGAGGGACGGGTCCGGGTCGAGCTCGCGGCATGGTCGAGGCGAGGCCCCGGGCCGCTGGCCGTCGATTGGGATGGCAGGACGGCGGACGGGGAGATCGTCCGAGGGCCTGTGCGGATCGAACTCGCGGCCAGGGTCGAGGGCGAGGTGATCCCCCAGGCGAGCCTCGAGGTCTTCGTCGACACGGGCCTGGCGGAGGCCCTGGTGGTGGACCCCGAGGTGCTCGGGGATCCGGCCCAGGGCGCGGATCCCGAGGTGCGGGTCGGATTCCGGGTGGTCGGCAAGGGACGGGTCCGGGTCTCGGTAAGGGATCGGGCCGACGGGGAACTCGCGGTCCTCTGCGACGGACCGGTCGAAGAGGGAATCCAAGGACTGGTCTGGAACGGACTCGACAGCCGGGGAGAGCCGGTGCCCGACGGGAGCTACCGGGTGACGGTCGATCCCGTCGCCGCCGACGGCTACGCCTCGCGCCGACTCGAGGCCGGTCTGCGCATCGATCGCGCCGTGCCGCGGATCCTGGAGATCCTCCCGGCCAGCGGCTCGGTGGTCACCACCGGGATGCCCGGGATCACCGCCAGGTTCGAGGCGAGCCCGGGCGACGTGGAGGCGCACGACGTCCGGATCCAGATCGACGACCAGCCGGCGATCCCCGATTCCGTCGACCTGGCGACCGGTCGCGTCGCCTATCGGCCGAAGACCGCCCTGGCCGCCGGCGTCCACGTGGCCGTGGTCCTGGTCCGGGACCGGGCCGGGAACGAGGCCGCACCCCGGGCCACGGCCTTCCATGTCGCGCCTCCCGAGGGAGCCGATCGCGGGGCTCCGCGACTCGAGGTCGAGGAGCCCGCTGCGGGAGGAGTGGTGCACCGGGTGGAAGGCGCGCTCCGGGTGAAGGCGAGGGACCCGGAGTCGGGAATCGATCCCAGGAGCTTCCGGCTCTGGATCGACGGCGAGCTCCGGCCGAACGCGGTCACGCGCTACATCCCGGGAACTTCGGGCAAGCCCTGGGACCTCTACCAGTACGATGTGGCCCTGCTGGTCTGGGACGGGCTCGAGGGAGTGCTGCGCTACCAGGGGCTGACGGCCCTCGAGCACGCGGACCAGCCGGAGTCCACCCATAGCTACCGTCTCGAGGTCGAGGATCTGGCCGGCAATCCGGCGGCCGTCGAGGGCGTGTTCCGGCTGGTCCCCGACCGGGCCGCACCGGAGTTCGTCTCCGTGGCCCCGGAAGCGGATTCGGTCGTGGCTGTAGGGCCTCTGGCCCTGGAGGTGCGGCTCCGGGATCGGGGCCGGTCCGGACTGGATCCCGGCGCGGTCCGGGTGCTCTTCGATGGCGAGGCGATGGATCCGGCGTCCCAGGAACGCTGGTGGGAACTGGTCCCGCCGGAAGGCGCGCGAGAGGGGGTCGCCACCCTGGCCGGGGAACCCATCCGCGGCATGTCGGCTCCGGGTCGGTCCGAGCGGGGCGGATCCGGTCCTGCCCGGATCGCGATCGGAAGTCCTTCCGGCCTCGTCGCTCCCAGGGCCTTCGCGGCGGGGCCGGATGGTTCCAGCTTCGAACTGTCGGTCGAAGGGGAGCTGGAGGTCCGCTCCGGTCTGGTGGGACGCACCTGGATCGTGCGGGCCGGGTCCGGACAGCCGGATCCGGCACCCGGATCGATCGTCCTCGCCTGGCTAGGACGCCAGGAGCCGCTCCCGGAGTCCGCCTGGGATCGCGGGCGCCGCGAGGGAAGGGCCCGACAGGCCCTGGTGCTGGGTGAGGCTTCGCCGGTCCGGTTCGAGTGGTCGGGGCAGGCGTGGCAGCCGGTCCTGGCGGTCCGGATCGGGACCGGAGCCCGGATCCTCGAGGATGCCTCCCACCTCGTTTCGGTCCAGGCCTGGGATCGGGCGGGGAACGGGATGCCGGCGCGGTCGCTGGTGATCCGGGGACGGGGGGAGGCTCCATGACGCGCGCCCTGGCCCGAGCGGGAATCGCGGCATGGCTCCCGGGTGGGATCCGGCCCTGGATCCCGGTCGTCCTCCTGATGCTGTTCGGCGGGAGCATCGGCGCCGCGCCCCTGGTGGATCCGGGCGAGCCGGACAGCCGAGAGGCGCCGCGCCCGCTCGAGGTCGGACCGGAGGTGCGGGCCACCATCTCCCCGGTGGGCGACACCGACTGGTGGGCCGTCCGGCTCCCGGGTGCGGGGATCCTGCGCGTCGAACTCACCGAGGCGGCGGCCGGCGAGATGGTGCCCGAGATCACCGTGGAGACCGAGGACGGAAAGGCCCTGCTGGTCTACCAGCCTCCCCCTGGGGCCAGAGGTCGGGCTCCGGTCCAGGTCCCGGGCCCCGGGCTCTACCGGATCGCGGTGCGCAACGGACCACGGGATCCCGGCGAATGGGGTGCGAGCCATCAGCGCGACAACCGGGAGTCCCGCGAGCCCTACGGCCTGCGCCTGGGATTCGAGGCCGCGGTCGCCACCGGGGAGCCCGATGGCACCAGGGAGACGGCGCGAGCACTGCCCCTGGAGCAGTGGGTCGAGGGAAGCATCTTCCCGGTCGGGGACGCCGATCGCTACCGGGTCGAGATCGGCGAACCGGGCTGGCTCCAGCTCGCGCTCCTCGGCATCGACCCTCCCTTGGGCCCCGCCCTGGTGCTCGAGGATGCCGCCGGCAAGGCGGTCGCCACCTTGGTCCGACCGGCCGGGCATGACCTCCTGTACACCGCCGCGCTCACCGAGCCCGGGACCTGGTTCCTGGCGGTCCGGGACGGCCCCTCGGGATCGGGGGAGTGGAACGCCTCGCACCAGTGGGACAACCAGTCCCGGGTGGAACCGTATCGGCTCCGGGCCCGGTTGCTTCCGAGGTCCGACCCCGGCGAGCCCGAGGACGCGGGAACTCCTCCCCCGGGAAGGAAGCTCGGCGCGGAGGGCGTGGGCGAAGGACGGATCTGGCCTGTCGGCGACAGGGACACCTACGGACTCGACGTGCCGGAGCCGGGCATCGGAGTCCTCAAGATCGAGCTCTCCGGCATGGACCCTCCGGTCTCCCCGCGTCTCGTGGTGACGGACCCGGAAGGCCGAGTCGGCCACGAGATCGTGGTCACGGAGGGGATGGGGATCGCGGTCGACCTCCCGGTGAAGGCTCCAGGCCGATACCGGATCATGGTCGGGGACGGGAACAAGGGAGAGGGGGAGTGGGTCGCTTCGCACCAGCACGACACCGCGGCCCACGACGGGAAGTACCGGATCTCGGCCCGCTTCCTGGCGCTCCCCGACCCAGGCGAGCCTGACTCGGCCGGGGCGCCCAGGCGCCTGCGGGCCGGCGAGAGCGTGCGGCACCGGATCTTCCCTGCAGGTGACCAGGACTTCTTCGCGGTGGGAGTGCCCGGTCCCGGAGTCCTCGAGGTCGAGGCGAGAGCGCCCGGGGATGGCGTTTCGCTGGAAGCGGCGATCCTCTCAGAGGACGGATCCCGGGTGCTGGCCTCCCATGACGCGCCCGAGAACCGGGTGCTGCACCTGACGCGGGGTGTCTCCGCCGCGGGCGAGGTGCTCCTGAGGATCCGGGACGGGTGCCGGGGACCTGGGGAGTGGGCAGCCAGCCACCAGTACGACAACCGCTACTCGGAGTCCGAGATCGAGGTCCGGACGCGGTTCCATCCGGGCGGTGGCGGTCGACTCGAGAGCCGCGCGGTCCTCGATCTCGCCTGGCCGGTCGCGGGATTCCGTCCCCGGGTGGAGGTTGTCGCGGAGTCGCCGGGGACCTTGGCCGTCGTCGGTCGCGACGGATGGATCGATCCGCGCCCGATCCTGGCGACCCCGGCCGGCCCCGGTGGTGTCGAGGCGAGCGAGGCCGGCCCCTGGTTCCGGGTCCTGGAGGTCCCGGCCGGGACCAGCCAAGTGGACATCGGGGACGGCCCTGGGGGTGCCGGGGAGTGGAATGCTTCCCATCAGAACAACGACCGGTGGGGAGGTCTCCCGGTCGCGGCCGTGCTCCTTCCCGGTGAACCGGGGGAGTCCGTGGCAGCGACGCCGGTCGCCACCGTGGTGGTTCCACTGGGGGGGCATCGGAGGATCGTCCCCCCCTCCGGGAATTCCAGCTTCGATCTCAGGGTCGAGGGGACTCCCGGCAGCGACGGCCTGGTTCTGCTGGACGGCTGGACTCCCGGGAGCCCGCCTCCCCGGGTCTGGATCCGGCGGCCCGAGGGCGAGGTCCTCGACGAGCGGGAGCGCGGCAGGACGCAAGCGGCGATCGGAGTCCGCAGGATCCTCGGGCCGGAAGGGCTGCTGCTTCGGATCCTGCCGGCGCCCGGGATGGAGGCAGGCCGGTCGCTCAGGGTCCGGTCCGCGATCCTGGGTGCCGCGGACCGGGAGGTCCGGAGCTGCGAGAGGGGTCCCGAGCTGGACCTGGCCTCGGGCACCGGCGAACGGGTCCTGCACCTGGGAGGCATCGGGGACGCCCGGTCACTCCCACTGAAGCTGGATCGGCCGAGCCGGATCTTCCTGAGCCAGGTGGCAAGACCCAGGCCGGGGGCCGGACGGATCGAGGCAACCGTCCTGGAGTTCGACGGGGCCCGCGTCGACTGGCAGGCGAGCGGCGATGGTCAGGCACTGCATGCGGAACTCCCGCTCGTCGAGGCAGGGCGACACTGTCTGACCCTCCGCGCCGCCGAGGGCCTGGCGGTCCCGCTCTCGATCCGGATCCGGTCGGACCCGTTCGAGCCCGTCGGGGCGGAGCGGGTCCTGCCGGGAACCGTGACGAACGTACCCCTCGACCGGCCGGGAGTGACGGCGCGGAGGCTGGTCGAAGCGGTCGCTCCCGGACTCCTGGATGTCTTCGTCTCGGGCGTCTCCCGGCGTCTCGATCCTCGCGTCATGGCGGAGGTCTTCCCCCTCGACGCGGCGGCCGGATCCGCCACGACCTGGACCGCCGACGCCACCATGGGCGCCGGGGAGGGTGGAGCCGAGACCTTGGCCGTCCCGATCGCGGTCCCCAGCCGGGTGATCCTGACCTTCTCGGATCCGCGGCCGGGTGCTCCCGCCGAGCCGAAGACCTTGAGGCTCCATCTGGTCCATCGCGCCTCCCCGGATTCCCACGAGCCGGACTCGGTCCCGGGGAGCGAACCCCTGCTCGAGGAGGCCGGCCTGACGCGGTGCCTCTTCCCGGAAGGCGACGTCGACTGGTTCCGGGTCTCCATGGACGAACCGGGCGAGCTCTCCGTCTGGATGGAGACTCCGGCTCCCCTCTCGCCCCGGATCGAGGTCTTCGCTCCGGGTGATCGCACCAAGCCGATCGCCACCATGGAAGGCCTGCACGGCCAGGCCAGGGGCCATCCCGAGGGTGACCGGGTCTTCCTGGCGGTTCCCGGCCAGTACCTCGTCAAGGTCCATGACCCCAACCCGAAGCACTTCGCGATCGATCCCTATCGGATCGGGGTCGATCGTCGACCCTCGGGACCCGACCTCGAGATCGACGCCTGGGATCGTCCCGTCCGGCTGGCGAGCGGTGTGGAGACCCGGGCCCTGCTGCACCCCGCCGGGCAGGAGGATTTCTTCGGCTTCCGTACCGGGGAGAAGGGGCGGGTCGAGATCTCGCTGCGGCCGGAGGACCGGCACCAGGACCTGTCGATGACGCTCCGTCGGAGGCCGCCGCTCGGGGTGATGGAAACCCGCGTCCTCCACCTGATCGGTACCGCTCCGTCCTGGTACCACCATCCGACCCCGGCGAGCCTGGAGGGGGTCCAGGTGGAGCGACGGGAGTGGAACCCCGCGGCGCCGACCCCGGACCTGCTCCTGGGTCTCGAACTGGAGCGCTTCTCCTCGGTGGTGCTGGACCACATCGGCGACCCCAAGGAGTTCGGACTGGATCGTGACGCGGTCATGACGCGCCTCGAGTCATGGATCCGGGCTGGCGGTCGCCTGTTGGTGACGTCGGCCCGGCCGCACCCTCCGGCGAACAGCCCGCAGCGGGGCGCCCGGCTGATCGGGGACTCCCCCAGCCAGCACGACACCGGGAACTGGAGCCGGGAGTCGATCCACGACGGACGGACCCTGGCCGGGAACATGAGCGGAGCCTGGTCCTCGGCCCATGGCGCGCCGGCACCCCACGTCTTCACCTGGGACCTGGGAGTGCCGGTCCGGCTCTCCCAGGCGATGGTGCAGGTCGATCCCGGCAATCCCCGCCTGATCCCTGCGGACGTGAGTCTGGAGACCGCCGATCGCGCCGAGGGACCCTGGAGACAGGTGGTGAAGGCGCCCCTGGTACCCGGGGAGGACGTGCAGCGATTCGCCTTCGCCGAGGTGATGGCCCGCTTCGCCCGGGTCTCCTTCGGGGCCGGGGTCGATCCCACGGTCCAGGTCGGGGAAGTCGAACTCTCGGGACCCGACGAGGCGTCGGCCCAGTTCATGGGTGCGGCATGGAGGACCCGCGCCGAGCGCTCGACCCGACCGGCCGAGCCGGGCGCACCGCTGGCCGGGATCCCGGATGCGCTCGGCGCCCAGGACCTGCCTTCGTACCGGGTCCTGGAGATTCCTCCAGGATCCCCGCTGGCCGTGATCCATCGGGGCGCCCGAGGCGATCCCGTGGTGGCGGCCAGGATCATGGGCAAGGGTAGCCTCTGGGTCGATTCCATGCGCAGCACCGACGGATCCCCGGAGCGGCTGGCGCCGCTCCTCGGGTGGAGACACCCACTCACGATCGGATCCTGGAACGAGACCCTGGGTGGGGCCGGATTCGACGAGTGGGCCGGACCCGAGCTGGAGCCGGGGGACTATGTGCTCAAGGTGGGAGGGACGCCTTCGTTGCGGCCCTATCGGGTGGCTGTCCGTTTCCCGGAAGGCGGAGGCGTGCCGCCGGCACGACTCCTCGGGATCCATCCGCCGGACGGCACGCCGGGCCTCACCGCCCGGACCCGCTTCTCCCTCGCCTTCGACGCCCCGGTGGATCCCGACCTGATCGCGACCCGGGTACGGCTGGGCGTGCCAGGGAAGGCGTTCCCTTTCGAGGCGCGGCCCGATCCCTCGGGGCGTTCGGTGGTGATCCTCCCTCGGGAGCCCCTGCCGCCGGACACGGAGTTGGAACTCTCCTTGGCTCCCGATCCGGGTTCCGGATCCAGGACCGCCCAGGGAACCCCGGGGGAGGGCCTTCGGAGGTTCCGGTACCGGACCTGGGAGGGGAGCTCGCGCGGCGCGGCAACCCGGGTGGTCAGCGGGCAACCGGTGGTCGTCGATCTCGATCCTCCCGAGGCGCCCCGCGACCTGGTCGCGACCGCGCTGCCGCGGGGATCGGCGCTCCTGGCATGGCGCTCGGTGGACCCTGGCGCGATCGCCACCTTCGCGGTGTGGGGACGATCCGGGACGGAGCTCCCGGAATCGGCACCGAGGGAGCTCGCCAGGTTCCCCGGCGAGGTCCGGGAAGGGATCGTGACCCTGCCCGCCGAGGGCGACTGGCAGCTCGAGCTCGTAGCCTTCGATGCCGCCGGGAACCGTTCCCTCGGAAGGGCGACGGCGAGGGTGCAGGCCGATGCCACACCACCCGACGGGGAGCCCGCGGCCCCGGGATTGCGCGTCACCCGGGAGGGCCAGGTCGTGGTCGACCTCCCGGTCTGGCCGCAGGATGCGGTCCTCGCCGAGGTCGTCCGGGAGGTCGGAGGGCCGGTCGGCAGGGTGGCCGCGCCCGCCCGGAGGCTGCTCGATCGGGTGCAGGACGGAACCTACGGGTACCGTCTCCGCTACCTGGACGAGGCGGGGAACGCGGGCAGGCTCGGGAGGCAGAGCCGGATCACGGTGGACACCACGACCCCGGTCGCCGCGCTGCGCGCCGTCTGGGAGCCCGCTCCTCTGGTCGAGGTGCCGCGAGCGGCAGGCACGATGGGCCTCTCGCCGGGGGGACGATTGGGCCTGATCCTGGAAGCGAGCGAGGATCTCCCCGCGATGCCGGAGGTGACGGTCGAGTTCCCGGGTCGCCCGGTGGCGGTCCCGGTCGCGATCACGGGCAGCGGTCGCCGCTTCCGGGGGACCGTAGAGGTCGGGGCGACCTCGGGCCCGCTCATCCTGCGAGCCAGGTACGCGGACCGGGCCGGACGCGCCTTCGACGGTGTGGTGGCCGGAGGGCGCCTCTGGATCTCCCCGGGTCCGCCTGCGCCACCGCACGGGGTGACCGCTCGGTCCCTGCCGGAGGGCGCGATCGAACTCGCCTGGGAACCCGCCAGCGACTCCGACCCCCAGGCCCCGGTGCGCTTCCGGGTGGAGGTCGAAGAAGCCGGATCCAAGGCCACGGTGCTGGCTCCGGGGGTGACCGACCGGAGCTTCGTCCATCGACCGACCCGGGACGGCCGCTACTCCTACCGGGTCCGGGCCGTGGACGAGGCGGGGCGTGCCTCGGATCCCTCGGAGCCGGTGGAGGCCGTCGCGGACCGGACGGCGCCACCTCCTCCCTCCGGGTTCGCCGATTCGGTCGCAGAGGGGAAGCTGCGGATCTCATGGTCCGGTGAGACCGGTGCCCGGTATACCGTGACCCGCCTCGATTCCAGGGGCACGGAGTTCGCACTGGCACGCGGGCTCGACGTACCGGGGATCGAGGAGGTGCCTCCCGGGCCGGGGGTCTTCACCTATCGGGTGGTTGCCGAGGACCCTGCCGGGAACCGTTCCTCGCCCGCGGACCGGAGGGTCGACCTGTCCGAGGACCTCCCGAGCGCCACGATCGGCTTCGATCCCCCCTTGCCCCTGCGCGGCGCCGCCCGTGTCACCCTCGATTTCGACGCCGCCCCGGCCTCGACGCCTCGGCTCGCGGCCGTCTACCCCGACGGCCTCTCCGTCCCGGTCCGGCTCGAATCGAGCTCTCCGGTCCGCTTCCACGGGAGCTTCCAGCCCCGGGAGTTCTTCGAGCACGGCGAGATCCGGTTCGCCATGGAGGCGCCCGGGAAGCGAGGGCTGGTGGGAAGGCTCCTCCGCCCCGGCGATCGCTTCCTCCTCGACGGCCAGGCACCCAGGGCGAGGCTGCACCTCGAGGCCCCGGGGATCCTGGTCCCGGGTCGGGAGACCGGTGGTCGCCTGGTCGCGAGCGAAGTGCTGGCAGGCCCGCCGCGTCTGGGCGTGCGATGGCCCGGCGGCCAGAGCGAGCTGGTCACCCTGGTGGAGACGACCGACGTCCCGCCGGCGTGGTCCTTCGCGGTGACTCCGCCTTCGACCTGCCCGGACGGGGAAGCCCTGCTCTCGCTCCGGATACGCGACGCGGCGGGCAACGAGGGATCCGAGGTCGAGCCGCCACGGCTGTACGTCGATCGCTCGCCTCCCCTCCCACCGGTTCGGGTCGAGGCCGCCGCCATGCCGCGGGGACAGGTCCGGCTCTCGTGGCGACCGGCTCCCCTGGGTCGGGCCGGAACCCCCGATCCCATCGTCGGATACCGGGTCCTGCGGGCCGGTCCCATGGAGGCGAGCACAGGGACGGTCACGATCCTCGAGGGACATCCCGGTCTCGGATTCGTGGACTCGCCCCCGGAGGACGGTCGCTACACCTACACGGTGGTGGCGCAGGACCGGGCCGGCTGGGAATCCGAGCCCTCGGCCGCGGCCACCACCACGGCGGACCGCCGGGCTCCGGACCGACCTGCAGCTCCCAAGGTCGAGATGGATGCCGCGGGCCTGGCGGTCTCCTGGGAACCGGCTCCCGGCGAGGTCGCGGGCTTCGAGCTCCGGGTCCGCGAGCCCGGCCGCACCGAGGAGCGGGTCCTGGTCCAGGGAAGCGGAATCACCCGCCATCGCCTGGAACCCGTCGCGGACGGCAACTACCGGTTCCTGCTCCTGGCGCGCGATGGACTCGGACATCTCTCCGAGCCGGGGGAACCTGTGGAGGTCGCGTTCACCCGGCGGGCTCCGGCGGGTCGGGTCGAGCTGCCGGGTTCGGGGGTGCTCGGTGCCGGAGCCCATATCCTGGGACTTCGGGTCGACCGTCCGATCTCGGGTCTTCCCGTCCTGTCCCTGGAGTTCGTCGAGGGAGGCGGGCGGATCCCCGGCGAAGTGAGCGCCAGCGGCGATGGCTTCCGGGTACGGATCGAGGTCCCGTCCTCGGCACCTTCCGGCCCGGTCCGACTGGTCTTCGAAGCCCGGGGCTCGGATGGGACGCCGGGGCGGGCGATCTCCGGGGGCGAGGATTGTCGGATCGATACCCGGAGCCCCTCGGCCACGGTGCGCTTCGAGGGGGCCCCCCGGCGCCGCGACAAGCCCATCCTCGGTGTCGGTCTCCAGGCTTTCGTGATCGAGAGCGACGAACCGCTGGCGAAGCCCCCGGAGGCCCGGGTCGAGGTCCAGGGTGCGGGACCGGGAGGCGAACCGAAGGTGGTCCCCCTGGCACTCTCCGAGGAATCGAAGAGTCGATTCACGGGAGTCCTGGAGGTGGCTGACGACGGCAGCGAGCGGGACGCCGTCTTCCTGGTCCGCATGCAGGATGAGGCGGGCAACCAGGGCGAGGCCGTGACGCGGGGCAGGCATGCGTTGCTGGATGCCATGCCTCCCCGGGTTCCCCAGGCCGTGCGGGCCGTCTCGATGCCCGAGGGAAAGGTCCGGATCGAGTGGACGCTGCCCTGGCATCCGGTCGAGGGCGAGGATCGCGGGGTACGTCGGTTCCGGGTCTGGCGGGTGGAGGGCGAGCCGAAGGCTCCCGCGGAAGGCGAGCCATGGCGTGAGGTGGAAGGGGTCCTGGCGCTGGAGGATCGGCCGGGCCGATCCGGACGCTTCGGGTACTCGGTGGCTGCGGTCGACCTCGCCGGCAACCCCGGAGTCCCCAGCGGATGGGCGATGGTGGAGGTGGATGCCGATCCACCGGAACCCCCGGTCAACCTGCGGGCCCGGGTCGTCGAGAACGGGTCGATCGAGCTGGCCTGGGACCCTCCTCCGGGGAAGGTGCTGGTCTACAACGCCTGGCTCGGGTCCGGTCCCGGGGACTCGACCGAGGGACTGACGTCGCTCGGGAAGTCGATCCCGTTCACCCGGATCTACGGGACGCCGCAGGCGAACGGCCGCCTGTGGATGTGCGTGACCGCGATCGACGACGCATGGAACGAGAGCCGGCCCTCGAGCTGGGTTAGCCTCGAGTACGACCGGGTGGCCCCGATCGGGTCGTTCTTCCTGGAGCCTGACATCTGGCTCACCGATGGGTCGTGGCCGCTCCGCCTCGAGACCACCCTTCCCCTGGTCGAGCCGCCCACGGTCACGGTGCACGGCGAGGACGGCTCGACCCGGACCCTGGTCTTCCGTGGCCGGGCCGCGTCATGGGAGACCCGGCTCGAGGTCGACCCGACCATGCCGGAAGGCACCTACGGGCTCCGGTTCTCGGGGCGATCGGTCTCCGGCACGGTCGGCATCGAGGTGGCGAGGGGACCCCTCTTCCATGTGGACCGGACCGCACCACTCCCGCCCTCGCGGCTCCGTCGGCATACCGACCCCAAGGCCCGCGAAGGTGCGGTCGGACTGGCCTGGAACACGCCTGCCCGGCCCGCCGACGGTTCGCCGGTGGAGATCCCCCACCGCTACGACATCTTCCGGGCCCGGCGGATCCCGGACTCCCCGGCGGGCCTGGAACCGATCCACACGCTGGTCATCACGGTGCAGAACGTCGACGACTACGCCTTCGTGGACCTGCCTCCCGAGGACGGGGACTGGAGCTACACGGTGGCGTCCCGGGACCTCGCCGGCAACCGGTCGGCACCGGCTCCCTGGATCCAGGCGGTGTCCTCGGCCCGGGAGCCGCGGGCCTCGATCCGTCTCTTCACGGCGTTCTCGGGACCGGTCCCGACCACCCGGGTGGGCCCGGGAGAGGTGCGGGTCGAGCTCGAGACCTCGCGACCCCTGTCGGCCCCGCCCCGCCTCGAGTACCGGGTGTCGACCGACGCCAAGGCGGCCCGGTACGTCGAGGCCGGGATCCCGGTCGCGCTGTCCGGGACCGGAACCCGGTTCGCAGGGAGTTTCCGGGTCGAGGTCTCGGGACGCGGCGACGAGCGCGAGGCCGCCTTCAGCTTCCTGGGGACGAGCAAGGAAGGGATCGAAGGTCGCACGGTCGGGGAAGGCGAGAGGTTCCTGGTCGACACCGCGTTCCCGGAGGCGGAGGTCGACATCCCGAGGATCCGGCGCTTCCTTCCCGACCCCGTCACCATGAAACCGACCCTCCCGCCGCTGCCGGCGGGGGAATGGCCGGTGGAGGTGAGGCTGGACGAGGAGGTCGTCGCCCCTCCGGATCTGGCCTACCGGATCGCGGGCGGGGATTGGGTCGCGGTCCCCCTGGCCGGGTCGGGTCGCGATTTCAAGGGAGTCGTGAGGATCGGTCCCGGGCATGCCGAGGGCCCGGGGGAGCTCCGCGTCATGGCGAGGGACCTGGCCGGCAACTACGGTGGGGTCATGGCCGAGGCGAGGCGGTGGTTCCTCGACGACGAGTCCTTCCCCACGCCGCGGGTGCTGGAGGCCTACTCCACGACCGGTGGAACGTTCGCGGTCGATCGTTCCGCTCCCCAGGCTCCTCCGGGGCTGGACATCGAGGTCAAGAACCTGGGAGTCGCGGTCCTCACCGCCAAGGTCCCCGAGGGCGAAAGGGCGGCGCGCTGGAACCTCTACCGCGATCTCTTCCCGATCCGTTCCGTCGCAGGCAGGGCGCCGATCCAGAAGGGCGTCTTCCGATCGGTCTTCGCCGACGCACCCCCCAGGGACGGCACCTGGTACTACGTGGCGACCGCCGAGGACCTGGCGGGGAACGAGTCGCCGCCCTCTCCCTGCGTCTCGATGTTCGTGGATTCGATCAAGCCGGAGTTGAAGATCACGGCAGTGCCGATGGGAGACGACTTCTTCCTGATGCTGCCCGAGGACGTCCCGCCGGGCAGCCTCACCGCCGAGCTCCGCTTCCCTGGTGGGGAACGGCGGAAGGTCGAGCTGGGCGGGAGTTCCGGGGAGCTGGCGGTGCGGCCGGACTTCCGGGGGACGGGAAGGCCTGCCCTCCTGCTCCCGGAGAAGCTCGAGGTCTTCGACGGCACCGTCGAGGTGGTGGTCCATTCGCCCGATCCCAAGGGGAACCTGGTCGAGACCCGGGTGGAGCTGCCTCGGGTTCGGCGGGTTCCCCCCGAGACCGGCGGGACCGTCACCAGCGCCGACGAGAGGGTCTCGATCGACATCCCGCCCGATCTGGAGGTGAGGGTCTCCAAGGGTCCCGGGGACGAGCGCAAGGTGGAAGGCTTCGACGGCCTGTTCCTGCTCCGCTACCAGAAGCTCCCGGAGGCCGACTCGCCCCCCGAGGCCCGGGAGCCGTTCGCTCCCGCGCCGTTGCCGCTCGGGTACGAGTTGGTGTCGGCCCCCATCCGGGTGGAACTGAACCAGGCGCCGGAAGAGCCGATGATGATGAAGGCCTCGGCGACCCAGGCCGACCTCTCGGGCCTGACCCAGCTCGCCAAGCTCCCGATGCTGCGCATGCGACTCCCCGAGGCCACCTCCGAGGTGACCTCCGATCCCGAGTACCTGAAGAAGCGGATGCGGGTCCTCCAGTGGATCCCCGAGGACCGGGAGCGGGCCAAGCCGGGGAAGTGGGAGCCGATCCCGCCCGAGGCCGTGGTCCTCGACCCGACCAGCAAGGAAGTGATCTTCCCGGCCGATCGGGTCACCACCTATGTGGTCGTCTCGGAACGGACGCCCCCGTCGGTCCGGGACCTCTCGCCGCCCCCCGGGGCCAGGATCCTCGACGAGCGGCCGGTGCTCGGGGCGACCCTGGTCGACAAGGGGACCGGCGTGGCGGTGGGCGCCGCCAACCGCATCGACCTGCGCCTCGATGGTCGGCGTCTCCCGATCACCGAGGCGCACGTCGATGCCGCCGACCCTACCGAGGTCAAGGTCCGCTTCCCGCTGGATGCCCCCCTGGCGCCGGGCGAGCACGCCGTGACCTTGAGGGGCGAGGACGTGGTCGGCAACGTGGCCACCCGCCAATGGCGCTTCGTCCTCGACAACGTGCCGCCGACCGTGACCGCGGTCCACCCGGTGGCCTCCGGGACCCGGATCGTCGAGGCGCGACCGGTGTTCGCCTTCGAGCTGGCGGATCCCGGGAGTCGTCTGGAACCCGGGCGGATCGAGGCCAGCCTCGACGGGAGGCCGGTGGCGGCCGGGGTGCTGCGCTTCGATCCCCCCTCGGGACTGGCCGTGCTCCGCTTCCAGGACGCGATCGCCCCCGGAACCCATCGGATCAAGGTCGGCGTCTCCGACCAGGGAGACCGGCGCGGCGAGCTGGAGCTCGGGTTCGAGCGTCCCGGGGCGGGAGGCTTCCTCGCCGGTGACAAGGGATCGCTACCCTCCGGGGGGCCCGGGGATCCGGGGCGGGTGGGCGGCCAGCCCACCGGCTCGCCGTCCCTGCCGAAACCCGGGTCCGGGGGCGGACTCCGGTTCCTGGTCCTGGCCGGGGTGGTGGGGTTCCTGCTCGCGCTCGCCCGCAGGCGGAAGTCCTGAACGCACCGACCCTGCGCGACAGCCTCCCGGTGGAACTCCCGAACTGGCTCCGGGTGGAGAGGAAGCTCGGCCAGGGCGGGATGGGCGCGGTGGTGCTCGCCTGGGACGAGCGCCTGGACAGGCCGGTAGCGGTCAAGATGCTGCTCGGAGACCATCCCGACCTGACGCGACGCTTCGAGCACGAGGCCCGCGCCCTGGCCTCGCTCCAGCACCCCAACATCGTCCGGGTCTACAGCCACGGTCTCGCCCAGAAGGGGCCCTATCTGCTGATGGAATACCTGGACGGCCGTCCGCTCTCCCAGCCCCCTCCCGATCTGGATCCGGTGGCGGTGATGCTGGAGCTGGCGGGAGCCCTCGATTTCCTGCACTCCCGGCAGGTGGTGCACCGGGACGTGAAGAGCGCCAACGTGCTGCTCACCCGGGACCGGCGACCGGTGCTGGTCGATTTCGGGCTGGCGGTGGCTCCGGACCTCTCGCGGTTCACCCGGGAGGGATCGCCGCTCGGGACCCTCGGGTACATGAGCCCGGAGTCGCTGGCGGAGAGGCGATTCGACGAGGCCAACGACTGGTGGGGATGGGCGGTCACTCTCTTCGAGCTCTGCGAGGGAAGGCTGCCGTTCAAGCTCGAGGATCTGGTGAGGATCCCGTCGGGAGGGACCCTCCCGGGTCTGGAGTTCACGCGGACCGATCCGGAATCGCCGGTGGGACGCCTGCTCGCCGATGCCCTGGGGCCCTTCGTCGAGGAGCGCCCGCGGGGCCTGGAGCCGATCCGGTCCCGGCTGGGAGGTCTCGGGCCCGGAACCGTCACGGTGGCGGGCTTGGCTCCGGCCAGGGAGCCGGCCGGGGTCCATGACGCGTCCGGTGACGCGGCTCCGGGAGGCCGCCGCTCGGGCGCCAATCCCCGGATCGCCAGTGCCGCCCATCCGACCCAGGGGGCGGGGTCCCGGGGAGGTCTGCCCCTGGTCGCAGGGCTCGCAGCCCTGGTCGGGGCCCTCGGACTACTGGCGGGACGCCCGGTACCGCGTCCGTCAGACTCGCCTGCAGTCGCCGCCCCTTCGACGCCCGGGCACCCGCTGGGCGCGCCGTTCCAGGACGCGCTGCGCGCCGGGTTGGCGAATCGACCGGCCTGCGGAACCCCCCAGCCCCCGGACTGCGATCCCTACGACAGCGTGGTGGCCTCCGATCGCCTCGCCGGGCTGGTCGAACTCCAGCCCTTCGACGCCTGGCTGGACCAGGGTGGACGGGTGGAGGAGGTCCCGGGCGAGGTCGCCGAAAGCCTGCGTCGCATCGACGCGGAGCTGGCGGCAGGAGGGCTTCCCCGGATCTTCACGCCCCTGCTCGACCTCGGCGGGGAGATCGCCGGGAGAACGGGTGGTCCCGGGAGCCCGGGCGGATCCTGGGAGGCCGCTCTGACCCGGCTGGGGACGGCACTCGACCGGGACGAGGCGGAGTTCGAGGAGTCGGGTCTGATCGAGAGCCTGCCGGGCACCCGGGAGGCCGGGTGGGCGGTGGGAGGAGACCCGGGCCTGTGGAAGAACCTCCGTCTCCTCTCCTTCACCGCCCAGTACCGATTGGCCATGCGGCCGCATCTGGAGAAGAGCAGCGAACTCCTGGCCGCCTACCTGCACGCGGTGGTGAGGGCGATGCGGGATTCCGACCCGGCGGGCTCCGTACCCCTGGCAGTCTCCGCCATGTCCCGGCTGCGTCGTTCCCGCCACGGGCTGTGGGGTCCGCTGGCGACAGCCCGCGGCGACCGGCTGCTGGCTGGTCTGCCGCCGGGTCCGGCCGGCCAGCTGATCCGGGCCAGGCTCTGGGAGTGGATTGCCGACTCCCGCGACTACCAGAAACTCGACCCGGAGCCGGCCCGGGCCGGGTGTCTCGCAGGGCTGGCGGCCTGCCTCGCCGGGCTCGAAGCGGGGGAGCTCCCGGCGGGTCCGGCGCGGATCGTCCTGATCGAGGCGGCCCCCGCCCACGTGCTCAGGATCCGGAACTGGCGGGGTCCGATCCCGGCCCTGGAAGCCTACTCGCGACTCGCTCCCCGCCTGCTCGGTGGGAGCGAGCCGGAGATCGCGGATCTGGTGGCCCTGGTCGCCGAGCTGTGGACCGCCCACTTCGATCCGGGACGCATCCGGGCATCCCCGGTGGAGCGTCTGGCCCTGGGGCTGACCCTCGGATGGCTGGATGCCGCGGGAGGAGCCGCGGCGCGGACCTCCGGGCGCGACCGTCCCACCCGTGAGACCGTGTCCGCGCTGCGCGCCCTGCTGGCGGAGGCCGGGACTTCACCCGAGGGAGGCCCATGACGCGACGGCGGGCAGCGGCCGAGGGCTATGCTCGGAGTATGCGAAACCCGACCCGCGGTTTTGGATCGATCCCCCGAGCCGGGGCCCTGGTGCTCCTGCTGGCCGGCGGCGGCCTCGCCCAGGTCTCGGTCGGGGGCGCCTCGATCGGGGTGGGCGAGGAGATCGTGGTCGGCGGCGGACCCGGCGGGAAGCCCCGTACCTTCTCGACCGGCGTGAAGCTCGAGGTCGGGTTGGTGGGCCCGGGGACCGGGGAACCCGCTTCGGGGCGCGCCTCACCGGCCTTCCCCCGGTTCGCGAGGGAGTCCTGCGGGTACGTGCAGGTGAAGCTCGAGGGTGCCTTGAAGCGGCGGAGGGCCCGGCGTCCCAAGGCAGCCGAGCCGGACCTCGGACCGGAACTGTTCCGGGAGCTCGAGGCCGACGGATTCCTGGACGGGCGGCCCGACGACCCCCAGGCCGCCTCCGGGTACGGTTGGTGGAACTGGCAGCGGGATGCCGAGGGGCGGATCTCGTGCCGGGAGCACGGACCCTGGCGACGGATGCCGGAGCCGGTCACTCCCGTCCCCAGTCCTCCCTCGGATCGGCTCGACGCGACCCCCGGCCGTCCCGACGTTCCTGGCGGCGCTCCTGGCGACGAGCCCGGTGCCGCTCCTTCCGGGCCCTGAGGTCGAGCTCGCGCCGGAGCTTGTCCCAGCTCTCGACCCTGGCGGGGTCGAGTTCGCCGGCCTCGACGGCCTCCGAGATCGCGCACCCGGGTTCGTCTCCGTGGGTGCAGTCGCGGAACCGGCAGGTGGCAGCGAGCTCCCCGAGCTCGGGGAAGGTGGCCGCCAGACCCGACCCGGCTCTTGCCGTGAGAGCCAGCTCCCGCATCCCCGGCGTGTCGATCAGGAGCGCGCCGTTGGGGAGCCGGAGCAGGCGCCGTCCCGAGGTGGTGTGACGTCCCTTGTCGTCCCGGGCCCGCACCGGTCCGGTGGCCAGCTCGTCCCCGCCGATGAGGCGGTTCGCCAGGCTCGACTTGCCGACGCCCGAGGAGCCGAGCAGCACATGGGTCTCGCCGGGGACCAGGGCTCCCGCCACGGTCTCCAGACCCATGCCGGCAACCGAGCTGGCAGCCAGGCAGAGGACACCCGGGGCGATGGTCCTCATCTCTGCGAGCAGCGGCTCCGGGTCGGCCACCATGTCGATCTTGGTCAGCACCAGCACGGCCTCGACCCCCGCGCCCCGGACCAGGGCCAGGTAGCGTTCGAGGCGGCGCAGGTTCCGTTCCCGGTCGGCGCCGGTCACGATCAGGGCCCGGTCGACGTTGGACGCGAGGGCCTGGCGGTCTCCGGAGGTCCCGGATTCCACCCGGGCGAGCTCGCTCTTCCGGGGAAGGACGCGTTCGATCACGGCGTGGCCGGGTACCAGGTTCTCCGCCACCACCCAATCGCCGACCACCACGTCGCGGACGTGGGAACGGCAGGTGGCCAGGTAGCGGGATCCCTCCTCGGTGAGGAGGTGGAAGGGAGGGCGGCCGCCCTCGACCACCCGGGCGACCACCCGGGAGGGAAGGAGGGAGGACGGGGTTTCGGGGCTGAGCGAGAGCTCCAGGTCTCGGCTCCAGCCGAGGGCGACGTTTCGAGGCAAGGGAGGACCTTCCGGCGGCTGCATGGCAGCCGCAGGCGGGGACCGAGGGCGCGCCAGATGGGCGCGTCATGGTCCTTGAAGAGGAAGGGTCTCCGGGGGGGCGCTCAGACGAGAGCGGTCGCGGAGGACCCGGGGATCGATCGAGGGGTCACGAGATCAGCCACGGAGTCCTCCTTTCGGGCCCGTCGTCGGGCCATTGCACAACCAACGTAGCACGCGCAGCGCGCCCGCGTCACGCGTCACGCCGCGAACTCTCCGCGTCGTCCTGGTGGCGGGTCGCCGCGAGCGCCGCGCCCGGGGCGATCCCGAAGCGCCTCAGGTACTTCCGCAGTCGATCGGCGTCGTTCACGCTGCTCCTGCGGGCCCGGCTGGCGGCGAACAGGGTCCGGCCGGCCTGGGAGAGGGTGGAGGAGCGGGAGCAGACCTCGAGCACGAACTCGAGCTGGACCCGATCGAAAGCGTCGAGCGCGCCTGCCCCATCGGGACCGAGCAGCCCCGCGATCCGGGTGTCGTCGCGACCTCCCCGGGTCGCCCCGCTCCAGGTCGCCCGGAGGCGTCGGATCTCGCGATCGACCTCCGGCTTGTCGATCCGCCCGCCCTCGGCGAAGGTCGACATGCGCCGCACCGAGGCGCCCAGGTCCCGGAAGTTCGCCGACCACGCGGCCTCCCGGGAGACCGCGAACGCGAGGTAGCGCGCCCGTGCCTCGGAACTCATCGAGACCCGCAGGTTCCGCTCCTCGGACACCCGGGCCAGCTCGAAGTCGAGATTGGGCTCCAGGTCCTCGCGCCGGTCGGCCAGCGAGGGGAGCTCGAAGGTCCAGAGCGAGATCCGGGCCAGCAGGTCCTCCCGGAACCTCCCGGCCTCGACCTCCGCGGCGAGCGGTCGGTTGGTCCCGGCCAGGAGCTGGAAGTCGCTGCGGGTCTCGCGGTCGGAGCCTACGGGAAAGAAGACCTTGTCCTCGAGGGCCGAGAGCAGCATGGCCTGTTCGTCGAGGCCCAGCTCTCCGATCTCGTCGAGGAAGAGCATGCCGCCGTCGGCCGCCTTGAGGTGTCCGGCCCTGGCCTCGAGGGCACCGGTGAAGGCGCCCCGGACATGGCCGAAGAGCGCCGACATGGCGCCTTCGCCGCGCAACGTGGCGCAGTTCACCGTGACCAGGGGACCCTTCACCTGATGACGGCTGTGCCGCAGCTCGTGGATGCGGCGGGCCAGCTGCGACTTGCCGGTGCCGGTGGAGCCGGTCAGCAGGATGGGGTCCCGGGTCCGCAGCGCCACCCGCTCGACCTCCGCCACCAGGGCATTGAAGGCGGGGTTCCGGGTGTCGATCCCCGACTTCAGGGTGGAGAGGCCCTCGGCCTGGAGACGTCGGAAGCGGGAGGCGAGCCGGTCGTAGCGGGAGAGGTCGAGGTCGATCAGGGTGACCGCGCCGTGGGAGCGGTGCTCGGGTGCGGCGCCGGATCGCGGGTGCGTCTGCACCAGCCGCGCCGGGATGGTCCGGGTCTCGACAAGCAGGAAGAGGCAGATCTGCTCGATATGGCTCCCGGTGGTGATGTGGACCAGGTAGTCCTCCGCCTCGGGATCGAAGGGGTAGGCCATCGCCAGGTCATGGAGGGAGGCGTAGACCTCCTCGAGGTCCCAGGGGTCCCGGATCTCATGTTCCCGGAGCACCACCGAGGTCTCGGGCGAGACGCTGGCGATGTCCGAGGCGACCGCTTCGGCCAGGGAGCGGAAGCGTCGGGTGTGGAGGAGTTCGAGGCGGTCGACCACCAGGTCGTCCTGCTGGCAGAGGCCCACGGTCGGGCGCCAACGCTCCCAGCGATCGGTGGCCTTGCCCGCATCCATCCGGGTCCCCAGGAAGCCGAGCACCACCACCGGACGGCGGACGGACGCGGGCTTGGTGGGGTTTCGGCGAGCCATTGGGAGAAAGGCTTATCCCATTGTATCAGATCCGGCGCGACCGATCCGCGCCAGGTGCGGATCCGCCCTTGGCATGGTCCGTGCGCTCCCCGGGATCCGGGCCCGACCCGCCGGGACCCGCCGGTCGCAGCGGTTGCGCCGGGGGACCGGGACGGGGCGAAAGGCCGAGGACGAGGGAAGAGGTGACCCGATGAGCTACGAACGGATCGAGACCGAAGGCGGCGTGCCGGTGAAGGCCTGGACCCGCGGCGTCCCCTTCGCCGACAACGCCCGGGCCCAGATCCAGAACCTGGCCCGGCTGCCCTTCGTCCACGGCTGGATCGCGGTCATGCCGGACGTGCACCTCGGCAAGGGGGCGACGGTCGGGTCGGTGATGGCCACCCGGAAGGCGATCGTGCCGGCCGCGGTCGGCGTCGACATCGGCTGCGGGATGATGGCGGTGAAGACCAGCCTCTCGGCCGGCGACCTTCCCGACGATCTCGGTCCCATGAGGTCGGCCATCGAGGCCGCGGTCCCGCACGGTCGCACCGACTCCGGGGGCCGCAACGACCGGGGCGCCTGGGGCACTCCTCCGGCTTCCCACGACGAGGTCTGGGCCGGACTCGAGCCCCGCTTCCGGGAGATCGTCGCCAAGCACCGCCGGCTCGGGCACGGGGCCGACCGCAAGCAGCTCGGCACCCTGGGAGGCGGGAACCACTTCATCGAGGTCGACCTGGACGAGACCGGGGCCGTCTGGATCATGCTGCACAGCGGCTCGCGCGGCGTCGGGAACCGCATCGGCAGCCACTTCATCGCCCTCGCCCAGAAGGAGATGGAACGCTGGTTCGTGAAGCTCCCCGACCGGGACCTCGCCTACCTGGCGGAGGGGAGCCAGCACTTCGCCGACTACGTCGAGGCGGTGGAGTGGGCCCAGGACTACGCTCGCGCCAATCGGGAGTTGATGATGGCCTCGGTGATCCAGGCGCTCCGCACCGTCCCCGGGCTGCCGCCCTTCGAGGCGTGGCTCGAGGCGGTGAACTGCCACCACAACTACGTGGCGCGGGAGCGGCACCTGGGGGAGAACGTGCTGGTCACCCGCAAGGGGGCGGTCCGGGCCAGGCAGGGGGACCTCGGGATCATCCCCGGGAGCATGGGTGCGGCCTCCTTCGTGGTCCGCGGCAAGGGCAACCCGGAGAGCTTCGAGAGCTGCAGCCACGGCGCCGGGCGGCTGATGTCGCGGAGCGCGGCCCGGCGCACCTTCACGGTGGCGGACCACGAGGCGGCGACCCGGCACGTCGAGTGCCGCAAGGACTCCGGGGTGGTCGACGAGACCCCGGGCGCCTACAAGCCGATCGAAGCGGTGATGGCGGCCCAGGAGGACCTGGTCGAGGTGGTCGCCCGCCTCCACCAGGTGGTCTGCGTCAAGGGCTGAGGGCGGGCCCGGGGAAGGCCGGGAGGGCGCGCCCCCAAGCGCCAGGAGGGAAGACCATGCTGGAGATCGACGGCTCGATGGGAGAGGGTGGCGGCCAGGTGCTCCGTACCTCGCTGGCGCTCTCGCTCGCCACCGGGCGGCCCTTCCGCATGACGCGGATCCGGGCCGGGCGCGCCAAGCCCGGCCTGCTCCGCCAGCACCTGACCGCGGTCAAGGCCGCCACCCGGGTCGGCAACGCCGAGGTCCGGGGCGACGAGCTCGGGAGCGGGGAGCTCGAGTTCCGGCCCGGCCCGATCGCGGGAGGGCACCACGAGATGGCGGTGGGCTCGGCCGGGAGCGCCATGCTGGTGGCCCAGACCGTGCTCCCGGCCCTGGTGGCGGCCGGGGCCGGGAGCCGGCTGGTGGTCGAGGGAGGGACCCACAACCCCATGGCGCCGCCCTTCGATTTCCTGGCGCGGAGCTTCCTGCCGCTCTTGGCGCGGATGGGCGCCCGGGTGGAGGCGAGCCTGGAGCGCCACGGGTTCTTCCCGGCCGGGGGCGGGCGGGTGGACTTCGCGGTGGAGCCGGGCGGACCGCTGCGTCGCCTCGACCTCACCGAGAGGGGCGAGCCGACCCATGTCCGGGCCACCGCCATCCTCTCGGCATTGCCGCGCCGGGTCGGACTGCGCGAGCTCGAGGTGGTGGCGGCGAGGATGGGATGGACCCCGGAGTCCCTGGAAGTCGTCCAGGTCGATCGCCCCAAGGGACCGGGGAACGTCCTCCTCCTCGAACTCGGCTTCGAGCACGTGACCACCGTGGTGGTGGGCTTCGGGGAGAAGGGTCTCCCCGCCGAGACCCTGGCCTCCCGGGTCTGCGACCGGGCGCTCGCCCACCTGGCCTCCGGCGTCCCGGTCTGCGAGCACCTCGCCGACCAGTTGATCCTCCCCATGGCGCTCGCCGGGGGCGGGAGCTTCGTGACCGGGCCGCTCAGCCGCCACACCGAGACCCAGAGGGCGCTGGTCCCCCGCTTCCTCGACGTCGCGATCCGGGCCGTGGAACTCTGTGAGGAGCGAGTGAGGGTCGAGGTGGAATCGACAGGGTGAGCCAGGTCGTCGACTTTCCGGAGGACCTCCGTGCCCGCTTCACCCCGACCAGGGTGTTGGGGGCCGGGGGCATGGGCGTCGTGTTCCTGGCCTCGGACCGGGATCTCGGGCGCGAGGTGGCGGTGAAGCTGGTGTTGGCTCCCCGCGACCCCCAGCAGGCCCATCGCCTGCGGCGAGAGGCGGAAGCCCTGTCCCGGATCACCCACCCGCACGTGGTGCGGGTCTTCGACGCCGGGGAGTGCTCCCGGGGACCCTTCCTGGTCCAGGAGTTCGTGACCGGTGGCTCCCTGTCGCCGGACCATCCGTTCCCGGTGCTGGTCCGCGCCATGGGCCAGATCGCCGAGGGGCTCGAAGCCGTGCACCGGTGCGACTTGCTGCACCGGGACGTGAAGCCCGCCAACATCCTGGTCGAGGCCGGTACCGGCCGGGCGGTGCTCACGGACTTCGGCCTGGTGAAGGACCATGACCGGACCTCCCTGACCCGGACCGGGATGCACGTCGGAACTCCGGCCTACCTGGCTCCCGAGGTGTGGCGGGGGCAGGGCTTTCGCGACCAATCGGACTGGTACGGCTGGGGGGTGACCCTCTTCCACCTGCTCGAGGATCGCCTGCCCTTCACGGGCGAGGAGATCTTCGCCTGGGCGACCCGCGGGGTGGAGCCGCAGCTCCGGTTCGACCGGATCCGACCGGACTCGGCCCTGGCCGACCTCCTCAGACGACAGCTGTCCGGGGATCCGGACCGGAGGGAGAACCGGCCCCGGGTCGTGCGTCAGGCCCTCGAGAGTGCGGAGGTCGCGAGGATCCCGCCTCCCGCCGATCGGGTCGCGACCCCTGGCCCCCGGGGAGCGGCCGTCGACCGCAACGCCGCCACGGTCGTCCTGGCAGTGCCGAGTTCGTCTCGCCGCGAGAACCAGGGGGCGGAGCGAGGGAATCGGGGCGAGGCCTCTCCCGCGCCATCGATCCCGCCCGCGGGCGCGAGGGGCGATCCGGGACGGCGCCTCAGGATCGCTGCGGCGATCCTGGTCGGAGCCCTCGGCCTCCTCCCTTGGGTCCAGACCGGGACCCATCGCGATCCCTCGAACCAGGAATCCCCGGTTACCGAGCCGAGGACCGTGACCGGCCGGTCGGAACCGGCAGTCCGGGCGGTCCGGGCCGAAGTCGCGGGCGAGGCCCTTGAAGCCGGCGTGAAGAAGCTGGTCGACGCCCTGAGGAGCGAGTGGACGCTCGCGATCCGGAGTGAGGACGTCCCAGGAGCCCGATGGGGCAGCGACCAGATCTCCTCCGTCGGGAGCCTGTCGAGGATGACCGGCACGCGCTTCGCCTTGGAAGGTCTCGCCGAGATTCTGGCGCTGGAACGGGGACTCCCGCCGCCGGAGACCTGGTCCCCGGTCGAGCGCATAATTCGGGGCTCCGTCCTGGAGGGGCTGGTGGTCCCTCTGGGAGCGACGGACATCGAGAGTGGCCGGTCCCCCGGATACGGGTTCGAGACAGGGGACCTGTCGGAGTACCTGCCCAGGGAGTTGGGGGACTGGCTGGCACGGGCGGGCCAGGGGGGCGCGGGGTCCCGAGTCCTGAGGGCCGCGCTCGCGGCCATGAACAGAGCGAGGGTCCTGGGCCTGCCGCGGCGGCCGTCAGGGCTCTCGGACCCCGCGCTCCGGGACCTGTTCGGACAATCGCGGAGCCGCTGGCTGGAGGTATTCGGTCCTCCCGACCCAGGGCGGAGGAGGCCGGGATCGATCGCGACCGGCCAGGATCTGTTCGCGGGGGTCGGGGGCATGAGGGGCTTCCCCGGTCCGCCTGCGGGCCTCGAGAGAGCGTTGGCGAGGGAGGCCGGGGGTGTGGTCGCGAAGATGGTGTTCGAGGTGCGACGTTGCGTGGCCCTGGACGAGTCGCCCGACGAGGCGGCACTCGTGGTCCACTTTCTCCTCCGGGGACCGCTGCAGGGGATTCCCCAGCATCCACTGCTGACGGTGGATCCGACGTTGCTCCTGGGAAGGAACGTCGGGAGTCCTGCCCTCGGACTGGTGTCCGCCCTCCTCCAGGATGCCGATCCACCCGTGGACTCCCCGCGCAAGGCATCGGATCCCGGTGCGGTGATGGCACTCCTCCAGGAGGTCGCCCGGGCGCCGGGAAGTGCCCCGATTCGCGATCTCCTGCGGCGGCGGGCGGGGGCCCACCGCCTCGAGATCGTCATCGCGGAGAAGAGCCTGGCCGATCTGCGCGCCGGGATCGCGGATGCCGCCGAGCTCGCCCCGATCGCGTCCGCGGCCTACCTGGTCCGCGCCTATGGCGCACGGGACCCGATACCCCCGGGGCGCAAGGCGGATCTCGAGCTGGCGAAGCAGACCGACCGGGAGATCCTGGGCCATGTCCTCGAGACCCTGCGGCCAGTCCATCCGAGTGCCCCTTCAGGTACTGCCTTGCAGAGAGCGGATCAGCTGCTCCGGCGCTTGCGCCCCTTCGAGCCCGAGGTGGTACTGGCGACCTCGGGTCTCCCTCCGGTGCGTCCCCTGCCCGAGCTGGAGAAGATGCTGAAGGATCGTCTGGGCGAGACCTGGGGTCCTGGACGCAACCCCGACCGATGGGAGGCGATCGAGCTCCTGGAAGGAGCGGGCCTCAGGCAGCTGCTCCGGGCTGTCGGGTCCCAGATGATGCCCCTGCTGAGGATGGCGTCGGGCACCAACCGGGATCGTCTGGCGGCCTATCCCGGCTTCCGGACCCTGGAGTCGGCCTTCCGGCCGATGGAGGAGCGGAGCCTCCCGACACCTCTCGGGGAGCTGAGTCGTCTGGCGGTTCCCGCGGGGGCACACAGTGACCCGGGAGGGTACCGGTCCCCGCTCCGGGAGGGGGGGTGGGTGTTCCTCGGTCTGTCCGGGGAGAACGCCTTCAAGGGAAGCGACTCCGGGAGGTTCGAGGCCCTGCTCGACGACCTCACCGAGGCTCGCGCCCGGGTGTTCGAGACCATCCGAAGGGGCTGGGCCCCGGCCTGGAGCCAGGATCTCCTCTCGAACCCTGCCTCGGTACCGGGCATCGCTCCCCGCGGGGAGCCGATCGGGACGGCCGCGCCCGGATCCCCCCTGGCGGCGGTTCCATCCCGTCGGGAGACCGAGGAGGTGTTTGGCCCCCTGATCCCGAGGATCCCCTACCTCCCTCTGCTGGCGGTAGCGGTCGCGGAGTCGGATCTCGGCCGCAATGGGACCTCCCATGTGTTGGCTGCGAGCGCGCTGCTCGGTGGACCGTTGCGAGGCGCCGCCTACTTCTCCCCGGCGAGCGCCTTTCCGGATCTCGTGATCCCGGCCGCGGCGCAGTCCCTCGGGGCCACCCTCCTGAGGGGGCAGCTGGCGGTGATCGGGCTCGAGGCCTGGCTCCACTTCCGGGGAGCCCGGGAAATTCCCCTGGAGAGGGCACGCCAGGCGGAACGCGATCTCCACCAGGTGGCCGTGGCAGCAACCGATCCGGCCCTGATCCAGGAGGCCCTGGGTGACCTCCTCTGGCTGAGGGCCCGGGGTCTCTCCACCCTCGGCCCGGAAGGCGCGGCGCTGGACCTGGAGTCCCTCGAGCCCTGGAGGGAGAGGCCGCGACGAGTCCTGGAACTCTATCGGGAACGGTAGGGGCCGCGAGTGTCGGGTTGCCTCACCGACCCGGGGTCGGGGACCGAGCCGGAACGTATCCGGTGCGGGCAGGCCATGACGGAATCCGCGCGTGGTGGTGACGGACGAGGCGTCCCGCCCGGCGATCCCCGGGAAGGTCCGGTGCGAATCCTCACCCCCGGGCTGTGAGGCCCCTCCCGTCGGGGTTGAATCCCCCTGATCGGGGCGGGCCCGGCGCCGGCTCCGGACGGGAGACCGCGTCGATGAACGTCAACGACTTCTCGATCCACGTGGCGACGAGCAACGGCACCGGGAGCCAGTCCTCCAATCAGGTGCTGATGCGCGGCGTGCTCAACATGGGGATCCCGGTGGTCGCCAAGAACATGTTCCCCTCGAACATCTCCGGGCTGCCCACCTGGTACAACCTCCGGGTCACCAAGGACGACTTCCGGACCCGCAAGCTCACCGATGACATCCTGGTCTGCATGAACCAGGAGACGGTGCTCGACGACCTGCGCAAGGCGGCACCGGGGACGATCGTCTTCATGCGGGACAAGCTGGTGTGCACCACCGATCGCACCGACCTGACGGTCATCCCGTTCCCGGCCGACGAGATCGTGAGGAAGTCCTGCGAGGTCGTGAAGATCCGCAAGCTGGTCGTGAACTTCGTCTACGTCGGGGTGCTCCAGGAGTACCTGGGGATCGACCGGGACGCCCTGGTCCAGGGTCTCGCCAAGGTCTTCTCCGGCAAGGACAAGGTGATCGCCCCCAACCTGGCGGCCATGGACGCGGGCGCCGCCTGGGCCAAGGAGAACCTCCCGGCCGAGCGGCGCTTCCGGGTCGAGCCCATGGACAAGGCCAAGGGCCGCTTCGTGATCGACGGCAACGACGCCGCCGCCCTGGGGGCCATGTTCGGCGGCTGCACCTTCGTCGGCTGGTACCCGATCACGCCGTCGTCGTCGCTGTGCGAGTCCTTCATGAGCCACTGCGAGGAGCACCGCACCGATCCCGACGGCAAGCGCACCTACGCCATCATCCAGGCGGAGGACGAACTCGCCAGCCTGGGGATGGTCCTGGGAGCGAGCTGGGCAGGCGCCCGCTCCATGACCGCCACGGCCGGCCCCGGCGTCTCGCTCATGTCCGAGTTCACCGGCCTCGGGTACTTCACCGAGACCCCGGCGGTGATCGTCGACGTGCAGCGCATGGGGCCTTCCACCGGACTCCCGACCCGCACCGCCCAGGGGGACATCCTCTCGACCTACTACCTGTCCCACGGCGACGCCAAGCACGTGATGCTCTTCCCCGCCAACCCGGAGGAGACCTTCGATGACATGGTGAGCGCCTTCGACCTGGCGGATCGGCTCCAGACGCCGGTCTTCGTGATGCTCGATCTCGACCTCGGGATGAACTCCTGGATGTGCGAGGGGTTCGCCTACCCGGAGAAGCCGATCGACCGGGGGAAGATCCTGACCGAGGCGGACCTGGCCAAGATGACGAGCTTCCGCCGTTATGCCGACGTGGACGGGGACGGGATCCCCTACCGCACCATCGCCGGGGTGCGTGACCCCAAGGGGGCCTGGTTCGCCCGGGGCACCGGCCACTCGCCGGCGGCCACCTATTCCGAGGATCCCGACAACTACCGGGACCTGCTGGTGCGGCTGGGGAAGAAGTTCGAGACCGCCAGGAAGCTGGTCCCGGCTCCGGTCGAGGTGCGCAACCCGGGCGCCAAGGTCGGGTTCATCCACTACGGGACCAGCGAGGGGGCCTGCCGCGAGGCGGTGGAACGCTGCGTCCGCCAGGGCACTCCGGTCGACTCGCTGCGGCTGAGAGCCCTCCCGGTCGACCTCGACCGCCTGAGGAGCTTCGTCTCCCGGCTCGACCGGGTCTACGTGGTGGACCAGAACCGGGATGGCCAGATGGCCGCGATCCTCCGGGCCGAGGTCCCGGATCTGGCTCCCCGGCTCCTGTCGATCACCCACTTCGACGGCCTGCCCCTGGCGGCGGGCCACGTTCTCGCCGAGGCCCAGGGCCTCTCCGGCGTGGAGGTCTGAAATGTCCGAAGCGGTCGCCAAGTCCGAGAAGACGAACAAGCTGGGCTTCGAGCGCAAGGCCTACGAGGGCGCCACCTCCACCCTGTGCGGAGGCTGCGGGCACGATTCGGTGACCCGGGCGCTGATCACCGCCTTCTACGAGGCGGGGGTCGAGCCCACCCAGGTCGCCAAGATGTCGGGGATCGGGTGCTCGTCGAAGACCACCGCCTACTTCCTCTCCCAGAGCCTGGGGTTCAACGGGGTCCACGGTCGCATGCCCTCGATGGCCAGCGGCGTGAACGCGGTGAACCACCGGCTCAAGGTGGTGGGGGTCTCGGGCGACGGGGACACCGCCTCGATCGGGATCGGGCAGTTCGTGCACGCCATCCGGCGCAACACCGAGATGCTCTACGTGATCGAGAACAACGGCGTCTACGGCCTGACCAAGGGACAGTTCTCGGCCACCGCCGACCAGGGCGCGGTCTCCAAGAGTTCCCACGGCAAGAACCCGTTCCGGACCATCGACTGCTGCGGGCTGGCGATCGAGCTGGGGGCGGGCTTCGTGGCCCGGGCCTATGCCGCCAACCAGAAGCAGATGGTGGCGGTCTTCAAGGCGGCCATGGCCTACCGGGGATTCGCCCTGGTCGACGTGGTCAGCCCCTGCGTCACCTTCAATCCCGACCTCCCGGGCGCCACCAAGACCTACGCCTGGGGCAAGGAGCACGAGGTGATCCTGAACGAGATCGGCTTCATGGACGATGGGGAGGAGCTCCCCGAGGTCGAGGCCGGCCCCGGCCAGAGCGTCCCGATCCACCTCCATGACGGGACCGAGATCCGGCTCACCACCGTCGAGGAGGGCTACGACCCCACCGATCGCGCCAAGGCGCTGGCCCGGATCGAGAAGGGGATCGAGGAGCACAGCATGCTGACCGGCATCCTGCTGCTCGACCCCACCAAGCCCACCGTGATCGACGCCCTGAATCCGATCGACGAGCCGCTCACCCTGCTGCCCGAGAAGCGGATCCGGCCGTCGAAGAAGGTCCTCGAAGGGATCATGGACAGCTACCGGTAGGTTGCCGGAGTCGGGGATTCGCGGCTAGCGTTCGGGCATGAGCGACCAGCCGCCGAGCCTGGGCGAAGAGGTTCGCGAGGGGGCCGCCGGGCTCCGGACCTTCCTCTCCCGCTTCCTCGCCGACCCGCGCGCCGTCGGGGCGATCGCCCCGAGCTCGCGCTACCTGGCCAGGCGCATGATCCAGGACATCCACTGGGCCCCCGGGGTGCGGATCGTCGAGTTCGGGCCGGGAACCGGTCCCTTCACCCGGGCGATCCAGGCGGCGCTGCCTGCCGGAGGGCGCTATCTCGGGATCGAGCGCGACGGTCCCATGGTGGAGGTGCTCCGCCAGCGCTTCCCCCGGCTCGACATCGAGCACGGTTCGGTGGAATCGCTGCTCGAACTGGCGGGGGCGCGTGGCCTCCTTCCCCTCGACCATGTGGTGTCCGGACTTCCCTTCGCCAGCCTGCCCGCTCCGGTGACCGAGAGGGTGATCGGCGAGACCTTCGAGGCGCTCAAGCCCGGAGGGACCTTCACGACCTTCCAGTACGTGCACTCGTTCCCGCTGCCGCCGGCCATCGCCTTTCGACGCCGGATGCGGGATCGCTTCGGACCGGTGCACCGATGGACCGGCGAGGCCCGCAACCTGCCGCCCGCCCTGGTGCTCACCTGGCGGAAGCCGGGAGCGGCCTGAGCCCGGCGCCGGGTGCGACCTCGCGATAGGGCTACGCTCGGACCGGACCCGTGCGGCGGGACCTCGGGGGAGAGATGACGAGCGAGGGGAACGTCGAGGCTCGGGGTGGCCCCGACTTCCCTGCGGAGCTGGCGGCGCGCTTCCCGCCGGTCCGCCTCCTGGGACAGGGCGGCATGGGTGCGGTCTTCCTGGCGCGTGACCGGGAGCTCGATCGCCTGGTGGCGGTGAAGGTGCTGCTGGGGTCGGCGCCGGCCGAGACCCGGACCCGCTTCCGGAGGGAGGCCGACGCCCTGGCCCGGGTGCGCCACGGGAACCTGGTCGAGGTCTACGCCTCGGGCGAGGGTCCCGCCGGTCCCTGGCTGGCGATGGAGTACCTCGACGGTCGCCCGCTCTCGGAGGGCGTCGGCGACCGCGACCCGCTCGAGGTCATGCTGGGGATCGCCCGCGGCCTCGAGGCGCGGGGCCCGGCCGGCCGGGGGGGCCGGGGCCGGGTGCCCGCCACCCACCGGGGGAGCGCCGCGGGGCGGGGCGGGGGGCGCGACCTGGGGCTGGTCCAGGGCGGGACGGGCGAGGCCCTGACCCGGACCGGCGCGGTGGTCGGGACCATCGCCTACATGGCTCCCGAGGCGCTGGTCTCGGGGGCCGCCAGCCCGGCCTCGGACTGGTTCTCCTGGGGCCTCTGCCTCTACCAGCTGCTGGAGGGCCGTCATCCCTGGGCCACCGATCCCAAGGCGCTCGAGACCCTGCTCTCGGGTCGGATTCCCCCGTGGTCCTGGGGTTCCGAGGGGAAGGCAGGGAGCCGCGTCCGGGCCCTGGTGGAGGCGTGCCTGGCCGCCGATCCCGCCCGGAGACCCAAGGACCTGGCGGCCGTGCTGGGGCTCCTCGAGAAGGGGACGGGGCCGCGCACCCGACCCTTCCCGACTCGACCTTCCACGCCGGGGACGAAGCCGCGGGGGCGGGGTGCCGCCCGGCTGCTGGGTGGGCTCGGGGTCGCGGGTGCCGCCTCGGTGGCGATCTGGGCCCTGGTGCCGAGCGGCGTCCCGGAGGCCGCCGGGTCCGGCGGGGGCGGGGTGCGTCCCGAGGCGGCCCCGGTCGGTGTCGATGCGGTGCTCGACCCCGGCATGCCGGAGCGGATCCGGGAGGAGGTGGCGGCCTGGGCCCGCTCGGGACGACCCGGGGTCGAGCGGGTGGCGGTCGGGGTGAGCCGCCATCTCACCGAGGAAGGTGCCAGCCGCTTCGTGGTGGACCCGGCCGGGATCCCGGCGGTCCTGGAGTCGCTCCCGGCCCTCTCCGCGGTCCTCGCCTGGCTGGCGCGGGGCGGGAAGCCGGAAGCGGCCGGCGGCGAGTGGATCCGCGGCTTCGAGGCCGTCGACCGGGACCTGGAGGAACAGGGGATTCATCTGGCGCTCTCCCCGATGCTCACGGTGCGGCCCAGTCCCGGTCGGACCCCGCCTTTCTCATGGATCTCGCGGGCCATCCGGGAGCTGGCGCCGGGGGAGATCTCGGGCTGGGCGCTCACCATGGCCACCGTCGACGTCGAGACCGAGCTGAAGCGGCTCCAGGCGGAGCACCGGGAACAGGGCCTGCGCCGGGGGATCCTCGGGACCACCCTCTCGGAGGTGACCTCGCTCAAGGAGGCCTTGAGGGGCGGGTTCGCCGACGGCGAGCGGCGGGCCTGGTTCCAGCCCCGGCTGGCCAAGGCCGAGGCCGATCTGCGCCGACTGGTCTACGCGGCCGGGAGGGCGGTCCGGGACCGCCCCGAAGAGGCCGGGTTCGTGGCCCTGCTCGCCCGGGGCCAGTTCCGCTACTACGCCGCCGCCTTCTACGGGTCGGTCGCCTTCCTGCCGGTCGAGGGCCTGCTCGGGGGGGTGGCCGAGGGACGTCCCGGGTCCTTCCTGGAAGCCGCCCTGGTGGAACGGATGGCCGACGTCCGGGAAGACGCGGGCCTGGACTTCGCTCCCCTGCGCCGCCGGGAGGTGGAACTCCTGCAGCGGGTGATCGCCCCTCCCTTCCCGGGCCGGGTGGACCGGGCCCTGGCGATCGCCGCCCTGGGGAGGCTGGTCCAGTACGTCGGGGAGTCGGGGCCGTACCCGGGGTTCGAGGAGGACGTGCGGGTGAGGGAGGTGCTGCTGCCCGAGGCCCATGCTGCGCTCGGGGTCGACCTGCTGGAAGGGATGGCGTCGGTGTGGCGGAGTGGACACCTGGGATTCGACGCCGGGGACCTCGACCGGGCGGAAGCGTTCCTGGATCGGAACACTTCGGACGAGGGGACCCGGGGGGACCGGGAGATCCTGAAGCGGGATCTGGAGCGGCTTCGCAGCCGGGTGCGCTAGGCCAGAGGAGGGCTCGCCCGGGGGGCCCTCGGGACGGGGCCGGGGGCGCGCTTCCGGCCTTCCTCGAAGTGTAGTGTGGTGTACAGCGGATACCTGGCGGTGGCTAATCCGGTACCCAGGTGGTCACTGGAGTATCCAGGTCCGGGTGCCGAAACGTGCATGCAGAGGCGAATCACCCTTGGAACGGGCCTTGCTTACCTCGGGACTGGCGGAACTGAGGGCGGAAGACCCGGAGGGGTTCGGAAGATGATCCAGAACACGAACAAGATCGGGATCGCTGCGGCGGCGGCGCTCCTGGTTCTGGCGGTCGGCCAGGTCAAGGCCGAGCGCTTCGAGCATCCCAAGCTGGGCTGGTCGGTCGAGATCCCTCTCGGCTGGAAGCACAAGCTCGACGGCGAGGGCAGCGCCCTCCTGCTCGGGGCCCCCGGCGGGCTCCGGTTCCGGATCGAGGTCGCCTCGGCCCGGTCGGACCTCACCAAGGCCGACGTGATGGAGACCTACAAGAGCGACGGCAAGCTGCTCGTGACCCGCTACGGCAAGGTCAAGGTGCTGGCCCGGCCCGCCAAGGTGCAGGCCGTGGGCGGCGCCGAGGCGTACGGCTTCACCTTCGCCTACAAGGACTTGGACGACAGCGTGGTCGAGGTCCGCAACTGGATGGCCTCGGGCACCGCCCGGGACTCCGGCCGCCGGCTCCACGCCCACCTCCGGGCCTACGGCCCCCACAAGCTGCTCCCCAAGTACGAGAGCGACCTGAACAAGGTGCTCCGGAGCTTCGGCTGGCCGACCCCGGCCGCCGAGGGCGCCGCCCCCGCCGAGCCTGCCCGGGTCAAGAACCCGGTGGTGGCGATGGTCGATATGCCCAGCGCCGTGATGGGCGACCTGCCCACCCAGATCCCGGGCGAGGCCCTGGCGATCGCCAAGAACGTGATGACCCAGCTCGGTGGCGGCGACGGCTACTCGGGCAAGGTGCCCGAGGGCCACGACGCCAATGCCCGGGCCTACGACCGGGGCTCGCTGCAAGGCGGGCTCGGGTTCATGAAGGAAGCCCAGGTCCTGGACGACCCGGAGGTGAGCCGCAAGCTGCGGGCGACCTTCCGGATCAAGGACCGGGGCGTCCGCAGCGACGAGGAGAAGGCCAAGGCGGCCGCCTACCTGGGGTTCGCATTGCCCAGCGCCACCCAGTAACCCGACGATCCATCCCCGATCCCCGGTGACCTGCCGGGGATCTCCACCCGACCGACCCGACGTCCCCCGGCTCGTACGAGCCGGGGGACGTTTGTTTGCAGCTCGGCCCGGGGGGCCTCGCTCGCGGCGGGCTCCGGCTGCGCTGCTCCCCCGGGGTGAACCCGGGGCGCTCCGCCTACGCCCGGCTCGAATGAGCCGGGGGACGTTTTGATGTGTCTTTTGCAGGAGGGGGGGCGGTGCCCCCCTCCTGCGCCACCCCCCACTTTCCCGGGTCTGGTGGGTTGGACCTGGGCGCCTGCCGGCGGCTGGATCCGGATGGGTCTTGGCAGCGTGGAGCCAGCGGGCCGTCGCTTCGCGCCGTCACGCTGGCGTTGACGGGCGTCGAGCGACCGGGCGCACATGTTACGGTGAGCCCATGAAATGCCCCGGCTGCGCCACCGAGATCTCCGACGCTCATGACCGCTGCTCGGTCTGCGACTTCACCCTCGCCGACCTCGATGCCCAGGCTCGGGCCGTGCTTCCCGAAGCCCGTCCCGCCGGCGACGTGTACGACCCGGGCCGGGCGGTGTCCCGGGGCGGGCTGGCCCGGATCCAGGAGCGGATCGACGCCTTCGAGGAACGGGTCGAGGCCGAGTTCCGCGTGGTGGTGGTCCCGAGCGTGAAGCCGCTCTCGGCTTCGGAAGCGGCCTTCTGGCTCTTCAATCGCTGGGACCTGGGCGGCGAGAAGAACCGCGGGGTCCTGCTCTTGCTGGCGCTCGAGGACCGCTCGGTCCAGTTCGAGGTGGGCTACACCCTCGAACCCTTCGTGACCGACGACGAGTCCTGGCGGGTGCTCGACCGCCACGTGGTCCCGCTGCTCCGCCGGGCGGCCGTGGACGAGGCGCTGTACCACGGGATCGATCTGGTCGCCGAACTCATCGAGACCGCCGAGGCCGACGACCGTCGCCCGGCCGAGCGGGGAGCCTGAACATGGACCTTCGCAATCTCCCGGGTGTCCGCTTGCTGGCCCTCGTCGCCCTGGTGTCGTGCTCGGCGGTGGCGGCCCGGGCCGACCTCGCCCGGGTCACCGATCCCGACGGGCTCCTGACCCGCTCCGAGCGCGAGGCGCTGGGCCAGGCCGCGGCGGCCCTCGGCGACAAGCGCATCGACTGCCGGCTGGGAGTGCTCCGGAGCTTCGGGACCCGGGACCGCCGGGACTTCGCCCGGGAAGTCTTCCGCACCTCGGGGATGGGCTCGAGCCGCGACTCCATGGGGCTCCTGGTGCTGGCATCGGCCGACGAGCGGGCCTTGGAGATCGAGGTCGACGCCCGGCTCTCCGGGGAGCTGCCTCCCGATCGCCTGGGGGCCCTGGCCGACGCCTATGCCGGGGGCCGCCTCTCGGGCGGGAACCTGGCCGGGGGGCTGACGGCCCTGGTCGGGGGCGTGACCCGCTACCTGGTGATGGGACCCGATGCCCTGGTCGAGGTGGGGGGAAGGCCGGTCGCGGCGCCCGCGACGGCTCCCTCGCTGCCCCGGTCCGCAGCCCGGAAGCCCAGCCTGGTGGAGCGGGCGGTCCACGGAGCCCTGTTCCTGGTGGGGTTCCTCTTCGATCCCCACAACGCCCCCATCACCCTGGCCTTGATCTGGACGCTGTGGGCCTTCTCGCTCCCCATGCGGCACCTCTTCGCCGACCGGCGCTTCGCGGCGGTGGGCGGGATGATCGCCGGCTACGCGGTGGGCAGCGGCTGGGTCACCGACGATTGGGGTCAGGCCGCCGTCAGCCTCCTCTTCATGGCGGTGCTCGGGGTCCCGGCCACCATCTACACCCTGACCCGCCGATGTCCCCAGTGCCAGAACGGGTACCTCGAGGAGACCGACGAGGTGCTCCGGGAGCCGGGTGTCCGGCGGCGCGGTCTGGGGGAGACGATCACCGACTGCCCCGAGTGCAGCTTCCATCGCGTCCTCACCTACCCGATCGATCGGGTCCCGGACGAGGGGCAGGACGAGGGTTCCCGGTCCGCGGGCGAGGGCCCGCATGCGCTGGGCGGGAACTCGAGCGGGGGCGGGGGAGCCGGCCGCACCTGGTAGCAGGTCGGCGGCCTGTGCCGGAATCCACGAGTGGATACGGCCGTGTCTCGCAGGCGGTACGTCCGGCTAGCCGCCTTCCCATGCGCCCGGTGACCTGAGGGTCTCGGTCTTCCGGCGGAAAGTCCAGTTCCGATGCGGGTTTCCGGTTGCGTACGACCGGTGGATCGCGCTTGGCATCGAGGTTGCGGAGGGGTGCCTGCTCGCTCGTTCGCAGCGTGGATTGACGGGAAAGGCAGGACGTACCGCCGATGAACTTCCAGCAGATGATGACAGGAGCCGGGCCCTTCCTGGCCATGCTCCTCGGGTTCCTCACGGCGGGGGGTGGTGGGAACGGGCTGCCCACGACCGCCTCCCAGTCCTCGCCCTTCGCCCAAGTGCAGAGCGTCCTGACCCCGGGGGCTGCCGCCGCTTCGGCTGCCGGCACCCCCAGCGCCTGTGCCGACGGTTCCTGTAGCGACCCCAACTGCCAGACCGGCGAGTGTCGCCTGAAGCGGGCCCTGGCAGCGTTGGACGGGGTCTGCCCCAACGGCCAGTGCGATCTGGTGAACTGCAACAGCCCCGCCTGCCAGCAGGCCAAGCAGGCCGCCTTCGAGGCGCTGGCGCTCCAGAACTGTGCCAATGGCCAGTGCACCAGCCTGGCGAGCTGCAACAGCCCGGAGTGCGAGGCCAAGAAGCGGGACGTGATCCTGGCGCTCCAGACCCTGAAGCAGAAGGGCTGCTCTACCGGCCAGTGCCCGGGGGTCTGGAACTGCAACACCCCCGGCTGCCTGGCGGCCCAGCGCCTGCTCACCGAGCTCGGCATCCGCCCCCCGGGCGCCGATGCGAACTTCGCCATCGCCGGCGGCCAGGGGACCTGCCCCTTCGGATGCGGTCCGGGATGCAACGGCGAGTGCAATGGTCAGTGCAACGGCCAGTGTGGTGGCAGCTGCTCGGCGGCCCAGCAGCAGCTCCAGATCGCCGGCGGAGTTCCGGGGACCTGCCCCGGGGGTTGCGCCAACGGCCAGTGCAACGGCAACTGCTCGGCCAGTACCCTCGCCGCCTTCGGTTACGCCCTGAACCCCGAGTCCACCCTGCCTGGAGGTGCCTGACCCAGCAAGTATCGAAGATCTCCCCCACGTCCAACCCGAGTGTTCGAGGGAGGGGCCCTTCGGGGCCTCTCCCCTTTTCATTTGCAGCTCACCCCAAGGGGTTCGCTCGCGGGCGGGCTCCGGCTGCGCTGTTTCCCCGGGCGGAGCCCGGGGCGCTCCGCCTGCGCCCGGGGGTTTGGGGGTTCGTCCCCCAAATCAATCCGCGGCAGCCCGAAGGGCTGCAACGGGATGCCTGGGCCATGGCGCAGCCGTGGCCCGGGCGTCCCGTGCACTTCCCCGGGCGGAGCCCGGGGCGCTCCGCCTGCGCCCGGGGGTTTGCAGCGAGGCCCGAGCGATGGGGAGCGATCCATGTCACAGTGCGGGGACCAAGGAGGTCCCGGATTGTCGTCGGGTAGCGAGCATGCGCCAGGGGGAACGGGGGGCTTCAGCCGGGAGAATCTTGCACTCGCCTTCGGGGCCCTCGGGGTGGTCTACGGCGACATCGGGACCAGTCCGCTGTATGCCCTCCGGGAGTGCTTCCACGCCGAGCACGCGCTGGCGATGTCGCCCGAGAACGTGCTCGGGGTGCTCTCGCTCATCTTCTGGTCGCTGGTCTTCGTGGTCTCGATCAAGTACCTGGTGTTCGTGGTCGAGGCCGACAACCGGGGCGAAGGCGGGATCCTCGCCCTGATGGCGCTGGCCCTGCCCAAGGCCCGACCCGAGTGGAAAATCGAGGCGCCCCTGATGGTGGCGCTCGGCCTCTTCGGTTCGGCCCTCCTCTACGGCGACGGGATCATCACCCCCGCCATCTCGGTGCTCTCGGCCGTGGAGGGCCTCGAGATCGCGGCCCCGGTCCTGAAGCCCTACGTCATCCCGATCACGCTCGTGATCCTGGTCGGTCTCTTCATGTTCCAGTCGAAGGGCACCGAGGGCGTGGGCAAGGTCTTCTCGCCGATCATCTCGGTCTGGTTCCTGACCCTGGCCGGCCTGGGAGTGGTCGCCATCGCCGGCAATCCTGCGGTCCTTGCGGCCGCCAGCCCCGGTTACGCGGTGGACTTCTTCGCCCGCAACGGCCTGCACGGCGTGCTGGTCCTGGGAGCGGTCTACCTGGTGGTGACCGGGGGCGAGGCGCTGTATGCCGACATGGGCCATTTCGGCCGCTACCCCATCCGCCTCGCCTGGTTCGCGGGCGCTCTGCCGGCCCTGGTACTGAACTACTTCGGACAGGGCGCGCTGCTGCTCGCCGACCCCACGGCGATCGAGAACCCGTTCTTCCGGATGGCCCCCAAGGCACTCCTCTATCCCGTGATCGCGCTCGCCACCATGGCGACCGTGATCGCCTCCCAGGCGGTGATCTCGGGGGCCTTCTCGCTGACCCGCCAGGCGGTCCAGCTCGGCTACTGCCCCCGGGTCGAGATCATCCACACCTCCAAGGACCACGCCGGCCAGATCTACATCCCCTCGGTGAACACCGCCCTGATGCTGGCGACCCTGGCGCTGGTGCTCGGCTTCCGCACCAGCTCCAACCTCTCTGCGGCCTACGGGATCGCGGTCTCGACCACCATGGTGATCACCACCATGCTGGCCTACGTGGTGATGCGTCGGGTCTGGGGATGGAGCTTCCCGCTGGCCTTCGGACTCTGCTCCTCGTTCCTGGTGGTGGACTTCGCCTTCTTCGGTGCCAACATCGTGAAGTTGATGCAGGGTGGATGGGTGCCGCTCGCCATCGGGGCGGCGATCTTCCTGCTGATGGACACCTGGAATGCCGGCCGCAAGCTGCTGCGCCAGCGGCTCCAGTCCCTGGGCGGCAGCGAGGATGAGCTGCTCCAGCGCATCGAGGAAGAGAGGATCCACAGGGTGCCCGGGACCCTGGTGGCGATGAGCGCCTTCCCCCGGGGGATTCCGGTGCCGCTGCTCCAGAACCTCCGCCATAACCACGTGCTCCACGAGCGGATCGTCCTCATGACGCTCCGGATCGACGAGGAGCGGGCCCATGTCCCGGCCGACGAGCGGGTCGAGATCCGCGAGGTGGGCAAGGGGATCCAGCGGGTGGTGGCGAGCTACGGGTTCATGGACGATCCGAAGATGGTGGACGCGGTGGTGCGGGCCGCCGAGAAGGGCCTGGCCATCGACATGGCCGCCGCCACCTTCGTGGTCGGCCGAGAATCGATCTTCGCCACCCCGGTTCCCGGCATGGCGATCTGGCGGGAGCGTCTGTTCTCGCGGATCGCCCGCAACGCCACCCGGGCCTCCGACTTCTTCCAGGTGCCACGCGACCGGGTGCTCGAGATCGGGACCCAGATCGACATGTGAGGCGGGGTCAGGGGTCGATGGGCTGGGGAGGGACCGGGGGGAGCAGCCGGAGGAGCCGGAGCGAGCTGCCGGGGCGGCCTTCGGGGAGGTCGAGATAGCGGGTCAGGTCGAAGGGGGGGGACTGGACTTTCCCGGCGGCTAGGTCCGGCCTGCCCCGCCCCAGGCTCCAGCGCCGCAGCGCCTCGGTCTCGAAGGCCGTCGCCAGGGGGTGACCGGCCTTGGCTGCGTACTTGAAGATGGTCGAGGCCGAGAGGGGATCCCGGTCGGCCCAGAGCAGGACCGCTCCCCCGAAGAAGCAGGCTTCGGTGTCGCCCTGGTGGCAGGTGGCGTCGAGTTCCTTCCAGAAGGCGGAGTCGATCGCCTTCCCCCAGACCTTGTGCCGGGCGAGGTACGCCAGGTTCCCGTAAGGCGCCTTGGGTCGGGCCTTGCTGCGCTCCGCCTGCCAAGCGGCTCCGACGGCATCCCCGGCGACCCGGAGGCGGGCGCCGAGGCTGCCGACCTTGGCCCGGTCGAACTCGTCGTAGAGGGCCTGGGGGAGGAGGGCTCCGGTACCGCTAGGGCGGCCAGGGGGCGGTCCTGCGGCCGCGGGCGCAGAGACGCCGGCCGCAGCGTTCCGACGGGCGGCCATCAGCGCCTGGATCGCGGCCATCGCCGGTGAGACCGGGGAGGCCTCGGTCGCGGCCTGAGAGGTTGCCGCCTTGGCCCGCTCCTGGGCTGCCTGATAGGCCGTGACGACGGCATCGAGGCGGGCCGCGTACTCCTTGAGTCGGGACTCGAAACTCCAGCAGAGCGAGCCGGCGAGGCGGTAGGAGTAGAGCTTGCCGTAATCGCCGAGCGTTCCCGCAGGGATCGCCGCGCCGAAGGCCGTGAAGGCGGTCGAGAGGCGGGAGAGCACCTGCCCGTCGCCCGGAGCGACGTGGAGGCTGTCGGTCCCCGCGGGCTCGGCCTCCGCCTTCATGGCCTTCAGGGCCCTGCCGAGACTCGGGAAGAGGCTCTGCAGCGCGAGCAAGTGCAGATCCTGGATCGAGAGGAGGTTGGCCGACTCCTCGAAGTAGATGGCCGGGCTCCGCTTCGCCAGCGAGGCCAGGGCCCGATGCGCCGGTCCGCCGAGGCCCCCGGTGGATCGCAGCGGTCCGGCCGCCTGGAACAGCTCGCGGTGCTTGGCGGACTCGCCCATCACGTAGAGCAGGTAGCCGACCGCCTCGAAGCGACGGTCCATCTCGTCCCAGAGGACGCCGAGCACGTGCAGGGCGTGGGTCTCGAGCAGGATGGTGGGTGCGGAGCCGGGGGCGAGGTCGGCCGGTGCGACCGCCAACTGGTCCCGGACGTAGGCACGCAGCGGCGCGCCGCGCGGCAGGAGGAAGTTCAGGTAGGTCGGAGTACTGCCGTTCGCCACCAGGGCCTGCATCTCCTCGAGGATCTCGAGGACCTTCTTCGCCTGGGGTGCGGTCATGCCCCAGACGGGGAGCTGGGGGCGGGGCGGGGGGGCGGAGGCGAGGGCTGCGGAGGCCAGGGCGAGCAGGGCTGCCAGCGGGAGGCGGAGGCGGGACATCGGGAGACCTCTCGGGAGGGTACGGGCCGGCATCAGTAGGAGTACTTGTTCTGGTAGTACTTGCTGGGGCTCCAGATCGAGTCGTAGCTCGAGTAGTTGCTGGACCAGCGCGGGTAGGGATTGTCCCGACCCGAAGTCGAGACGCTGTAGCTGGGACTCTGGTAGACGAAGCCGCCTCCGGGCTTGGAGGGCGTCGACCGGGGGCCTCCCGAGACCCAGCCGGCCCGGCGGGAGGCGAGTTCCTCCTCCTCCCGTCGCTTCTGCATGGCGGTGTAGTCCTCCAGGGCCTTCTTCACCTTGGTGTCCACCTGGCCCTTGGTCGTCGCCATGGCGGCGGCGAACTGGTCGACGATCGGTTGGGTCCGGCGCACTTCCGGATCCTGCGAGGCGCTCACCTTCGTCTGGAGGTCCCTGACCGAGAGCATGAGGGATTCGAAACGACCCCTCTCGGTACCCGCGGTGTTGCTCGCTCCCTTCTTCTTCAGGCTGGCTTCGATCTGCTCCGAGCAGGTGGTCAGCATGGCCTTGGCGAAGTGCACGTCCTCGGCGGACCGGACCGGGAAGAGGATGGGCGGGTCGAGGCGACCGCCGGCAGGGACGGCGGTGGCGAGGACGAAGGCCAGGAGCACTCTTCGCCCTGCGCGGGCTGCATCACGTCGGACCATGGGATCCTCACTCTCGGGATCAGGAGCGTAGCGGAATCCGGAGGTGTGGGCGAGGACCGGACGGGTACCCTGGGCTGGCACCGGAAGGACGATCTCGGGTGCTCGCCGGACGCTACGAGCTGTTGCGCCGCCTCGGGGAAGGGACCACCGCCGAGGTCTGGGAGGCGCGGGACTCGATCGAGGGCGACCGGGTGGCGATCAAGTTCCTCCGGGGTCGGGAGGTCGTGATCCCGCAGGCCAGGGAACGTTTCCTCCAGGAAGCGGAACTCCTCGCCCGGGTCGAGAGCCCCTACGTGGTCCGGGTGCGCGGCTCCGGGATCGAGGGCGAGCAGCTCTTCCTGGTCCTGGACCTGATCGCGGGGGAAGACCTCGAGACCTGCCTGGCGAGGGGGCTCCCGCCCCGGCCCTGGGCCCGGGAGGTCTGCCGCGATCTGGCGCTCGGCCTGGCCGCGGTCCACGCCGCGGGCATCGTCCATCGTGATCTCAAGCCCGCCAACGTGCTCCTGGGCCGGGACGGGATCCCGAGGCTCACCGACTTCGGGCTGGCCCGGCGGGAGGGGTCCGGGATCCGGACCCAGAGCGGACTGGTCCTCGGGACCCCGGGGTTCGTTCCCCCCGAGGTGGTGGACGGTCGCCCGGCCGGACCCGAGGCCGACGTCTTCGCCCTGGGGGTGACCGCCTGCGTCACCTTCACCGGGGAGATGCCCTTCACGGGCGAGGACGCAGGTTCCTTCCTGGTGAGTTCGCGGGCCGGGGCGTCGCCGGGCTTCGCAGCTCGGCTTCCCGAGGACCTCCGGCGCCTGCTGGTCCCGCTCCTCGACCCGGATCCGGCCCGGCGTCCCACCGCCGCGGCGGTGGCCGCGGCTCTCGACGGGTTGCGGCCGGAGGGGCCGGTGCGGATCGAACCGGTCTCCGCGGAAGCGGCACCGACGAGGGCCGTGGATCTCGCCGACGAGTCGCGCCGGGGCGCGGGGGCATCCCGTCGCGCCGGGCGGGAGGAAGGGATCGGGGTGGGTGCGGTCCCGCGCTCGTCCCTGGCACCGTTCCCCCGAGCCGCGGCCCTGGCGGGTCTCGGCCTGGTCCTCGTCCTGGCGCTGGTGTCGGTCTCCCGGACCTCCCAGCAGGTGGGGGAGGTGCCCGGCGCCGGAGCCACCGAGTCCCTCTCGGGAGGCGCGCTGGAGGAAGCCGCCGAGGAGCTCGAGGTCGAGCTGGCGGCCTTCTCCTACCGCTCCGCTCTGGAGAGGAACGGACCCGGCGTGCCCGAGGGGGCTTCCTTGGGCCAGCGGTATTGGATCCACAGGGGCGAAGCCTGGCGGCAGAGGCTGCGGACGGCCTTTCGCGACGCCCTGTCCCGGGAGCCGTGGGCTCCCAAGCTGGCCCGGATCCTGCCGCGCCTGGATCGGAGCTGGTGGCGGGAGGGAGCGCGCCAGGGCGAACGGGAGCGGCGCCTCCGCCAGAAGCTGCTCCGGAGACTCTCGGCGCTCTACCGGCTGGAGCGCCTGGACCTCGCGCTGCGCGGTCCGGGCGGGCTCGTCCCCGGATTGGCCCAGGCGCTCGAACCGGTGGTCGGGGTCCGATTCTTCCAGGGGATCACCGCCCGCGGCGACGCCTTGCCGGGCACCCGCTCGATCTACGCGCCCTGTCCGATCCTGATGGAGCGGAGCGACCCGCTGGTGGAAAAGCTCGCCAGCGTGGTGAAGGGGCTGTTGTCGATGAGCCAGTGCCTCGACTTCGATCCCGCCAACAAGTTCCCCTCGGTCACCTTCGACCTTCCGGATCCCGGTGCCGGCGACGACCTGATCGTGCAGCTCGGGGTCTTCGAGCTGACGCCGGAGGGCATGTTCGAGATCCAGATCCAGGACCGGGAGGGCGAGGTGCTGGGCGAGGTGCTGGTCCACCTCGAGGAATCCCCGGTCCACTTCCAGGGGAAGGACCTGCTCGTCTACTCGCACCTCGCCCACACCCTGCCGGCCGAGATCCGGATCGCCCGGGAGCTCCTGGGGCAGGGCGCGGCCCGGATGAGGGTCCGCTACCAGGCCCTCCTGGACCGTCCCGAGGAAGAAGGTACCGCGGTCGGCGTGCTGGTCGGGGTCGGGGTGCGGGACCGACCCATCGGGGACGCCGAACTCGAAGAGTGGCCTTCGAAGGTGGGTGCGCGGTGATCGAGGTCCTCTACCGGGACGAGGCGGTGGCGGCGATCGCCAAGCCGGCGGGGATCCCGTCCGAGCCGACCCGGGACCCATTGCGGGCGAACGCTCTCTCGCTGGCCCGGGCCCGCCTCGGGCTCTCCGAGGGCGCGCACCTCGGGCTTCCGCATCGTCTCGATCGCGACACCTCGGGCGTGCTCCTCCTGTCGCTCACGCCCGCGGCCCTGGCGGCGCTGGGGGAGGCGCTGCGGGACCGGACCGCGGAGAAGCTCTACCTGGCGCGGGTCCACGGCCTGGTGGCCTGGGACTCGCGGACCCTCGAGTCGTTCCTGGCACCGACCGGGAAGCGAGGCGGGAAGCAGCTCTGGGGCGAGGTCCGCTCCGGGGGCAAGAAGGCGATCACCGAGGTCCGGGTGCTCACGCGGGTCGAGGCGACCGGTACCACCCTGGTCGAGTGTCGGCTGTTGACCGGCCGCACCCACCAGGCCCGGGTCCACCTGGCCTCGGCGGGACATCCCCTGGTGGGGGACGAGGACTACGGAGCTCCACGCGGCGAGCATGCCAGGGTAGGACGCCACCTGCTCCACGCTTGGCGCGTCACGGTCCCCCACCCGGCCCGGGAAGGGAACCTCGAGGTGGTGTGTCCGCCGCCGCGGGAACTGGATCCGGGAGGATGAGACCCGGGGTCCGGGCCGGACGCGCCCCGACCTACCGATCCGCGGATCCGGCGATACCCTCGGGAAGAGGGGCGATGAACGGAGGCGGACCGTGACCAGGAAGGTCGTGGAACGGATCGGCTGGCCGGGGCGACACTGGGTCGGCGACGGGTTCCCGGTGAGGACCCTGTTCTCGTACTCGAGCCACGGCAAGGAACTCTCGCCCTTCCTGTTGTTCGATCGGGCGGGGCCTGCCGAGTTCGCCCCGGGGAGCCATCCGAGGGGAGTGGGTCGCCACCCCCACCGGGGCTTCGAGACCGTGACCCTGGTCTACGCGGGCGAGGTCTCGCACCGGGATTCGGCCGGCCATGGCGGCACCATCGGCCCCGGGGACCTGCAGTGGATGACCGCGGGCTCCGGCGTGGTCCACGAGGAGTTCCACTCGGAGGCCTTCACCCGCGCTGGTGGCACCCTCGACATGGTGCAGCTCTGGGTGAACCTGCCGGCCAGGGACAAGCGCACCGCACCGGCCTACCAGGCGATCGTCGACGCGGAGATCCCGCGCCTCGCGGTCGCCGGGGGCAGCGGTCGGATGCGGGTGATCGCGGGCGAGCTCGACGGGGTGATGGGACCGGCGCAGACCTTCACGCCGGTGATGCTCCGGGATCTCGAACTCGAACCGGGCGCCCGAGGTCCGATCCCGATCCCGGAAGGATGGAACGCAGCGGTGATCTCCCTGGCGGGAAGGGCGAAGGTGGGGGGCGCCCTGATCGGAGAGGAGTCCTCGGGGGTCGTGCTCGATCGCGCCGGAGGCTCGATCGAGGTCGAGGCCGAGGGGAAGGCCAGGTTGCTGGTCCTCGGGGGCGAACCGATCCACGAACCGATCGCGGGCTACGGACCGTTCGTGATGAACACCCGGCGCGAGATCGAGGAGGCGATCGAGGACTACGAGGCGGGGCGATTCGGTTGAGTCAGGATGCGGCCGAACGCGCGATGCGGAAGCCCAGGGTCTGGTCCACCGCGGTCTCGGGGGCGGGGCGCACCAGGCCGGGGTCGAGGTCGCCGGGGGGCGAGGCCCAGTGTCCGCCCCGGGTGACGCGCAGCGGCACACCGGGGGCGTCCCAGGCTTCGGTGCCGGGGACCGGATCGGGCCAGGGGTCCTGGGACCATTCCGAGACGTTGCCTGCCATGTGGAGGACGCCCCAGGGGCTCGCCCCGCGGGGCAGGGAGTCGACGGGGGCCAGCCAGGCGAGGGGGGCGGTGAAGTCGTCGACCCCGGGAGTGGAGTCGAAGCGGGCGAGCTCCGGGGCGGGTGGGGCGTCTCCCCAGGGGTAGCGGCCGGCACCGGTCCCGAGCGCGGCCCTTTCCCATTCCGGCGACCGGGGCAGCCGGGCTCCCGCCCAGGCCGCGTAGGCGGTGGCGTCATGCCAGTCGACCCAGACCACCGGCGCCGAAGGGCGGGCGGTCTGGAGCTTCCAGAACCGGGGCGGGGGGCGGCCCGAAGCCTCCAGGAAGCGGGCGTACTGGGCTACCGAGACCTCGGTCCGGGCGATCAGGAAGCCCTCGACCGGGAAGGACCGGGGGGTAGCAGGGGTGCCGGCGAGACGGGAGCGCAGCACGGTGGGACCGGGCGGCACCCAGACCAGGACGCTGCCGTCGCGAGGGTTCCGGTACTCGATCCGGCCCGAGGCCCCGGGGGGCAGGGGAACCAGGCCTTCGATCCCGAGCCGGGGTGAGGGGGCCGCTGTGGTCGAGGGGAGCGGGTCCTCGGGGGCCGGCTCGAGCCGGATCCCGACCACCAGGGTCGCCAGGCCCGCCAGCAGCAGTCCGGCGAGGGGAGCGAGCCGGGGCCGTCGACGGGCCGGGGGTGGACCGCTGGCCAGTTCGGCGGAGTCGATCCGGGCCAGCCAGCCGCTCCATTCGGCGGTGGGACGGGGATCGGCCCGGCCCCGGCGAGCCCGCGACAGCAGGGCCAGGACCGCGGCCCGGCTCTGGGGCCGGCGCTCGGGCCGGGGCGAGAGGCAGCGGCGGATCACCACGGCCTCCGGGGAGCCGGGCTCGAGGCGGGTGAAGCGGGGCGTGCGGGCCTTGCCGCGGGGCAGGTCGCGGAAGATCGCCGAGGGGGAGAGGGGCTCGCGGCCCTCGATCAGCCGGTAGAGGGTGGCGCCCCAGGAGAACCAGTCGGCGGCCGGCCCGACCGCGGCGGTGGAGGTGGCCTCGGGGGCCAGGTAGGCGGGAGTGCCCACGATGGCCCCGGTCTCGGTGAGGCGCGAAAGGTTGGGATCCCGGGCCAGTCCGAAGTCGACCAGCACCGGGCCCCGGTCCCGGGTCAGCACCACGTTGGCGGGCTTCAGGTCCCGGTGCACCATCCCGGCCCGGTGGACGTGGTCGAGGGCCTCGGCCACCACCAGCATGAGGCCGAGCGGATCGGGATGGTGCTCGACCTTGCCGAGAGGGGTCCCGTCGAGGAGCTCCATCGCCAGGTAGGGGACCGATCCGGCCAGGCCCCAGGCATAGAGCTTCACGATCCCGGGGTGGTCGAGGCGGGCCAGGGCCGAGGCCTCGCGCAGGAAGCGGGCCTGGTGGGCGGCCTCGGGGAGGCGCAGCACTTTCAGGGCTACGGGGCGGTCGAGGAGGGTGTCCTCCGCCCGGTAGACGATCCCCATGGCGCCGTGACCGAGACGACGTTCGGGTCGGAAGCGGGGACGCAGCTCGGGCGGGAAATCGGGAAACGCGTCGGAGACAGGACCACCGCCCTCCCTTGGGGGAGGGCGGTGGTCGGGGCGGGATTCGGAGAGACGGGCGAACAAGAGGGAACGAGGACTGTGGTCTCAGGCGCCGCCGGTGGGTAGTCCACCGGGAACCACGGAGGGACTGCCGACTCCGGTGAAGCCTCCCGAACTGGGAGGCATATAGGCGGCCCCTCAGCCACCGCCGGAGCAACCACCTCCTCCACAGGAGGGAATCATCCCTCCGCCGCAGCCACCGCCGCAGCCACCACCGCAGCCGCCGAGCAGGCCCCCGGCCAGGCCACCCACGGCCTGGACGAGTCCGGCGATCAGGCTGAGACATCCGGTATTGGGGGTGGCGGCGGCCACCATCAGGCCGAGCATCAGGCCCTTGGCGTAGAGCCTGTGTCGTGAGCGCTTGCGAGGGATCAAGGTCTTCCTCCCGTGGCCGGTGAGGCGCCGGCGGGCTGTCCAAAGCAAGCCGCGGGCCAGCTTTGGACGAGGCGGAGATCGGCTCCAGGAGCGGGTCGGTTCCAGCGTGCATGCGCCGTGTTCCATGCGTGCACGCCCGGGGGTAGCCAATCGTGCAGTCCGGTATCCACTGTCCGGGAAGGCGGACCGGGGTCGAGACCTCGGCATCCTGGGCCGGTCCTCGGACCTGGGGCGACCGGGGCTCGAGGCTCGGGGCGCGGCTCCCTGCCTTCCCCTGTCCTCAGAACTGGAAGTAGAGGAAGGGGCTCTCCTGGCGGAGCAGGGTCACGCATGCCACGAAGGCCAGGGCGAAGGCCACGGCCTGGAGGCGACTGGCGGAGAGGGGGAGAGCCCAGGAGTTGGGGGCGAAGAGGGCGACGAGGGCGGCGGTGGCCAGGTCGCCGAGGGCGGCCGCGTGGGCGGAGGGCCAGGCCGGGGGAGGGCCGGCCGCGAAGGCGAGGCGGGCGAAGATCAGGCCGGCCTCGTCGAGGGAGCGGGCCCGGAACAGCACCCAGCCCATGAGGACCGCCAGGAAGGTGGTGGCGATCGCCAGGGGGCGGGGGAGGCGCACGCTCGAGAGGCGCTTCCAGGCATGGCAGGTGCCGAGCAGCAGGCCGTGGTAGAGGCCCCAGCAGACGAAGGTCCACTCGGCCCCGTGCCAGAGCCCGCCCAGGAACATGGTGAGGACCAGGTTGCGCACCGTCGCCAGCTGCGAGCCGCGGCTGCCGCCCAGCGGTACGTAGAGGTAGTCGCGCAGCCAGGTCGAGAGCGTGATGTGCCAGCGGCGCCAGAAGTCGGAGAT
>CAYOHP010000008.1:0-104661 GCA_964403795.1 uncultured bacterium | reverse complement strand
GTACGGTTCTGTGGGAGCCGGGGGCGGGCAACCGCCCCCGGCTACCCGACAGGCGGAGCCCGACCGCGAGCGAGCCCCTTGGGGCGAGCTGCAGACGAACTAGATGAGTTCGCGGAACAGGCGCTCGTGGGGCCGGGGGATCACGACCTTGCTGACCAGCAGGCCCCGCTTGCCGATGCACCGGGCCCCGGCCGCGATCGAGGCCTCGACGTCGGCCACCGTGCCGGTCAGCAGCAGGAAGCCCTTCCCGCCGATGGCCATGGCCACGTGGATCCGGAACAGGGTCACGTCGGCGGCCTTGAGGGCGGCGTCGGCGGCTTCCAGGATCGAGGTGACCGAGAAGGCCTCGAGCACGCCGAGCGCATCCCGGTCCTTCTCGGCCAGGGCCACCGCCCCGCTGATCGCCGGGAAGACCCGCTTGTCCACGTTGGGGATCACCAGCTCGTCGATCAGGGCCTCCATGGAGGCGCCCCGGCCGGCGGCGACGCTCGCCTCCACCGCCGCCACGTCCCCGCCGACCATCACCACGTACTTCCCGGAGCAGATGGTGCGGGCCAGCAGCAGGTCGACGTCGGAGGCCTTCAGCATGGCGTCCTCGACCTGGTAGGCGACCCCGATCGACGAGAGCTCCATCATCCCGATGGCGTTCATGTTGCTCGGCACGGATCCTCCTCCGGACTCGACGTTCGCTTCGCCCCGCGGCCCCGGGGCCGCCGGCCCCTCAGGCCCGCTCGATCACCACGTGGTCGGTCACCTCGACGACCCGCCCGGGGATCGAGGCATGGATCGGGACGCCCAGGCCCTCGGGAGCGGTACCGATCAAGGACCCTTCGGTGACCCGGTCGCCGGTCCGGACCGCGGCCACGGCCGGGGCCCCGATGTGCTGGCGCAGCGGGATCCGCACCCGGTCGAGGTTCCAGGTCACGTCGACCAGCGGGCCCTTGTTCAGGTAGCCGGTGAGGCCGAGCTTCTTCATCAGGCTGGAGACCGGGATGTGCCGGAACTCCTGCATGCTGTGGGCCTTGACGTCGCGCTTGCCGGTCCAGGGGTGCTTCAGGTTCTCGCTGCGCATCCAGCGCTTGTTGTCGGCGCAGGCGTCCTTGGGATAGAGGTCCTCGGGGCAGGCGTAGAGGGAGCAGAGGTTGCACTCGCAGCAGAACTGGCTTCCCATGACCATCTGCTTGCCCGCCATGTGGAACTCGAGATTGCGCATCGCCAGGTGGGGCTCGACCGGATGGCCGAGCAGGTAGCGGGGGCACATCTCGGTGCAGAAGCTGCACTGGTCGCAGGCCGACTTGCCGATCAGGTCCCGGGCGTGGGCGTCGGCCGAGTAGCGCTCGCCCAGCTTGTGGCTCTCGGGGAAGCAGAGCAGGGCTCCGGTGGTGCGGGTCACCACTTCGTCGAAGCTCTCCATGCGCTTGCCCATCATGACCCCGCCGACCAGGACGTGGCCGACCTCGGCGGGGTCGACGCCCACATGGCGGAGCACGTCCCGGTAGCTGGCGCCCACCGGGGCCCGGACCGTGACGGGGTCCGGCACCTCGCCGCCGATCGTGAAGAACTTGTGGGTCACCGGACGATCCAGCGCCACGTTCAGGAGGGTCTCGACGTTGGTGACCAGGCACCCCACGTCGAGCGGGATGCCCCCGGGCGGGATCACCCTCCGGGTGGTCTCGTAGACGGTGATGAACTCGTCGCCGGCCGGGTAGAAGTCGCCGAGCGGGAAGACCTCGATCCCCCGGCCCTTGCCGGCCACCCGGAGTTCCTCGATCAGGTCGTGGTACTTCTCCTTGATGCCGATGATGCCGCGTTCGGCGCCGACCTGGCGCATCACCGCCACCATGCCGTCGAGCACCGGGGCCAGGTAGTGCTTGAGGATCTCCTTGTCCTTGTGGAGCAGGGGTTCGCACTCGGCCGCGTTCATGATGACGATCTCGGCCTTGGCCTCGAGCTTCTTGTAGGTGGGGAATCCGGCACCGCCGGCACCGACCACGCCGTTGGCCCGCACTCGGTCCAGCATGCGACCCTCCCGGGCGGTCATCCTACACCGAGGTCCATTCCCCCATGCAGGGGACGGCCGGCCTCGCACGCCGATCGGTCGCAGGGCACCGGGGAAGGGCTCACAGTCTCTGATACGCTCTCGCCGGACGCGATCGGGAGACGACGATGCGGGAACCGGCCTTCGCCTGGTTCGACGATCCGGGCCTCCTCCAGGTGGACTTCGGGGAACCCCTCGACACCCGGATCGAGGTGCTGCTCGTCGACCTCGTGACCGGAGCCAGGATCCTGCTCGATCGGGTCCCGCCGGGGTCACCCGGGACCCTGGTGGCGGTGCCGCGATGGGGGGAACTGGGGATCGAGCTCCGGTCCGAGGGACGCTCCCGGGACTACCGGTTCGCGGTCGGGGTGGACGCCGGAGAGGGGACGCGGCAGACGACGCTCAGCCGGTGGGTGGGGCGGGTGCCCGAGGCCGAGCCGCCGGTCGAGCCCGGGGGGGCGACTCCCGGCCTTCCCCCTGCGAAGTACTGGCGGGAACAGGTCGAGTGCGGGATCCTGGAAGGGGTGCAGGGTCCCTGCCGGCTGGCCTGGATCCCTCCCGAGGACGGGTCCATCGAGGTCCGGTTCGCCATGGAGGCCGCGGGCCAGGGGGCGGTCCGCCTGGTGGTGACGGCCCGACTCCCTCCCGGGAAGCCGGTGCCACCGGACCTCGGGATCGAGATCGAGGACTACCAGCTCTCGTCCCGCCGTTTCCTCCGGTTCACGGGCTGGGAAGGCGGCCAGGCGCGTCTCGAACTGCCGGATGCGAAGACCCGGGATCGGGTCCGGGTCTTCACCGGGGCCGCTGCCGCGGTCGCCATCGCCCTCGACCCGGAGGGCGGTCCGCTCCGCCTGCGACATCCCGGCGTGGAGCTGCGCCGAGGTCGTCTGGTGCCCGTCGAAGAGCCCGGCCGGGCGCCGCCCGAGACCCTGCCGGACTGGGTCCTAAGCGCCGGGGTGTCCCCGGGGCCGGTCCTGGCCGAGGTGGTCCGGCGTCGGCCGGGCCTGGTCCGGGAGCTGCTGGCGAGGGGCTGGACCGATCACCTCGAGACCCCCGTGATCGAGCGGATCCACGGACTGCCGAACCGCGTCCTCGCCGCCTACCTGGAGTGCACCGCGGGCGAGGACCGCGAGGCGCTGGCCCGGCGCACCGGCGGGGACGAGCGGCCGGGAGCCCTGCTGGAAAGATTCCTGGTCCGGCCCGGGCTGTTCGCGGCGAGGCGGCGGGATCCCCGTCTCGACCGGTTGCTCGACGCCGGACTCCAGCCGGGGCCGCACGCGGTGGTCGAGGTCGTGACCTTGCTGGCCCGGCGGGCCGAGGCGCAGCCGGGGCTCGAACTCTGGCTGGAGCAGCGCGGCGAGGCGGAGGTCGCGCTCTGGATCGAGGCGGTCGAGCGGGGGCTGGAACCCGGAGCGGTGGCCCGGGTCCGCTACCAGCTCGGGATCGACGCGGGAGCCGGGGAGCTGGAGGAGGCGGTGGCGGCCCTCGACCTGGTCTCGGATCCCCGGGTGGTCGCGCTGGGCGATCGGGTCCATGCCGACTCCGGTCTGGCGGGCCGGATCGCCGAGGCGACCCGGGTGGCGGGATTGTCGCTGGTGCCGGGCCGGGAAGGGTGGGCCACCCTGCGGGCGGCCCGGGATGCGGTGCTCTCGGTGGTGGACGAACTCGCCGACGAACTGGCCGCGGCGGTGGCCCGTCGGGGGGGAGAACCACCATGGGACGGGCTGGCGGTCCTGGCTGCGGCCCTGCGGAACGACCCGCGGGAAGGACTGGCCGCCCTGGAGACGGCGGAGCGCCAGGTCCGGTCCCGGGGCGGGGATGCCTCCGGGCACGGCGACGGACCCCTGGTCCTGGAAGCGCTGTTCGCCTCCATGCTCGCCCACAGCGCCTGGCAGGACCGGATGGATCGGCTGGTGTCCCTGAGGGAGAGGCTGTGCGGCGCGGGCGCCGCGGCCGACGGGTTGGCGGACCTGGCCTGGCTCCCCGACCTCCCGGAGCCTGCCGCGTCATGCGCCCGGCTGGCAGCCATGACGCGGGACCCCGCCCGGTTGGGGGCGGACCCGGCCGCGCTCGACCGTTGCCTCGCCGAGGCCGAGGGCCTGGCCAGGGATCTCGAGTGCCGGGGCCTGACCCGCGCCGACGTCCGGGACCAGATCACCGGGGAGTTCCTCGCCCGGGTCGAGGGGGCTGCCCGCGATCCGACCACGAGACTGCCCCTGGCCCTGCTCCCCGACCGCCGGGCCGAACGCAGTCCGGGCGCAGCAGGTGCCTGGGTGCGGAGCGTGATGACGGCGTTGGGGGATGTCCCCGGAACCCGCATCATCGCCTTGTCGCAATCCGACCGCTGCGCCCTGACCGAGTTGCTGGTCCGGCACCGCCTCGATCCGGCGAGCTATCCGGGGAGGGACGCGGCTTGACCGCACCCGATCTTCCACGTGCTCCCGGGTCGCGGCTCCTGCTGCTCGGGGCACCCGGGAGCGGCAAGACCTGCCTGCTGGCGACCGCCCTCTACGGTACCGGTGCCGGCTCGGGGCTGGACCATGGACGCTCCGCGGCTACCCTCTTCGCCCGGCTGCTCCCGGACTGGGAACGCCTGGGTGCCGGCCGCCTGCCTCCGTCGCACGGCAGGAACGGACTCGACCTGGAGGTATGGACCGAGTCCGGCGCCCGGGTGACGATCCAGGAACGGGTGGAAGCGGGTCCGGTCCGGGAGCCGGGCACCGCGGTCCTGCTGGTGGTGGGATGCGGCGATCCCGGGGCAGAGTTGCCGGCGCTCCCGGGAGTACCGGATCCCGAGACCGATCGGGTGGTCCTGACCCGAGTGGACCGGGTGGCGGGCGAGGAGCACCAGGTCTGGAACGGCGAGCCGGGTGCGTGGAAGCGTCTCCTGCCGCCTCCCCTCGCTTCCAGGATCGAGGCGCTGGGCCTCCCGGTGGTGCCGACCTCGGCCTTCGGCTACTCGGAGACGACCGGATTCCCGGCCTGGCTGGCAGGAGAGTTCGGGCAGGCGATCCCTTACCGGATCCGTCCCAGGGAGGTCGAGGTCCCCATCCTTGGACTGATGCGCCGGATCGCAGGGGGCGGTCGTGACTGAGGTCGGGGTTCCCGAGGCGCTCCCGCTCGCGCTCTGGCAGCACCTCGGGGAACCGGAACGCTTCACGTGGATCGAACTCTCGGGGCAGGGGGCGGTGGTCCGTCGGGTGTACCGGCGGGACTGGACGGCGTCCGGCCTCCGGATCGTTCCGGAGTGGTCCGGCGACCCGGAGGCGATCCCGGGCGCCCTGCTGGCGGGAACCGTGGTGGCGACCCGGAGCCGCGGCCCCGATCGTTCGATCCCCGTGCTCGACTCGCTGTACCGCCGGTGCCCGGACCTCCGGCTGGTGGACCCCGGACGCGACCTGGTGAAGGGGACCGCGGCCCCGGAAGTATCCCCTTTCCGTATCGCGCTGCGCGGGAGCGAGGACCTCATTCTTGACAACGTGACGCTGCCCCTGGAGGTGAGGGTCGCGTGCCGCGGGGATCGACGCGAGCTCCACCGACTCGGCGTGGACGCCAGCCCCCATCGCAACCTTCCGGCACCCGGATGGTTCCGGGTCCCCGCAGGACCCGACGCGAGGCTCCGGATCGACGTCCGGCCCGGACCCGATGGGGACCGCTGGGAGGTGACCCGGATCGAGGACGGGTATCCCCTGGACCCGGTCCCGGCGGACCGGGCCCTGGCTCCCGACGGCGTGCTCCCCGGGCGGCTGGCGGTGGTGCTCGATCGGACCTGTCCCGACCGGGAGTGGCGCGGAGCGGCCGAGCACCTGGCGCGTCATGGCAGCGCTCCCGAGGATGCGCCGTCGGTATCGGCCTGGAACCTGGAGCTCCGCGCCGGGGCGGCCGCGGCTCTGGCCAGGGAACTCGCCCCGCGGGGCGCGCGGCTCGACGCCTGGTGGGTCGCGGACGTGATCCCGGAGGGGATGGGGGTCCCCGAGGGCGTGACCGACCTGAAGGACCCCGTCGGCGAGCTCGGGAGTGCCGGGGGGGCCTCGGCGTCGGCTCTCCTTGGGGGAGCGGGCTACCACCCCGGCTATGACCTCTTCGATCCGATCGAGCGCGCCTTGGAGCGGATCCTGGAGCGGGTGGAGGCGGAGAACCCCCCGGAACTCGGGATCCTGGTGATGGGGAACTCCCCGCCCTCGCTGCCGTGGCAGGCCACGAGTCCGCTGGCAGCGCTGCGCCGGGTCGCAGGGGGACCCGCGGAGGCGCGGCGGAGGTCGGGAGCCTGGCACCGGTGCCTGGACCGGTTCCGCTCGCTGGGCATCCCCGTGGTGTACCTGTTCCTCACCGGGGAAGCCCCCGGAGCAGGTGCCGCGAAGGGCCGATCCGATCTGGAACGCAAGGTGATCGAGGCCCTGGCCGGGACCGTGGAGCTGGTCCAGGCGGGAGCCGATCGGGAGGGGGCCGACGCCGGCGTCCGGGAGTCCTTGCGGAGGCTGGGGCGCAGGCTCCATCCCGCCAGTACCGTCGAGGTGACGGCGTGAGCCGGACCGCCCGGGTCGAGCGGTGGATCGAGGCCTGGGCCGGGAGCGCGTCCGAGGGAATGGAGAGACTCCTGGAGACGGTGCTCGGCGACCTGGCCGAGGCGGGCGAGGCGGAGATCGAGGACCTGCTGCGGGCGACCCGGATCTTCTCCGATCTCGAGCTCGGCCCGGGCGAACGGGCCGAACTGGCCGCCCGGATCGCGGTCTTCGAGCCGGAGTCGGACTCGGAGTCGGAGTCGGTCGCGAGGCTCGCCGACGCGATCGTCGCCCGTGGCGAGGAGCGGATCCGCGAGCTGGAGGCCGAGGTCGCCAGGACCGGCGCCGGGGAACCCGATGCGCTGGCCCAGCTCGAGCGGCTGTTCTCCAGGCTCGACCGGGAGGCCGAGTTGTCCGCCGAGGTCGACGCATTGGAGCGGGAGCTGGCGTCCCACTCCCCGGAGGACCCTCCATGACGCGTCCGCTGGAAGAGTTCGCGCGTCGGATGCTCGGGGGCCCGGTACCGCGACTGCGGCAGATCCTGCGGGAGCAGGCCGCGCGATGCCGTCGATTGGAGTCCGGCCTCGAGGTGCTGGCCCATCCGGGTGCGGTCGGATGGAGGGTCGAGGAGGCGGAGCGCAGGATCGCCGCCCTGGAGCGGGCCCGCCGGGAGCTCGGAGCACGGGTCGAGGAGCTCCGGGCCGCCCGTGCCGCGGCCCGACGCCGGAAGACCGGGGAGCTGATCGAACGGATCCGCGCCAGGGGGGATGTCCCGGCCGAGGCCGAGCTCGAGACCCTCCGCCGGGAGGTCGCCGGGATGGAGGAGCGCCTGGCCGAGCGGATCCAGGTCGCGGCCCGGCTCGCCCGGGACCTGGCCGCCAAGGGAGGGGTCTCGGCGGAGGTCCTGGCGGCCCTCCGGGCGCTGGTGCGGGAGGATCCCGAGAGCGCGGCCCGCTTCCTCCGGGAAGGCCTCTCGGTCTGGGGGTCCGATGCCCGGCTGGAACGGACATGGGACCTGGAGAGCGATCCCCTCCGGGAGGAGCCGGCGTGAGCGCCTGGAGGACCCGACTCGAGGCCCTGGCGACGCGATTCGGGGCTGGCGAGGACGTGCTCGCGGATCTGGAGGAGCTGGAGCGCGGCATGGACGCGACTTCGGCCGGGTTCCGGGCCCTCGAGGGACGCCGCCGGGACCTCGAGGACGAGGGCAGGGCGCTGGAACTCGAGACGCGGCTTCTCCAGGGCTACCTGGCACTGGTCTGCGGCGAGGAGCCGGGAGAGTCCCCATGAGCTACCGGGTCGATGGCGTCCACTACGAGACCTGGGCGGAGTACCGGAGGGCCGTGCGCCGCCGGGAGACCCGGATCGCCCGGGAGGAGATGGTCCGACTGCTCGCCGAGGCAGGCCGCTTGGAGACCCGCATCGCGGACCGGAAGCGCCGCCTGGAGGCTCCCGGAGCGGACCTGGAGAGGGAGATGCACGAGCTGGCGCTGCTGCAAGCCGACGTGGCCGAGCTGCGGCGCCTCCAGGATCGGATCGTGACCTGCCGGGAGCGGAGCGAATCCCGGATCGACGAACTGCTCCGGAAGGCGAGGATCGCCACAGGCCGGGAGGATGCCTCCGGCGACGACGCCGAGGACACCGGCCTGGAAGAAGCAGGGCGTGCCCTGGTCGAGGCGGCGAGGCGGATCGAGGGGGGCGTGGTCGAGGCCGAGCGGACGGCAAGACGGGCCGGGGAGCTGGTCGAAGGCCGCCAGGATGTCGAGGACGAGAGATCCCGCCGGGTCGAGGGCGAGGGTTTGCGTCGCCACCGGGAGGACGCGTCCCGGGCCGAGGACGCGATCCGCAGGGCCGGGCAGGAGCTCTCGACCCTGGCGGGGGATCTCGAGGACCTCGATCTCGGGGACCGGCGCGAGGAGACCTCCGAACGTCTCGCGGAGGCGACCCGGCTCTCCCTCGAAGGGCAGGTCCAGGCAGCGCTGGGGATGGCGGCCGGGGTGGCGGCCAGCGTCCGGTCGCTGGCGCGCAGCGCGCGAGCGAGGCGGGCCGAGCTGGCGGCCAGGAGGGACGCTACCGCGGATCGGGTAGCCCGGCTGAGGCGGGAACTGGTCGAGCCGGAGCTCGAGAAATGGTTCCAGGGGGAGGTCCAGGCGGCCCTGCGGGCTCTCGACGGCGTGACCCGCAAGCTGGCGACGTCGTTCCGCCGCCACCGGGCGATCGAAGTCGATGCCGGACGCCTGGAGGAGGAGATCTCCCGCGTCGAGGAGGCGACCGGGCGCATGACCGCCAGCCTGGCCACCGTCCGTGAGCTGGCCACCGCGCGGAAGGAACGCGCCAAGCTCCTGCTGGCCGAGCTCGCCCGGATCTACGGACCGCTCACGAAGTTCGAGCAGCGCTTCGCCGATCCCGGCGACCGGAAGTCGACGCTGGTGGTGGAGTGCGACTTCGGGGGAGCCCGGGTGGACGTGCACCTCGGGCTGGAGGGCGGCTACACGATCGACGGCTACCGCCATGACTCGAACGCCACCTGTGCCGCACGCGCCGGGAGCCTGCTCGAGGCGCTGACCCGCCGGTCGGTGGTGCAGGAGCGCAAGGTCGAGACCACCAACCGCGACCGGCCGACGAGCGGCCCGGTCGAGCCGGTGAGGAGCGGATGGGCCGGCTTGGCCACCCTGCTCGAGGAGCCGAACCGCTCATGACGCGCCACTCCCGGCCCGAGGTGGAAGCCCTGCGCGGCATGGCGGCGGCGGGAACGGGCGGCGTCCGCTTGGTTGCGGCGGTCGGGGAGGGACCCTTCTACGCAGGCATCGACCGGGCTCCAGCCGGCACCCTGCTGGAGGCGACGCTCTGCTTCCTGCCCCGCCGGGACTACCGGGAGATCGTGGTCGCCAGCGGGAGCGGGCGGCACCTGCCGGCACTCGACCTCGGGGGAGGCTTCCGGGTCGGGGTGGTGCCCGGGATCTGGTGCCTGACGGGTGCCGGGAGGACCGGGTCCTCCGGTCCTCGGCCGGGTCCGGGCGAGGACGACGACCTGTTGACCGCCGAGGATGTGGCGGGACTGATGGTCGAGGGCGCGGGGACCAGGGTCCTGTCGAACCACCAGAACGCGCCGTGGTGGGTCCGCATCGAGGAGCTGCTGGGTCGGATCGCGATCCAGGCCGGCTTCGATTGGCAGACCGGCCGGAGGACGCAGGCGGTCGCCCGGACCCTGATCGTGGTGGACGACGTCTACCTGGGGATCGAGGCCGCCCGGGTGGAGGGCGAGGAGGTCCCGAGCGCCTGGAAGCAGCGGGACCTCGAGGATCGCTTCAGCCGGCTCCCCTCCCTGCTGGCCGGCTGCGGTGCCGACCTGGTGGTGCTGTGCGGCTCCCGGGAGCGGGCCGAGGCCCTGGTGGCGGGACGGTTCCTGGCGGCGTTCGCAGGCGGAGGGACCGACGGGAGCCGGCTGGGTCGGTTCCCGGCCCTCGGGCTCCCGGAGGCCGCCGTCTCGGTCATGGCCGGGATGGGCGGGGAGACCCCTTGGGGCGAGAACCTGCGGGGAGCCCCGGTCGACCTCGATCTCCGGAGCGTCCTCCGGAAGGTGGCGCCGACCCGTCCCGGGGGGCCGCTCCGGGAGCTCGAGCGGCTGGTGGGGGTGGAGGACGTCAAGCGCCAGGTCCGGGGCCTGTGGGTCGACGCTTCCGCCCGGGCCCGGAGGCGTTCCCTGGGCCTGGCGAGCGCCGGGGATACCGGGCTCCACACCGTGCTGCTCGGGAACCCCGGGACCGGCAAGACCACGGTGGCGAGGATTCTGGCCGGGATCTGGGCCGAACTCGGACTGCTGCCGACCCGCAAGCTGGTGGAGGTGACCCGGGCCGACCTGGTGGCCGAGTACGTGGGGCAGACCGCACCCCGCACCCGGGAGGTCTGCGAACGCGCCCTGGGCGGCGTGCTCTTCATCGACGAGGCCTACGGACTGGCCCGGGGCGGTCCCCAGGACTTCGGGCGGGAGGCGATCGAGGAGCTGCTCCGGTGGATGAGCGAGCGCAAGGGAGAGCTGGCGGTGGTCGCGGCCGGCTACCCGGAGCCGATGCGGCGCTTCCTGGCGGCCAACGAGGGTTTCGCCCGGCGCTTCGCCCGCCACATCCTGTTCCCCGACTACCGGGACGAGGAGCTCCTGGAGATCGTCCATCGGACCGCGGCCCGCCATGACGACCGGGTGGAACCGGAGGCGGATCCGGTCATCCTCGGGCGCCTGGCCGCGCTGCGCGAGGGCTGTGCGAGGGTGGGGCAGGCGTTCGGGAATGCCGGGGAGGCCGAGAAGCTCCTGGCCGCGGCCCAGAGCGCCCGGAACTGGCGGCTCCGGAACCGGGAGGACGCGGGTCGGGAGGAATGGACCCGGCTCACCGCCGAGGATTTCGGGACCGCCCGGGTCGACCTGCCCGGGGAGGGCGCGTCATGGAACTGAGGTTGGGGCATCCTCTGCGGCCCCTGGTCCCGAGCCTGGCCAACGGCCCGGGATGGAGGATCCCGGTCTGGGTGCAGGGCTGCTCGCTCCGCTGTACGGAGGTGTGCCTGAACCCGGGTTTCCTGGGATCCTCGGGAGGCCATGTGGTGACGGTGGAGAATGCGATGCAGAGCCTCTTTGACGCGGTCCATGACGCGCTGCATGACGCGGGTAGGACCGTGGAGGGCCTGACGGTCCTGGGGGGAGAGCCGTCCGACCAGGCCGTGGCGGTGGCGGCCCTGTGCCGGGAGGCCAGGGAGCGGGGACTCTCGACCATGGTCTACACGGGACTCTTGCGGGAGGAGTTGGAGGCGAGGCCGGGAGGGCCCGGACTCCTGGCGGCGACCGATCTCCTGGTGGATGGGCCCTTCCGGGCGGATCTGTACCGCGAGGACCTCGCCTGGAGGGGGTCCTCCAATCAGCGGCTGCTGGCCGTGGGGGAACGCTACCGGGATGTCGACCTGGAAGCCGTGGCGCGGCGGCAGGGGAAGGCCTTCTCGCTGCGGGTGGAGGCGGGAGGGGCCATGACCCTGGTGGGTCTGCAGACCAGGGGCGGTGCGGCGAGGCTGGAGGACCTCCTGGAAGGGACGGGCTACCGGGTATGAGCGGGCCGGAGGAGGATCTCTTCCTGGTGGCGGGACCCCCGGGGGCCGGGAAGACCCTGCTGGTGGGGGCCTTGCAGCAGGCGGTGCTCAATCGCCGGCCCGGCGGGTCGGCACCGGAGATCCGGGTCCGGCCGACCTCTCCCGCGACCCGGGCCCTCTTCGAGGCGGCCGGGGAGGCGGTGCGGAGCGGGGTGCCGCGGGTGGGCGCCTCCCATGGGGTCGAGGAGCACCGGTTCGAGTTCACGATCGGGACCCGGTCCTTGTTCGGGTCCCGGGAGCGGAAGGCGGCCTTCCTCCTGCTGGACGGACCGGGCGGTGCCCTGTTCCGTACCGGGAGCGCGGGGCCGGGAACCGACCAGGTGGCGATGGGTGGGTTCCGGGCGAGGCTGGTCCAGGCCCTCAAGGTGGCGCGCGGGATCGTGCTCTGCGCCGATGCCGCGGGACGGGACCCGGCCCGGAGCTTCTACGCCGACCTGCCCGGGTTCCTGGCCGAGGCAGGGATGGACCGGCTGCCCGCATCGCGGGTGGTGCTGGCACTGACCAAGGCGGATCTGCGCTTCCTGGGCGAGGGGCGGGGAGCCCTGGCGCGGGTCCGGAGCCAGGATCCGCTGGAGGGCGTCCGCGAGGTCCTGGGGCGGGTGGTGCTGAGGTCGTTGGCCTCGTACCTCGCTCCGGAGGCGGAGGTGGCGGTCACCTGGTGCTCTGCCTACGGCTTCGTGGAGGACGAAGGGATCGCCAACTTCGACCCCCACCTTGGCGGTCTGCTGGTGGCGGCTGCAGGCGGGGTGACGGAACGCGAGGCGATCGAGACCTGGAGACCGTTCCAGGTCCTCGAGTCCTTCTCGTTCCTGGCGGGCGGCGAAGGGCCGGGCATGACGCGGGTGAGGGCCTCCGGGCTGGCCGGATGAGGAGGCGAGCGACGGAGCGGTACCTGGAGATCCTCCGGTTCGGCAAGCCGGTGACGGCTCCCCGCGGTCCGGTCCGACCGGGGGCGGAGCACGGGGTGACCGGGCGGAGTGCCGGCTTCCCGGCCTGGCTGGACCCGTGGTGCATCCCTTCCCTGGTGGGACTGGGGGACGACGGGAGCTTGGACTGGGACGCGTACCCATGGCGGACCGAGGGAGGATGCCTGGTCCGCATCCCGGTCGCGGGGCCGGAGGAGTCCCGGGAGAGCATTCTCTACGGCAGGGCCCGGCTCCGGCCGGAGTCGGGGGACTCGGGCGGAGGGCGACGCTACTGCGAGGCGGTCTATGCCGCGGCCCCGCTGGAAGGAGTCGGTTCCGGGGAGCTGGCCATGGTGCTGGCCGCGCTCCGGCCCGAGCCGGTGGTGGGTGGGACTGCCCGGCTCGCGACTCTGGAGCTCGGGTCCGGCCCGGTAGGCGGGCGGGAGGGGTACGGACCCGGGCTGGGGGAGTGGATCGAGGTGCTGGCTTCGGGGCACGGGCTCTCGGTCCAGGACTGGGAGCTTTCGCTGGAGTCCTTCGTGGCGCGGGTGGAGGCGGTGCTGGCAGCCTTCCCCCCGGTCGTGGCGCGCGTCATGCCGGTGGCGGCAGGCATCGTGGCGATGGACGGGAGCCATGCCCTGGCGCTGGGGATGAAGGCGATGGCAGGGGTGAGGGTGGTGGGCGGCGCGCTGCGCGGGCTCGAAGGCTTGGACCTCGGGCCGGGACGTCGCTACCGGGAGTGGGTGGAGCCGGTGATCGCGGGCGCCGCGGGGATCCGGGAGGTGGCGGACCGGGTGGAGGAAGCCTGGGAGGCCCTGGCGAGGGGACGGGTGCCCGCCGGGGACTGGCGGACGAGGATGGCGGAGGTGGTGGGAGCGGTGGGGACGGCGCCCGGGAGCCCGGAGGAGCCGGGGGCAGAGCCCCGGGGAGCCGACGGAGCGGGCGGGCCGGAGGGTGGGGAACCGGGGGGCGGTTAGTCCGGGTCAGGTCCAGGCGGCGAGGGCCTTGCCCAGGGAGTCGGGGCCGCGCCGGGAGAGGGCGGCCGTGACCGCGTCCCGGACCCGGGGCTCGCCGGCCCGGGGTGCCAGGGCCTCGAGGATGGTCCTCGCTTCGGCGGGCTGGACGTCGTCGAGCCGGCTCGCCAGGACTTCGAGGGCCCGGTCGCTGCGGTGAAGGGCCAGGGCCCGGAGCAGGGGCAGGCGGTCGGTGGCCACCGGCCGGTCCTCCAGGGCGCCAAGCAGCAGGTCCAGGGCGTCCTCCCGGTGGCTGCCTCCCAGGACCAGGGCCGCGGTCTCGGCGGCGTCCGGGTCGCTGCCCCCCAGGCTCGCCTCCAGGATCGGGAGGGTCCACTCGGGCGCCAGGCGCAAGGCGGCCTCCAGGCACGACCCCCGTACCCCGGGCTCGGGATCGCGACGGGCCGCCAGGAGCAGGCACCCGGCTCCCAGCCGATCGCCATGGTGGGCCAGGGCGTCGGCGGCCGCGGTCCGGACCGGGACCTCGGGATCGCCGAGCATCGGACCCGCCACCAGCAGGAGGTCGGGGAACCCGAGGTTCGCCAGGGCCGCCACCCCGCGGGCCCGGAGATGGGTGGCGGTGTCCACCGGAGGTCCCCAGGCGGCTTCCAGCTGGACGTGCCGGGCCGCGGTGAGGAACGGCTCCGCCTCCGGGTGGTCGAGGGCGTCGAGGGCCTCGACCAGCGCTTCCTTGGCGTTGCAGCCCGGGTCGCTCCGGGTGGGGTCGCGGTAGGCGCGTGCGAGGGCCGCGAGCATGGCGGGGACCGCCTCCGCGATCCGGTGACGGGAGACGATCCGGGCGGCCTTCGCCACCAGCGGGGAACGGGCGTCGCCGAGGGCGGCCAGGATCCGGGGGCGCTCCTCGGGCTCGGGCGGCGAGTCGGCGAACCGGGCCAGGGCCGCGAGCGCCACCTGGAGGTCCTGCTTCCCCGATCGGGTCCTGGCCATGCCCTGGAGCGTGCCACGGAGGGGACGGGGTCGGGTTCGGCTCCGACCCCAGGGGTCGGTCGGACGCCGGTGGGCTACGGCCCGGATGGCTCCTGCGGGTCCGGGCGGGACGCGGCTTCCAGCCGGGTCCGCAGGTTCTCGAGCCGCTGGGCGCGGGCCAGGACGCCGGGAGCCCGTTCCTGGAAGCGATCCAGGTCGGAGCGGCCCAGCGACCAGCGGAGCCGGGAGAGGCCCTCGGCGAGGTCCGCGGCCTGGGACCCCGGGCCGACCGGACTCCCCGAGTCGATCCCGGCGGCGATCCGATCGAGGACGCGGTCGATCAGGCCGAGGGCCTCGGGGGTGGCGATCTCGGGGCAGAGGAACACGGCCCGGGCGATCTCCTCTCCCGCCAGCTGGAGCATCGAGGCGTCCGCCCCCATCCGGGCCGCCAGCTCGATGGCCCCGTCGTGCCGGTCCCGGCAGGAGAGGTGGCCGCGATCGAAGGCTTCGAGGATCCGGACCCGGCAGGTCCGGAGCAGGCGACGGGTGGATTCGGGCAGGGGAGAGAGGAGCCGCACCTGGCTCTCGGCGTGGACCGCCGCGAGCAGCTCGGGATCCCAGTCGGGAACCACCAGGCACTGGGCGGCAAAGGCCAGGGTCCCTTGTCCGGGGCCGGGCGTCCCGAGTTCCCGGACCAGCGACGAGAATGCCTCGCGCACCGCCTCGCGGAAGTCCCCGAACTGTTCCGGATCGGGGATGGCGGGGTCTCCCGCCGACCGTTCGAAGGCCTGGCTCACCAGGCCGTCGCGGATCCCCGCCTCGATCTCGGAGAGCACCTTGTGGCTGCGGTCCGCGATCATCCCGAGGCCGGAGAGCAGCCGGTCCTCGGGACTCGGGGCGCGGCTCTCGCCAGGGCCGGCATCCGGGCGCCGGGAGGCGTCCCCGGTCCGGGACCCGGCCGCCTGCCGGTCGCGGATCCAGGGGACCAGGGCCCGCAGGAAGCGGCGCAGGGTGTCGAGGTTCTCGGCTGCGAGCACGGCCGGGGCCCGTAGCCTCCAGGCCCGGTAGGCCGACTCCTTGGAGGCGTGCTGGCCAGGCCCGAGGTCGGGTCCGGGAGTGGCCAGCAGGAGGTGGAGCTCGCGCTCCTCGGCTTCGGGATAGGCGACCGGCGGGGGCGGGGACCGGCCCGCAGGCGCGTCGGCCCCGGTGCCGGCCCCGGCCACCGCCCACGGCTCGGGATCGGGGCGTCCGTCCCTGCGCGAGACCAGGAACCCTCCGGCGGCCACCAGGGCCAGGATCAGAACGGCCTGCCGGCTCCGGACAGTCCTTCCCCAGGACCAGCTGGTGGCGGAGCTCGCACCCAGGCGAGGGTAGGGGGCACTCGAGCCGGGCTCCGGCGGGGCCGGGGAACCGGGCTCGGGAGGCCGGCCCGGACCGGCGACGGTAGGCGGGGGAGCGGAGGCGGCCAGGGCCCGTCGGAACCCGGCTCCCAGCTCGGCCGCCGAGGCCGGGCGTTCCCGCGGGTCGGCGGCCAGGCCCCGACGGAGCCACTCGTCGACGGCAGGCAGGGACCCGAGCGGCGGCTCGTCGCCCAGGTGGGCGACCCGCATCAGGGAACCGAGGTCCCCCTTGGCCCGCAGGGGGGCGGCATAGAGGCACTCGTAGGCGATGGCGGTCAGTCCGAAGACGTCGGAGCGCACGCTGGCAGGCTCGCCCCGGAGGGTCTCGGGAGCCATGTAGCGGGGTGTCCCGAGGAGGGATCCGGAGCGGGTGAGGGAGGACGGTTCGAAGGTGGCGAGCGCCAGGCCCAGGTCGCAGATCACCGGGCGCTGGTCGCGGGTCACGATCACGTTGGCCGGCTTCAGGTCCCGGTGCAGGATCCCCTCGCCGTGCATGGCCTCCAGGGACTCCGAGAGCGCGACCAGCCACTCGAGGACGGTGTCGACTCCCGGGAGGTCGCCATGGGCCCGACGTCGGGCCAGGTCCTCCCCGTCGAGGAGCTGGTAGACCAGGAAGGGGTGGCCCCGGAGATCGATGCCGGAGTCGTAGAGCCGCACGATCCCCGGGTGCGACATCCGGGCCGTGAGCATCGCTTCGCGGGCGAAGCGCTCCCGCATCGAGCCTTCCTCGAGCGAAACCTCGAGGACCTTCAGGGCCACCTCGCGGCCGAGTTCCCGGTCGCGGGACCGGTAGACCGCTCCGCATCCGCCCCGACCCAGGAGCGAGAGCACCTCGTAGCGGAGGAGCAGTTGGTGGGAGAGGCCGGAGGAGTCGGGGTTGGAAGGATCCTGCATGGGTGGAGGGGCGGTTCGCCCCAGCGTAGCTTCCCGAGGGGACAGGTCCGGGCTCGGGCCGGGCCGCGACCCCCGGGTTGACGAAGCGCTCCCTGGCATCAGAATGTGGGCCGCCCGTTGCGGAAGGTGGTCCCATGCGTCTCGGATCGGTCTGGATGGCTGGCGCGGCCGCGGTCCTGGTGGCCGGGGCGATCCCGGCCGGAGCCGGGACCCTGGGACTCAGCCCGCTCACGGCGGGAGGCCTTCCCCTCTCTTCGCTCGCCAACCCCGAGGGCAAGGTCAACGTCAGCGGGATCGCCCCGGTGGAGCTTGCCGGGCGCCGGTTCCTGGCCGTAGTGGTCGACGAGGGCACCGAACTCTGCCTGGTGGAGTTCCAGGGCGGGAAGCCCGGGAAGGCCCATGTCTTCGACGTGGTGGAGATGCTCAACGAGGGCGCCGACCTGGGCAAGACCGACGAGGTGGACCTCGAGGGCGTGGCCTTCCAGGACGGCGTGCTCTACGCCATGGGGTCCTGCACCCTGAAGCGCTCGAAGCCCAAGGGCAAGACCCGGGAGGAGAACCTGGCGCGGCTGGCCGAGGTGATCCCGGTCAGCGGGGGCAAGCCCGGCAAGTGGGACGAGCACTCGAACTTCCTGATCGCCATGGACGCCTCGCTCCAGGGCGGAAAGCCGGTGCTGGCGGCTCGCCAGGCCTGGTCGATGCGCAAGCGCCTGGGCAAGGATCCGCTACTGGCCCGCTCCCTGAACCTGCCGTCCAAGGAGGGTGGGCTCGACGTCGAGGGCTACGCCGTCAAGGGGACCCGACACTGGATCGGGCTCCGGGGGCCGGTGCTCCGGGGGCACGCCGTAGTGGTGCGCTTCGAGCAGGCCGGGAGGGACCTCGACGGGCGGCACCTCTCGTTCCTGGCCCTGGAGGGCATGGGGATCCGGGACATGGCCTGGATGGACCATCCCCGCTGGGGCGAGGGCCTCTTCCTCCTCACCGGGTTGACCGGGGAGGGCAGCGCTCCTTTCGGGCTCTGGAAGTGGGACGGGGAGTCCGACGCCTTCATGGATCCGGGACCCGGGCTCGAGAAGATCGGGGAGATCGTGGCGCCCGAGGGCAAGGCCGAGGCGATCTTCCCCTGCGGCGAGGACCTGTGCGTGGGGTTCGACGGTCCCGACGGGGGAGCCCCCCATCGGATCCGGTCCGGCTCGCGCTGATCGTCGACCGGGGCGAGCTGCAGGCCAAGTCAGGCGTAGGAAGCGACTCGGGTCGAGGCCGTGGCCAGCTCGTCCTCGTGCAGGACCACGAAGATCCGCCCCGCCGACCAGCGGGCCGCCAGCACCGAGACGAAGGCCACCAGGGCGATGGTGCGGAAGGTCGGTCCCGACATCGGGGCGGCCAGCACCCCGGCCAGGGCGAAGGGGAAGGCGCAGGCGCAGGCCAGCTGGACCATCCCCAGGTACCAGGTCATCCCCAGGAGCACCGAGAGCTGGCCCGAGACCACGGCCAGACCCGCCAGGCGGAACAGCAAGGGGGCCCCGGGGTCGTTCCCGAGGGAGAGCAGCGAGGTCCCGATCCAGAGTCCGCCCAGCTCGAAGCCGAGCAGTACGGCCAGGTCCAGCGGATCCCTGAGAAGTCCTCGCATGATGCCTCCCGGTCCGTGCTGGAGCAGGAAGCGTGCCGGGATCAGGATCCGCTGGGGATGCGGCTCAGCGGAGAGTCGGCGGAGGGGGATCCGTCCGGTCGGGTCCACCCCGACGCGGCCGGACAGGGGGAGCGAGCGCGGTCAAGGCCGCGAGGCCCAGGCGGGGATGCCAGGCCAGCGAGGCCGGTCCCGCCGCGCTCAGGCCCAGGAGCCGGAGGCGCTCGGGCTGGCGGGCCTCGATCCGGTCGAGATCGTCGGGAGCGAAGTTGCGGTCGGCGGCCGGTCGGGAGGCGAAGACCTGGCTCCAGGCCGGGGGCAGCGCCAGCGAAGCGTGCCGCCCCGGCGAGGGGCTGCCCAGGGGGGCGGGGGCCCGACCCACGCGGGCGGGACCGAGCAGGCAGCCTTCCACCCGGAGCTCGCGGACGGAGAGCGAACGCAGTCCCCGGGGGGCTTCCAGACCGTAGCCGTCGACCAGCAGGAGCTCGCTCCGGCGCAGGTGGAGGTCGATCGGATCGAGGGCCAGGATCCCGTGGCCGCCCCCGGGGAACGTGGGGTCGACCCGCTCGATGCAGAGGATGCGGGTCGCGTCCAGGCGCAGGCGCGGCGGGGGGGATCCCCTTCCCTGGATCCGGATCCGGATCCCGGCGCCGCTGACGTGGGCGATCACCGAGTCGACCAGGTCGATGCGGCTCCCCGGGGCCAGCGACAGGTCCAGGGCGGCCTCGGCGGAGGGATGGTCGACCACCCCGACGGCGTGGAGCCCCAGGTGCAGCGCCACCCGGGACCTTACCCGGAGCGCCGGACCCTCCAGGGTGGAGGCCCCGGTGACGGGATCGCTGCCCCGATGGATGCGGGTCTCCCCGGGTTCCGGGTAGCGGGCGCGGGTTCCGCCGTCGAAGAGGATCCCGTCGAGAGCGATGCGGGGGGGAGGGGCGGGCGCAGGACGGGAGTCCTCGATCTCGACGGCCAGCCGCGGGCCATCGGCACGGTCGGGGGCGCGGTCGGGCGGCGGGTCGGCGAACACGGTGGCGTGCCGGTCCCAGGGATCGCGTGCCTGGAAATCGGGGGACCAACCGCCTTCCAGCAGGACCGGGAAGCGCAGGGTCTCGCCGGAAGAGCCGCGGGGCGGCAGGTAGCGGCCGGCGGCCAGCCGGATCACGTCGTCGGGGTCGGCCCGGCGCAGGGCGGAGGCGAGCGAGGGATAGGGGCGGGCGGGACTCCCGTCGGGGCGGCCCCGGGCTCCGGCCCGGACATGGAGGGTGCGGCCCGAGGCCAGCGGCACGGTGCCTGCGGCCAAGACCAGGGCCAGGGCCAGGGCCGGGAGCCGACCCGGGCTACCGGAGAGGGCGGGTCCCCCGGCGGGGGCGGAGCGAGGATCCCTGGACCGGGCTGCCGGCCCGCGTCGTCCCGTCACAGTCTCTCAGGCCCCATCGGAGCGGGTGGTGAAGCGGATCCCCTCGCGTTCGAGGGCCCGGTGGATCTCGGCGATGTGGTCGCGATCGCGGGTCTCGAGGGTGCAGAGCACGTTCACCGCCGAGATGTCGGGCCCAGCGAAGGCGCGATCGTGGGTGATGTCCTTGATGCTGGCGCCGGTGGCGGCGATCAGCGAGGCGAGCCGGGCCAGGCCGCCGGGCCGGTCGCTGATGGTGGCGGTGAACCGGATCAGGCGTCCGTCGGCCACCAGGCCGCACTCGATCACCCGGGAGAGCACCGTGGGGTCGATGTTCCCGCCCGAGAGGAGCAGCACCACCGTCCGCTCCGCCATCTCGGGGATCTTGTCGCCGAGGAAGGCGGCCAGGGGCGCGGCCCCGGCGCCTTCCACCACGCTCTTCTCGAGCTCCACCAGGCGGAGGATGGCCAAGGCCAGCTCGTCCTCCCCGACCCGGACGATCCGGTCCACATGGTCGCGGGCGATGGCGAAGGCGTTGGCTCCGACTCGACTGACCGCCAGGCCGTCGGCCAGGGTGGGACGGACCTCGACGGGAGTGGGCCGTCCCACCTTGAGGGCCGCGGTGTAGCAGGTGGCCGCCTTGGGCTCGACCCCGATCACCTTGACCCGGGGCTTCAAGGTCTTCAGCGCCAGGGCCACGCCTGCGATCAGGCCGCCGCCGCCGATGGGGACGACCACCGCCTCGACGTCCGGGACCTGTTCCAGGATCTCGAGGCCGATGGTGCCCTGGCCGGCGATGATGGCCGGGTCGTCGTAGCCGTGGATGTAGGTGAGGCCCTCGTCGGCGGCCATCTTGTCGGCGTGGTCCTTGGCCTCCTGGAACACGGTCCCGTGCTGCACCACCCGGGCCCCCAGGTTCCGGCAGGTGGTCACCTTGATGAGCGGCGCGAAGCTCGGCATCACCACGGTGACCGGCACGTCGAGCATGCGCCCGTGGTAGGCGAGGCCCAGGGCGTGGTTGCCGGCGCTGGCCGCGATCACGCCCCGGGCGCGGGCTTCGGGAGCGAGCAGGAGCAGGGCGTTGCGGGCACCCCGCTCCTTGAAGCTGCCGGTGCGCTGCAGGTACTCGAGCTTGCAGAAGATGCGAGCGCTGCAGAGCCCGGAGAGCGGCTTCGATTCGGGGCAGGGCGAGACCAGGGTGCCGCCCGCGATCCGCTTCCTGGCCGCCTCGATGTCCTCGAAGGAGACGGGGAGGGTGCCGCTCATGGGCCCTGCACGTACTCGATCGCCAGGTCCACCCGGACGTCGGGGTGCAGGCTGGCCTTGACCGGGCAGCCGTGGGCGGCCCGCTCCAGGGCGGTGCGCTCGGCGCTGCCTGGCACCCGGGAGGCCGGGATCTCGATCTTCACCGTGAGCCGGCCGATCCGGCGGACCGGGTCGGCCACCATCTCCTTGACCACGTGGGCCCGGGTCCCCGAGAGGTCGATCCCGTGGCGACGGGCCCACAGGTCCATCACCGTGAGGGTGCAGTTGCCGAGCCCGGTGGCCACCAGGTCGGTGGGCGAGAAGGATCCGCCCTTGCCCCCGTTGTCGAGGGGGGCGTCGGTCTCGAGGGTCACGCCCGAGGGCCGATGGGTGGACCGGGTCCGGAGCTCCCCGAGATGGACGATGTCGATGTCGACCGCCATGGCGGACCGATCCTACAATCGCCCGGCGGGTGGCGGGAAGGGAGCGGGGGCGTGTCCGAGGCAAGGATCGGCTGCGAGGCCTGCGGCGAGGAGTGCGAACCCACCACCGTCTTCGACCTCTCGGTGGGGGCGCGCCCCTCCGACCGCTCGCTCGAGTGGCGCTGCCCCCGGTGCGGCGGGCTGGCGGTGGTCGGGATCGAGGACGGGGCCCTCCGGAGCGGTGGGGTGCGGGTGGTGGTCCCGGGGCTCACGGTCGTCTGGAGCGACCGGGGAGCGCGGATCGGGTGCCGGGCCCGGCGCTGGAGCCTGGCCGCCCTGGTGCCCGGGTCCGATTGAAGTCTCCTGGGGGAAGGCTGCCAGCAGTGCCTCGGGTCGCCTGGCGGGGAACCGTCACCGGATCCAGGGCTCGGGGAGGCGACCGCACCGTCCGAGGTCGCGGGCCCGGCGGGCCAGCTCCCGCACCGCAGCCTCGCCCGCAGGCCCCAGGGCCAGGGTGAAGTCGTTCACATAGAGCCCGACGTGGCTCCGCATCACCGCCTCGTCCATGTCGGCGGCATGGCATCGCATGAAGGGCAGCGGATCGGCGGGATGGGCGTAGGCATGGCGCAGGCTGGCGGCGAGTCCCTCGTCGAAGGCCGCGACGGTCGCCGGGTCGAGGTCGCGGCGGGCCGCGATGGCCCCGAGCGGGATGGGATGGCCGGTCTCGGACTCCCACCATTCCCCGAGATCGACGAGCGCCAGGAAGCCCCGTTCCCGGTAGGTGAAGCGCAGCTCGTGGATGAGCAGGCCGGCCTCGACTTCGCCGCTTTCGATCGCCGGCAGCACCCGATCGAAGGGCATCGCTACCAGGTGGCTCGCCTCGGGTGCCATCAACTGGAGGAGCAGGGCGGCGGTGGTCAACTCGCCGGGGATGGCGATCCGGAGGCGGCCCAGGTCGCCCCGGGTGAGCGAGGGATCCCGGTGGACCAGCAGGGGGCCGCAGCCCCGGCCCAAGGCGGCGCCGGTGCGGAGCAGCAGGTAACGGTCGGCGCACCGGAGCCAGGCGTGGAAGGAAAGTTTGGTCACCTCGAGCTCGCCGGCCAGGGCCCGACGGTTCAGGCTCTCGACGTCCTCGATCACCGGGTCGAGGCGGAGGGCGGGTGCCACCCGCCCCGAGAGCAGCGCTTCGAAGGCGAAGGTGTCGTTGGGGCAGGGGGAGAGCCCGACCCGGAGGCGCGGGGTCATCGCCACCGCCTCGGCCGGGAGGGGCGGGAGGGGGCCGGGTCGGAGTCGACCGGGCCCGCACCGGCGGGGATCCGCTCCGCTCCGGCGCGGATCCAGGCGGCCGCGAGGGTGGCGGCACGGCGGTTGCCGAGCGCCAGGTCCCAGGTGGCCAGGTCGCGGGGCCCGGCCAGATTGGAGATGGCCCGGATCTCGAGGACGGGCAACCGCAAGCGCCGCGCCGCTACCGCCACGCCGGCGCCTTCCATGGCTTCGAGGCGGGCTCCGGTGGCCCGCCGTTCCTCCCGGAGCGAATGGGAGCCGCAGACCTCGCTGACGGTGAGGGCATCGCAGAGGAGCGGAGGCGACCCGAGGTCGGGGGCGGGACTCCCGCGTCGGGGAGCCGAGGCAGGAGTCCCGGGGCGCGGCTGGCCGCCTTCCCTCGGGAGGACCGGAAGGTCGAGGTCGATCCAGTCCTGGCTCGGCTCCAGGGCCCCGAGGCCCAGGGATCCTCCCGACTCGAAGCGCCCGTCGGGATGGCGGGTGCCGAGTTCGGCGAAGCGTTCCCGGCGGACCATCGCCACCGTTCCGATCGGGAGCTCGTCGGGCGCCAGGCTCCCCGCCGAGCCGAGCGACAGGACCAGGTCGGGACGGGAGCGACCGGCGGCCCAGGCGGTGCATGCGGCGGCGGCGGCGGCGCCGATCCCGGAAGCGGCCACGGAGATCCGCAGCTCGCCGACCTGGCAGTTCCATCGGGGGAACGGACCGGGGAGGCGGCGCGGGCGACATCCCAGCGCCTCGCCCAGCGCCCGGGCCTCGGCGGGCACCGCGACCACCACGAGCAGGCGGCGAAGGTTGGCCATGGATGGCGTCGAGGGTACTCGTTGCCGCCATGGGGGCCAAGTGGTACGGTGGCCGGTCCGAGGGGGACCGAAAGGCTGGGAGCGACATGGCAGAGCTGGCAGCCAGTCACGTGAAGAAGCTCGTGCTGGAGGACGCCGAGGGCATGCGGATCTCGGCGGACTCGGTCCCGGCGGCCACCAAGGCGGCGGCCGAGTTCCTGCGCAAGCTGGGCCTGCGGGCGTCCGTGATCGCCCGGGGCCATGGGCGCAAGACCATCATGGAAGAGGACATCGCCGCGGCCCGGGCCCAGATCTGGGGCAGCTAGCGGACTGAGGGACCGGACCGTCCGGGGAATGCATGAGTCCTCGACGAGGCGATCGCCTCGGGGGGCCGGAAAGGGGCGAGGCATGACCGATCTCGGCATCGTGGTCAACGGCATGAAGTTCCCGAACCCGTTCGTGCTCGGTTCGGGCCCCCCGGGGACCAACGGCAAGGTGATCAGCCGCTCCTTCGACCTGGGGTGGGGCGGGATCGTCTGCAAGACCATCAGCCTCGACAACTCCAAGGTCGTGAACACGGTCCCCCGCTACGCCCGGCTGAAGAGCCGGACCGACGAGGCGGTGATCGGGTTCGAGAACATCGAGCTGATCTCCGACCGCCCCTTCGAGGCCTGGCTTGACGACCTGGCGGAGTGCAAGCAGAAGCACCCCGACCACATCCTGGTCGCCTCGATCATGGAGGAGTACTCGAAGGGGGCCTGGCAGGAGATCGCGGAGCGGACCCAGGCCACCGGGGTCGATGCCTTCGAGCTGAACCTCTCGTGTCCCCACGGCCTGCCCGAGCGCAAGATGGGCATGGCGATGGGCGAGGACTGCTCGCTGGTCGAGGAAGTGACCGGCTGGGTGAAGGAAGTCGCCAAGATCCCGGTCTGGGCGAAGATGACCCCCAACGTCGGGCACATCGCCGAGCCGGCCGCCGCAGCCGTGAAGGGCGGGGCAGACGGCATCTCGGCCATCAACACGATCCTGTGCGTGATCGGGATCGACCTGAAGACCCTCCGGCCCATGCCGACCGTCGAGGGCTACACGGTGCCGGGCGGGTACTCGGGCCAGGCGGTCCGGCCGATCGCCCTGCGCCAGGTCATGGAGATCGCCAAGGCGCTCCCCGACACCCCGATCTCCGGCATGGGCGGGGCCGAGACCTGGGAGGACTGCGTCCAGTTCCTGTTCATGGGTTCGAGCACCGTGCAGATCTGCACCGGGGCCATGCTCCAGGGCTACGAGATGATCGCCGGCCTCCAGGAAGGCCTGGCCGGCTACATGAAGGAGATGGGGTTCCGGAGCGTCGCCGAGATGGTCGGCAAGGCGCTGCCCTACTTCTCCACCCACGCCGACCTGGTCGAGCGCCAGCGCAAGGCCAAGCGCGAGAAGGCCGGCCAGACCAACCGCGACGGCGCCATGTGGAAGGGCGACATCGCCAAGGAGACCGAGTCCCTGGCGGGGAATTAGGGCAGCCACTCACCCGCGAGCGGAGCGAGCCGGGGGGTTGGGGGATCGCCCCAGCCCCCCGACACCCTCAGCCCTGCAGCAGGTCGGCGACCGCGGTGCGCTCCTCGCGGAGCTCGGCGAGCGAGGCGTCCAGCTTCTGGCGCCCGAACTCGCCCAGGGCCAGGCCCTGCACGATCTCCCAGCCGCCGCTCGTGGTGCGGACCGGGAAGCCGCAGACCAGGCCCTCTTCCACGTCGTAGGAGCCGTCGCTGACGACCGCCACGCTGTGCCACTCGCCGCTGCGGGTGGGGGATTCCAGCGACTTCACGGTGTCGAGCGCGGCGTTGGCCGCCGAGGCCGCCGAGGAGGCGCCCCGGGCCTCGATCACCGCCGCGCCCCGCTTCTGGACCGTGGAGACGAAGGTGGTCCGGAGCCAATCATGGTCCTGGATCACCTCGGGCACCGGCTGTCCGTGGATGCGGGCGTGGAAGAAGTCGGGATACTGGGTGGTCGAGTGGTTGCCCCAGATCGCCATGTTGCTGACCGCGTAGACCGGGACCCCGGCCTTCTTGGCGAGCTGGCTGCGGGCCCGGTTCTCGTCGAGGCGGGTCATGGCGAACCAGCGGTCCGCCGGGATCGAGCTGCCGGCGTTGCGGGCGATCAGGCAGTTGGTATTGCAGGGATTGCCGACCACCAGGACCCGGACGTCGCTCGCCGCCTTCTCGGCCAGGGCCCGACCCTGACCCACGAAGATGGGACCGTTGATGCGGATCAGGTCCTTGCGCTCCATGCCCTGCTTGCGGGGCGCGGCGCCGACCAGCAGGGCCCAGTTCACGTCCTGGAAGCCCACCTTGGGGTCGGCGGTGACCACCACGTCCTGCAGGAGCGGGAAGGCGCAGTCGTCGAGCTCCATGACGACGCCCTGGAGGGACTTGAGGGCGCCTTCGACCTCGACCAGGTTCAGGGCCACGGGGGTATTCCGGCCGAAGATCTCCCCGGAGGCGATCCGGAACAGAAGCTGGTAACCGATCTGGCCGGCCGCACCGGTCACGGCGACCCGTACCGTCTTGGACATGACCCTCTCCTCTCGTCTCGCGCCTTGATCTGGGGTACGATGAGCACGGCTACACTAGCAGAGCCCGGCCAGGGGTTCTAGGTTCGACGGGCTCCCAAGGTGTCGGCCGGAGGGGGCGTGGGGGCATGGGAGATCCGGCGGACGCGTCCGCGGAGCTTGATCTGGAACGTCTGGACGAGTTGGCCGAAGCCTTCGGGGAGGATGCTCCCCGGATCCTCCGGGAGCTCGTCGACATCTTCGAGCGCGACCTTCCGGTGCGGGTGGCGGCCGTCGTCCGCGCCGCCGAGGGCGACGGCGGGGAGGATCTGGTCCGGGCCGCCCACGGGTTGAAGTCCTCGGCCGGGAACCTGGGGGTCCGGCGCCTGCGCGCCGAGGCGGACCGGATCGAGACCCTGGCCCGCGCTTCGGAGTTCGCCCAATCCCGGTCCCAGGCGGCTCGCATGGCGCCGGTGGCCGAGGCGGCCGTGCGGGCCCTGGAGGGTTGGATGGCGAAGCGCTTCGGTCGCGCTTCCGGGGCCGGCTCCGAACCCCGCCGCCAGGGATCCGGTTCCGGCCGGACCTGAGGTCGGCCGGACCTCAGGGGCTCAGCGCAGGGCAGCCCGGGCGAGCAGGATCCATCCCACCAGGAAAGCCGTCCCACCCAGGGGAGTGACCATGCCCAGCTGGCGGATCCCGGTCCCGACCAGCAGGTAGAGGCTCCCCGAGAAGAGAACGATCCCGAGCACCAGCCAGGCGGCCGCGGTCCCGGCCGGCACCGGGCGCGGCAGCGAGAGCAGGGTGCCGCAGGCGAGGATGCCCAGGGCATGCACGAGCTGGTAGCGGACCGCGGTCTCGAAGATCTCCAGGTCCCGGGGAGTCACCCGGGTCCGCAGGCCATGGGCGCCGAAGGCGCCGAGCGCCACCCCGGCGGCTGCCAACAGGGCTCCGGCCGCGATCCAGCGACGGGCGGAGGCGAGGTCGCGGTCCGGATCGGGGCCCGGGGATGGGGAGGAGGAACTCACAATCGGAACCTGACCCCGGGTCCGAAGTCGCGCCCTCTCCAGAATCCGGGAATGGGCCCGGCCTCGGCGCCCTCGGCGGCATAGCGGGCCAGACGCTGAAGGGCTGCCGACGACCCCAGGTCGAGGACGTCGAACACGATCCCGGGACCTACCGAGGTGAGCAGCTGGGCTGCGGGCCCCTTGGAGGGAACGTCGGTGGACAGCAGCAGCACCGGCTTGCCAGGGGCCCGAGCCGCCAGGGCCGCGGCCCGCCCCACCGCGGCCGCGGCGGTCTCCAGGGTCGAGAGGCCGGAGCGCGGACGGGCCGTGACCGAACCGGTGAGGTCCGCGAACCACTCTCCCCCGTCGGTGCTGCGGAGGACGAAATCGGGGGCCACCCCGGACTTCGGCACCGGCGTCCGGGTCGCCAGGATCTCGAAGCCGGCCTCCCGGAGGAGCGATTCGGCCAGGGTCCGGACCGGCTGTCCCGAGGCGGCCGCGCGGTCGTGGAGAGCCCCGCCCGGCTCGCGTGGCTCGTCCCGCAGGCGGTCCCGGGCCAGCTCCACGTAGGCCGGGTCGGTGTCGAAGCCGATGCCCAGCCTCCCGGACCGCTTCGCCGCCACCAGGGTGCTCCCCGCACCCATGAAGGGATCGAGGACGATGTCGCCCTTGTAGGTGTAGAGGTCGATGAGGCGCTGGGGGAGGGCGACCGGGAACGGCGCCGGGTGACCCACCTTGCGGGCGCTCTCGGGGGGGAGGTTCCAGACGTCGAGGGTGGCCTCCATGAACTCGTCGGCGGTGAGCGAGCCTTCCCAGGGCAGGCCGCGGGCCTGCCGCAGAGCGGGTGCGACGGCCCGGTCGAACCGCCACTTGCTGGCGATCACCACCCGCTCCGAGAGATCCCGGAGCACCGGGTTCACCGGGCTGCGGAAGGAGCCCCAGGCGCAGCTCCCGGTGGCCCCCTGGGCCTTCTGCCAGATCACCTCGCCCCGGAGCAGCAGGCCCAGGTCCTCGAAGATGCGGATCACGTCCGCCGAGAGGCTGCGGTAGGGGCGGCGGCCCAGGTTGGCGACGTTGACGGCGATCCGGCCTCCCGGTTCCAAGGCCTCGACCGAGGCCGCGAACACGTCCCGGAGCATCCCGAGGTACTCGAGGTAGGAACCGGGGATGTGCCCCTGGCCGAGCGCCAGCTCGTACTCCTTGCCGGCGAAGTAGGGAGGTGAGGTCACCACCAGCGCCACCGAAGCCGGGCGCACATGGTCGAGGAGCCGACGGGAGTCGCCCAGGACGCATGGCTCGGACACCCTCCGGGGCTCCGGGTCGAGGTCGTCGGACCGGCGCATCTCGGGAGCTTCGAAGCGGGCGTAGAACGGGGACGCGTCGTGGCTCTCGCGCCGGCCGGTTCCGAAGGCCTTGGTGGCGGTCGCGGCCCGCTGGGGACGGCGGCCTGCGATCGGGGTCTCCATCGGGGTCCTGACGGGGCACGCGCCGATCGGTGGCGGGCGCGTCGCCTGGGCCGGATGCTAGCACGACGGACCGTCGGGGGGGCCCGAGGTGCCCGCCACCGGAGAAGCGGACCGGCAGCCGATCCACGGGGTAACCTGGAGCCCGGAGGCGTTCTGTTGACCGGGCTCATCCTTTCGACGGTGGTGCTGGCGTGCGGGCCGCTCATGGGATGGATCCTCCGGGGCAGCGCCATGGGCCTCCAGCTGCTCGACGGGTTCGTGCTGGTGTCCATCCTGGGGCTCTGCTTCGGGCACCTGCTCCCCGATGCCCTGGCCGAGGCCGGGGTCCTCGCCGTCCTTCCCTTCACGGCCGGACTGCTGCTGCCGACCTGGGCCGAGCGTCGGGTCTCCGGCCCCCTGGGAACCCGCCACCGGCTGGTGCTGGCGCTGGCGGCCCTGGGTCTGGCTCTGCACAGCGCCCTGGACGGTGCCGCCCTGGCCGCGGCCGCCGGAGGTGCCGGCGGCCTGGGCCCCGACCTCTCGAATGCGGTGGTGGCCGGCATCGTGATCCATCGCCTGCCGGTCGGGCTGCTCGTCTGGTGGGCCCTGCGTCCGGCCTTCGGCGTCCTGTACGCGGGCGCGGCCCTGGCCGCGATCGCCGCCAGCACCGCCGTCGGCTATGCCGGGATGGGCGACTCCCTGCCGCTCCACGGCGTCGCGGGCGGGATGATGGCCGCCCTGGTGGCCGGCGGCGTGCTCCACGTGATCCTCCACCAGACCGGTCCCGAGGGCTTCTCGGAGCGGACCCACAACTGCCCCCACTGGGCCGGTACCGGGGCCCTGCTGGCGGTGGGAGCCCTGTTCCTGATGGGCCACGACCACGAGGGTCCCGGTGCCCTCGAGGCCTTCCGCCACCTCTTCCTCGAGAGTGCCCCGGCGCTGCTCCTCGGCTTCCTGGCGGCGGGCCTGGTGCATGCGATGCTCCCCGAGGCAGGGATCGCCTGGCTGCGCTCGGGCGGCCGCTTCCGCCAGGCGATGAAGGGGATGGTCTTCGGGCTGCCCCTCCCGATCTGTTCCTGCGGCGTGGTGCCCGTGTACCAGGGTCTGGTGTCGAGGGGAGCGCCGATGGCCGCCGCCATCGCTTTCCTGGTCGCCACTCCCGAGCTCGGCATCGATGCCCTGCTGCTCTCGGTCCCCCTGCTCGGGACGCAGTTCACCCTGGTGAGGCTGGTGGCCGCGGTGGGCGTGGCCCTCGGGACCGGACTCCTGGTCTCCGCCTGGTCCCCCGAGGTGCCCGACCGCGCCGCGGGCGGGGTCCACGAGGGCGATCCGATCTCCCCTTCGCTCCACCCGGGTTCCGGGGGAAGGCTGGGAGTCGCGTTCCGGTACGGGATGGTGGAGCTGGTCGACCATACCGGTCCCTGGATCCTGGTGGGGCTGGGGGTCGCCGCCTTGATCCAACCCCATCTCTCGCTCGAATCCCTGGCCGGCCTCGGTGTCCTGGAGCAGATCCTGGTGATGACCCTGGTCGGGATGCCGGTCTACGTCTGTGCCTCGGGCGCGACCCCGATCGCGGCCGTCCTGCTGCAGAAGGGCCTGGCACCGGGGGCGGTGCTGGCCTTCCTCCTCACCGGTCCGGCCACCAACCTGACGACCTTCGCGGTGCTGCGGCGCATGCACGGGTTCGGCACCGCCGCCCTCTTCGTGGTCACGGTGATCGGGACCTGCCTGGTGGCGGGCCTGGCGGTCGAACTCGTACCCGGGATCCGGGCTTCCGCGGTGGCCGGGGTACCGGGGGCCGGCCACCACGAGCCGGGACCTTGGCAGCTGGCGGCCGGGATCGTGCTGACCCTGGCCTTCCTCTCGGCCCTGCTCCGCCAGGGACCTCGGGGCCTCCTCAAGCAGGTGATCCGGTTGGACGACCTGCCCTTCGGCGGTTCGACGGAGGGCTGCTGCGCGGCCGAGGCGACCCCGACCGATCCCCACGACGGGCACCACGGTCACGAGTGCCCCGAGGCGGTGCCCAGCGTCCGCCATGACCATGGCTGCAGCCACGAGCATGGGTGCGAGCCGGAGGCCGTCCCCGAGGAGCCCGCCTGCGAGGAATCCGCAGGCTGCTGTTCCCGCTAGCCGGGTGGTCGCCGGGCGACCGCGGTCGGCACCGGTGGACCTCCCGGATCCCGGCTCCGGGCGGCCACGAATTGTCGGGTCGAGGGACCAGGATCGGGCCGGATCAGATCCCTCGACTCCCGTCGACTCCCGGGCTCTATGCTTGGCGCGGGCTGGAGCTGGGCCATGTCGGGCGATGTCGTCCTCGGTGAACGCACCAAGGAATCCATCAAGGAGATCTTCGATCTTCAGCAGATGGTCTCACTGCTGACGTCGTTGCAACGCCCGTTCCCCCATCTGAGCTTCGGGATGTGGACCCAGTCCAACCCCCCCCGACGCGGCGAGTTCGGCGACATCACCGTCTACAAGCGGGATCGTGCCGTCCTCCGGGTGCGGGTCCGGCTCGGCGAGGGCAAGGGGATCGCCTGCAAGGTGGGGACGCTCGCCGGGGTCCCGATCCCGCGCCTCGACCGGGAGGCGCTCCGGTCCTTCGCGGACTTCGTCGGTACCCTGGTGGAAAGCCTCTCGACGGTCTCCCGCCTGGCGGTGAGCCAGCGCCGGCGCACCGACATCCTGCCGTTCCACATCGACATCGGATCGCTGTCGGTGGCCCGCTACGTCTGGAGCGTCGCCAAGCTGCGCTTCGATCCCACCCCGATGCTGCTCCACCTGCGGAGCATCTCCCAGCAGACCTACGAGAACTCCAAGATCTCCTACGGGGTGATCGTCAGCCGGCGTACCGGGGGACGGGGGACCTTCCCGCTCGACGTCCTGGAGAACCGCCGCTACCTGGCCGTGACCGACGGGCGCAACACCGCGCTGCGCCTGGATCGCGAGGGCAAGGTCCTGGGCCTGATGTCGATCACCGAGGACCGGTACCAGCGGGACCGGGACCTCAGGGTCTACCGGCCGCGCAGCTTCGAGGCCCTGGGGCGCGCCTCGGTCCGGGCCAGCCTGGCGATCGGGTTGAGCGAGCACGGCGACATCGTCTGCCTGCACAAGGGGACCATGGTGGCGTCCCTCTCCCAGGGCCAGTGGCAGGTCTGGAACCACATCGAGAACGCAGCGGTGCTGCGCCGCGCCATCCAGGGCATGCCCCACGACGAGCGGCGGGTGGCCGAGATCGCCCACCACATCTACTCGGCGGCCCTGGACATGAGCTTCCAGCGCCGGGGCGGCCTGTTCGTGATCCTGCCCTCGGGTGCCGAGCCGACGCCGCTCATCGATCCCGACCAGCGCCTCGAGTACCCCGACCGCCACATCTCGGACCGGGGCCTGGACATCGGGTTCGTGCAGCACGACGTGACCAAGGTCCCCCGAGAGGTCCTCTGCGACCTGGCCTCGCTGGACGGTTCGGTGATCCTCGACGCCAAGGGAAGCTGCCTGGCCTACGGTGCGATCGTGAAGCTCTCCTCGGAGGCGCGTACCAGCCATCGGGGAGCGCGCTACCAGGCTTGCCGGGAGGCGAGCCGGGTCGGGGTCGCCCTGATGGTCAGCTCCGACGGCTCGGTCGAGATCTTCGCCAACCAGCGCCCGCTGCTCATGCTGTGACCCGGGGCTCCGCCAGTCGCCGGCTCGTCTCGTGGGACCGCACCAGCCGGAGCAGGGTCCGGGTCACGGGGCAGGGGATGCCGCCTTCCTCGGCCCAGGCGACGACCCGGTGGTGGAGGAAGTCGAGCTCGGTGGGCTGACCGGCCCGCAGGTCCTGGAGGGTCGAGTTCAGGTTGCCCGCGACCCGGGCGATCGCCTCCAGGACCGCTTCCTCGATGTCCTTCTTGACGCGCACCCCGCGGCTGGCGGCTACCGCCACGCACTCGCGCACGAGCTCGCGCGCCAGTTCCACCAGCTCGGGGGACTCGAGGACCGCTCCGTTGGGTGCCGCCAGCACGGAACAGATGCCGTTCACCACCAGGTTCAACATCGCCTTCTCCCACTCCATGCGATGCGGGGATCCGACCACCTGGACGGTGAACCCGGTGGGTTCGAGGCGTGCCGGCAGCCACCCCAGGTGGGAGCGGCCGGCTCCTTCGGCGGCGATCCGGAAGGGACCCCGGCCCAGGACCCGGATGGTGTTGCGGCCCTCGCGGGCGACTCCCGTGTAACAGCTCACCCTCACCGTGGGGACGTCCGGGAGGAGGGAGCGGGCGAGTTCCAGGATGCCCAGGCCGTTCTGGAGGAGGTAGAGGCAGGAGATCCCCTCGGGACGCAGGGCCAGGCTCCTGAGGACCGCCTCGAGGTCGCCCGCCTTGACCGCTACCAGCACCGGACCGACGCGCGGGTCCCGGTGCCAGTCCTCCCAATCCTGGGCTTCGGGCCGATGGGTGTGGACGCCCGCGTCGAAGGCCACGAAGCCTTCGGACCGGAGGCGCTCCAGGGTTTCGCCCCGACCCAGGACCCGGACCGCCGGGACCTCCGGGGAGGGAGGTCCTTGGCTCGACAGCAGGTGGGCGAGCAGCAGGCCGACCCCGCCGGCGCCCACCACCAGGGGGGTGCCGTTCTCCGGTGTCGACGTGCTGGGGCTCTGCATGCGAGTCCTGCGGGCGGCGTGGGGCGACGCCTCCGCGGGCCCGGGAAGTGTACCCTCTGGGCCTGGGCTCGGAGTGCGGAGGTGGCCATGCCGGGCGCGATCGAGCGGGCTCCGGAGCTGGTGCTCGGTGTCGGGCTGGCGCTGGCGGTGGCCGCGGCCGGGGCGAGCTGGTCCCAGGGAGCCCGGCTGCGTCGCTCGGAGCAGCTCGCCGTCCGGGTCCGGGACCTGGAGGCCCGGATCGAGGAGGTCGATGCCCTGGTCCTGGCGGCGGCCCGCCAGCGCGCCCGGGCGGAAGGCGGGGATCCGGCTGCCGGAGCGGATCCGCGGATCCAGGAACTCATGGCCCGCCTCGATGCGCTGGAGGCAGGCCTTCCCTCTCCGGCTCCGACGCCGGCGGCGGCCCCGGTCGGAGCTTCGGATCCGGTCCGGGATGCGGCACAGGCCCCGGCCGGGACTTCGGACCCGGTCCAGGATGCCGCACCGGTCCCGCCCCGGACCCTGGAACCCGCCCAGGCTTCCCCGCCGGTGCCTGCCAAGCCCCTGATCCCGGCCTTCCCGCCTGCGACCACCGCGCCAGCGGTCCAGACTGTCGCCTCCGGGACTCCTCCTGCCCCAGGAGCGCCTCCCGTTGCCGTGGCCCGGGCGCCGACCCGCGCCCTTCCCCGTGCCGCCCCCCGTCCTCCGGTCCCGGCCCCCCCGGTACCCGAGGTCCGGCCCACCTCGAAGTTGATCCAGGCCGCTTCCCTGGGGTGGAGCGACCTCGTCGCCCAACTGCTCGACCGGGGCGAGGATCCGGAGGAGATCGACCCGCAGGGTGGAACGGCTCTCCACGCCGCGGCCGGGGCCGGACACGCCGAGGTGGTGCGGGAGCTCTTGCGGAGGGGCGCGGACCGGACCCGACGCGACGGCTCCGGACGCACCCCGGGCGAGAGGGCCAAGGCCGCGGGCTTCCCCGAGGTCGCCGGGTTGCTGGCGGCGACCGGGTCCCCATGAGAGCCGACGACCTTCGGCCGTGGCCCCGGACCTTGGTCTTCCTGGTCGCCATCATGGAGATCGGGGCGATCCCCGGATGCGGACCGGCAGCGCCGACCAAGGTCCTGCCGACCGCCAGGGTCGAACGGGGACCCGTCGAGGTGGTGGTGACCGCGGCCGGTCCGGTGCAGCCGGCCCGGGCCGTCGAGGTGAAGAGCCGCGCTTCCGGTCAGATCCTGGGGATTCCCTTCGAAGCCGGGGCCGCGGTGACGACCGGCACGACCCTGGCGCTCATCGACCCCCGGGAGGAACTCCAGGCAGTGCGACTGGCCGAGGCCGATGTGATGACCGCGGGCGCCAGGCTCGTCCAGGCGACCACCCGGCTCGGACTCGAGAAGGACCGGGTGGCCATCGAGCGCGACCGGGTCAGGGCCAACCTGGAGAGGACCCTGGCGGAACGGGAGCGGGCCCGGCACGAGTTCGAGCGCCAGCGCGATCTCCTCCAGCGGGGTCTCGCCTCCCGCCAGACCTACGAGGCGGCCTCCACGACCAGGGACGGGGCCGAGGCCTCGGTGGCGGCCCTGGAGGCCGAGGTCCGGCTGGTCGAGACCCAGGAGCGCCAGGTCGAGCTCATGGCCCAGGAGGTGGTGCTGGCCGAGGCCGGTCGGATCCAGGCCCAGGTGGCGCTCGACCGGGCGAAGGAGCGGCTGGCCGACACCACCATCCGGGCCAGCATCGACGGCATCGTGCTGGAGCGGAAGGTCGAGGTGGGCCAGATCATCGCCTCGGGCATCTCCAACGTGGGGGGCGGGACCCCGCTCCTGATCCTGGCCGACGTGTCCCGGCTCTCGGTCAAGGCCATGGTCGACGAGGCCGACGCCGGTCGGCTCGGGGAGGGCTTCCCTGCCGAGGTGGTCTGCGACGCCTTTCCCGAGGAGGCGTTCGAGGGGCGGGTGAAGTGGGTGTCCCCGATGGGGAGGACCGAGAGCGACGTCACCTCCTTCGAGGTCCAGGTCGAGGTGGTCGGGCGGGGCGTGACGCTCCTGAAGCCGGGCATGAGTGCCACCGTGCGCTTCGTGACCGATCGCCGGGCGGAGGCCCTCTGGGTCCCGCCCGCGGCCCTGCGCACCGGGAGGAGCGGGACCTGGGTGAACCTGGTCCGCGACCCCGCCCGCCCCGAGGCGATCGATCGCCTGCCGGTGGAGACGGGACTCCGGAACCAGGCCCAGGTCGAGATCACCGGGACCGGTCTCGCCGAGGGGCTGTCGGTGGTCCTGGGGCGATTGGACACGGAAACCCCCGGGGGCGAGAGGGGCGAGGACCCGATTTGGTTCCTGAAGCGCAAGCGCAACACGGGCCAGGCGAAGAAGCCGGACGAGGGCAAGACCGGAGACGGGTAGTCCGGGTCGAGGATCTCGCCAAGGTCTACCACCGCGGCCTCTCCAACGAGGTCCGGGCCCTGAACGGCGTGTCCTTCGAGATCCTGGCCGGGGAGTACGTCGCCTTGATGGGACCCTCCGGGTCCGGGAAGTCGACCCTGATGAACCAGCTCGGCTGCCTCGACACCCCGACCTCGGGGAGCTACTTCCTCGACGAGGTCGACGTGTCCCGGCTCGCCGAGGACGACCTGGCACGGATCCGGAACACCCGGATCGGGTTCGTGTTCCAGAGCTTCAACCTGCTCCCCCGGTCCACGGCTCTCGAGAACGTGGAGCTTCCCTTGCTCTACGCCGGGCACACCGACACCCGGGGCAGGGCCCGGGAAGTCCTCACCCGGGTCGGTCTGGGCGACCGCTGCGACCACATCCCGTCCCAGCTCTCGGGCGGCCAGTGCCAACGCGTCGCGGTCGCCCGGGCCCTGGTCAACTCCCCGAGCCTGATCCTCGCCGACGAGCCCACCGGCAACCTGGACTCGAAGACCGGCGACGAGATCCTCGCCCTCTTCTCCGAACTGAACCGGGAGGGTACGACCCTGGTGGTGGTCACCCACTCCCGGGAGGTGGCGGAGCAGGCGCACCGGATCCTGCACATGAAGGACGGGGTCCTGGTGCGGGACGAGCGGGTGGCGCGGTGAGGACCTGGCGGGTACTCGCGATCGCGGCCCGGATCGCCTTCCACAACCTGATGGCGAACAAGCTCCGCTCTGCCCTCACCATCGTCGGGGTGATCATCGGAGTGGGCGCCGTCATCGTCATGGTGGCGGTCGGGCACGGGGCCCGCGAGCGCGTCCTGCAGGAGTTCCAGGCCATGGGGACCGACCTGCTGCTGGTCTTCCCGGGCCGCAAGAAGGGTCACGGCGGGGTCTCGCTGCACATGTCGAACCTCCTGGAACCGGTGGACGCCGAAGCCATCCTGCGGAACTGCCCGAGCGTCGGATGGGTGGCTCCCGAGACCTCGAAGCCGCTCCAGGTGAAGTACTTCGACGAGAACGTGATGGCCCAGGTGCTGGGGACCACGCCCCAGTACGAGCGGATCCGCTACCTCGACCTCTCGGAAGGGCGGTTCTTCGACGAGAACGAGGCGTCGACCGCCCAGCGGGTCTGCGTGCTGGGAGCCGAGATCGCCGAGAAGCTCTTCCACGGGGCGCCTTCGGTGGGCGAGAAAGTGCGGATCCGCGGCGCTCCCTACCAGGTGGTCGGCGTGCTCGTGGCCAAGGGCCGGGCCGGCTTCAACTCGCTGGACGAGCAGGTCGTGATCCCGATCGAGACATGGTTCCGCAAGGTCTCCCAGCGGCGGGTCCTGCGCATGATCAACGTCAAGGCCCGGGATCCCGCCCTGGTCGACCGCGCCATGCGGGAGATCGAGGACCTGATGGTGGTGCTCCATCCTCCTCCCCCGGGGGACGAACCGCTGGTGGCGGTCTTCAACTTCACCGAGATCCTGGGCCGGGCCGAGTCGGCGGTCGGGGCCTTCGCCTTCCTGATCGCGGCCAGCGCCGGTCTCTCGCTGCTGGTCGGGGGCATCGGGATCATGAACATCATGATGGTCTCGGTGACCGAGAGGACCCGCGAGATCGGCGTCCGCAAGGCGCTGGGGGCCACCCGTCGCGACATCCTGGTCCAGTTCCTGGGCGAAGCCGTGGTGGTGGCCATGCTGGGTGGCCTGCTCGGTCTGGCCATCGGGGGTGGAGGCGTCCTGCTCCTGCAGTGGCTGGGGGACTTCAATGCCGAGGTCCCCCTGTGGGCGGTACTGGCGGGACTCGGTGTCTCCGGGAGCACCGGGATCGTGTTCGGCGTCTATCCGGCCTGGCGGGCAGCCCAGCTCGACCCGATCGAGGCGCTGCGCTGGGAGTAGCCGGGCGGAGAACCCGTCACGGTGCGAACCGGGCGGTGAAGCGTCGCCACAGATCGGCGCGCTCGGGATCCTCGAGCAGCGTGGGACGTCGGGAGATCTGGAGGGCGAGCCAGGCCCAGAGCTTCCGGGCCGCGTCCAGCGAAGCCGGGGCCAGCTCGCGGGCGTCCAGGTAGTCCTCCATGACGCGCCGCCATGGGCCCGCGTGGAACCAGCGGGAGTGGAGGGCCTGGAGCTCGGCGGTGTGGGCTTCGTAGAAGCTGCGGAAGGGAACCGCGCCCGGGAACGCCTGCATGAGCTCGAAGTGGCCGTCGAAGGCCCTCATCCGGATCCAGGCGTCCGCCGTGCCGCTCCCCGGGGCGGAGGCGATCGCCCGGTCGAGCCCAGCCAGGCAGCGCTCCCGCTCCGCCTGGGCGTCGCGACCTCCCCGGCGGGATGCCACCGCGGTCTGCAGGTGGAACCATCCGGCGACCAGGAGGTCGGGCGGCGAGACGGGAGGCCTTCCGGTGGCCTGTTCCCAGTCGAGTCCGGTGAGGTGCCCGGTGAAGAGGGAGCGCAGGTCCTCCATGGCCTCGATGCCCATCCCAGCCGCCGCCAGCGCCAGCTGCGGCTGCTCGGAGAGCGACCGCGAGAGCGCATAGCAGAGGGCGTGGACCTCCTCGGAGCCTTCCCGCAGCCAGGCCCGGATGGCGCGCCGGCGGGCGGGATTGGCGGAACCCACCTCGATCAGGGCGCGCAGCGAGTCGATGGCCGGCAGGAAGGGGCGCAGTTCGCCCACCGGCAGGGTTCCGGGGTCGCCACCCTTGGCGGCGGCCGTCACCTGGGCCTCGAAGCGTCGTTGCAGTTCCAGGCCGCGCTGGCGCGCCCGCAGCGCCGTCGCCAGCCAACCCGAGACGGTCTCGGGGAGGCTCCCGGTCCCGACCGGAGAGAGTCGCGAGCCGGCGACCGGGACGTCGTCGCTCGCCGGCACCACGTACAGGTAGGGGAAGAGCGGGCGCGGCAGATCCTGGGCCAGGAACCAGCCGTCGACCGCGAAGAGTTCGTCGAGGAAGGGGATCGGCAGCGAGGAGACCTGGCCCCCCTGGCCGGCCCAGCGGGCGAAGCGGGACGGCCCGGTCAGGCGGCGGAGCACCGCGCCCCATTCGAAGGGATCATCGTCCAGGTACGGGCGCCAGCCGGGAGGCGCGGTCCCGCCCGGCGGTTCCGATCGGCGTCCCTGGGGATCGAGCCAGGTCCCCAGGTTCGCCTCCGCCTCGCGCCGGAGCTCGGAGGGATAGCCCGGACCCAGCTCCCCGGGAATCGTCCCGGACTCGTCCTCGCTCCGGCTCCCGATCGTGCCGTCCGCCGGCGTCGGCCGGGATCCTTCCGGGTTCCTAGGGGGGCTGCCCCGTGCCAGCCAGCGGGCCGCCGTCAGCGACCCGAGACCCACCGCCAGCAAGACCGCGAGGAAGGTGCGGGTTCCCCGGTCCAGGCCCGCGAGTCGTGAGTCCATGGCCGGGTCGGACCCGGGTCCGGCCTCGTCGTCCGGTCCTCCCCAGGGGCCCGGCTCCGGCTCCGGCTCCGACTCGAGGATCGACTCGAGGTCGGCCCGGGAAGCGGGCCGTCGGGCAGGATCAGGATCCAGGCAGGCGGCGATCACCCTGGCGATCCCCGACCCGGGATGGATCCGGTGGAAGCGGGGGAGATCCATGGCGTCGCCGCGGGCTCCTGCCGACAAGGCGTCGAAATCGAAGGGCAGGCGCCTCTCCACGATCCGGAACAGCGAGACCCCGAACGACCACCAGTCCGAAGGCCAACCCGAGTCGTCCCCTCGCAAGCGTTCCGGGCTGAGGAAGGCCAGGGTCCCGGGAACCATCCCGGTGGACGTGAGCTGGGTCCTGGCGGTGTCCCGGGCGAGCCCGAAATCGAGGAGGACCGGCCGGCCCTCTCGGGTCAGGAACATGTTCGCAGGCTTGATGTCGCGGTGGAGGATGCCCTCCCGATGGCAGGCCTCGATCGCGTCCGCGATCGGCAGCAGCACCGCCATGGGGTCGTCGGGTGGGGCCGAATCGAGGTCACGACCCTCGAGGACCTCCATGACCAGGTAGGGGACACCCTCCTCCACGCCCGAATCGAAGACCTGCACGACGTTGGGATGGCGCAGACGGGCCATGGCCACGGCTTCGCGCTGGAAGCGCCGGAGTTCCCGGTCGTTGCCGGGCAGCGAGAGGAGCTTCAGGGCGACCCGCCGGCCCAGGATCCGGTCCTCGGCTTCGAGGACCGCTCCCATGGCTCCCCGACCGATGGTACCGAGGACCCGGAAGCGCTCCGAGAGGGCCTCTGGAAGGCGGACCGGTGCCGCCTCCCCCGAGGTCACGGCGGGTTCGCCGGCGCCCCCGGGGCAGGGGCGGAAAGCGTGGCGCGCAGGGCCTCGGCCTGGACGACCAGGGCCGAACTCGCCCAGGGCGCCCGGCGACGCAGGAACTCGTCGACTTCCCTTGCTGCCTGGTCGGGATGGCCGGAGTCGGCCAGGATCTGGGCCCGGATCAGGCGGGCAGGACCCAGGGCCGGGTTGGCGGCGAGCAGCTTGCCCAGGTCGTCGGCCAGCGGCATGCCCTTCCCGGCCACCCACTCCTCCTGGTGCTGGTCGAGGAGTCGCTGGGTCTCGAGGCGACCGATCACGGGAGGCAGCAGCATCTGGTGGGTGACCAGCGCCAGCAGGAGCACGAAAGCCACCCCCAGCATGGGCAACTCGCCGAGGCGTCCCGCGATGCCGCTGGGCTCGCCGCTCCCCTCGAGGATGGTCTTCTCGGAGTGGGGTCGGGCGGCGGCCGCGACCGCCTCGGATTCGTTGGGTCCCACCAGGTGGACCGGCCGGAGCTTCTCCCGACCCTGGCTCCCGCCGATCTGCATCCGGCAGCCGGAGGCGGTGGGAGTGGCGACCATGACCAGGGGATGGTCGGCCTTGTCGACCAGGGTGGCCTCGGAGCCGGAGACATGGAAGCGCCGGACGCCCCGATTGGTGACCACGAGCAGGGAGTGGTCCCGCTGGGCTCTCAGGAGATGGATCCCGGTCAGCAAGACAAGCAGGACGAGTCCGATCGGCAGGCTGAGCGGTGGCAGGCCGAGGGCGGGGCCGGTGGCCACCGGGTCGATCTTCCAGTGGACCCGGTGGAAGATCGGGAAGATCGCCATCACCAGGATCAGGAAGCCGCTGGAAGGACGGCAGCAGGCGAAGGCACCGCAGACGACCAGGGTCGCCACCGGAGCGAAGCTCACCCAGAGCGTGAAGGCCTGGTACCCGTCGTTGGAGGCCAGGCGGTGGACCGCCGCCAGGACGCCCACGTGGGAGAGGATGAGGAGCAGGAGGAAGAGGCGCTCGAAGAGCTTGGGAGCGCTCATGTCGGGATGGTCGACCTCGACGTACCCGACCGGGACCTCGTCCTTGTGGAGAATCTCGCGGATGTGGGCGCTCGCCTTCCCGTAGCGGAACCAGGCCTCCTGGTCGAAGATCGCCCGCAGCCGTTCCGGCCCGCCGAAGGACTCGACCACCGTGAGGAGCAGGGCGGCGGCCACCGCGATCCCCAGCCAGCCGGCGAACAGCAGGTGGACCCCTGCCCCGAATCCGGAGGCGGTGCCCGCCTCGGACCGCTTGAGGATCAGGTCCAGGAGGTGCGTCGAGCCCAGGAAGCCGGCCGCCAGCAGGACCACCACGATCAGTCCGATCACCACGTGCAGCAGACCCGGCATGGGCCAGAAGCGCGGCTTGCGGAGCTCGGTCAGCGGCTTCTGACGACCCTTCGGCTGGAGCTCGATCATGCCCTCAAGGTAGCAGGGTGGGGCGACCGGTGCAGCAGGACGAGCCCGGGGTGTCCAGGAGGCGGTCCGAGGGGGGCGAACCTGTCAGGCCGGGGGTTTGCCGGTCCCGAATCCCAGATGGCCGCCTTCGAAGCTGGCGGCCTTCCCGGTGATCGAGGCCTCGATGCGCTCGGCGTACTCCTCGGCTGGCAGGCCCTTGGTGATGTAGCCCTGGGCGCCGATCTCCCTGGCCTTCTGGTCGAGGACGGCGGCATCGAGCGAGGAGTGGAGCAGGATCTTGGGGGGTTCGGCGACCGTCTTCAGGATGACCTTGGCCAGCCGGTCCCCGGTCAGGTCCGGCATCTCGACGTCCATGAGGATCACGTCGATGTGGCGGGTGGCCACGATCCGGGTGATCTCGGCCCAGTCGTCGGTGGCATGCACGTGGAAGCCCTGGCCCTCGAGCATGGCCGAGACCTTCTTGCGGGTGAAGCGGTCGTCGTCGACGATCAGGATGGAAAGCGACATTTCGGTCAGTCCCCCCGGTCGGGCATGGTGGGGGTGTCCCCCACGGCAGGTCGGATCTCCTCGAAGGCGCGCTCCCGGATCCCGAGGAGTTCGCAGGCGGAAGTGTACGCCCGGGCCACCGGGATCGCATCCATGCAGGCCATGTAGTCCTCCCGGGGGCACTCCCGCTTGAAGCAAGGCGAGCAGTCCAGGTGCTCCCAAAGGGGGGCCACCTTGGCGCCGCGCACCCCGGTGAAATCGGTGGAGGTCGAGCCGTACACCGCCACCGTGGGGATGCCCAGGGCGGCGGCGAGGTGGGAGGGCCCGGAGTCGTTCCCCAGGAAGAGGTCGAGGTCGGACATCACGGCGGCCAAGGTGGCGATGTCGGGGGTCGAGCCGACCAGGTTCCGCACCTTGGCGGGATGATCCGAGGCGGTGCGCATCCCGGCCACGATGGAGCGACCCAGTTCGACCTCGTCGGGACCTCCGAGGATCACCACGGTCGCGCCGTGGTCCTCGATCCACCGGTCGGCGAAGCCGGCGAAGCGTTCGACTCCCCAGAGCTTCGAAGGACCGTAGGAAGCTCCCGGGTGGATCCCTACCAGCGGGCGGGTGAGGTCGGCGTCCCCGCCGCCCTCGACGGCCGCCGCCAGGAGTCCGGGGACCTTGGCCTTCTCGGCTTCGGGGGCGGCCAGCCGGGGCGGTCCGGCGGTAGCGTCCGGGGCGACCCCCAGGGTTCGCACCAGGTCGAGGTAGCTCCCGGTACGGTGCCGCGAGCGGAAGCCGGGAGGCAGCGGGAGCGCCTCGGTGAGCAGGAGGCTGCGCGGGAAGAAGGAGAAGCCGATCCGGACCGGGATGCCCGTCCGCCAGGCATCCCAGGCCGCTCCCAGGGAGTTGCGGAGCAGTACCACCGCGGCGAATCCCCGCTCCCGCAGGCTGGCCCGCAGCCGGCCCCGACCGAAGAAGCCGCGATGCTCGCCCCGGCGATCCCAGGCGATGACCTCGGAGAGGGCCGGGTGGCCGCGCAGGAGGGGTGCGAGCGAGGCCGGCGCCAGCCAGGAGAACGAGAGGTCGGGACGGGCCGCGGCCGCGGCGCGTAGCGCCGGCTCGGCCATCACCATGTCGCCGAGCCAGTTGGGTCCCACCAGGAGGACCTTGGCCCCCTCGGGAATTCCGCTCACTCGCGCCTCCTCGCCGGTTCGACCAGGATCCTGACCGGTCCCTGCCGTCCGACGGCCTTCGGCAGACTCCCTTCTAGCATCCCGACCGCGGCGGCGGCCACCGCCTCCAGGGAGAGGTCCTCCATGCAGGCCAGCCGGGGGAGGGGGCAGCGCCTCAGGCCGCAGGGTCCGCAGGGCACGTCGACCCGCACGGAGAGCCCACGACGGGGCCCGTAGAGGGTCGGATCCTTGGGACCGAAGAGGGCCAGGGTGGGGATCCCGCAGGCCTCGGCCAGGTGGGCAGGTCCCGAGTCGGCGCCCACGAAGAGGCGGGCGCGGGCCACCAGGGCGCCGAGTTCGGGCAGGCCGGGCGGCCGGGGGAGCGCACCGGCGGTCCCGCGGGAGGCGGCCACCGCCTCGGCCACCAGGTCGTCCTCGCCGGGCCCGCCGACCACCAGCACCCTGGCCCCCGCCCCCGCCAGCCTCGCTGCCAGGGCGCCGAAACGTTCCGCCGGCCAGCGCTTGTGGGGAGCCCGGGGGCTGGTGCCGGGATGGAGCAGGACCGGGGGTCCCTCCCCATGAGCTGCCGCCAGGGCGCGGTCTGCCCAATCCGAGGGGAACGCCGGCAGTCGCGGCGCGGCCCAGCGCGGCTCGAACCCGAGCGGCGAGAGGAGGGCCAGGGCGCGCTCCGACCGGTGGCGACGGGTCGAGGCGGGACGCCGGGGGCGCTCGGTGGTCCAGAGGGCGTTGCCCTCGCGCCCTTCTCCCGGTGCCGGTCCGAGGATCCGCGGGGCACCGCTGAGGCGCGCCACCAGCGCCGACTTCAGGTTGCCGTGGGCGTCGAGCACGCAGTCGTACCCCGGCCCGGCCAGCCGCCGCCGGAGTGCGCCCAGCCTCGAGAGGGCCTCGGGCCAGCGCCAAGGCCGCGCCAGCAGCCGGCCCAGGGCGCGGACCGGGATCGACACCACGCCGTCGAGGTCGGGATGTCCTAGCAGGAGCGGCGCCAGTTCGTCCTGGACGGCGAAGTCGATCCGGGTCCCGGGCAGCTCCTCCCGGAGACGGCGCAGCAGCGGCAGGGTGACCAGCACGTCCCCCAGGGCCGAGAGCCGGATCAGGAGGATGCGTTCCGGGGCGTGGCGGCGGGGGAGGCCGGCCGGGGTCCGCGGGACCATGCCGGGGCGCGGCTCCCGACCTTCCCCCGTCATCGGCGTCTCTCGAGTACGGAGGCGGCATCGGGAAAGGGGCCGCCCGGATCCGGGTCGGGCGTGCCGAGCTGCTTCTCCCAGAGCTTGGCGTACTTCGAGAACCCGTAGGTGGCGGCGTAGACCGAGAGCACGAACCCGTGGAGCCCGTCCAGGAAGCCCCGCCGCATCACGTAGATCTTGAGGAAGCCGGCGATCGGGCTGACCACCAGCTTGAACCAGCGGAAGCGCTTGGCCTCGGGGGCGTCGGCCGCGATCGAGGTGTAGCGGTTCATGCGATCGAGGTACTGGGCGATGGACTGGTAGCTGTCGTGGAAGAAGGGCTCCGAGAGTCGGGCGTGCTCGCCGCCGTCGAAGCGGTGGACGTGGTCGTGGGGATTCACTCCGCCCCAGTAGGCGACCGAGCGGTGGAACAGGCGGGCGTTCCAGTCCGGCTGCCAGCAGTGCCACATGAATCGGCCCATGAACTTGGTCACCCGGTTGATGGCGTAGCTGGCCGGCCCAGGATCGGAGTCGAGCAGGGTGGAGATCTCGGCGCGGAGCTCAGGGGTGATCCACTCGTCGGCGTCGAGCGAGAGGATCCAGTCGTTGCCGGCACGGTCGACGGCGAGCTGCTTCTGTTCCTTGTGGCCTGGCCAGGGGTTCTCCAGGAAACGGGCCCCGAAGGCCTCGGCGACCTGGCGGGTGCGGTCGCGGGAGCCGGAGTCGACCACCACGATCTCGTCGGCGAGGCCCTCGACCGAGGCCAGGCAGCGCGGCAGGTTGCGCTCCTCGTCGAGGGTGATCACCGTGACCGTGAGCCGGGGACGGGTCATGCCGGTGCCTCGGCCCGGGTGGCGGCCAGGGCGCCGGCGCGGACGGCCTCGTCGGTGATCCGGACGAAGCACTCCGGGGCCTCGCAGGTGGCGTCCCGGCAGGCCCGGCAACCGTCCCGGTCGGGCGAGAGCACCGCCACCCGGGAGCCCAGGGGTCGCCAGCGATCGGCCTGCTGGCTCGCCTTCCAGGGGTAGAAGCCGAGCACCGGGGCGCCCGCGGCGGCCGCCAGGTGGAGCGGTCCGGTGGAGCCCGCCAGGAAGAGATCGGCCCGGCCCAGCATGGCGGTGAGCACCGCCAGGTCAGGGATCGGGGCCAGGCGTCGGGCGCCGGCGAGGTGCGCCACCTGGTCGGCCAGGGCCTCCTCGCCGGGACCCGCGGTCACCACGATCCCATGGCCCTGGGGGAAGGCCGAAAGGGCCGCGCTGCGTGCGAACCGGGCGAACTCCGCGGGCGCGGGACGCCCCGCGCTGCCACCGCCTCCGGGATGGACCACGACCACCGGCGTCCTCCCCGTCTCCCGGCGCGGCAGCAGGGCGTCGGCCGCCTGCTCGGCCTCGGGTGGCGCCACCAGGCGCGAGGGCGCCGGCAGGCCGGCGGGAGGCTCGATCCCGAGCGGTTCCAGCAGCCTGAGGCAGTAGACGGCCTCGTGCAGGGGGGGCCGGGAACGGTGCACCCGGACCCGATCGGTGAAGAGGGGGGAGAAGGCTCTCAGCCCATTGCCGATCCTCCGGGGGATCCCGGCGAGGGCCGCGGCCGCGACGTGGCGGAAGCTCGCGTAGGGGAAGGCCGCCAGGTCGTAGGCCTGGTCCCGGAGCCTACCCGCCAGCGAGAGCAGGCCACCCGGGTCCTCGACCGCCCCGTCGAACGCCGGGATGCAGGCGGCCAGGCCGCTCACCCGGGGAGCCAGCAGGGCCTCGATCCGGGCCTCCGGCAGGGCGCGACGCAGGGCCTCGACGCTCGGGAGCGTAAGCACCAGGTCGCCGATCCGATCGGGGCGGACTACCAGAACCCGCATGAGGTCGGGAACGCTACCACTCCGGTGCGGGGGGACGCCCTGGGCGGGAGGCTGGTGGGCTCGGGGGGAGACCCCTACTTGCCGGCCAGCGTGTCCTTGCCGGGTTCGGTCCCGGTACCTTTGCCGCCGACCTTGCTGGGGTCGCTCGGGTCGGTCGCCGTGAGCTTCAACAGCGAGGCGTTCTGGGCGGCCGGCGGGGTGGCGTTGGTCTGGGGGGCCGCGGCCGCCGCCGCGCCGCCGCCGGCACCCTTGAAGAGGCCCGAGAGTCCGCTGAAGACCGACATCAGGGGACCCAGCATGGACATGATCTGGCAGCCGGTGGTCAGCGGCATGGTGGCGATCGCGATCGCCAGGACCAGCCTGGCGGTCCGCTTCCTCGCGCCGGTGGTCTTCCGCACGGTCTGCATCGGGGATCCTTCCGCTCGGGGCTGGACTTCTCCAAGGTAGCCCGCTCCGGGCGCGGATCCAAACCGTGGCCGTGGCGCCGGAGGAGGGATCGCTTCGGGAAGGCTCCATCCTCTAGGATCGACTTCAGGAGCGCCCTCGGGGCACGAGGAAGTACAAAAGCCCCGGGGATCGGCGCTAGAATGAGCGGGTCACGCCATGCGTGGGGAGGATCTCTGATGTCGTCCCGATACCTGGTGCGCGGCGGGCGCACCCTCTCCGGAGAGGTCACCCCGGGCGGGAACAAGAACGCAGCCCTGCCCATCCTGGCGGCCTGCATCCTCTCGGACCAGGAGATCGTCCTCGAGAACGTCCCCCGGATCCGCGACGTCGAGGTGATGATGGACGTGCTCCGGCAGCTGGGGGCCGAGGTCACCCGCCAGCTCGACGGTTCGGTCAAGGTGAAGGCCGCCGACCTCAGGACTTCCGAGGTGGACAAGGCGCTCGGCGCCCGAATCCGGGCTTCGATCCTGGTGGCGGGACCGCTGCTGGCCCGGACCGGCCGGGCCAAGCTGCCTCCTCCCGGGGGAGACGTGATCGGGCGCCGCCGGGTGGATACCCACTTCTTCGCCTTCGAGCGGCTGGGCGCCACCGTCGAGGTCAACGGGAGCTATGACGTGGAGGCGGCCCAGGGTCTGCAGGGCGCCGAGATCTTCCTCGACGAGGCCTCGGTGACGGCCACCGAGAACGCCGTCATGGCTGCGGCCCTGGCCCGGGGTACGACCCGGCTCCTCAATGCCGCCCAGGAGCCCCATGTCCAGGACCTGTGCCGGTTCCTGAACGGACTGGGGGCGAAGATCGGCGGAGTCGGCACCGGGACCCTCGAGATCCAAGGCGTGGAGTCGCTCTCGGGTGGCAGGTTCCGGCTCGGGAGCGACTACATCGAGGCCGGCTCCTGGGTGGCCGCGGCGGTGATCACCGGCGGCGAGGTGCTGATCAAGGACGTGCGTCCCGACGACTTCCGCATGATCGAGATCGGCCTGGGGCGTCTCGGGGTGCGGATGCGGTTCCGGGACGGCGATCTGCTGGTGCCGGGGGGCCAGGAGCTCGAGGTGAAGACCGACATGCATGGCGCGGTCCCCAAGCTCGACGACGGGATCTGGCCGGCCTTCCCCAGCGACCTGATGCCGATCGCCCTGGTGGTGGCGACCCAGGCGAGGGGTACGGTCCTGGTCCACGAGAAGATGTTCGAGAGCCGGCTCTACTTCACCGACCGGCTCCAGAGCATGGGAGCGAGGATCGTGCTCTGCGATCCCCACCGTGCCGTGGTGGTCGGTCCCAGCCGACTCTACGGCCAGCGGGTCGAGAGCCCCGACATCCGGGCCGGCATCGCCATGGTGCTGGCCGGCCTGTGCGCCCGCGGCGAGACCGTCATCTCCAACATCCAGCAGATCGACCGGGGCTACGAGAACCTCGACAAGAAGATCCTCGGCCTGGGCGGTTCGATCGAACGCATCGAGGCGTGATCCGGCGCCGGGAAGCCCGGTCGCGGGCCGTCCTGCGGAACGGTCTCCCGGAGACCCGACCCGGGTCTACCAGAGCGACTCGGCGGCCTCCGGCTCGACGCCCAGTCGGGGCAGCCACTCGGTGAAGGTGTAGAGGTCGCCCTCCTCCTGGAGGGTGAGCTTGATGCGCACCGGGGTGTCGCCGTGGCCCAGCTTGCGCTCGAAGCCGGCCTCCTTGCCGACGTAGCCGATGAAGGAGACGGCGTCCCGGTCCGACCACTCGATGTCGCGGATCATGCCCGCCTTGAAGAGCTTCTCGAGGTCCAGGGTTTTCCCGCCCTTGGTCTGGAAGGTGACGTACACCCGCCCGAGGCCGGGCCCTTCGAGGGTCTTGGTGATCGAGACGCCGATCGGACGCAGCTCGCCGGTCACCTTGGTGAAGAGGGCCTTCGAGTCCTTGAGGCGGACCTCGTAGCCGTCGGCGGCGGTGGGCCTGGTCTGGAAGGCGGCTTCCGGGAGCGCCTTCAGGAACACCAGCGCGCCCTGGGGCAGGGGACCGACGTACTTCAGGTTCCAGGGGCCCGCGGTCTTGAGCTCGTTGCTCCGGACCTTGGTCATGATCTCGGCGCGCAGGTCGGCGAGGCCCTCGACGTTGTCCTCGATCCCGGCCCGGAGCGGTCCCGCCGCCAGCCAACCACCGATCACGATCGCCAGGGTCCAGGGATACCGCCGGAGCATGCCGCGCCTCCTCGTGCGTCCTCCCCATGGGAGCACGCGAGGTCGCGCTCGCGGGATGAGGACGCTTCCCGGCCTGCCGGGTCGACACATGTGCGGCACCGTCCGGGCCCGGTTGCGGAGTGCGGGGCATGGCCGGCGAGCGGACAGGACGTTGAGGCCGCCTGGATACCGGACCGACGAAAGGCCCGGGGAAACGGCGGCCATGCCCACGAACCATCCTCTCGCCTGGTGGAACCTCGTCTTCCTCGTCCCCTTCGGCATGGGAGGCGTCTTCCTGGTCCTCCAGGCCGTGGGGTTCGACGACCAGGGGCAGACCGAGGTCGACGCCGGGGCCGGGGACGTGGAGGTGGGCGCGGACGCGGGCGACCTGGAGGTCGCCGGCGACGGGGCTGCCGGGGAACTCGACGCCGACCTCGATGGCGAGATCGTGGCCGCCGAGGTGGCTCCGGCCGGTTCCGGCCCGCACCTCCCTGCCGTCCTCGTCTCCGGGGCGCTGGCGGCGTTGGGCATCGGCAAGGCTCCGCTCGCCCTGCTGCTCACCACCCTCTGCTTCGTCTGGGGGATGACCGGCTGGGTCGCCAATGCGGTCCTGGCTCCCGCGCTCGTCTCCCCGGTCGCCTTCTTCCCGATCTCGGCTGCGCTGGCGGGCCTGGCGAGCGCGCTGGCCAGCCGGACCGTGGCTGCGATGGCGGTGCGATGGCTGCCGAAGACCGAGACCCACGGCGTCCGGGACCGGGACCTGCTCGGTCGGATCGGGGAGGCCCTCTACCCCATCGAGCCGGGACGGCAAGGCGTGGTGCGGGTTGCCGACCCGCATGGCAACCAGCTCCAGTACCAGGCGTTGAACATCGGTCCGGATCCGATGCCGGCAGGGACCCCCGTGATCCTGGTGGTCTGGGATCCCCGCCGCGGGAACTTCGAAGTGGAGGTGTGTCCTGAAGACGTGAGGCCGTGACGCCCGCAGGGCGTGGACAGGTTCACAGGCTCTCCCTTCTCGACCACTCCTCGACCTCGAAAGGACGGATCTCCCATGGGACTCCTCGTCCCTCTCTGGCTTCTCGTCTCCCTGGCGCTGATGGTGGGCGGCATGTCGCTGGCCCCCCGTGACGCCCTGGGCGGCGCGGTCCTCGGCACCGCCGGCCTGGTGCTGGCCCTGCTCGGCACCGCGGTGCTCGTCTACACCAACCTCTACGTCCGCACCTCGGCCAACGAGTCGTTCTTCCGGACCGGCTGGGGCAAGCCCACCGTCATCATCGACGGCGGCGCCCTGGTCGTCCCCGGCTTCCACGAGCTGACCCGGGTGCTGCTGGAGACCATGAACCTGCAGGTGGTCCGCCAGGGGCCCGACGCCCTGATCTGCAAGGACTTCCTCCGGGTCGACGTCTCGGCGGAGTTCTTCATCCGGGTCAACAAGAACGACGAGGGCGTGAAGGCCGCCGCCACCACCCTCGGCCGGGACGCAGCCCATCCCGCCAAGATCAAGGAGCGGCTCCTCGAGAAGCTGGTCTCGGCGCTCCGGACCGTGGCCGCCACCATGGAGCTCAACGAGCTGCACCAGAACCGCGACGAGTTCGCGGCCCGGGTGCAGGACGCCATCGCCAAGGACATCCGTCCCAACGGGTTCATCCTGGAGACCGTCACCATCTCGCAGCTCGACCAGACCGACGTGAAGCTCCTGAAGAAGGACAACGTCTTCGACGCCCAGGGCCTGCGCAAGGCCGCCGAGATCACCAACGAGCAGCTGGTGATCAAGAACCGGATCGAGCGCCAGGCCGAGATCGCCATGACCCAGGAGAACGTGGTCACCCGCCAGCGGGTGCTCGAGCAGGAACGGGCCCGGGCCTTCGCCGAGACCGACCAGAAGGCGCAGGTGAAGCTCCGGGAGGCCGAGCGGCTGAGGGAAGTCTCGGAGTTCGAGATCGCCCAGGCCGAGCAGGTCGAGAGCCGACGGGTGGCCAAGGATCGGGCGCTCCGTGCCCTCGAGATCCAGCGCGAGGCGGCGCTGGTCGCCGAGGAGAAGGCCCGGGAGACCGCCGAGATCGAGAAGAAGAAGGCCCTGGAGCTGGCCTTCCGACAGCAGCAGATCGAGATCGCCCAGGCCGAGGCGCTGCGGGCCGAGGCCGAGGCTACCCAGCGGGATGCCGAGGCCAAGGAGCGCGAGGCGGCGGAGCGGGCGATCACCGCGGCGGTCCTCGAGGTGGCCCGGCGCGAGCGGGACAAGGCGGTGCTGCAGGCCGAGCAGGAGGGCGAACGACAGTTGATCGAGGTGCGCAAGGCCGCCGACGCCGAGGCCTACACCAAGGTGCGGGAGGCCGAGGCCGAGAAGCTCGCCGCCGAGAACCGGGCGCTGGCACGAGTCCGGATCGCCGAGGCCGACCTGCAGGCCCGACGGAGGGAGGCCGAGGGCCTGAAGGCCGTGGAGATGATCCCGGTCGAGGTCGAGACCGAACGGGTCGGCGTCGAGGCCAAGCGGGTCGAGGTCCTGCGCCAGGAACTCGAGGCCAAGGATGCCCACCAGCAGACGGCCATCCACCTGGAGCTGGCTCGCCTGCAGGTGTCGGCCAGCAAGGAGGTCGGGATCGCCATGGCCGAGGCGTTCGGGAAGTTCATGGCCCAGGGACAGTTCCAGATCTTCGGCGATCCCAACACCCTGGCCACCATGACCGAACGCTTCGCCCAGGGACTGGGGGTCAGCCAGATCGTGTCCGGCCTCAAGGACGGGAACCCGCTGCTCGGCAACATCGTCGAGCAGGGCCTCGAGGCCGCCGCCATGGGCCTGGCCGCCGCCAAGGTGAAGGCCCAGGAAGTGGTGGTCGGTAGCCTGGCCGGTCCCGCCGAGCCGGAACGGGAGGAGGTGTCCGAGCCGGTCTCGCCCCGGCCCGAGCGGCGCGCCGCCTGACCCGAGGCGGCAGGGAGGAACGAGCGGCCCTCCGGGGATCCTCCCCGGGGGGCCGCTCGATTCGTGGGCCGCGCCGTGGTCGCGAATCACTCCTCGTCGGGAGCGAAACCAGGGGGGCCGCAGTCGATCTCGAACTCGCCGATCGCGACCACGTCGGGGTAGCGCGACAGGCGGACCTCGATGCGGTTGTCCCCGACCTCGGTCCAGCCGTGGGCCTCGAACACGGCGGTGGTCCCCACCTGGAGGTAGCCCGAGACCAGGCGGCCCTCGACCAGGGAGAAGGCGTCGAGCTCCGGGATCCCCTCGGCTTCCAGGGCTCCCAGCAGTACCGCCCGTCCCGGGGTCCGGTGGTTCTCGACCCGGGCGCGGATCCTCAGATCATGGACCCCGCCCTCGGCGTCGCACTCCCAGCTCGGTTCGATCCCGATCCGTACCTGGTCTGCGAAGCCGCTGGCGGGGCGGGAGACCGGTGGAGTCGCCGAGCTCGAGTCGGAGGTCGTCGCCGAGGTCGGGTCCGCGGCCTTCCCGGGCTCCGGGCATGCCCGCTCGTCGAACCAGACCCCGATGCGGTCCTCGACCATGGATCCGTCGGCGAGCGAGGCCCGGACCACGAAGCTGCCTTGGCGCGGCGGCGGGACCAGCGGGGCCTTGATCGCCAGCGGGATCCAGTCGCCCCCGATCTCGCCGGGGACCGGGACCTCCTCGCGCTGGAGGACCTGGAGGGGTTCTCCCTCCGGGAAGAGGACGATCCGCAGCATGGCCTCCGGCGGGCTGCGGAACGTCCCCTGGCGGGCCCGGGCCCGTACCGTGGCCCGGATCTGCTCGCTCCGGGCGGGACCCTCGATCAGGCGCCCCGAGGGACAGAAGGTCCGGTCGCTCAGTTCCAGTTCGAGCTCCATGGAGCCGGGGGGCCCTCCCGGCGCGGCGCAGCCGGCGACCAGCGCGAGCGGTGCGAGGAGGGAAGGCAGGAGCCGTCGGCCTCGGAGCGCGTCCATGGGTTCCCCTCCCTTCCGATCGGGGCCGAGCGTAGCCCGGGAAGGGGGAGAGCGGTAGGCCGGGGCTACACTGGCCGGACCCGATGTCCGGAGCCTGGACCGTGATCGCAGATCGCTATCGCCTCGAGCGCAAGCTCGGGACGGGTGCTGCGGCCATGGTGTTCCGCTGCTTCGACCTGGAACTCGGACGTCCCGTGGCGGTCAAGGTCCTCGAGCCCAAGGGGCCGCTCGCCGACCCGGCCCGTTTCGGGGAGGAGGCCCGGGTCCTGGCCCGGGTCAAGCACCCCAACGTGCTTCAGATCATGGCTTTCGGCGTCTACGAAGGGCGCCCGTACCTGGTCACCGAGGTCGCCGAGGGGGGCAGCCTGGCGGACCGCATCCTGCGGGGCATCCCCGGCGAGGAGGTCGCCCTCGACCTGGCCCGCCAGACCCTGGAGGGACTGGGTGCGGTCCACGAGGCGGGGATCGTCCACCGCGATCTCAAGCCCGGCAATGTCCTGCTGACCCGCGAAGGCACGGCCCTGATCTCGGACTTCGGTCTGGCCAAGACCAAGGGCAGCGGGGTCCACACCGCCACCGGGGTGATCCTCGGGACCCCCGAGTACATGGCTCCCGAGGTCATGCTCGGCGAGGTCGCCACACCCATGTCGGACCTCTACTCGTGGGGTTGTCTCCTCTTCGCACTGCGCACCGGGAGGGCGCCCCATGGGGGGACCGTCTCCGAGATGCTCGATGCCAAGCGCAAGGGAGCCTACGGGAAGGTTGTGAACCTGGGGACCGCGGAGCGGGCGATCCGGCGGGCCCTCGAACCCGATCCGGCCCGCAGGGCCGGGATCCCGGAACTGCTCGCCCTGCTCTCGGGTACCGCCGGCCCGGACCTACCCGGCGAGGCCGACCGCGGCAAGCTGACGGTGGTCAGTCGCCCCATCACCCCGCCCTCGGGTCGTGTCCCGGGGCGCTCCGCCTCTGCCTCCGCCTCCTCCTCGGGATCGCCGCTGGCCGCCACCTCCTCGATGTCGGCGGTCCCGGCCACGGGACCGTCCCACCGGAACGGGATCATCCTGGGCCTGGTCTGCACCCTCGGCCTGGCCGCGGCCGGGGTCCTGGGTCTCCGGCCCGGACCCGGGTCGCCCGCCTCGGATCCAGGGTCTTCGGCCCAGGCCGGGCCCCCGGCCCTGGATGCCGCCGAGGTCGCCCGCCGGCGTTCGCTGGTCGAGACCTGGGTGGATCGCCTGGGCGCGGTGGACCCCGGGGCCATCCTGGGTCCGCTCCATCGCGAAGTGCTGCCGGGGCTCCAGGGGGTCCCCGACTTCCTGAATCCCTACCCCAAGGCCATGCTCGATGCCCGCTCGGGCCAGATCCCGCGTTCGGCCAACCTCGAGGCCCTGCTGGCCCGCTTCGAATCCCTGCCCGAGCGCCAGGCTTTCGAGGACAGCCGGGACGAACTGGCCCAGGCCGCGACCACCCGGGAGGTCTCCTGGGAACTCCGCAGCCTGCTCCTGTCCAGGATCGGGGGCCTTCGCCAGATCGACGCGTACTGGGAGGCTTGGAACCAGGATCCGCCCTACCGGGCTGCCCGGGTGATCGAGGCGGTCCATCCCGGCGAGACCCGGCAGGCGAACGAGGTGAGCATCCCGGGGCGGGTGCTCCCGGAGAAGGGCCTGGTCACGGGAGGGCGGTACCTGGTGTTCTCGTGGACGGACGAGTTGGACCGCCGCTACCCCTGGTTGTTCGAACCGGGGGACCAGTACTCAGACATCGAGGGGATCGGTCTCAAGGCCCTCCAGGGCATGACCAACGGGACCTACCGGCTCGATCGCCACCGCGAGCAGAAGTTCGCGATCCGGTTCCCCCCCGAGACCCTGGAGCGGTTGGCCTCGGCGCGGCTGGTGCTCCCCATCTCGAACCTGGTCGTGCCCTACCGCCTGATGGTGCTCTGGAACGGGTACCCGCTCGCCTGGTACTCCGACCTCTCCTTCGGCGAGCACTGGGACTGGCGGCACCCGGAGAAGCCCGACTACGTCGCCATGGTAGGGATCCCGCGAGAGGCGATCCGCCCCGGCGAGAACCGGGTCGAGCTGGTGCCCCGCCCGCTCTCCGGGCTGCCCCGGTGGACCGCCGTGGCGGTCTACTGGGTGGGCCTCGACCTCGAGGTCCCGGGGACGTAGGTCCGCCGGTGGTCCCTCAGCCCCGTTGGACGGCTTCGCCGCGCCCGCTCGGCCGGCGGCCCGCCTCGTAGATCGCGAACAGGTCGTCCCAGTGGCCCTCGATCGAGAAGAGCCGCTCCGCCCGGGTCCTCCCCGCGATCCCGAACCGGTCCCGGAGATCGGCATCCCCGGCCAGGCGCTCGAGGGTACGGGTCCAGCTCTCCACGTCGTGGACGTCGAGGCAGATGCCGCACTCCCCGTCGACCACCAGTTCGGGGAACGCCCCCTTGTTGGAGCCGACCACCGGCAGGCTACAGGCCATCGCCTCGATGGCCGGGAGGCCGAAGGCCTCGAGTTCGGTCGGCACCGCCACGATATCGGCGGCTGCATAGGCCTCCTCGATGTCGTCGAGGAACCCGGTGAGGTGGACCCGGGTCCGGACCCCGTTGGCGGCCACCTGGCGGTTCAGTTCCTGGCGATACTCGCGCGAGTCGGCGTCGGCCTCGAAGTCCCCGGTGAGGAGGAGCTGGATCGCCGAGTCCTTCTTCATCCGGCCCAGGGCCGAGACCAGGACGCCGAGATTCTTGACCCGGCGGAACACGGTGGGGACCAGCACTACCCGGTCGTCCTCGCCGAACCGGAAGCGTCGCCGGGCCCTCGACCGGTGGGAACGTCGGACCTCCGGATGGAATCGCTGGAGGTCGACGCCGTGGTGCAGGTTGCGGATCCGTTCCGGATTCACCCCCAGGGCCGGACCATTGACCGCGGCCACCGCGTCGCTGGTGGCGAGCACCATGTCGACCCGGGAGAGGGCCATCCGGGACAGCGGGTGGAACACCTCGCGGGAGCGGAAGGAGTGCTCGGTCAGGACCATCTGGATGTGCCCGGGAAGGCTGATGAAGCCGCGTGGCAGGCCGCGGATCGAGTGCAGGTGCACGGTGTCGCAGCGCCCCGTCCGGATCACCTCGGAAAGGCGCGACCAGAAGCTGCCGCGATCGTCTTCGTGCAATCCGATGGTGCGGAAACCGGCGCAGAGCGAGCGTCGCTCCAGCTCGCTCCCGGCCGAGGTGGCGACCACGCTCTCGTAGCCCCTGGCCCTGGCCTCGGCCGCGATCCGCAGGAGGTACATGTGCGGACCGGACCAGGCCTGACCCATGCACACCTGCACCAGGTACTTCCGGCCTTCCCTGGAACCCATGCAGCCTCCTCCCGCTAGGACGAGGTCCCGGACAGGCCGGGCCATCGCGTGGCGAGATCCACCGCGATGGTACGGCATGCGCCCCCCCAGGATGCGAGCACTCCATGGGCGGCCTCGCCCATGGCACCGGCCCGGCGCGGCTCGGCCAGCAGTTCCTCCCAGGCGGCGGCCAGGGCCATGCCGTCCCCGACCTCGCGGGCTCCCCCGGCCTCCACCAGGGCGCGGTTGGTGGTGGCGAAGTTGTAGGCCTGCGGTCCGAACAGGACGGGCACCCGGAAGACCGCCGGCTCCAACGGGCTGTGGCCGCCCACCGGCACCAGGCTCCCTCCCACGAAGGCCACCCGGCAGCCCTCGTAGGCGAAGGCGAGCTCTCCCATGGTGTCGAGGACGATCACCGCTGCCGAAGCCAGGGCCCCGGCCTCGGAGCGCAGCCGGGCATCGAGCCCGCGGCTCCTGGCCGCGGCCAGCACCGCCGGGACCTTGTCGAGATGGCGGGGGGCGATCACCAGGCGGACCCCGGGCCGGCGCGCCCGGAGCGAGCCGAAGGCATCGAGCACGGCCTCGGCTTCCCCGGGATGGACGCTCCCGGCCACCAGGAACGGTCGCTCGCCGCGGCGCAGGGCGAGGAAGCGGTCCCGGCGGGGATCCGAGAGGTTGCCGAGCACCGAGTCGTACTTCAGGTCGCCGGGTACATGGACCCGCCCCCGGGGCGCGCCCATCGCCATGACGCGTTCCGCGTCGTCCCGGGATTGCATCCCGAAGTAGTCCGGGATCCGCATCAGGCGCCGGTAGAGGAAGCCGAGCGACCGGTAGCGCCCGACCCGGTTGGGGGCGATCCGGGCACCGGCCGTGGCGAGCGGGATGCCGCGCTCCTCCAGGGCCCGGTAGAACCCGCACCAGATCTCGGTCTCGAGCATCACGACCAGGCGGGGGGCGAGCCGGTCGAGGAACCTGCCGGGGATCCCGGGGAGGTCGGCCGGCAGGAAGGTCACGGCATCGCCGAGAGCCAGACGACGGGCCGCCTCGTTCCCCGCGTCGGACAACGTGGAGATCACCACCGGCACCCCGGGGAAGGCGCGGCGCAGCTCCCGGACCAGGGCGACGGCCGAGGTGGCCTCCCCCACGCTGGCGGCATGGACCAGGATGGGGCGGGGACCCGGGGGCCGGGGCGGGGCGCAGAGTCCGAGGCGCTGGCGCCAGGAGCCGGCGAAGCGGCCCCTCACCAGGACCAGCCATGCCAGGGTGGCGAGCACCAGCGGCGAGAGCAGCAGCAACGCCAGGTCGTAGCCGAGGCCGGCCGGGAACCGCGGGCGTGGCGGGGCCCCGGGAGCTCCCCGGGGCAGTCCTCCCAGCCTTCCCCCCGCGTAGGCCCGGGCGAAGGCGAGGGCGTCCCGCGGCGAGACGACGCGGCCCTCGGGATCGAGCTTGCGCCAGCTGCGGGCCAGGCGTCGGAGGTTGGCGGCGCGTCGGTGGGCCGGGAGCGGGCCGGGATGGACCACGGCCCGGTCGAGGTCGACGACCCAGCCCCGGCCAGAGCCGTCGAGGACCAGGTTCCGGGCGTTCAGGTCGGCGTGGTCCCCGCCCGCGTCATGGAGGGCACGGACGGCTTCCGCCAGCCGGGCGAGGCGGCGTCGGCGTTCCCGGACCGGGAGGCCGGCGAGGGCCTCGGGAGCCGCCCGGGCCCCGGGGATGGCGAGGGTCGCCAGCGACTGGCGGATCAGGCCGCCGAAGCCGGCGTCCTCCTCCAGCACCGCCAGGGGCACAGGGCAGGGCGCCCCCCGGGCGCGGAGCTCCTCCAGGGCGGCGGCCTCGGCGACGCCGCGACGATCCAGGTAGAGGTCGCGGGAGAAGAGACGCAGCAGGCCACCGTGGCGGTACCGGCGCAGCACCGCCGGGATCCCGCCGAGATCCAGCAGCGCGGTCGTGCCCCGACCCTGGAAGCGGCCCCTGACCCGGGTGGCCAGGCGCTCCGGGACCAGGATCCCGCTCGCCACCAGCCGCTCGGCCTCCTCGGCCCGGAGCAGGGCGCGGGTGTCGGCGCGGCCGGCCGGGACGAAGCCGGGGAGTTTCATGCCGCGGTACCGGTGCCCGGGTCCGGGCTGCCTTCGGGGCCTTCGGCTCCGGATCCGGGAGGGGGGGCGTCGTCCTTGAACGACCGCCAGATGTCGTGGACCCAGTAGTACTGCTCGGGGTGGCGGCGGATCCAGGTCTCGAGCAAGGCCACGTACTCGGTCATGACCCGGCGCTTGGCCTCCCGGCCGCGGCCTTCGGGGAGGGAGAGCGGCGGCAGGCAATGGCAGTCGTAGCTGCCGTCGTCGCGTCGGATCGAGAAGCACGGAACCGGGAGGCTGCCGAACCTGGCTGCGAAGTGGCCGGGACCCTCCGGGAACCGGGCCGGCCGCCCGAAGAAGGTGTACTCCTCGAGACCGCCCTGGTCGGCGATCAGGCCGAGCAGGGCGCCGGAGCGGGCCCCCTGGACCAGGGGGCGCAGCGCGTCCTGCTTGGGGAGCAGCACCTGGGGGAGGCCCTCGCGCAGGGCCGCCACGAAGGCGTCGGCGAAGCCCCGCCGGGACGGCTTGTAGACCGAGAGCAGGCGCACCCCCGGCAGGGTCGCCACCGCCGCGCCGATCTCCCATGAGCCGAGGTGGGCGCAGAGCAGGATGGCGCTCGGACCCTTCCGGAGCGCGTCCTCGAGATGGCCCCAGCCCACCGGATGGACCTTCTGCCAGAGCAGGCTCCGGAACCGGAAGGCCGGCTGCTGAAGGGTGTCGACCACCAGACGGCCCAGGTGCCGGAAGTGGCGGTCGAGGAGTCGCTCCCGCTCGGAGGGCTCGAGCTCGGGGAAGGCGATCGCCAGGTTGCGGCGGGCGATGGCGATCCGTCGGGGCAGGGAGAGGCGCAGGACGGCGGCGGCCAGGCGGGCCAGGAACTCCTGGATCCGGAACGGCAGGAGCGCCAGGGGGACTGCCACGGAGAGGGCGAGGAAACGGGCGACCCGAGCCGACATGGCGGCAATGCTAGTGCATGGTACTCTCGGGCGGAAATGAGCGTCTCGTCCGGCGGAGAGGCCGCGTCGCTTTCCGCCCCCCGCGAGGAGCGGGCCGCCATCGCCGTGGTCGCGGGGACCCTGGTCGCGTTCGCGACCTGGCTGGCAGCGGTGGTCTTCCCGGCGCCGTTCCTCGACCTCGAGTTGGCCCTCGAACGTTCCTGGATCCAACGTCGGGGGGTGATCCCCCGCCGGCCCGGCGATCCCCGCGTGGTCGTCCTCGGGATCGATGACGAGGCCAATCGCCTGGTCCAGAAACGATGGGGCTTCGCGCCCGGCTCGTGGAGCCGCGAAGTCTATGCCCGGATCGTGGAGAGGCTCCGGGAGCGTGGCGCCAAGGCGATCGGGTTCGACGTGGTGATGGACATGCCGCGGCCCGGGACCGACGAGTTGATCCGGGTCCTTTCGCTCCGGCGCGACACGGTGTTGGCGGCGGAGCGAGAGCGGGGCGTGGTGGGCGGGTCGTTCGGGACCAGTTCCAGGATCGACCTGGTGCTGCCGCTGCCCGAGCTCTCCGAGGTCGCCCGGGTGGGCCACGTCAACACCTTCCAGGATCGGGACGGCTGCCTCCGTTACGGCTCCTCCTGGCTGATGACGCCCGGGATGCAGACCCTCGCCTCGCTCGATCTCCAGCTCGCCGACCTGGTCCTGCGGGGACCCTCGGCACCTCCTCCCGGGTCGCCGGCGGAAGCAGCCTTCGCCACCGGGCGGGTGACCTTGCCCTGGGGGCGGGAGCTCGAGGTCGACCGCTTCGGCCGCTACCCGATCTCGTTCCTGGGACCGGGCGGGACCATCCCCACGGTCTCGGTGGCCGACCTGCTCAACGAGGAGGCCGGCTCGGGCGGCCAGGAACTCCTGCTCGAGTCCGGCCGGATCCACCCGACCCGCGCGGTGCTGGCTCCGCCCGGTCCCCACTCGCTGACGGTGGTCCTGGCCCCGGCCGACGAAGACCTCGACGTGCTCGCGCTCCCCGAGGGGGACGGCGTGTGGGCCTCGGCGCGGGGACGCGGCAAGGTCGTCCTCTCCGGGTTGTCGCCAGGTCCCTACGCGTTGTGGGTGGGACGCACCCTGGGGCCGAGGGCCTTCGGGGTGGCGACCCGCAGCAATGTGGCCGCCACGGCCGGTGAGGTGTCGGTGGAGCTCCCGTCGCCCAGCCGCGTGATCCGCGGTCGGCTCGACGTCGCCCTGGCCGATCGCGCCGTGGTCTTCGAGGGCGACCGCTACCTGGCCGACCTGGTCTACCGGGAGCGGGTCGAGGTGGCCACCGGACCGGACGGCGGGTTCCAGACCCCGCCCCTGGCCAGCGAGGACGTCCTGGTCGAGGCGGGGGGCGATCCCGTCCCGGTGCTTTCCGACGAGATCGTGGTGGCGGCCCGGGCACCGCGGCGGGCCGGGTCCCGTCGCGAGCCTCCCGCGATCCGGGTGGAAGGAGGGGAAGGGCCCCTGGCGCTGCTGGCGGTGGACCGTACCCTCCCGGCACCCCCCTACGCGCCTCGGCCCGGGCCGCTGCCCGACACCGCCGCGGGTCGCAGGACCGTGCTGGTCGAGGATCCCCGCACCGGGCACCGCGGCCACCTCGAGGTGGAGACGGCCACCATCTTCCAGGACGCCATCGTGCTGGTAGGGGACGTCACCGAGCTGTCCCAGGACTTCCATCGAACCCCCTTCGACCAGGCGGGCTTCTTCTCCGCCACCGCCCGCCGCGGCCGGAACCGGACCCCGGGGGTCGAGGTGCATGGGCACGCGGTCCATACCTTGATCTCCGGCTCCCTCCGGGAGGCGCCCACCGGCCTCCTCGAGATGGGAGCGCCCGATTTCCGGGAGCGGGCTTCCGGGCAGCTCTCGTTGCTCCCCTGGCTGGTGGTGCTCTGCGTCGCCACCGCCCTGTGGTTCCAGAGGGTGCGCCACCTCGGGCTGGTCCTGGCCCTGGTCGCCGCCGGCTACGAGATCGGGTACCGGCTGCTGGTGGCAGGGCGATGGGTCCACGTCGGTCTGCCCGTGATCGCGCTCGCCGGGACCTGCCTGGCGCTGCTCTCCTGGAACTACGCCACCGTGGAGCGGAAGCGCCGGGAGATCCGGGCCATGTTCCAGCACTACCTCGATCCCGACATCGTCTCGGAGCTGGAGGCGAGCCCGGCGGCGGTGGCCCTGGGGGGGACCCAGCGCGACGTCTCCTGCTACTTCTCGGACATCGAGGGCTTCTCCGGATTCTCCGAGAAGATGACCCCGCCCGAGCTTGTGGTGTTCATGAACGAGTACCTGACCGCCATGTCGGATGTGCTGATGCGCTACGGCGGCTGGGTCGACAAGTTCATCGGGGACGCCATCGTCTGCGTCTTCAACGCCCCCCGCCACCAGCCGGACCACGCGGTGCGCTGCTGCCTGGCGGCCCTGGAGCTCAAGGCCCGCGAGGAGGCGCTCCGCAAGGTGTGGAGGGCCCGCGACCTTCCCGAGGTCAAGACCAGGATCGGCATCAACACCGGCTCGGTGGTGGTCGGGAACGTCGGCACCGAGCGGAAGAAGAACTACACGGTGCTGGGGGACGCGGTGAACCTGGCGGCCCGCCTCGAGGCGCTGAACAAGGAGTACGGGACCTACCTGATGATCGGGGAGAACACCGCCCGGGTCGCCGGTGCCGAGCTGGTGATGCGGGAGCTCGACCGGGTCCGGGTCAAGGGCAAGACGATCCCGGCGAGCGTCTTCGAGGTGCTGGCCGAGAAGGGCGAGGGGAACCACGACGGCCTGCTCTCGCCCTGGGAGGCGGCCCTCTCCGCCTACCGGGCCCAGGCCTGGGACGAGGCCGAGGCGGGATTCGGGCGGGTGCTCGAGGTCCGGCCCGGCGATGCGCCTTCCATGCGCTACCTGGAGCGGATTACGCTGCTCAGGGAACATCCTCCCCGGGGGGACTGGGACGGCGTGTGGACCATGGAGCACAAGTGAAGACCTCTGGCATCGTCGGGTTGGCGCTCGCTGCGGTCTGGTTGACGGTGGCTGCGGTTCCCCAGGCGATCGCCCAGGGCACGGCGCGGGGGCGGATCACCAAGCCCAGGGGCAAAGTCGAGATCTACGCCGCGGCCTTCAACCGGTGGAAGGGACCGCTGGCCGGCGAGGTGCCGGTGCAGATGGGGGACCGGGTGCGGACCGGTCCCGGGTCGAGTTGCGAGGTGGTGTTCTACAACAAGGAAGGCGGCCAGGATTCGGTCGCGGTCTCCGAGAACACCATGCTCGAGATCCCCGACATCCCCGAGAACCAGGACCAGACGAGCTGGGTCGGGATGTTCTCCGAGAGCCTGGGCAAGGTCGTCTGCCAGGTCACCCGGCGGCCCCCCGCGGAGCACGAGGCGAGCCCCTTCAACGTCCGGGCTCCCACCGTCGTGGCCGGGGTGCGGGGCACCGAGTTCGCGGTCGAGTACGACCATCGCAAGAAGCGGACCTTCCTGGGGGTGACCCGGGGCATCCTGAACGGCCTGGCCTACGGCGGGGCCCTGCTCGGACTGGTGACCTCCAACCAAGAGCTGGCGGTGGATGCCATCCGGGTCTTCCGCTACGCCATGATGGCCCGGGCCGCCCAGCAGTTCCTCTACGAGAACCAGGACCACGTCAACGCCAAGTACAACCGGGAGTTCCACGTCGCCGAGGCGACCGCGGGGCAGGTCCTGCTGGACGGGGCCCTGGTCGACGCCACCTGGTGGAACAAGGAGATCGACTGGGATGCCCCGGGGCGCGACTGGCAGAACCCGCTGGTGCTGACCGTGGGCACCGGCTACGCCATCCTCCACCTCCGGCACACCGGCTGGCTGCGCTTCGAGTCCGGGACCGAGTTCAGCTTCTATCGCATGGGCAACGCCCTGATGGGCCGGCTGCGCAAGGGGAAGATGACCTTCCACCGGGCCGATCCCACCTTCCAGCCGCTGCGACACGGTCCCCGGCACGACGTGGCGGTGTTCATGGCGCGGACCAACGGGGACGACCTGAAGGTGGTCGACTTCACCCGCAGGGGCGGGGTCACCATGGCCACCCTCGAGATGGCCGGCGCCGGGCGCATGCCCACCGTCGACGTGCTCGAGGGTGACGTGAAGGTCCTGTCCATCGACAATCCCTGAGGAGGTGGCCTGATGGTCGTCATCGGAGTCCCCGGCTGGACCGGGAGGATCCTGGTGCTGGCGCTCTCTGCCGGTCTCCTCGGCCACGCGGTCCGGGCGGCCGACGAGCTCGTCCCGTTGCCCGAGGCCGGCATGGTGGTCTCGAAGGGATCGAAGCTCATGGTGTGGAGCGACGGGGAGCGGGTCCGGCTCTCCCGGAGCCTGGCCGTGGGCAGACCCTTCGGAGGCTTCGCCAGCCTCGCCAAGGGTTCCGAACCGGGAGTCCACAAGCTCGAGGCGACCCGACGCCACCACCGGGACAAGGAGCTCGGCGGGCTCCAGGCCAAGTCCATCGGGGGCGGCCTCCTGAGCAACTGGCTCGGTAACAAGGCAGAGGACAAGGTCAAGAAGGAACAGGCGAAGGAGAAGGCGGGCGGCAAGGGCCTGTCGCTCCTCAAGTCGCTCTTCAAGTAGGCGAACGCCAGGGGAGGCAAGGGGTTGCGCCAGCTCGACGAGATCCTCTGGTCCTACGGCTCCCAGGGGACCATGGCGAAGGCCTTCCTGCTCCGGAGGCTGGAGCGCCAGCCCATCACCGTCGACAGTGCGGTGGCCCTCGACCTGCTGGAGGCCGCCGAGTCCGGGGAGGTCGCCGACTCCGCCCGGCTGGCCGAGGACGTGTTCTGGAGCCGCCGCCTGGAGGACGGGCTGCTCCGGGCCGGGGGCGATCCGCCCCGGGAGGCCGGCAACTGGACCCGCTTCCTCGGGCATGCCGACGCCGGCGCCACCCGCGTCAAGGTCGATGGCGGCGACGTCGAGCAGGCCGCGGCCTCCAGCCTGGCGACCCTGGTACCGCCCCTCCAGAACCAGGCCCGGGCCGGGGGACGCCGTTCGGTGGCGGCGCTCCGGGTGCTGGGGAGGATCCGGATCCCGGCCAGCCTGGAGGCCATCCAGGAGGTCTCGGGACCCGGGGCCATGGCACCGCTGTGCATGGCGGCCTATGCGGTCTTCGGGGGCGACGAGGCGGCCGGCCGGGCCATGGACCTGGCCACCAAGCGCTCCGGCACCCCGGTCTTCTCGGGTCTGGTCCAGGCGTTCCGCGGAGTTCCCAGCCGTCCGGCCTTCGAGTACCTCTCCGGCCTGGTCGACCGGGAGGAAAAGGTCCGGCCCTGGATCGCCTACGCCATGGAGGGCTTCGGGGATTACGACTACCAGAAGGTCCTGACCCGCCTGCTCGAGTCCCGGGATCCCTGGACCGTGATCCAGAGCGTGGAGACCATGGGGCGGCTCGGGGGCGCCGAGCTCACCCGCCGGATCGGCTCGGTGTTCCGCGGGCTCGACCATCCGCTGGCGCGGGTGGCCTGCCTGCAGGCCGTGGCCGCCGCCGGCGAACGCCAGGGCTTCGAGATGGCGATGGAGGCGCTGGCCACTTCGAACCCGGTGGTGCAGGCCGCCGCGGTCGAGACCCTGGTCAAGCTCCCGGTCCCGCCGGAGCAGTATTCCGAGAAGGTCCTGGCCCTGCTCGACACCCGCCATCCCAAGCTGGCGATGAACGTGGCCCTGGCGACCACGCTGCTCGACCCCCGCCGGGCGGTGCGTCGGGTCAAGGACCTGCTGGCCTCCGGCAATCCCCAGGAGCTGCTCCAGGGGATCCACTGCCTGGCCTACATGGACTACCCGCAGTCCTCGGCCATCCTCGCCACCGTGGTCTCCAAGGCGTCCCCGGGCGCCATGCGGATCCAGGCCATCCGGGCCTTGGGACGACGGGCGACCGACGATCCCCAGGCGGCCGCCTACCTCTCGAAGCTCCTCGAACTGGACGATCCGGTGGCGTGCCGGACGGCTGCCTGGTTCCTGTCGGGGGTCCATCCCAGTGCCCGGAGGGGGTGCGCCGGGGTGCTCGGCAAGGCGCTCCAGAAGTCCCAGGACGTCGAGACCCGGGTGGTGCTCGCCGACAGCCTCGGCCAGCTCGGACCCGAGGCTGCGTCGGCGGCCGGGGCCCTGGAGGGAGCGGTCGAGCTGGGAGGGCCGGCGGCCCGCGCCGCGGCCCGGGCGCTGGCGACGGCCCTGTTGCGGTCGCCGGAAGCCGAGCGACTGGGGAAGAGCCGGGACGCCGGGGTCCGTGCCTACGGGGCGCTGCGGCGCTGGATCCTGGGCGACACCGACCTGACCGAGCTCGGGGTACTGGTGGGAGGTCGGGACGAGGAGTCCTTCCTGGCTGCCGCCCAGGTCGCCCGGGTGGTCGCCGAGACCGCCGTGATGGCCACCGAGGCGAGCCTGCTCGAGCCGCTCGCCAAGGCACTGGGCGAGGCGTTCCGGGAGGCGAGCTCGAAGCAGGCCGCGGTGGGGGGCGGTGGCCGGTCCGAGAGCCGGACCGAGACCTCGGCCGAGATCGCCGGCAAGGCGCAGGAGGCGGCGGGGCTCATGCCCCCCCTTGCGGCCAGCGGGCGAAACCGGAACAAGGAGGCCTACGGCGGCGATCGGATCCGGGCCTCCACCGCCCTGCCCCAACCCAAGCTCGGTGGCAGCGCCATGCTCTCCGAGGAGGAGGCGGCGCTGGCCCTGGAGGGAGCCCGCCAGGTCTCAGGCGAGGACCAGCAGCTGGCGGTGGAGCGCTCCACCTACTTCGAGCCCTCGCCCGGCACCGGTCCCCGCTCGGCCCCCGCTACCTCGCCGCCCGGGGGATCCGGGAAGACGACCGCGGCCACCCGCACCACCCAGGCGCTCACCCCGGCGCAGGTGGCGATCGGCTATTTCCAGATGCTGGTGTTCGCGATCGCGGCCATCGCCCTGGGGCGGTTGGCGCGGATCTACCTGATCGGCGGTTGAGCGCGAGTGGTCGACCGGGAGTCCGGAGCTGGAGCCGGGAAGGACGACCCCGATCCCGGGTCCGATGGTGGAGCCGAGGAGAGCGATCCCGATTCCGAGCCCGGCTCCGGATTCCCGGTCGGGATCGCGATCCTCGTGCTGGTGCTCGCCAACGCGGTGTGGCTGAGCTTCCTGCGCTGACTCCGGGTGCCCGAGCCGGCTACTCCGCCAGGCCCAGCGCCCGCGCCACGTCGATCCGGCCGGCGCCGAAGTCGTTGTCCTTGCCGGCGGCCCCGAGGTCGACGGAGGTGGCTGCCAACCTCGCCTCGAGCTGGTCGACGGTCCAGTTCCGGTGCTTCTGCTTGAGCAGGGCCAGGGCGCCGGCTACGGCCGGGGTCGCCATCGAGGTCCCCGACAGGTAGGTGTAGCCGCCCCCGTCGTTGGCCGAGTAGACGAAGTCCCCGGGGGCCGAGACATCGGGCTTCACGTAGGTCGAGAGACCCCAGCGCACCGGGCCCCGGCTGGAGAAGTCGGCGATCCGGTCCCGGTCGTCGGTGGCGCCCACCGCGTAGCTGTGGGGATACCCGCCCGGGATCCCGGTGGTCTTGGGATCGGGGCCTTCGTTCCCGGCCGCGAACACCGGGACGATCCCGGCCTTGCGCCACGAGGACACGGTGAGCCAGAACGAGGGATCGAAGCCCAACGTCGAGCCCCAGGAGTTGGAGCAAACCTGGGGGGCGTCGTTGGTGGCGTTGTTGTCGTCGGGGTCCATCATCCACTGCATGGCCCGGAGCAGGCGGAAGGTATTGGACCCGTTCTCGTCCAGGACCCGGGCCACGATCAGCCGGGCGCCCGGCGCCACGCCGATGGCGGTACCGCCGGCGGCGCCGCCCGCGATGGTCCCGGCGGTATGGGTGCCGTGGCCGTCGCCGTCCTTGGGGCTCGTGTTGGCGGTGTCGACGAAATCGCGGAAGCGGAGGATCTTGCCCTTCAGGTCGGGGTGGTTCGGGTCCACTCCCGTGTCGATGTGGCCGACGACCACTCCCCGGCCGTCGATCCCGGCAGCCCAGGCCGCCGGGGCCTTCACCTTCTCGACCGACCAGGTGATCTTGGACGCCTGGGGCGCGGTGCGATCGGGGACCGTCACCCGGGGCCGGGGTACCCGCTCGACGGGCTGCACCCGCTCGACCCCGGCGAGCCGGGAGATCCGGCCGGCGGTCACCCGGTCGCACTCGAGGTGGAAGGCGTTGGCGATCCAGAGGTGGGTGGTCGTCGTCTCGCCGAAACCGAGCCCGCGGATGCCGGCTTCGACCCGGGAGAAGGCCCGGTCATGGTGTTCCTGGAGGAGGGCCACCACCGAGGTCGAACCTTCGGAGACCTCCTCCATGTCGGGATACCCGGAGAGGAAGACCAGGTACTCGTCGGCGGCGGCCGGGACCGCGGCGAGGCCCAGCAGGGCGGTGAAGAGGGGAAGGCCGAAACCGCGGATCGCGGCGCGACGGAAGGCTGACGACACGACGGACTCCTCTGCTCGATACTCGGCTCGTCGCTCCGTCTTTGTGTTGTGATCGAGGTCGCCGGTCGGCGCCGCGGAGCGAGCGGAGGAGGCTAGCCCGGGAAGGGCAGGGGCGGCAAGTCGGGTACCATGCCCGGACCCCGGACCCCGGACCCCGACTCCCTTGAACCAGGACACCCTCGCCTTCGTGATCGCCCGCGGACCGGAGCTCCGCGTCGAGATCGCCGAGCACGTCTTCCTGACGGTGGTCTCGACCCTGGCCGGGATCGTGATCGGCGTCCCCCTGGGGGTGACCGCCTGCCGGTTCCGCCGGGTGCGGGGTCTGGTGCTGGCCGCGGTGGGGGTCATCCAGACCCTGCCCACCGTGGCCCTGCTGGCCTTCCTGCTGGCGGTGACCGGGGCCCTGGGGGCCACCCCCGCGCTCCTGGCCCTGGCGCTCTACGCCCTGCTCCCGATCGTCGCCAACACCGTGGCCGGGATCGAAGGGATCCCTCGCCCGGTGGTGGATGCCGCCACCGGGATCGGGATGACCTCCTGGCAGCGGCTCTGGATGGTGGAGCTGCGCCTCGCCCTGCCGGTGATCGCGGCCGGGGTCCGCACCGCCGCGGTGGTCGGGGTGGGGATCGCCACCCTGGCTGCGTTCGTGGGGGCCGGGGGGCTAGGGCGCTTCATCAACGAGGGGCTGGCCCTGCGCAACGATCGGCTCCTGCTCCTGGGCGCCATCCCCGCCGCGGTCCTGGCATTGGTGGTGGACGCGGCCCTGGGCGAAGCGGCCCGCCTGCTCGCCGGGGACCGGCGCCGGACCCCGGCCCGGAGGACATCCTCCCTGGTGCGGTGGATCGGGCGGGTCAGCCTGGTGCTGGTGGTCCTGCTGACGGCGGGGGCGATCGCCCTCCGGGTCCCCGCGGCCCGTCCCGGGACCGGAGTCCGCCCGGTGGTGGTCGGGAGCATGAACTTCACCGAGCAGCTGGTGCTGGGTGAGCTCATGGCGCAGGTGCTGGAGCGGGCGGGGCACCCGGTCGAGCGGCGCTTCAACCTGGGCGCCACCATGATCGCCCACGAGGCCCTGGTCCGGGGGGAGATCGACGTCTATCCCGAGTACACCGGGACCGCCCTGATGGCGATCCTCGACCTGCCGGTCGACCGGGATCCGGTCTCGGTGCTCGCCACCGTGCGCCGCGAGTACGCCCGGCTCGGCTGCGAGTGGCTCGACCCCTACGGGTTCGAGAACACCTACGTGCTGAGCCTGCCCCGGGCGGAGGCGAAGCGTCGGGGCTGGACCCGGATCTCCGACCTGGCGGCCTCGGCGGGGAGCCTGAAGGGCGGTTTCGTGGCCGAGTTCATGGAGCGCTCCGACGGGTTCGAAGGCCTGTGCAAGGCCTACGGCATGCGCTTCGGGGAGGCCCGGGACCTCGACACCAACCTCATGTACCAGGCGCTCTCGGCGGGCGAGGTGGACGTGATCTGCAACTACTCGACCGACGGCCGGATCCTGGTCTTCGACCTCGTCGCCCTGGAGGACGACCGTCGCTACTTCCCGCCCTACCACGCCGCCGCGGTGGCGCGGGCGGACGCCCTGGCGCGACCCGGGGTCCGAGCGGCCCTGGCTTCGCTCTCCAACCGGATCGACGACCGGACGATGCAGACCTTGAACCACGCCGTCGACGAGACCCATCGCTCCCCGGCCGAGGTCGCCGCCGGCTTCCTCGACGGGAAGTAGCGCCTGCGACCGGCTACCATCATGGGGAACCGAGGAGGTCGACGGCTGCCATGGGTACGGACGAACCGGCCCGTCCCGGGGGCGCCCGCCTCGAGACCATGAGCGGGGAGCCCCCCAGGGGCAACCGCATCGAGGGCTGGTGCGTCCACCTGCTCACCGCCAGTTCGGCGATCTTCGACCTGCTGGCACTGGAAGCGATCGCCGGGGGGCGGCTCAGCGAAGCCCTGCTCTGGATGACCATCCCGGTCGCGATCGATTCGGTGGACGGCACCCTGGCGCGCCGGATGCGCCTCGACCGTCTGATCCCGGAGATCGACGGGGCCCTGCTCGACAACCTGGTCGATTTCGTCACCTATTGCTTCGTGCCGGCCTGGTTCCTCATGCGATCGGCGCTCCTCCCCGACGAGCTGTGCCTGGTCGGCGCCGGGGCGATCTGCCTGGCGTCCGGCTACCAGTTCGCCCATGTCCGTGCCAAGACCGACGACCACTTCTTCCGGGGTTTCCCGTCCTACTGGAACATCCTGGTGGTCTACCTGCATGTGCTCGGCCTGCGACCGACCACCAATCTGGCAGTGGTCCTCCTGCTGGCGGTGGCGGTCTTCCTGCCGCTGAAGTTCGTCTACCCCTCCCGCACGGTCCCGTGGCAGAGGCTCACCCTCGCCCTGACGCTCCTGTGGGCTGCCTCGGTGGCGGGCATCCTGCTGACGCTCCCGACCCCGCCCGCGGCCCTGGTCTGGGGATCGCTCGGGTACGTCGTCTACTACCTGGGGGCGAGTTTCTGGCTCGGCGGGATCGATCGGAGCGGGCAGCCGGGTCCGCCTTCCTCGGCCGCTCCCTGACGGGGCGAGCCTGCTACCCGATGGCGCCGCGGAAGCCGCGCTCCCGGGACATCCGGTCGAGCGCCGCCAGGTCGCCGACCAGCCGCTCCAGGTCGGCGAGCGGGAACATGGTGGCCCGGTCCGAGAGCCCTTGTTCGGGGTCGTCGTGGACCTCCATGAACACCGCGTCGCAGCCGGCGGCGACCGCGGCCCTGGCCAGGTAGGGGATGTAGGGACGCATCCCGCCGGTCTCGTGGCCGTGGGCACCGGGGAGCTGCACCGAGTGGGTGGCGTCGAAGACCACCGGGAAGCCGACCGCCCGCATGGCGGGCAGCGAGCGCATGTCGACCACCAGGTTCTGGTAGCCGAAGCTGGCTCCCCGCTCGGTGAGCAGCAGATTCGGGTTGCCGGTCGAGAGCACCTTCTCGGCGATGGGGCCGACGTCCCAGGGGGAGAGGAACTGCCCCTTCTTCACGTTGACGGCCCGCCCCGCCCTGGCCACCGCCACCACGAAGTCGGTCTGGCGACACAGGAACGCCGGGATCTGGAGGCAGTCGGCGACCGCGGCCGCCCGCTCGATCTCGTCCTCCCGGTGGACGTCGGTGAGCAGCGGGACGCCGAGTTCCCGCTTGATCGAGGCCAGGGTGGCGAGCGCCTCGTCGACCCCGGGCCCTCGGTACGACGCCAGGCTGGTGCGGTTCGCCTTGTCGTAACTGGCCTTGAAGACGAAGGGCAGACCGGCTTCCCGGGCGATGTCCCGGGCCCGGCGGGCGATCGCCAGGGTGCGCTCCGGATCCTCGACCACGCAGGGGCCGAGGATCAGTCCGAGGGGTTGATCGGGTCCGATCGCCACCGATCCGATCCGAACCGTTCGTACCGGGGTCATCCCGCCTCCAGGTAGGACGCGACCAGTCCATCCCAGCTCCCGCGGGCCACCAGGATGGCTTCGATCGCCTCCCGTACCGCCCCGGAACCACCGATGGCGTGGGTGACCATGTGGCTCCGGTCCCGCACCTCGACCCGGCCGTTGGCCGGGGCCATGGCGAGACCGACCCGGATCATGACGGGAAGGTCCTGGAGATCGTCGCCCATGAACGCGACTTCCTCGGCGGCCAGTCCTTCCCGTGCCAGCAAGGCGGCGAACGCCGGTGCCTTGTCCCCGGCACCCTGGACCACGTGGCGCATCTTCAGCTCGCGGGCCCGGCGTTCCACCGCCTCGGAGACCCTGCCGGTCAGAACCCCGGTCTCGAGTCCGGCCTGGTGCGCCAGGGTGATCCCCATGCCGTCCTGGATGTGGAAGCGCTTGGACTCGAAGCCCCCGGACCCGAGGATCACTCCCCCGTCGGTGAACACGCCGTCGACGTCGAAGAGCAGGACCCGGACCCTCCGGGCCCGGGCTTCGAACTCGGGGTGGCGGCGCCCGGCGGCACCCGAGTGGACCGGTTCGAGAGGCGCCGCGATCATGGCTCGTTCCCCATCAGACGAAGCCGTACTGGTCCCGGCCGCGGATCCCCAGGTCCCACTCCCGCACCAGGGCGTGGAGCCGGGCCGCCTGGTCCAGGATCTCGGGCATGTAGGAGAGCCGCAGCATGCTCGACTGGTCGCAGCCGGCGAGACGCGGCTCGGGATGGGTCTCCAGGAACAAGGCGTCGACCCCGGCCGCCACCGCGGCCCGGGTCAGATGGGGGACGAATTCGGGCTGGCCGCCCTCGGGAGCGCTGGCCGGGAGGCCGGGCCGCCGGATGATGTGGGTCGGGTCGTAGACCACCGGGCAGCCGGTGCTGCGCATGATCGGCAGGCACCGGATGTCGGAGACCAGGTTCTGGTAGCCGAAGGTGGTGCCCCGCTCGGTCAGCAGGATCTTGTCGTTGCCGGTCTCCATGGCCTTGGCGGCGAGCGACTGGGCCGCCCAGGGGTCGAGGAACTGCCCCTTCTTCAGGTTCACGACCCTGCCGGTGCGGGCCGCCGCGTGCACGACTTCCGTCTGCATGCAGAGGAACGCGGGAACCTGCACGATGTCGACGACCTCGCCGGCCACCGCCGCCTCTTCGACCGAGTGGACGTCGGTGAGCACCGGGCATCCCACCTCGTCCCGGACCCGGGAGAGGAGGGCGAGACCCTTCTCGAGCATCGGACCGCGGTAGCTCCCCGACTTGGCCCGGTTGCCCTTGTCGTAGCTGGCCTTGAAGACGTAGCCGAACCCGTGCCGGTCGCAGAGCGACTTCACGTTGCGGGCGATCACCAGCGCCGAGTCGAGGTCCTCGAGCACGTCGGGCCCGGAGATCACGCACAACGGATGATCGCTCCCGATGGCGATGTCGAAGCCCTCGATCCGGACGCTGCGGGTTCGCATCTTCATTCTCGCCTCTCCCGGGGTCGGGCCCCGGATCCTGGATCCGGGACTAGCGGTTCCGCTTGGCCCGCATCAGCTCCCGGACCTTCGCCAGGTCCTCGGCCGTCTCGACGTTGTGACTCTCGTAGTTGGTCTTGACGACCCGGATCCGGTACCCGGCCTCGAGCACCCGTAGCTGCTCGAGCTTCTCGGCGGCCTCGAGGGCCGAGGGAGGCAGGGTGGGGAACTTGAGGAGGAAGTCGCGTCGGAAGAGGTAGACGCCGACGTGCTTGTAGTAGCTGGGCCCTTCCTTGCCGCGACGGAAGGGGATGGGGGCCCGGCTGAAGTAGAGGGCCGATCCGGCGCGGTCGAAGACCACCTTCACCGAGTTGGGGTCCTTCACCTGGGAGGCATCGGAGATCTTGCGGGCCAGGGTGCCCATCACGAAACCCTCGCCGGTCCCGAACCCCTGGACCAGCTCGTCGACCACCGAGGGGCTGATCATCGGCTCGTCGGCCTGGACGTTCACGATCAGGTCGAAGTCCGGCTGGCCCTCGGCCACCTCGGCGATCCGGTCGGAGCCGCTCTGGTGGTCGCTCCGGGTCATGATGGCGACCCCGCCGTTCTCGATCACCACGCTCTGGACCTGGACGCTGTCGGTGGCCACCACGACCTTGTCGACCAGCCGGGACTGCTGCACGGCCCGGAGGACGTGGAGGATCATCGGCGCTCCGAGCAGGTCCGCCAGGACCTTGCCCGGGTAGCGCTGGGACTCCATCCTGGCCGGGATGACCGCGAGGACCGGCACCGGGGCCTCCGTTCGGGCCGGATTCGACACCCCCCCGAGGCCTCCGTCAAGGTTCGAGGTGGGACCGGGGTTGGGGATCGCCGGTCCATGGGTCACGATGGGGGCGGGAGCGTCGCCGGCGCCGGCACGCCAGGTCCGAGGGAAACGAGTGGGCAAGCAGCGGGGACGACCCGGCAAGCGGAAGAAGGAAAGGAAGCGCAGGCTCGAGGAAGCCGCCCCGACCCACCCGGTCCGGGACGGCGACGCGGGGCCCAGGGCCGACGACAGCCGCATGGTGGCGGTGCTGTCGACCTTCCACGAACCCACCACCACGGGGTTCGACCAGGCCTGGATCGGCATGGAGCCGACCTTCCAGTCCAAGCGCACGGTGCGTCTCTGGGAGCACCTGGCGGCGCGGGAGGGCGGCGAGGTCGACTACTTCGAGCATCCCTACATGCTCGAGCTCCAGGAGCGGATCGCCCGGAGGATCGTCGAACGCTACCAGGCCGACCTGGCCGCGGGAGCCCCGACCAGCCTGTTCGGCAGCGTGCACCTGCGCAAGGAGAAGGACCCCTGGGGATTCCGGCGCCAGGGCCTCAGGTTCCGCTTCCGGGAGCCGGGTCACCGGGATCTCAAGGTCAGGGTCACGACCGACCCCGAGACCATCGAGTTCTCGATCAAGCCGGTCCCGCTCGAGTGGTTCCACCTGGACGAGTTCGTGGACTTCCTGCAGGCCTACATCTGGGACGTGCCCGCCAGCCTGGGACTCGTCGGCACCCTGCTCCACGGCGGTTGCCAGTTCAGCATCTCGGCCAAGACCTTCATGGTGGGGAGCCTCCTGGTCGACGACATCGCCACCCGCCTGAACCATCCCGAGCTCTCGTGCTTCGTGATGGACTTCCCCAATCCCGACGACCGGCCGTTCCGGGCCACCCGCAAGCGCTACGACGCCTTCCGTCGGCTGATCGAGGCGTACTGGGAAGGCGGCTTCCATCCTTCCGCGGTGGGGACGCTGACGTCCGAGAACGCCATCTGGGACCGGGGCTGGGGACCGGCTGCCAATCCGCCTCCGGGTCTGGTCGACCCGCGCACCGGGCCGGTGGGCTCGCCTCGCGAGGTGTTCCAGACCAACTTCGCCTTCGGGCGGGCGGTCCGCAAGCGCGCCCAGGTCATCCATTGCGGGTACTGGCAGTCGGCCCATGTGCGCCAGACCGGGTACCGGCCGGACCAGATCGGGCGGTACGGCGAGGGGAACCTGAACCGGCTGCAGATCGCCGGCGAGTGCCACGTGAAGAGCGACAAGGTCCTCGACGAGGCGCGGGTGCCCGAGTACGACGCACCGCTGGACCTCGCCATGGTCTACCGGGAGGCGACCTGGGAGTATCGAGGCCAGGTGTGCAAGTCGAGCGCCCGGGATTTCGTGGAGTCGCTCCTCCTCTACACCAACCACGCCCGCTGGCTGATGGCGAACCCGCATGTGACGGTGGTGCCGACCCTGGCCCAGGACCTCCTGCTCATGGACGGGGAGGAGACGGTCCGCCGGTATGGAGGCGCGGCGCTGCTCGGACGGCTGCGGCGGGAGGCGCGGGCAGCGACCCTGGAGGCGAGCGGGGGAAGGATCAAGACCGATTTCCTGGAGCCGGGGGTCCTCTTCTGGGAAGCCTGGAGGGTGCTGCCCCGGGGCGAGCGGGCGGTGATCGCCCACGAGGTGATCGACCGCTTCGTCGAATACGTCCACCAGGCCGCGACCTCTGATCCCCGTCCCGGGTCCCAGGACCGGGATCCGATGGAGTGGCACCGCCACCGGATCATGCCGCTGCTCTGGACCGCCCTCGACAAGGCCCCCCGGGGCTTCAAGGTCTCGGCTGCGGTGAAGGCCGAGCACAAGGCCTTCCTGGCCCACCGCCCCACCTACCTGGCCCGCCGGCCGGAGTTCTCCCCCCTGGGTCGCCCCCCTCCCTGGCACGGCCTGTAGGGGCAAGGTCCACGCCAGCCGCCGGCAGGCGCCGAGGTCCAACCAGCCAGATCCGGGAAAGTGGGGGAAGGTGCAGGAGGGGGGCACCGGGGCCGTACGACCCTCGTCAACGCCAGCGTGACGAGGCGTAGCCTCGGCCCGCTGGCTCTTGGCTGCCATGGACCATCCAGGCCAGCCGCCGGCAGGCGCCAAGGTCCAACCAGCCAGACCCGGGAAAGTGGGGGAAGGTGCAGGAGGGGGGCACCGACCCCCCTCCGCCAAACTAAGAAGGTATCGGCTTCCCCCGGTACGCGTAGTTCATCGCCAGGGTGGTGAGGAAGCTCGAGACCTGGACCAGCACCGTGTCGCGTTCGTTCAGGTGGTAGGCCAGGTCCAGCGCCCGGGCGCGGGCGATCAGGTGGTGGAGGAGTTCCTGGGTGAAGCTCGGGTCGACCCCGGTCCAGCGGTACACGGTGGCGGCCAAGGAGTCCCGCTGCCGCCGGAGCAGCATGTGGGCCACGCCCTGGCGCAGGTTCGGGTCGTTGGGGATGAAGATCCCGCGCAGGTCGCCGTCCAGGCTGCGGGGCACCCGCACGGTGCCGAGCTGGAAGTGCTCGTAGAACTCCTGGACCGTCTGGTCGATCTCGGTGACGTCGGTCAGCAGGGTGGTCACCACCACCTCGGGCTCCCGCTTCACCGACTCGGCCAGTACCCGGTCGCAGTACTCGAGCTTGGCCAGGGCGCCGGGGGAATCCTCGTAGAGGCCGCGCCAATCGAGGCCGGGGGTCATCCAGACCGCGAAGGTCTCGGCCCAGTCCTCGTCGGGGTGCTTCTGGGCGTAGTTCCCGGGGAGGTGGCGCACGTAGTCGGGACTGAAGGGGATCGAGACGTAGTCCTCGACGTAGGGCCGGGCCATCGGCCCGAACAGCGCCGTCCAGTCCTCGGTCTGGTAGAGGCGGTAGGCGTAGTTCACGACGTGGCCCATCTCGTGGCGCAGGTAGCGGAGCAGGTCCTCGTCGTCGGTACCTTCCACCAGCCCGACCCTGGCCTCATGCACCCGCCGCAGGGCGGGATCGGCCAGGTAGAACGGGATCCCGATGGCCACCGTGCCGTCCGGGACTCCCCACTCGTCGGTCAGGTAGAAGACCGGCTTCAGCTTGTCGATGCCCCGGCCCAGGAGCTCCTCCTGGAAGCGGCGGATCACCGGGGCCAGCGGGCTCTCGTCGATGGTGAGCAGGAAGTCGCAGATCCGCCGACCCAGGACCTCCGAGGGGATGGTGTCCTCGTTGGTCGACTCGACGAAGTGCTCGCTGGCCCGGGGTCCGGTCATGTCCCCCGAGAGGCTGCCCCCCGGTCCGGGGCCGGCACCGGAACCCGCACCGGAAGGTTGCCGGGACGCCTCCACCTCCACCGTGGCTTCGGTCCGGGACGCGGTGGGGTCGAGGCCGTCGGATCCGCCGGGAAGATCGGAACCCGCCATCTCGAACCTCCGTGGGGCCGGTCGCCGTCCAGCTCCGCGAGCGGAGTCGAGGCGACACCTGCCCTTCCAGTGTGCCCCGGAATCGCCCGGATCGCCACTGGGATCCTTGGATTGGGCGAAAATGGGCGACGCTCGCCGCATGGCTTGACATCCTGAATCGATCCGGAATGGGCCGAGGCAGGCACGGTTCACGAACCTGAGTAGCCACCTCTCGATCCCCGGAAGGTTCCCCGTCCGGCATCGACGGTCCTGGCATGGGTCGTGCGAGGAGCAGCCCAACGCCGGACTCCCGGCTTCTGCCTCGAAGGTTCTCGGAACCGGATGGAAACGATGCGACCCTCGATCCCTTCTTCCTCGCTCCTGTTGGCACTCCTGCTCTCCCTCCCCCCCCCGTGTCCCGCCCAGCTCGGCTTCGAAGACCTGGCCTCCGGAACCGGCGATGGCCGGACTCCTGTGGCCCTGCCCCCGGGCGCGGCAGGAGCCGCAGGCACCGGAACCGGGACCGGCGACGGGCGAGGCGGCTTCCCCCTGCACGCCGGGGCCCATCCCGTGTCCCCCCACTGGGACGGAGTCGTCGCCGACCTCGCCGAAGCCGACCGGCAGCTGGTCTCCGCCATGGATCTCTACGCCGAGATCTACCGGGCCGCCGAGTACCAGTCGGACTCGGGCCGGAACAAGCTCGGCTTCTCCGACCTGGCCCGCTACAACCGGGCGGTCCGGCTGGCGGACGACCTCTCGGCCGCGATCCTGGCGGCCAACGGCAAGCTCCAGGCCGCCCACCGCACCCTCGCCACCATGGAGGCCCGCGACGAGCCCGCCTGGGCCCTCGAGGCCCGACTCGAATCGGTGCGGCTCGCCACCCTCCACGACCAGCTCCACGGCTGGGCCGGGGCCCGCAGCATGTTCTACAACGGCCCCCATTGGAGGGACTCGCAGTCGCGCCCGCTCCTCACCTCGAGATGGGAGGCGCGCCCTGTCGGCCTTCCCACCTCGTCCGGTGTCCGACGCGGCACCCACCTGTCGGTCTCGGTCGCCGAGCCGCTCTCCGACCGCTACCTGGCGGGTCTCGACGCCGCCCTGGCCGACGCCGCCGAGGCCCGGCAGATCCTGGAGCGCGAGCGCATCAAGCCCGCCAACCCCGACGAGGAGCGCCGTAGCCTCACAGGCTGGATCCTGTACCGCTACACCACGACCTCGATCTTCGACACCCTGGTCAAGCCCACCTCGGTCCGGTTCGCGCTCGCCATGCTGAGGGCCAAGGCCAACCTGAACGCCGCCATCCTGGCCACCGAATCGCCTTCGGGCGGCCGCTTCTCGGACCGCTCCCACACCGCGCTGCGCATGGCGATGATGAAGTACGTGCCCCTGGTCTGGTGGGGCGACTACCGCCACCTCCAGGTGGTCTCGTCCTGGGGCCTCCGCCAGCGGGAGCTGTGGATCTTCGACGGCGGAGGGTTCCGGGACCAGCACCGGGTGCGCACCGGCGGGATCGAGTCCCGCCACTTCGACGACGTGGTGCGCTTCCTCGAGAGCCAGGGGTCCCGGTCGACCCTGGGAGGGACCGACTGAGGAAGGCCGGGAGCCGCGCCCCCGGGTGCGGTTCCCGGTGCCGCGACCGCGAGCCCTCCCCGGGGTGCCGGGTCGGTGCGCTTCGACGTCCGTCCTTGTCTGCCGATGTTCCAAGGGAGGTGACGAGAAACCCTTCCCGTGATCGAATCCGGTCCGAACCGGGCCGCCCCGGGGCTCTGGCCCTGGGCGTGGCCGTGGCGGCCGCGGTGGCCGCTGCCCAGCGGGTCCCGGCACCCGGCTTCCTCGCCCAGGGCGCGGGCCGGGTAGCCTTCGATGCCCGCTCCTGGTGGCATGGCCCCGCCGGCGGGCTCGACCGGCTGCTGGTCGTGGAGATCGGGTCCGATCTGACCACTGAGGATCAACTGGGACCCAGGGATGCCTGGCCTCCCGGACTGATGGGTTCGGTGGTCGACTACCTGGAGGCCGCCGGAGCGGCCTCGGTGGTGGTGGCCGAGCCCTCGGAGACCCTGGCTCCCGGGGAGGGCGAAGCCCTGGTCCGCTATCCCTTCGACCGCGCCTCGCCGGCTCGTCGAGCCGTGGAGGCCATGGGCGGACCGGTCCGCGGCTGGCCCCGGTCCCCGCTCGATTTCTCGGTCGATGCCCTCGGGGCGATCGAGGTGCGTCCCTTCGTCGAGGTCCTGGGCGAGGCTCTCCAGTACCAGCGCCTGGAGGCCCGGCTCGACGACCCCGAGGCGATCCCGCCCTCGGAGGCCCGGGCCTTCGGCCTCTCCGACGAGGAACTCGCCTCCGGGGATCCCAGGGCCCGCCTGGGCCGTCGCCTGGAGCGTCCCGATTCCTCCCTGGCGGGCCGGATCGTGCTGGTCGAGCCGGGCGGCTCCCGGTCCCTCCACGCCCAGGCCACGGCCCAGCTCCTCGCCGGGCGACGGGTGCTGGAGCTTCCCCCCCTGCCCGGCCTGGTCCTGGGGATCGAAGCCGGCTTCGCCCTGCTGGGAGTCCTGCTTCCCGGTCTCGGCGGGGCGGCCCTCCCGGTCCTCCTGGCGGGGGTCGCGAGTCCTTCGCTGGCCAGCCTGCTCCTGCTGGTCTGGGCCGATCTGCTGATCGATCCCTGGGGTCCGACCCTGGCCCTGCTGCTCGGCGCCTTCCTCGGTCCCCTGGTCGCCGCCCTGCGGCGGGCCGGGATGACCTCGCCGGTCCTGGCGTCGGCGACCGATCCGGTGCGCCTGGGAGCGTCCTTCTCCCCGCCCACCCGGCTCGGTGGCGTCGCCGGGAGGGCCGCCATGGACCGTGGAACCGAGAGGCTGGCTGCATGAACCCCCGCCGCGTCCCCCTGCTCGCGATCCTCCCGGCGCTGCTCCCGGGAGCCGGTCTGCTGGCCGCTCCCATGGCCGGGAGCCTCCGGGTCCTCGAGGGCAAGGTGTCGGTGGCGTCGCTGGGTCGGACCGCCCGGGACGTCCTCGACTTCGCCCGGATCGAACTCGGGGATCGCCTGCAGGTGGCCGAAGGCACCCGGGCGAACCTGGCCCTGTTCGACTCGGGCGCGGTCAGCCTGCTCCCGGGCTCCGAGTACGCGATCACCCGGACCGGGGTTTCCCGGCGGGTCGCCTCGGGCGCCTTCCGGGAGTACCAGTTCGCGGTACCCCTCGACGCCGGGACCCGGGCTCCGTCTGCCACCCGCCACCTGGGAGTGGCGGCGAAGCTCTCGTCCGACGCCCCCGGCGAGGTGGTCCGTTCCGGGGCTCGCGGGCCATCCCGGGTGGGTCGGAGCGACGCCCTCTGGTTCCATGACTGGCTGAGGACCGGGGAGTCGGCCCGGACCGTGCTGGAGCTCGACACCCGGGCCGCGGTCGCGGTGGGGCCCGGGACCCGGGTCCAGTTGCAGCGGGACGCCCTGGTCCTCGAGGCAGGCGAGGTCCTCGTCGACTGGCGCCGTGAAGGCCAGCGCTTCGAGATCCTGACCCCCCGGGCGGAGTTCGCGATGCGGTCGGCGGTGGTGCGGATCCGGGCGGTACCCGGCGGCGCCGAGGAGATCGAGGTGTTCTCCGGCAGGGTCGACGCCCGGTACGGCCAGGACACGCGTGTGCTCCGGGAAGGCGAGTCCCTTGCCACCAGTGCCGACGGGCTCCGCCGCGAGCCGGGACGCACCCAGCCTCCCGCCGACGCCCGGCGCCTGGCCGCCGACCTGAGGAAGCGCCTGCGCGGCGCCAGCCAGACCAAGGATGTGGGCGAGGCGGTGGGTACCCTCCTCGACCTCGCCAAGGGCCAGTACGGCCCCGCACCCGGACCGGAGAGCCCCTCGGCTCCCGACCACCGGGACGAGGATCCTCCCGCGCTGGCGCTGCCGCTCCCGACGACCCCGACCTCGGGTCGGCCCGAAGCCGCCCCGATCGCCTCGGGGGTCCCGGTCGCGCCGCCGCCTCCGTCCCCTCCGGTGGCGGCCGCCTCCCGGCCGACCCGGCGCGGCGGGTGGAAGAACGATCGGTGGGACCCGGTTCCCGCCTCGGTCCCCGGCCTCTCCCTGCCGGCGCCTCCCTTGACCGTCCCGGCCGAGCTGGCGGCGGTCGCGACCAGGGCAGCGGGATCCGCCGCGGCCTCGGGGGCCGCGGCCCTCGGCACCTCGGTCGCCGCCGCCACCGGCGCCCCGGGGCCGGCGTCGGGCTCGCTGCCGCCACCCCCGCCGGCCGCGGCCCGCACCCCGGCACCGGGGCCGGACGGCCCGCTCCCGCCGATGCCTCCGCCCTCCGCCCGGACGGCACCGGTCGCGTCGCCCGCGCCCTCCGTCGCGTCCACCGGGATCCCGGAATCCCCGCCGGCCGCCGCCACCCGCGCCCCGGCGCGATCCGCTTCCACCCGCGGCCGCGACCGCGACCTCGACTTCGGCGACGACCCGCTCGGCGGCCCGATGGCCGGGGGCGGAGCCGACTACTCGTCCATGTTCCAGCTCTGACGGGAGGCACCCCGAACCCATGATCTCGATCCTCACCAAGGCCTTCCTGGCCTGCGACGCGTTCTCGCAGGTCGTGCTCCTGGTCCTCGGGGCGATGTCGATCGCCTCGTGGTCGATCCTGCTCGGCGAGCTCGTCGGGTTGCGCCGGGCCGCGGTGGCCGGACGTCGCTTCTCGGCCCAGCTCGCCGCCACTCCCGAGCCGCGGGCCCTGCACCCGGGGCCGCCCGGTTCCGAGGAGGCGCGGGGTCCGCTGGGGCGGATCTATGCGGCAGGCTGCCGGCGGATCGAGTCCTTGGGGCGGGTCGGTCCCAAGGAGCTGATGGACGTGGAGGACTCCATGGCCATGGCGATCCAGCACGAGGCCCTCGAACTCGAGATGCGTCTCTGGGTGCTCGGGACCATCGCTTCCGTCAGCCCCCTGCTGGGGCTGTTCGGGACCGTCTGGGGAATCCTGCTCTGCTTCCACGACATGAACGTCCATGGGACCACCAGCCTGAAGGCGGTGGCACCCGGCCTCACGGTGGCGTTGGTGACCACGGTCGTGGGACTGGCGGTCGCCATTCCCGCCCTGGTCGGCCACAACCTGGTCTCGAGCCAGATCCGCCTGGCGGTCACCCGCATGAAGTCCTTCGCCATGGACTTCCTGTGTGCGGTCGAGGCCAGCCGCGCACCCGCCGTGGCCGGCGAGGGGAGCCGCGCCTGACCGGCGCGGGAGTCCCCCATGCGCAGGCTCCTCAGGGATGAGTCCGGGCCCAGCCGCCCGATCGCCGAGATCAACCTCACCAACCTGATCGACGTCATGATGACGTTGCTCATCGTGTTCATCCTGATCGCTCCCGTGATCGACCAGGGCTTCACCCTCCAGCTCCCGGGCGCCGACCCCAAGGACCTCCGGACCGACGACGCCGTGAACGTGGTGGTCTCGCGGGCCGGGGACGTCCACTTCGAGGGCCGTCCCGCCACCCTCTCCGAGCTCGAGGCGCGGGCCCGCGAACTGATCGCCCGTCGCGCCTCGGAACCGGACGTGATCCTGCTCGCCGACCGCGACCTGGCCTACGGCCGGGTCGTGGAGGTGATGGACGTGCTGCGTCGGGTCGGGCTGACCCGCCTGGCGCTGGCCACGAAGGAGCCCTGACCTTGCGGGAAGGCCTGGTCCTCAGTCTGGGACTCCATGCCCTGGTCCTCGGGGCGATGGGTCTCTCGACCTGGCTCTCACCCCCGGTGACCGAGAGGCCGAAGCCCATCCCGGTCCGCTTCGTCGGGGCGCTGCCGCGACCCGCACCGCCGGCTCCGACCGTTCGACCGCCGGTGACCCCGGCCCGACCCGCGCCTCCCGTCTCCCGCCCCGCCCCGCCGGTTCCTTCGGTGGCCCCTCCGGTTCCCCCGGCACCTCCCGCCGCACCTTCGGCACCTCCTCCGGCTCCGCCCGCACCGCCTGCACCTCCGCCCCCGGCCGCTTCGGTGCCGCCTGCCGCGCCTCCCGCCCCTCCGGCGGCCCCGCCTGCGCCCCCGGCTTCCAAGGAGGCCCCCCGGCCCGCCCCGGTTCCGACCTCCAAGGCCCCTAACCGCCCGACCGCGCCCACACCGAAGCCGGCGGCCGCGCCCCGGGCGACCCCGGCAGCGGCCCCGGTGCGCAAGCCGGTGCCTCCCCCGGATTTCGGTGCCTCGCTCCGGGAACGACTCCTGGGCGATCCGAGCTGGACGGGCGCTACGCCCTCGACGCCGGCTCGTCCGGCTCCCACCCTCGAGCCCTTGCTCCCCCTGCCGCCGCCTCCCGGGTCCCTGACGCTCCCGCCGCCCGCTCCGACCCGGAGCTCCACCCCTGCCGCTCCTCCGGCCGAGACTTCGACCGCTGCGGCACTCCCGCTCCCGCCTGCGGCCGTCACCAGACCGACCTCCACCGGGCCCGGCCCGGAAGCCCCGGGCCAGGAACTCGGGGTGCGGGTCGCGGGCGCGCTCGATCCTTCGGTCCACTGGTACCTGGAACTGCTGACCACCCGGCTCGGCGCCGCCTGGCAACGACCGGCCCGAGCGGCTCTGGGTGCCGACCTCTCCGTGGAGGTGGGGTTCCGGCTGGGGAGGGACGGCTCGCTCTCGGATCTCCGGGTGACCCGGCCCTCGGGCGACGATCGTCTCGACCGCTCGGCCCGCACCGCAGTGGAGCGCTCGGCTCCCTTCCGTCCTCTCCCCGAGAAGCTCGGCGGCGAATCGGGCGAGGACTTCTTCCTGGTGTTCGTGGTCCGCTGACCTTGCACCGGGGCCCGGCATCGGGGAGACTCGTCCTGGACCGGAAGCGAGGACCATGGTGCGTAAGGACCGCGTTCAGGGGCTGGCGATCGCCCTCGGTCTGATCCTCCCGATCGTCTGCGGGGCCGAGGTGCGGGGTGTGATCGAGGTCTCGGGCGACCGGGCGATCCGGCTCGCGATCGCTCCCCCGGCCGGGGATCCCTCCCTGGCGGTGCGCTTCGACGCCCTGGTCACGGGCGACCTCGAACGGTCGCACTGGTTCGAGCGGATCCCGTTGGCGGGTCCCCCTCCCGCCGATCCTGCCAGGGTCCTTCCCTCCGAGGTCCCGGCTGCCGCCAGCTTCCTGGTGAGTTCCGAGGTCCGGGACGATGCCGGTGCCATCCTGCTGCGCGGCTACCTGCATTCCAGCGATGGTGTCCGCCAGTTCGGACGCGAGTACCGGCTCGAGGGTGGGCGTCTGGCCCTGGCCGCCCATCGCTTCGCCGACGACCTGGTGCGGGAACTCACCGGGGAAGCGGGGCTGGCGGGCACGGTGCTCGCCTTCGTCGCCGACCACCAGGGCAAGCCCGCCCTCCACACCGCGGCCCCCGACGGCAGCGACCTGAAGCGCATCGTCTCCGGGCCGTTCGAGTGCCTCTTCCCGCGGTTCGCACCGAACCACCGGTGGCTCCTCTACACCGCCTATCCCCGGGACTTCCCTCAGCTCATGCTCTTCGACCCGGTCAGCGGCCGGAACCAGATCGTGAGCGCCAGGGCCGGCCTGAACACCCTGGGGGCGATGTCCCCCGACGGCTCCCAGGTGGCCGCGGTGCTCTCCTACGAGGGGAATCCCGAGATCTACCTCCTCGACCTGACCGGCAGGGTGCGGCGGCGCCTGACCTCGCACCGGGCCAACGATCTCTCCCCGACCTGGTCCCCCGACGGGTCGCGGATCGCGTTCGTGAGCGATAGGGCGGGTTCTCCGGCGGTGTACGTGCTGGAGGTCGAAGGCCGGGATCCTCCCCGGCGCCTGACCCACGGGTTCGACTCCTCCGACGAGTGCGTCAACCCGGCCTGGTCGCCGCGCGGGGACCTCCTCGCCTTCTCTGCCCGCGGGCCGCGCGGGTTCGGGGTCCGGGTGCACCGGTTCGCGGACTCCGCCTTCTTCGAGGTGACCGACGGGTCGGAGGGGGAAGAGGCGCTGGACTGGGCTCCCGACAATCGCCATCTGGTCGTCGCCTCGACCCGACAGGGCGTGGCCCGGCTCGAGGTCGTGGATGCGCGTCGACCCTCCAATCGCTACTCCATTCCCCTACCGGCGCTCGCCGGCGTGCGCGATCCGACTTGGTGTAAGGTCTCGTATTGATCGGCTGCTTCCGCCGGGAGAGGGTCTCCATGAACAGGTTCCCGACCTCGCGTGCCCTGGCGTGCCTGCTCGGAATCGTGTCGCTCGGATGCGGAGGCCGCGGCGATCGCGCCGACCCCCAGGTGGGCCAGCGCCCTCCCGAGGCCTCCCCGACCCCGGCTCCGGTGTTCGACACCGAGGGCTCCGAGGGACGCGGCGGGATCCGGAGCGGCGACCTCCCGCTCGGCGAGACGCCGGTCGATTACTCGCGCTACCGGGAGCCGGCGTCGACCTCCGGCGAGGACCCTACCCTCGACGATCCGTCCCTGGATCCCATGGGAGGCGGTGACGCCTCGGTGCTCCGGGACGTGTTCTTCGAGTTCGACAGCTACGGGCTCTCGGCCGCGACCCGCCAGGTCCTCACCGGGATCGGGGCCTGGATGCTGGCGAATCCCAGGGCCATGCTGGTGATCGAGGGGCATTGCGATTCCCGGGGAACCGCGGCCTACAACCTCGTCCTGGGCGAGAAGCGGGCCCTGGCCGTGCGCGAGTTCCTGGCCGCCATGCGGATCGCTCCGGATCGGCTGGCCACCGTCAGTTTCGGCGAGGAGCGACCCGCGGTCCCGGGCCGGGGTGAAGAGGTCTGGAAGCAGAATCGCAGGGCCCACTTCCGGGTCGCCAGCGGCACCGCGCCGGGAGGCACCTGATGCCGGTGACCCCGCCTCGACCCGGTTCGAGGGGGGCATGGGGCTCGGTCCCGGTGGTGTTCGTCCCGCCAGGCCACTCCGGAATCCGGCTCCTCGTCCTGCTCCTGGCGGCTGCCGCCGGACCGGCCACCGGGACCGCCCTCGCCCATTCGCGGGAGAAGCAGCGCCTCGATGCCCTCGAACTGGCGCTGGCGAGCCGGGAGGCGGTGGCGGCCCAGAAGATCAAGGACGCCCTCGAGGCGGTGGACCGGATCTCCGAGGCGCTGAAGGAGCGGGTCGAGCATGCCCGCCACCTGGAGGAACGCATCGGGCTCCTGAGGAGCGAGCTCGAGACCGGCCTGACCCGCCACCGGGAGGGGTCCGACCGGGCCGCCGAGGACTTCCGGTCCCGGGTCGAGAAGCGTCTCGAGGCCCTGTCCGCCTCCCTGGAACAGGACCGCACCCGCCATCGCCAGGAGGCGGAGGCGCTGGCCGTCGATCTGAACCAGCTCCGGGCCTACATGACCTCGCTCTCGACCGGGTTCAACGAGTCGCTGGTCGCGATCCGCACCGAGCTGGGGGGACTCCGCCAGCAGCAGGACAAGGATCGCACCGCCTTCGAGGGCCGGCTCCAGGCCATGCTCGAGGCGGTGGACGCCGAGAACCGGAAGCTCCGGGAGGCCATCGCCCGCGCTTCCGGGGCACCGGTTCCGGGACGGACCCACAAGGTGAAGCAGGGCGAGAGCCTGTACGGTCTCGCCAAGCAGTACGGCGTCACCGTGGAGGCCCTGCAGAAGGCCAATCCCGATCTCACCAAGCCGGGGGTCGGCCTGCGCCCCGGCATGGACCTGGCGGTACCTTCCCCGTGACCCGGCGACGGTCCTCGACTCCGGCCACCGGCCGGTTCTCGTTGGTCCTCACCTGCGAGCACGGCGGGTGCGGGATCCCCGACCCTTGGAAGCCGCTCTTCGCCGGCAAGCGCGCCATGCTCGAGAGCCATCGGGGGCGCGACCAGGGCGCCCTGGAGATGGCCGAGGAGCTGGCCGCCCGGTTCGGGGCGCCGCTATTCCCGGCCACCGTGAGCCGGCTGCTCATCGACCTGAACCGGAGCCTCCATCATCCTTCGGTGTTCTCGGAGCTGACCTGGAAGCTGCCCGAGGCGGAGCGGCAACGGATCGTGGAGCGCCACTACCGGCCGCACCGGGATCGGGTCGAGGCCGAGATCCGAGGCCTGGTCGAGGCCGGGGCCACGGTGGTCCACCTGGCGGTCCACAGCTTCACCCCGGTGCGTCGGGGGGTGGTGCGGGAGGCCGACGTCTCGCTCCTCTACGACCCCCGGCGCCCGGGCGAGAAGCGCTTCTGCGATGCCTGGGCCGCGGCCATGGCAAGTGCCCGCCCCGACCTCCGGATCCGCCGCAACTATCCCTTCAAGGGGATCTCGGACGGGTTCACGACCTACCTTCGGAAGCGCTTCCCGGCCACCCGGTACCTCGGGATCGAGATCGAGTCCAACCAGCGCTTCGTCCGCCGCGGGGGGAAGGCCTGGAAGGACCTCTGCGAGCTGGTCGCCGAGACGCTGGCAGCCGGTCTCGCCTGACACGACCCGCCGGACCGGCTCCCGAAGCCTTCGGCAATCCGGTTGCGTCCGCCTCCGGACCCATGCCCGGTGCCCTCGCTCTCCATTCCCCCAGCTTCGACTGCCAGGTCTGCGGCGACAAGGGATCCCTGGCCTCGGCCCGCACATGCCCGACCTGCTCCACCCCCCACCACACGGACTGCTGGAGCTATGCCGGCGGCTGTGCCATCTACGGGTGCGGGAAGCGGTGGCACCGGGTGGTGCCGCCGAACCCCGCCCGGCTCCAGGAGGTCGCGAGGGCCCTGGCCGGGGACCGGACTTCGTGGCGGAGACCGGCCCGGAGCCGGGCCACGCCCGATGTCTGGCGGCCGGTCCGCCCGTCCCGGGCGGGCAACCGCCGGCACTGGACCGAACTCATGGCTCCGGTCGCTCGTTGGGGCGCGCCGGCCGCGGCCATCCTGGTGCTCGGCGCGACCGCCTACGCGTTCCTCGTCGCGATGAGGATCCCGACGGACCTGCTCGGGTGGATCGTCTGGCTGATCGTCATGCGCCACGTCCTCCGGCGCAAGCTGGGGATCTGAGGTTCCTCAGAGCGACGACTGGAGGTCGAGCCACCACTCCTCGCCCACCTTCTTCCAGTAGAGCACCAGCTCGAAATCCCGCAGCTGGTCGGTGTTCAGGAACTTGACGCTGGCCTGGCAGAGCGACTTGGCCCGGGCACCGTCCTCCGACACGTCGACCCGGAGCACCTCGAAGTGGCGGATGTCGAGGGCCTCGGGCTTGACCGCGAACTTGTCCTCGATCAGCTTGGGGATGTCCCGCTTCGAGCGGTCCTCGGGGGCGTGGTACTGGGCGGCCCGCTCGAAGGCCTTGAACTGGATGTCGGAGAGGAAGCCCTTGCTCTTCCTGTCGAGCATGCGCCCGATCGGATCGAAGGCCAGGTCCACCCCGAGCACCGAGACCCCGTAGCGGTCCGAGCCCGCGTAGGCGAGCAGTCCGAGCACCACCAGGGCCAGCACGATCAGCTTCTTCATCGTAGCTACCGTACCCCGGACCCGCCCCGACCGCTCGCGCCCCGGCTCGCTCTCACGATCCGCCCTCGTCCTTGGACCAGAGCGCCAGGCAGGCGAGTCCGAGGAAGACCGCGATCCAGGCAAGGCAGGCCGTCGCGTCCACCAGCAGGTCGAACACCTTGGGGTCCTTGGGCAGGCGCACCACCTCGCCGTAGAGCTGGTGGACCCAGCGCAGCGGCATGGCCTTCTCGGCGGTCGCCACCCCGCCCCGCAGTGCGTCGGCCGGCAGGAACGCCCGCGAGAACAGCAGCTGGGGAAGGATCGCCACCACTGCCAGCGGGATCGCCTGCTCGGCCGCCCCCACGATCGCCGAGACCGCCAGGCCCAGGGCGGTGCCGACCAGGGTCCCCAGCCACAGCGTCCCGAAGAGCATGAGCCGGTTGCCCTCGAGCCCCACGCCCTGGTGGACGATCCAGAGCAGGATCCCGGCCTGGATCGCACCCAGCCCCCCGAGGATCACCGCCTTCGAGAGTACGTACTCCGGGATCCCCAGGAACACCATGCGCTCGCGCCGGTAGATGGCCCGCTCGGCGGCGATCTCCCGGCAGGCGCTGAAGGTGCCGACCCAGACCGCGGTGATGCACAGGAAGAGCTCCAGCCGGGCATCCGGTCGCTGCCCCTTCCAGCCCGCCACGATCATGGCGGCGACCAGCGGGCCCTGGGCCAGGAAGAGCCCGAGCGACCCCAGCCGCCCGAACAGCGACCAGAAGTAGCGGTCGGCCAGGACTTCGAGCTGGCGGCGGTCGACCGTGATCACCGGTCCTGGCCCCGCACTTCCCGCATCAAGGCCTCGAACTCGGCCTCCACATCCCCGGGCGCGGTGGGAGCCGGTTCGGGCCTTCCCTCCGCCGCAGGCTTCGCAGCCGCAGGGGGAAGGCGGGGAGCCGCGTCCCCGGACGCGTCCGCAGGTGCCGGCAGCGCCACGGGCTCGGCGAGCCGGTCGGTCACGTAGCGCCGGTGGAACTCGCTGGCGGCGTAGCGCCGGGCCCAGTCCTGGGGACTGTCCTTGTCGAGGCGTGGGTAGATCTCGGGGACCTCGCGGACCCCGAAGTAGCCCGCCACCTCGCGGGACGGTCCCAGGTAGGCGAGGCGCCCCTTCACCATGACGAGCACCAGGTCGAGGAGCGCCAGGTTCTCGGTCAGGTGGGTGACCACGGCAACGGTTCGGCCCTGGCGCGCCAGCTCCTGGAAGAGCTTCATCATGCGGGCTTCCAGGGCGGGGTCGAGGCCGGCCGTGGGCTCGTCGAGGAAGAGCGCGGTGGGGCTCGCCATGAGTTCCACGCCGAGCGAGACCCGCTTGCGCTGTCCCCCCGAGAGCCGGCCGATCCGGGTGTTCGCCACTTCGTCGAGGCCGAGCTGGGCGAGCACCTTGCCCACCCGCTTCTCCATCTCGTCCTCGTCGACTCCCGGGTCGCGGAGCAGGCCGGCGTACCAGAGCTCGTTCCAGGGCGTGAGCGAGGCGTGCACCACGTCGTCCTGGGGCACGTAGCCGAGCTCCCGCTTCAGCTTCTCCCGGTCCTCGGCGAGGGTCCTGCCGGCGTAACGCACCGTTCCCTCGGTGGCCGGCTGGTACCCATTGAGCATCTTGAGGACGGTCGACTTCCCGGCCCCGCTGGGGCCGAGGAGGCCGACGCACTCCCCGGTCCGGAGCCCGAAGGAGAGGGGGTGGACGATGGGGGTGCCGTCGGCCTCGAACCCGGCCCGCTCGACGTCGATGCGCACTCGGTCAGGGTAGCGCACCGGGAGCGGAGGGGGCCGAGGTCGTTCATCCCGCTCCGTCCCCTTCGACCGCGCTCAGGCCGATCGGGTTCTCGCCGACGACCGGCTGGTTGAAAATGGACTTCTTCGTGTCGGCCTTGGGTAGACCGGTCTCCTGCGTCATCTGCTGGTGCATGGGGTCGAGGAAGTTCTCGGTCGTCAGCTTCGAGTAGTCCGGGACCGCCGAGTCCTGGGCCTTGACGACATTCTGGTCCAGGAGGTCACCCTGGGTCTTGTTGGCAGGGTTGCCATCATCCAGGACCTTGTCCACCTTGGTCACGTCTTGCGATGCCTTCGTCATGTTCAACGGGTCGATCCCCGGCGACTGTCCCTGAGCGCCCGTGTTCGGGAATCCGCCGCCGACCGCCGAGGTGCCGGGCATGCACCCGGTGGTGAGTCCGCTCGCCGCCAGCACCAGTCCCAAGATCAGAGCCCGCTGCCGGCGGGCCTTCGTTCCTTCGCTCATCGGGGGCCTCCTTGCCGCCTTCCCCCAAAGCAGGCCTCGTGCCATGGTCGAGAGCGGCCAGGGATGCGAGTTTCCGCACCCCGTCCCGGGCGCTTCGGGACCTGGGAGACCCTGGATCCGACGTTCCCGGACGATCCCGGACACGGGTCCGGGCCGTCACCCGGGTACGCTCGGTCCGCATGGCGACGCCCCAGGTCCCCGGATACGCGCTCGGCGAACTGCTCGGGGCCGGCAGCTCGGGTCGGGTCCACCGGGCCACTGCTCCCGACGGCCGCACCGTGGCGGTCAAGCTGCTCGATCCCGGCAAGCTCGATCCGGGCATGGTGCGGGCCCGCCTCGCCCGGGAGGTCTCCGCCCTCCGGAGGATCCGCCACCCGGCCCTGATCGAGCTGATCGAGGCCGACCTGGACGCCCCGATCCCCTACCTGGTCTTCCCGCTCCTGCCCGGCGGCGACCTGGCGCACCGGCTCGCCGAGGGTGCCCTCGATCCCCGCCAGGTCCGGTCGCTCGGGCTCCGGGTAGCTGGCGCCCTGGAGGCGCTCCACCGGGAAGGCGTGGTGCACCGGGACGTGAAGTGCGCCAACGTCTTCCTCGACGGCGAGGGCGCGGCGGTGCTCGGCGACCTGGGCCTGGTCCGGGCCGAGACCGACGACCCGCTCACCACCCATGGAAAGGTGGTCGGGAGCCTCGCCTACATGGCACCCGAGGTGCGGGGCGGGGCGCCGGCGACCGCCGCCTCCGATCTGTTCTCGCTCGGAGTCGTGCTGCTGGAAGCCGCGGGGGGAGGACGGCCGGTGGTGGGCAGCCGCGATGTGCTGATGGCCCACCGGGGCAGGCCTCCGGGCTTCACCGCCGATCTCGACGCCCTGGTCCGCCGTCTGCTCGAGGCCGATCCGGCCCGCCGTCCCGATGCCGCTTCGGTGTGCCGGGCCCTGGCCGCGGATCCGACCGCGCCCAGCGGCAGCGTGACCGTGAGCCTGGCCCTGGCCGCTCGCCCCGGCATCGGGCACCGGAGCGACCCGAAGGGAAGCGGGAGCCATGCGTCGGGCCTCCGTCCGGCCCAGGTCGCGGCCGGGGTGGCGGCACTCGCGGTCGCGCTGCTCGCCTACAGCGCGCGCGGACCGGGAGTGCGGCGGAGCCCGACCCGGGACCCGGCCGGAACCGGCACGGTCTCGCCCAGCCCCGTGTTCGACCTCCCCTCCTTGCTGGCGACCCTTGAGCCGGCCCTGGCTGCCGAACTCGCTGCCCTCGACGCCGGGCGTCCCGATCGACCGGGCGTGGCGCTCGCCCTCAGATGGCTGGCCCGCGGCCACGATCCCGCGGGATTGCCCGAGGTGGTGCGGGCCAGGCTGGCACGCCACGATGCGGCGGTCCTGGCCAGGGGCGGGGTCCCGCGCTTCGCATCGCTCCTGGCCCGCCGACCGGTGGTCCCCGGATCCTCCGAGGCCGTCGCTCTCGTCGAAGAGGCAGCGCGTCTCTCTCCCTGAGCCCCGACCGAGACGGCCCCGGACAGAACCGGACGCGCCCGTACCGACGCGGGCCCTCGTCCCCGCATCCGGGGCCCGACCTCCAAAGGAGCGTCAGGAGCCGATCTCAGGACTCCGGAGATCCCGCGGTCCCGATCTGGCACCGACCTTGAGGTGCGGGATCACGGACCGGATCGCCGGTCCGCACATCCATCCATCCTGAACTGGAGCGTTCCCCGCCATGCGTCGATCCCTGATGCTCGCCTTCTTCCTTGCCTCGACCCTCCTCCGATCCCCATCGCCCGCCGAGGAATCCGCCCGCCGGATGTCCCTGTTCCGGGCCCAGCACGCCGAGACCGCCTCCGAGCGCCAGGCCTACACCCGGCTCTCCGCCGAACCGCACCCCGGGGACGGCGGCGTGTGGGGCATGCACAACACCTGGCGCAATGCCCGCAAGTGGATCGGGGAGCAGAATGGCGAGGCCATGGCTGGCCTCACCCGGTTTCCCCTGCCCGATGCCGGAGAGCTGCTCGGTCCCGATTTCCCGCGGGCCCTGCCCCGGGCCGCCTTCGTCGAACACTTCGCTCGGATCTTCGACGACCGCGTCTGGCCCGTCGCCATGCGGATCGACGAGAACACCCTCGAGCTCTCGCCCGACGGGACCTTCGACGTCCTGATCCATACCGAGGACGAGTTCACCCTGATCCTCCGCTTCCGCTGCTACCGCGACGAGTGCTTCCTCGAGCGCCTGAACGGGGCCGGCTGATCCCTCCCGCCGAGCCGGACGGAGCGGGTGGCGATCCCGACTCGCCCCGTCCGGCCACACGGGCTCATCCAGCGGCATCCAACGCGCCCCTGGCTCTGCCGGGGGGAGCCGCGAGGCGTGGACCCTCGCTGGCGAGGCCGAGACCCAGCGGGTACCGTGGACCCGCCACCGATCGGACTCCGCCGTCTCCATGCCGCCGCGTCAGGCTCCCGGCCCTCGCCCGCGTCCGTTGCTGGGACAGCTCCCGGAGCTGGCCCGGGACCTGCTGGGCTTCTTCCTCGGCCTGGCGCGCGAGCACGGCCCGGTGGCGCGCTTCGCCTACGGCCGCGTGCCCGCCTACCTGCTCTCCCGCGCCGAGCACGTGCACCACGTCTTGATCTCGGAGGCGCGCCGCTTCAGCAAGGGAACCCCGGGGTTCCGTAATCTCTCCGCGCTCCTCGGCCAGGGGTTGGTCACCAGCGAGGGGGCGCTGTGGAAGCGCCAGCGCCGAACCATCGAGCCGCTGTTCGCGCCCGAGCGGGTCGCCGGATTCGTCGACGCCATGGAGGTCGAGTGTCGGACCACCTTGGACCAGTGGGAGGAGCTGGCGAGGAGAGGGGCGACGATCGACCTGTCCGCCGACATGACGCGGCTGGCGCTGCGGATCGTCGGCACCACCTTGCTGGGAGCGGATCTCGCCCCGGAAGCCGAGCGCATGGGGGATTCGGTGGCGATCGCCCTGGCCTGGGCGAGGGAGCAGACCTACTCCCCGCTCCGGACACCGCTCTGGATCCCCACTCCGGCCAACCTCCGGGCGAAGGCGGCCGTGCGCCAGATCGACCGGGTGGTGGGGTCGCTGGTCGAGGCTCGCCTCGGCGCGCCCGGGGTTCGCGCCGACCTGCTCTCGCTCCTGCTCTCGGCCCGCGACCCCGAGACGGGCGCATCCATGGATCCCGCCCAGGTCCGCGACGAGGTGGCCACCCTCTTCGTGGCCGGACACGAGACCACCGCCAACCTGCTGGCCTGGACCTGGGTGCTCCTGGCGCGGGTTCCGGCCGTGGCCCGGCGGATGCGCAGGGAGCTTCGCGAGGTGCTCGCCGACCGGCGGGTCGCGGCAGGGGACCTGGGTAGGGCTTCGACCCCGAGCGATTCCTCGGCGAGGCGCGCAGCCGGCTGCCCAAGTACGCCTTCTTCCCCTTCGGCGCCGGGGGCCGCCAGTGCGTGGGCGCGGCCTTCGCCATGCACGAAGCTCTGGTGGCGCTGGCGACCCTGGCCAGGGGATTCCGCCCGGAGCTGGTGCCGGGCCACCCGATCGAGCCTCTCCCCCAGGTGACGCTCCGGCCTCGCTACCCGATCCGGGTCAAGCTCCACCGGGTCGACGTCGACGACATGTGAGGACCTGGTAGAGGAGGCCGTCCGGCTACGATGGCTCGAGATGGACGAGACCCGCAGCACCATCACGCTTCATGAAGGCGAACCGGCCCTCTCGATCGAGCGACCGGTCCTGGTCGTCCTCGAAGGCGTCGAGGAAGGCCGGCGCTACGTGCTCCCCGAAGGGCCGGTGGTGATCGGGCGGGGCGCGGAGGCCGAGGTACGGGTCGAGGACCCGAGCGTGTCCCGGGCCCACGTCCGCCTGGTGCCGGAGGGCAACGCTTGGAGCGTGGTCGACCTCGGCAGCCGCACCGGCACCCTGGTCGAGGATCGCCCCGTCGACCGGGCCTCGCTCGTCCCCGGCCAACGCCTCAAGCTCGGCCGCACCGTGCTGCGCCTGGAGCGCACCACCCTCCTGGTGCTGGCGCCGCGGCCCAGCGAGGACCGGCTCGGGCCCCTGGTCGGCGCCAGCGAATCGATGCGCAGCCTCTACGGGATGATCCGCCAGGTGGCGCCCATGGACCTCCCCGTGGTGGTCCACGGCGAGACCGGCACCGGCAAGGAACTCGTCGCCCGGCTCCTCCATGACCTGGGGAACCGCAAGGACCGGCCCTTCGGTGTGGTGGACTGCACCCTGCTCTCGGGAGACCACCTGCGCGACGAGCTCTTCGGCCACGCCAAGGGAGCCTTCACCGGGGCCGACTCGGCCCGGGCCGGGGCGTTCGAGGCGGCCGACGGGGGGACGGTATTCCTGGACGAGATCGGCGAGCTGCCGCTCGAACTCCAGCCGACGCTGCTCAGGGTGCTCCAGGAAGGCGAGGTCCGGCCCCTGGGCAGCGACCAGCCCAAGCGGGTCTCGGTCCGGATCGTGGCGGCCTCTCACCGCGACCTGGCGGCCCGGGTCCGCGAGGGTCTCTTCCGCCAGGATCTCTTCTACCGGCTCTCGGCCGTGACCCTCACGGTGCCGCCGCTCCGGGACCGCCTGGAGGACCTCGATCTGCTGGCCGAAGCCCTGGTCCCGGGCCGGCGTTTCAGCGAGAGTGCCCGGGCCGCCCTGCTCCGCCACGCCTGGCCCGGGAACGTCCGGGAGCTCGCCCAGGTGCTCCGGGTCTCGGCCGCCATGCAGCCCCGGGACCCGATCGAAGCCGGCGATCTCTCCTTCGTCCCGGCACCCGGGCCGACCGGGTCGAGCGTCCCGGCCGCCGACCCCGGCAACCTCACCCGCTCCGAGTTCGAGGCGGCCGAGATCCGCCGTGCCCTGGTCCAGGCCAGGCACCATCGCGGCCGGGCCGCCGAGATCCTCGGCATCGCCCGCTCGACCCTCTACGAACGCATGCGCCGCTACGGGATCGAGTAGCCGCGACCCGAGCGGCCGCCTATCCGTCCCTGCCTCCGCTCGCCACCAGCCGCCCGAGCGCCTTCTCCAGCGCCCGGCGCTGCAACCCGCGGTAGCCCTCGGCGAGCTTTCCGTGGGCCTTCCACAGGGCCGCTACCTCGTCTCCCTTCCCGGCGGCGTCGAGCCGGATGACCAGGGCTACCAGGTTCTCGGCCGCCAGACCCGGCTCCCCGCTGCGGGAGGCTGCCTGCCAGGCCCGCTGTCGGCTCGCCAGTTCGTCCTCCTCCAGCGGGCCCTCCGGCTGGAGCGAGCGGCCCCGGAGGATCCGCATCTGCTTCAGCACTTCGGCCTCGAAGGTGGCGGCGGCCGCGGAGTCGGGTGGCCCGGCGAACAGACGGTCCCGGGAGGCCGTGACCATGGGGCCGAGCAGGAAGAGCGAGACGGTCTCGAAGCCGGCCCGGAAAGTGCCTGCGGCTCGGGCCTGGTGGGGGGAGCGGGCCGCATCCAGGGCCCTCCGGGCGGTCATCAGGTAGCGCCGGGCCGCCTCCCGGCCCTTCGCCGACAGGCCGAGTGCGCGTGGCCGTGACGAAGGGTCCGCCAGGGCCCGGATCATCTGGGATTCTCCCGGTCGCTCCGGATTCTCGGCCAGCAGGGTGGCAGGACTGGCTCCGGCGAGCCCGGGAAGTTCCCGCAGCACCCGTTCCCGTTCGGCGGCCGCGGCCGCCAGGTGCCGGAGGGCGAGGGTCGTCCACGGCTCGCCCTCCGGTCCGAGCGCTCCCGAGGGGAGGTTCGTGAGCCTGGCCTCCGCCGGGAGCGCGCCAGGCGGGCCGGTGTCGCCCGCAGGAGGATCGGGGAGGCCGGGTGCCCCGGAGGGATCCAGATCCGGGTCGAGGAAGGGTCCGAAGGCCGGTGGCAGGTCGAGTTCCCCGAGGGCCCGGTCCTGGGCTTCCAGGGCCTCGATCTCGGCGGTCGCGAGCCGCGAGCGGGAGCCGCCCTCGGCCAGCCATCGCAGGGCCGAGAGATGGACGGGAAGCCGGTCCAGGACCGCCACTCCTCGCCGCTCGGCGGCTTCGCCGAAACCCAGGTCCTCCTCGCCCCGCGGTCCTTCGATCCGGACCCCCAGGTGGAGCACCGATTCCCACTCGGCCTCGAGCCGTGCCGGAAAGCCCGGTCCCAGGGCGGCCGGACCGGTATCCACGGCGACGACGGGGACCGGCTCGGGAGGCCCGGACTCCATCGATCCGCCGCGGAACCCGGTCCGGGTCAGGAGGATTCCCAGTCCGAGCATCCCGGCGAAGCCCGCCAGGATCCCGGCTCTCCGGCTGCGGGATGCGGCCCGCGCCAGGGTTGTCTCCCCGGGGGCCGGAGCCCACTGCCCGATCCGATCCCCTCCGGCCCCGGCATGGCCTCCTAGGCCTGCGTTCGCCTCTTCGAGCGTGGCCTCCCCCTCGACCAGCCTGCGGATCGCCGTCAGTCCGGAGGGCCGATCCCGGGGATCGCTGGCGAGGCAGGCCCTCACCACCCGGGCCACCTCGGCGGGGCGTTGGCCGTCGTAGAGCTGGTCCAGGCTCATGCCCCAGGCGAACCAGTCGCTGGCCCGTCCCGCGGCCCGGCCCTCGAAGAGTTCGGGGGCCATGTAGGCGGGGGTCCCGACCACCAGCCCGGTCCCGGTCAGTTCCGGCATCCCTGCCCCGGTCGCCAGACCGAGATCGAGGAGCACGGCCCGACCCTGGGGCGTGACGATGATGTTCGAGGGCTTCACGTCCCGGTGGAGCAGGTCAGCCTCGTGCAGGGCCTGGAGCCCTTCGGCGATCGCCAGCATGACCGGCAAGGGTTCCGCAGGCCGGCTGCGGCGCAGATCGGGCCCTTCGAGCAGCTCGGTCACCAGGTAGGGGCCTTCCTCCGAGATCCCGAAGTCGTAGACCCGGAGGATGTGGGGGTGCTCGATCCGGGCCAGGACCCTCGCCTCGCGCTCGAACCGGGCCCGCACGGCCGGGTCCTGGGAGATTCCCAGGATCTTGATCGCCACCTCCCGCCCGAGCACCTGATCCTCGGCCCGGAACACGGCGCCGAAGCCGCCGGCACCCAGGTGCCCGACGATCCGGTATCGAGGCGGGAGTGCGGGGGGGCGCAAGGCTCTATCCCGACCCCGACCCCGGACCCACGGTGCGGGATGCGATCACACCTGCCGCACCTGGTGGAGGGCGGCGTAGTCGACCTCCCGCCAGCCTCCCCGCTCCCGGCCCTCGGTCTCGACGAATTCGGCCCTCCAGACCAGGTTCGAGGGTCCATAGAACTGGCAGGCGTGGATCAACTGCGAGAAGGTCCCGTCGATGCCCATGAAGGTCGCGACCAGGATCGCATCCGCCTTCTCGAGCTGCTCGGCGGTTTGCCCGGCCAGCGGACTTTCGGCGTCGATCCGGTGGACGATCATCCAGGCCGTGAGAAGCAGGGCCGAGCGATCCCGGTCCAGCTTCAGGTCGTAGGGGACCCGCATCTCGTACCCCTCGGGGGTGACCTCGGTACGGATCAGGGTGAGGCGGACCTGGGCGTCCACGATCTGGTTGTCGCGGGCATTGGCCAATCGGAACACCAGGGCGGGTCGCTTGTGCTGGGTGGTGACCACGGCCTTGTCGGAGAAGATCACCCGGGCCGAAGGGAGCGCGAACTTGTTGAACAGGATGCCGGCGAGGAAGGCGAAGGTGAGCAGTCCGAACAGGGCCTCGGTCGCGACCAGGACGTTGGCATAGGTGGTCGCCGGCGTCAGGGCTCCGTATCCGATGGTCGAGATGGTCTGGACGCTGAACGCCAGGGCGTCCTCGAAGGATCCGGCGCGGGCGTTCTGGATCGATCCGGGGATCAGGTAGTAGAGGGTGGCGAACGCCAGGTTCGCGCCCACGAAGATGGCGGCGAACACGAGCACGAGCTGCCACCAGGTCAAGGTCAGCAGCTTGTGGTACGGGTCGAACCGCAGGTGGGGGGGCACGTTCTTCCGGTGCACCCTGAGCGCCGAGCGGATTTCGTTGGAGACCATCGCGGGGCTTCCGTCCTCCGGTCCCGACTCCGCCTCCCGGGCTCCGGGGCCAACGGACGCGGGCACCGGGTCAGGGTACCCGAGCTTCCAAGAAGCGTCGCCGTGATCGGTGACCTGGACAGAGCGGGCGCTGCCGGCCTCCGACCTTGTCCCCATCCCGACCACCCGCCTATCCTCCGGGCCCACGAACCGGAGGAGCCCCATGTCCCGCCCTCGCCTCTCTGCTCTCGCACTCACCGGGGCCTTGCTGGCTGCTCCCTCGGTACCGGCTCTCGAGCCTCCCCACGCGTCGGTGGACCGCGAGTGGGCGACCCTCGAGGCCGAGATCGACCGGCTCGACGCCGCCGGGGGGCAGGCCAAGGTCACCGAGCTGGCCGGCAGGATCCAGGCCGCCGCAGGCAAGCTCCAGGCCCTGCCGCCGGCGGAGCGCGCCAAGCCCGAAGTCCAGGCCAGCAGCCGACGCGGCCAGGCCACCCTGAAGCGCCTCCAGGACAGGGTGGCGGCCCTGAACCAGGCACGGCCCGCGGCCTCGTCCGCGGACAATGCCCTGATGTCGGCCTTCCACGAGGACTTCAAGCAGGTCTGGAACGCACTCGCGACTTCCAAGGTGACCGACTTCCCTGCCAGCGCCGCCCGCTTCGACACCGATCTGGCACGCCTGGAGGCTGCCTTCGCCAAGGTTCCCCGCACCCATCCAGGCCATGGCGCCGCTACCCAGAACATGGAGAAGCTGCGTGCCACCCTGGCCGACGCCAAGGCCAAGGCCAAGGCGGCGCCTGCCGCCGTGCCGGCTGCCGGTGGGGCGGGATTCCCGGCTGCCGCGACCTCGGTACCCGGCTCGGCCGGACTGCTGCCCCTGGGCGGTTCGCTGGCGGTCGACTGGAACCAGGCCGGAGGCCCCAAGCTCGAGTTCGTCGACGAGCGCGCCTGGGGGTTCTTCGCCAAGGACTACGGGCGCTTCTACCAGGGCTTCGAGAAGATCGACACCATCGCCTTGCAGAAGCCGGCCGAGCAGGAGGCCTATCGCAGTCGGATCGCCACCCTCAAGGACCGGATCGGGAAGATCGCCAACCAGCAGCACCCCCGGGTCCAGCTCGGCCACACCGCCATCCGTCGGCTGGAAGCGACCCTCGATGCCGCCCTCTCCACCCAGGCCGACCTGAAGTCCCGGGCCGGGGACGTCGACGGCCAGATCGCCCTCCTGAAGGACCAGTTCTCCAGGGAGAAGTTCCAACCCGAGCTCAAGGACCCGCTCTCGGTCGAGAAGGTCTCGATCTGGGCTGCCAGCCTCAAGGACTGGGAGAAGGCCCACTCCGAGGGCGTGAAATTCCTGGAGAACGCGGCCCAGTTCTCGGTGGAAGCCCGCACCGACGCCTTCAAGGCGTACTTCCGGTGGTACCGCGACGACCTGGCGGGACGCATCGCGAAGGCCCGGGACGAAGGCGTCGACCGGATCGTCTCCAGGGTCGAACAGGAACGCCGGCGCTGGACCTGGTTCAAACCCAACCTGGCCGACGAGAAGCTGGTGGCCGGCCTGGTGGCCGACCTCGAGGCGGCCAAGGACCTGACCCTGATGCTGGAGGCCTTCGAGGAGGCCTACAAGGGTGCCAAGGACGCACGCTGGGCCGGGTTCCGGGAGGAGTTCGAGACCCGCAGGGTCACCCTCCTGGGAGGTGCCGACCAGGCCATCAAGGACGCCCGGCTCCCGGCCGCGGTCTCGACCGATGGCGGGCTGCTGGCGGCGGCCCAGGCCGAATTGGTCAAGCCCGAGCGGGGCTTCGGCGAGGTCGTCCGGGTGGTGATCAACGCCCCTCTCCAGAAGTACGAGCAGGTGGTCTGGGAACGGGACGGGTTCTTCCTCAGGAAGTGGGAGCAGTTCCAGGTCGCGTTCGTCGAGAAGGTCGGGACCGATCACTGGATCGCCTATGCCCAGGTGAAGAAGATCCACCAGGGTTCTCCCACCGACATCGTGGGGCGCTGGTACGTCGCCAACCAGGGGACGTTCCGCAGCCGGCGGATCCTGGCCGAGAACATCCACCGCTGACCCGGAGGACCGGCCCGCTCCTCTCCCTCGGCTCCGGGTTACCCTTGGCGAGAGGTCGATCCTGTCCGGTCCCAAGGTCCATGACCTGAGCGAGCTCCTGGCCCGGGCCTCCACCGAGGCGCAGGGCTCCTGGCGGCATCCCCGGTACACCGAGCTGGAGCGTCTGGCGAAGGACCATGAACCCCTCCTCCAGGCCACCGCCATCGCCGGGGTGCCGCTGTTCGCCCTGTGGGCCTTCATCCCCTACGGCTGGGAGGAGGCCTCGGAGGAGCTCGTCCACGGCCTGGTCGTGCTGGTGCGCTGGGAGTTCCTCTGGCTGCTCTGGCTCATGTCCGTCTGCCTCCTCGGGCTGCTCGCCTCGCTGGTCGTCCTGATCCTCTGCGGTCGTTACCCCCACAAGGCCACGCCCGGGGGCATGGTGTGCGCGGGAGGGGTGGTGGCCGGGATCCTGGCCCACTTCGGGGGGCAGTCCCCTTGGACCCTCGAGCGGCGCGTCGACCACCGGGCCCACGGATCCTGGGCGGTCCTGTCCCGCAAGGAGGCAGGGGTCGTCCATGCCTGGCTCTCGGAGGTCGTGGCCGAGGGCTGGGTCACGACGACCTATCGGATCTCCGACCATGTGGATCCGACCACGGGGCGCTCCTTCACCCTGATGGTGCGCCCCTACGGTGCGCTCGACGGGGGCTGGAGCCTCTACTTCGCGGGGGACGGGACGGTGCTGGCCATGGCCGAGGAGGGCTATCTCTTCATGCTCGACGGGCCCGACCCCAGTCGACACTACCTGGATCCACAGTGGCTGGCCCCGAGCCACCTCGTCGCCCAGCGGAAGGCGGCACTGGAGGTCTCCCCCTGGCTGCTGATCGAGCGGGAGACCCAGCTCCACGGGCCCGACATCGCCCGGCTGGTGCAGTGGGTGAGGTCGGCCAGGCCGGATTCCAAGGGCTATCCCCACCTGGTGCGGCTGCGCCAGGGTCTCGCCCATCCCAACCCGGAGATCCAACGGGCCGCCCGCGAGATCCTGGGGATGATCCCGGGGGGACTGCCGGAGGAATCCCGGGACGGCTACTACGATCCCAGGACCGGCCTCAAGGCGGCCGATCCCGAGACGCCGGTCTCGGGGGGGATGTTCAGCGGCGGTGTGGAGGAGGAAGCGAATCCCGAGGCAACGGAGGAGGCGACCGACGGGGCTTCTCGGGAGGGTTGGGGGGAGAAGTAGGAAGAGGCCGGCTCCGTTGGGCCAGCCCCTTCTGTTCCGCTTCGATCCTGGCCCGGTGGGTCCGCCACATCTCCACCCGGCCGAGCGCGATCCGCACCGCCTCCTGATCCGTGAAGCCCTGGGCGGCCAGGGCATTCGCCATCGAGATGGCCTTGGCGCGGATGTTCTCCTCGAGCCGTGCCAGGGCTGCGGGGTAGTGGGTATGAGTCCAGGTCACGGCTGCACCTCCTCGTTCTTCATGACCATCGGTAGCGCTTCCGGGTTCAAAGTTCCGGTCCATTACCAGGAACTTGCCTTTCCGCGGGGAACTTCCTGCATGCGGGGGCTTGACGACCGTTTCCGCATCCCTAGACTCATACTGCGCCGCCTTGCGGGACCTTCGGGATGGACCTCGCGGGAGAAGAGCGCAGGGTCAGGGCGTTGGACAGGAAGGGGATGCAAGTGACCGCACATGCCGCGTCGGTCAGTCTGGACCTGGCGCTCCCCTGGATCCTCTCGGAGGAGCCCGCGAGCCGCTCCGAGAAGTCCGACCGGATCCCCCGGCTGGGTCGACGGAACCTCTTCCTGCTGGCCTGCCGCGAGTGCTTCCGGGACGGCGAACTCGACGCCCGGGAGAACCACCTCCTCCAGACCCTGGTGCGCATGCTGCGCCTCTCCCCCCAGGACGCCCAGCGGATGGCGGCCCTGGCCCAGTCCGAGATCCGATCCGGCAAGGTCTCCAAGGGCGGGGCCCTGGACGTCGAGAAGCTCTACCTCAAGGCCTCCAGTCTGGCGCTCAGGGACGGGACCATCGACGAGCGGGAAGGACGCCTGCTCGAGGGTCTCGGCAAGGTGCTCGGCTTCGACGAGATGCGTTGCGAGGGTCTGCGGGCCCGCCTCATGCCCCGGCCCGGCCCGGTCGAGGCCGAGGACAGCATGGAAGACGGCATCTCCGGTCCCCACGAGGCGGCGGCCGAGCCGGCCCGGGTCGAGCAGCCCCCGGTCCTGGAGGTCAGCCTCCCCGACATGCCCCAGGGCCTGACCTCGACGATGACCATGGCCGACGGCCGTACCGGCGGCAACTGGATGGCCAACCAGCGCTGGATCAAGGAGCGGGAGCGGGCCCAGAAGCAGCAGCAGCAGGTGAAGGCCCGGTCCCGCACCCCGGCTCCGGTCTCGGAGGCGAGGACCGTTCCCGCCGGACTTCCGGCCTGGATGATGCCGGCGGTGGCCGGCCTCCTGGTCGTGCTGCTCTATTCGTTCTTCGCCGGGTGAGTACCCGCCATGTCCCCGGGTAGTCGTCCTGGGAACATCCTGGCGCGCCTCATGCCCAGGATCCAACTCGCCCTGGCCAGGGGTGCCGCCGGCGACGCTACCCGGAGGATCGATGTGGGCGACGCCCGGACCTGGGACTGCTGACCCGGCTGAACGGTCTCCCGCTGGCCCGCGTCGACCACTGACCCCGGGGGTCGCGGTGGCGGCCTTCCCCATGCTTCAGGCGCGGTGGAGGCTCATCACCCAGGGCAGGCGGTTGAACATCCAGAAGGCGAAGGGGAGCCCGATCACGGTAGCGGCCAGGATGAAGGCCACCTTGGCCCAGAGGATCGAGGCCCACCAGCCCACCAGTACGAACCACAGGGTGCGCACCAGGAACCCGGGCTGCTCGGCCTCGGTCAGCGCCCAGCCGACCCTCCCGCCGACCTCGACCGTCCGCCACTCGCCTTCCGGCTGGAGGGTCATGATCTGGGGGACCAGGGAGATCATCGAGACGCCGACGGGGATGCCGACGATCGTGAGGCAGGCGAGCCACGAGAGGACGATCCAGATCCCGCCGAGCCAGAGGCCGACACAGTAGAAGTAGAGACCCCTCAGCAGGAGCTCGAGCACGATTCCTCCTCGGATTCCGGAAGGAGTCCCGAAACAATCGGATTGCCGGTCCGGGCGGGTGCGACTCGGGGAAGGGTCTTCCGCAGGCGGTACGAGAAGAAGGGAAGGCGGGGATCGGGCGACTCCGCCTCGGGGAAGAAGGCCAGGGCCAACCGCCGCGGACCCGAGAGGGCCGCCGCGATCAAGCCTCCGAGCAGGACGGATGCCGGGAGGCCGCGACTCGCCAGGCCAGCCGGGGCCCCGGCTGCGAGACCCAGGTAGAGGCCGGCCAGGGCGGTCGCCAGCAGGAAGGTCGCCGCCAGCGAGGGGATCCGTGTCGCCCGGGAACCGGGCTGGGCTGCGACCGCCGCCATGGCCGCGAGCAACAGGAAGACCGAGCCCGCATGCTGGATCTGGTGGGCCAGGAGGAGCGGATCGGTCGGCAGCATCTCCTGGAAGGATAGGCCCGGGCACGGTCCCGGCAAAGCGCCAGGAGGCAGGCTCTCACGGTCTCTCCGGGAGTCACCCTCCCGAAGGGGGCTAAGTCAGACCGCAGGCCTTGGTGACGACGTTCAGGAACATCTCCGGCTGGAAGGGCTTGATCACGAAGTTCGCCACCCCCATGTCCTGGAGCTGCTTCATCTTGAACTTCTGGGCAGCCGAGGTGCAGACCACGATGGTGGCCCCGGGGTCGAAGGCGAGGATCTCCTGGGCCGCCACCACCCCGTCCTTCTTGGGCATGGTGAGGTCGAGCGTGAGCAGGTCGGGACGGAGGTCCCGGTACATCTGCACGCACTCCTCGCCGTTGGTCGCCTCGCCGGCGATCTCGAAGAGACGGGTCTTCTCGAGGAGGTTTCTCATCAGGAGACGCATGATCTTCGCGTCGTCGCAGATGAGGACTCTCTTGAGCGCCATCCGGATCGAACTCTCCCCTCGGGGGTCGGAACGCCCGCACCGTAGCATGGGCCTCGCGGGCCCACAACAGTCGCCAGGGTGACCGGCCGCACCTGGCATTCGGTGCGGGGTCCGGTTACTGTTGGGCCCGCTCGCGTCCCGAGGGGAGGGACGTCGCAGGGCATCGGGAGGACCAGATGGGGACTCGGACCGTCACGCGGTGGAAGCGCATCCTGGCCGGGATCGGGGCGGTTGCCCTGGCGGCTTCCCGGCTCCCGGCCCCGGCCTCCGCGGCCGAGAAGGTCGGACCCGAACTCCAGAAGGGACTGGCCAAGGCGGATCGGCTGGTCTCCCAGGAGAAGTTCGACGATGCCATCGTCGCCTTCAACGACCTGAAGAAGCTGGCGAAGGGCAAGGACGACGAGAACCTGTTGGCGGTGCGGGTGGCCCGGGTCCACCTGGCTCGGGGGAGGGTCCACCGGGCCCAGTTCGCGCTCGGGCAGGTCCAGAGGGAGAACCCCGACTACGTCCCGGGCCTGATCGAGTACGCCCGGCTCAACCTCTACCACCTCGGCGACAAGCCCGGTTCGGTCGAGAAGGCCGAGCGCAGCCTGGAGCAGGCCAAGAAGGTGGCGCCCCAGGATCCCGAGGTCTGGACCGAACTCGGCTATCTGGCCCTGGCGAAGGGCAGCTTCCCGGATGCGGTGGAGCGCTTCGAGAAGGTCATCAACACCATGGACAAGCGGGCCTACCGGGCCTATCACGGACTGGCCCGGGCCC
>CAYOHP010000007.1:75697-104769 GCA_964403795.1 uncultured bacterium | reverse complement strand
ATCGCCAAGCGCCAGATCGAGATCGCCAAGGCCGTGGGGGCCGACGCGGTGGCCCACGGCGCCACCGGCAAGGGCAACGACCAGGTGCGCTTCGAGATGGGCTACTACGCCTTCAAGCCCGATGTGACCGTGATCGCCCCCTGGCGGCTCTGGGACCTCGGCAGCCGGGAGCGGTTGCTCGCCTACGCCGAGGAGCACAAGATCCCGGTGGCCCGTGGGAAGAAGGGCGAGGCGCCCTACTCGACGGACCGGAACCTCCTGCACATCTCCTTCGAGGGACGGGCCCTGGAGGATCCGTGGGTCGAGCCCGACGAGGACATGTTCGTGCTCTCGACGAGCCCCGAGAAGGCGCCGGACAAGGCGGAGTACGTCGAGATCGAGTTCGCGGCCGGCGATGCGGTGGCGATCGACGGCGAGAAGCTCTCCCCGGCCCGACTGCTGGCCAAGCTGAACCAGCTCGGCGGCAAGCACGGGGTCGGCCGGGTCGACCTGGTCGAGAACCGCTTCGTAGGGATGAAGAGCCGGGGCGTCTACGAGACCCCGGGCGGGACCCTCCTGGGGATCGCCCACCGGGCCATCGAGTCGATCACCCTCGATCGCGAGGTCGCCCATTTGAAGGACGAGCTCGCCCCCCGCTATGCCTCGATGATCTATTACGGCCAGTGGTTCACGCCCGAGCGGCGCATGCTCCAGACCTTGATCGACCAGAGCCAGACGCACGTGAACGGCACCGTGAGGCTGAAGCTCTACAAGGGGAATGCGGCCGTGGTGGGCCGGAAGTCCGGGGACACGCTGTTCATGCCCAAGATCGTCACCTTCGAGGAGGACGCCGGCGCCTACCGGCAGGCCGACGCCGAGGGCTTCATCCGGCTGAACGCGCTCCGCCTCAGGATCCAGTCGATGGTGGGCCGACCGGTCTAGGAGCGACGCGACCTACGGTCCGCCGTACTCGTCGGGCGGGAACTCGATCCGGAAGGCCTCGCTGCCGCCTTCGTCGCGGTAGACGTAGGCCACCGTGATCCCGAAGGCAGCGAGCGGCTTCATCGACTTGCGGGTCTGCTCGAGGAGATGGGCGCGCATCTTGACCTCGATCACCGGATATCGGTCGGAGGGGATCCCCATGAGCGTGTACCGGAGCTCGAGCATCCGCCCCGGCCCCCGGGCCGCCCCGTCGAGCCGGGTGGTCTCGTCGAGCTGCTTGGGCGCCTCGCGGTTCAGGCTGGCGACTCCCTCGGCCAGGACCGCCTCCCAGGAGGGCGGCCGGGACAACCACAGGTAGAGGCCCCCGGTGCCGAGGATCCCGACCGCGATCGAGACCGCGACGGCCAGGATGCCCTGCATGCGGTCATGGCCGCGGAGGTAGCAGGTCGCCTCCACCATCCGCACCGCGCCTGCGAACATGAGGGAGGCCAGCGCCACGTTGCGGCCCCCGCCCTCGAGGATCCCCGCCTTGTTGGCCGCGGTCACCGCCAGGCTCATGGTGGAGAGGGCGACCAGTGTCCCTGCCCCTACCCGGCTGCGCCGGAACCAGACCAGGGCTGCGGCTCCCCCGTGGAGGACGGCATCGAGGAGGGTCCCGGCCCCGAACGCCATGGCGAAGAGGAGCTGGATGGCGGCCAGTCCCGCGAACGCGGTGCACCCGTCCTTGAGGATGGCGAGGGCGTCGGCCTCGTCCTCGATGGCATGGAACATCCGGTTGCGACGCGCTGGGCCTGCCTCGGCAGGGGACGGGGTCGAGCCGGCCGGGGGGAGCTTGCGTTCCACGGGGGCCCGCCCGGGGGCGGGCCGGTTGGCGGCAGCCGCATGGGCTGGTGGGGCAGGCGGGCTCGGAGCCGAGGCCGGGGCCGGGGCCGGGATCTGGGCTGCGGGGGACGGGGCTGACTTGCGGGCGGGAGCAGGAGCCGGGGCAGGGGCAGGCCTCGGAGCCGGAGCCGGTGCCGGTGCCGGTGCCGGGGCAACGGGCGGCTCCCCGGAACCCGATCCCGCCTCGATCGGTTCCATGGCCGCCTGGGCGAGCAGGGCGGCGAAGTCGACCTCGAGGGTGGGCGGCCCCTCCTCGACCCGGGTGAGCTCCCGGTAGCGAGGATCCCGGACCTTCGCCTCGAGCTCCCGGTGGAGCTCCTCCGGCACCCGGAAGAGCTGCTGGAGCGCTCCCACCATCTTGTGTTCCCGCGGATCCTCGCGCCCGTCGGACCAGACGAAGAAGAGGACCCGTTCGTAGAGCAGGCGGGGGTCGAGGCGTCGGGGAGTGCCCAGCTCGCCGCGCCGGAACTTGGCCATGCTCTCCTCGGCGATCCGGCGGGCGGCCTCCGACCCGATCGAGAGATACTTGGCGAGGGTGGCCAGCAGCTGCTGCTCGATCGAATCGACGCGACCGTCCTTGAAGGCCTCCTCGGCCACCAGCTGGAAGAAACCCTCCCGGCTGAGCCGCTCCCCCGCGACGTACCGATCCGACGTCCCCGCCATCCAAGGGAGTGTGCCACGGGGTGTTCCGGGCGCGGGGTCAGTCGACGGCTTCGCCGGCGGCGTTGCGGGGACCGGGGGGCGGGGGGTAGTCCCGGAGCAGATCCGAGATCACGCCTCGCACGTTGCGGCCGGTGCCGTCGTGGATGGGAGCCTCGGGGATCCGATCGAGCGGCGGCAGGTAGAGCTTCACACCCCTGAGGATGCCCCTTGCATAGAGCTGGCGATCGGTGAGCTTCTGCCCCGAGATCGACTCCATGAAGACCCGCATGGCGCCGCGCGAGAGGTCGATCGGCCGGGTCCGGTCGGCCCTGGGCCCCTTGGCGGAACTCCAGCCGCAAGGCTGGGTCTTCCTCGGCCCGGTGTAGGGCCCCCGGTCGTTCACCCGCACGAAGGCGTAGCGCGTCACCTTGTCGGACCCCTCGTGCACCACCAGCAGCGGGTAGCCGCCCCGGTAGGCCTTCGGGAAGTAGGCGAAGCAGCCCGGCTCCGAGAAGTACCCGAGGATGGCCGCGGTCATGGCCTCGGCCCGGAACGGCTCGGTGTTGGCGGTCTTCTTCCCGACCCAGTAGTAGCTGGCCTCGCCCTCGGCCATGAAGCGTCCCTCGGCGATCAGCCGGGCCAGCCACGCGGGATCGGTCATCACCTGCTTGGGGTACAGGGCATCGAGGCGGAAGGCCTGGGAGGGCTTCCCGAACTCGGCGGGGTGCACCGGCCAGCCGCCGGCACCAGCCGAGGGATGGACCGCCACCACCGGCCGGGTCGCCCGGCGCGGTTCCAAGGTCGCCACCCGGGTCTGGAAGAGGTCGGTGCCGACCCCTTCTCCCATGCCGAGGAGGTCGGTCCCGGCTCCCGGGAGCGCGGCCGGGAGCGAGGAGGCCAGCGCCAGGCCGGCCCCCAGGACTCCGCCCCAGCGAAGGGAGAGGGTCAGGTCACCACGAACCGGAGTTGCATCGAGGCGACGGAACCGGGGCAGTCTCACAGGGCTTCCTTTCGCGGCGACCGACCTCGGCCTCTACTGCAAGAGCCGTTCCCAAGGTCGAACGGGGAAGGCTGCCCGCCGCACCCCGCATGGCAAGCGGATTCCCGAACCTCCGGCAGGTCTCCCGGACCGGGGGCGGGCGTCTCGGGTGTCTCGCAACGCGCGGGAGCGGGTCTCGCGGTGAGACTCCGTCGACTGCGCAGCCGCGCTTCCCGATGGGTACCCTGGTCCCCGGATGACCCAGCCACCTCCCGACGATCTCCCGCGGAGTCCCCGGTACCGGGTGCGCCAGGTGCTCGGACGCGGCGGCATGGGAGTCGTGGTCCTGGCCCAGGACCTCACCCTGGATCGACCGGTGGCCCTGAAGGCCCTCTCGGGCGGCTTCCCCTCGGACGAGGCCCGCATGCGTTTCGCCCGGGAAGCGCGGATCCTGCTCACCACCCGGCACGAGGCCCTGGTCGACCTGCTCGACGCCTGTCTCGATCAGGAGCCTCCGTTCCTGGTGTTCCGCTACATGGAAGGCGGCACCCTGCTGGGCCGGATCCTGGACTGCCAGCCGGCGCCGCTCCCGGCCCTGGTCGAGTGCGGGGTGCGCCTGGCCGGAGCCCTGCAGACCCTCCACGATGCCGGCATCCTCCATCGCGACGTGAAGCCGGGAAATGTGCTCCTCGACGGGATGGGGCGCCCCTACCTGGCGGACCTCGGGCTCGGCCGCAGCGACGAGCTCGATCCCCTCACCCGGACCGGGGCCCTGCTCGGGACCCCCGGCTACGTGGCCCCCGAACTGCTCGCGGGACGTCCCTATTCCCCGAGCAGCGACCTCTTCGCCCTGGGGGTGACCCTGCTCGAGTACGCCCTGGGCCGGGAACTCCATCTGGCCCTGGGGGCTGGAGGCCCGGACGCCTCCAAGCTGGAGGGCATCGCCGACCCCGGGGTCCGGAGCCTCCTGGCCCGGGCCACCTCCGACCGGCCGGAGCGACGCCTGGCCTCGGCCCAGGAGTTCGCCGAGGAGTGGGTCCGCATCGGGAACGCCTCGCTCCGGTCGCTGCCGCGACCGATGCCCCTCGACCAGCAGGTCACCGAGGACTCGGCCGGCGCTCCGCCCGTCGGCCCGGCTGCCGCGCCCGACCCTTCTCCTCCCCGGCGCCCCGGCCGACCGGCTGCTCGCAGCCCGGGACCGAGACCGGCGGGCCAGACGCCCCCGGGACGCGACGGCCCGGGTCCCGCCGCGCCCCCGCGGGACGCACGTCGGGGAGCGCCCGACCCGGATGCCAGCGCCGCGTTGCGGCCCCGGAGCTCCCTGGCCCTGCGCCGCCCCGCCTCCCTGGGAGCCCTGGGACGAGGCGCGGCGGCCGCCTTGCTGCTGGCGCTCTTCGTGGCCTCGGCCCTGGTGGGAACCGCCCCGCCGGGAGACGTGCTCCCGACGGCACCCGGCGAGGGGACGGGGTCGGCAGCCCGCCTCGCAGAACTCATGGCCGGGGTCCAGGCGGCCCTGGAACCCCTGCTCGCCCCCCACCGGGACCCGACGGGCCACGCCGTCCTCCGGGGCGGACGCAAGCCCTTCGCCTATCGCCAGCCCCTGTTCGAGCATGTCACCGATCCCCGCTTCCCGCTCTGGTACCGGAGGTTGGCCCAGGCGTTGGTGGCCCTGGCCCGGGAGCTCGACCTGCAGGGTCGGAGCCAGGAGATCGCCGCCGGCGGAGAAGGTCCGCTCGCCAGCTGGATGGACTCGGTCCTCCTGCCTCGCCTCCTCTGGCTCTCCTCGGACCTGGCCGCGGTGAACCTGGCCGGGTACGACGCCATGATCCAGATGGGCAGCCTGGTCGACATGGGGGGAGCACCGGTGCCGACCCCGGGGACCGAAGGCACCGATGTCGGCCTGGTCCGCCAGGCCGAACAGAGCTGCGAGGAAGCCATGGGCGAAGCCCGTCGCGCCATGGACGGAGAGGAGAGCCTGGCGGCCCATCCGAGACTGGAGGGGATCCACGCCCTGCTCACCCGCTGCCTGCCCCACCGGGGCGACCGCGAGCTCGCCGACCGTCTGGCCCGCCACGCCGCCAGCCCGACGGGCCGGACGGACTGGTGGCAGGTGGCCATGGCGGTGCTGTCCCGTACCCGGGGCGAAGCCCTGACCCCCGAGGCCTGTCCGGGGTACCGACCGCTGCTCACCGCGCTGGAAGCACGGCTCGATCCGGGGACCGCGAGCCTGCCCCAGGGGGTGCCCGGACTGCTGGCCACCCAACTGGTGCTGCACTGGTTCCAGGCCTTCACCGAGTGCCACATCCCGCTCGACGAGGAGTTCCGGTCCCAGCTCGACCGGATCCTCGACCGGATCGAGGCCGGGATCGGGAGCGAGCCCTCCGGCTTCGGGATGGCCGTGCAGTACGGACTCACCATCTCGACCGCCTTCGAGATGCAGGGCCTCGACCCCCGCACCCTCTCGGCCCAGGTCCGCCGCCTGCGCGGCTTCGCCGAAGGCCTGGGTGCCCTCGGTCCCTGACCTCGAGCGGTGATCCCGGGAGCCTCCGGGCACGGTGCCGGCCGACGGGATCCCGGGAATCGAACCGTTTCCCCGGCAGCGTCGTCGAAGCGGGAGCGATCCGGATCGAGGGACTCCCGTCCGGCGATCGTTTCGGTCCGGGTCGCAGGGCGCCTACAGTCGGGCCGACGAGGAGGTCGACCTTGGGCGGAGCGCAGGCGGGGACCGAGGCCGGAGCCGGGGGAGGCCGCGACCCGGGCGGTGCCCCGCTGCCCCTGGAGGAAGCGGGTCGGATCGCCCGCGCCATCCAGGCCAATGTCGAGAAGGTCATCGAAGGCAAGACCGAAGCGGTCCGGCTGGCCGTGGCCACCCTGATCGCCCGCGGCCACGCCTTGCTCGAGGACGTGCCAGGAGTGGGCAAGACCACCCTGGCCAAGAGCCTCGCCCGCTCCATCCGCTGCGGCTTCGGTCGGGTCCAGGCGACCTCCGACCTCCTGCCCTCGGACGTGGTGGGGATCACCGTGCTCGATCCGGGGACCAGCGAGTTCCGCTTCCACCGGGGTCCGATCTTCACCCATGTGCTGCTGGTCGACGAGATCAACCGGGCGACCCCCCGCACCCAGTCGTGCCTGCTCGAGGCCATGGCGGAGCGCCAGGTGACGGTCGACCGGGAGACCTACCGGCTGGAGGACCCGTTCTTCGTGATCGCCACCCAGAACCCGGCCGAGCAGGTGGGGACCTACTTCCTCCCCGAGAGCCAGATGGACCGCTTCGCGGTCCGGATCCAGATCGGCTATCCCTCGCCCGAGAGCGAACTGGCGGTGCTCCGCCAGCGGGACCAGGGGCGCGACCCGCTCTCCGGGCTCGAACCGGTCTGCGATGCCGGCGAGGTGATCCGCCTCCAGGCCGCCGCCGGCAAGGTCCGCATGGCCGAGTCGGTCCAGCGCTACCTGCTCCAGATCGTGGCCAGGACCCGGGACCAGAAGGGCGTGCTCACCGGGGTCTCGACCCGGGGGGCCCTGGTCTACCAGGCCATGGCCCAGGCGCTCGCCCTCATGGAAGGCCGCGACCACGTCCTCCCGGACGACGTGAAGAGCCTGGCGGTCCCGGTCCTCTCCCACCGCCTGCTCCTGGCGAGCCGGCTCCGCAGCCTGCGGGCCGACCAGGAGGAGACGATCCAGCGCATCCTCGACGAGGTCCGGAGCCCGTGACCGCCCGGACCGGCCGCCTCCGGGCGGCCTGGACCGGCGAGTTCATGGCCGGGGTGGTGCTGCCGGCCGTGGTGGTGCCCACCGCCTTCAACTCGGGGGTGAACCTCCTCTACCTGCTCGGCAGCTTCCTGCTCGCCTACATGGTGGTGGCGGTGGGCCTGGGGCTCAAGAACCTCTGGGCCGTGACCGGCGAGGTCGACGGACCCTGGATCTCGGAGGAGGGACGCCCTCTGGCGATCCGGGTCCGGCTCGAGAACCCGGGCGCCAGGACCTGCTACCACGTGCGCCTGCGGATCGATGCCGAGGGGATGACCGAGGCGCCGCTGGCCGAGGTGGGTGCGCTCCCACCCCGCTCGGTGGTCCCGGTCGAGGCCCGGGCCCGGGTCCCCGGCCGGGGCGTCTACCCGGTGGCCCGGTACCGCGTCGAGAGTCCCTTCCCGATCGGCTTCATGCGCACCGAGAGGCGCTACGCCCTGGCGAGGCCCGAGGAACTCACGGTCCTGCCCCGGCTCCTGCCCGTCGACTTCCGGGAGGCCTTCGGCTCCGACCAGACCCTCGACAACGAGGACCTGCTGGTGCACGGCGCGGCGGGGGGCTCGACCTTCCACGGGGTCCGCCCCTACCTCTTCGGCGACCCCCTGAAGCACGTCCACTGGAAGGCCTCGGCCCGGGTGGGTCGCCCCCTGGTCAAGGAGTTCCAGCGCCCCCTCCAGGCCCGCTACTACCTGGTCCTCGACCTCGACCGGAGCCAGCTCGAGGGGGAAGGCCCGGAGGCGAACCTCGAATACCTGGTTCGCCTGGCCGCCAGCCTGGGGCGCCACCTCTCGGGGAGCCAGGCGCTCTACCACCTGGTCTGGTGGGACCAGGGCACCCGGGTGAGCGAGGCATTCGGGGCCAGCGGCGACCTCGACCGGGCCCGGGGCGTACTCGCCGGGCTCGGCTACCACCCGGAAAGCAGGCTCGCCGACATGCTGGTCGACGCCCTGCCCGCCATCCATCCCGGGAGCCGGTTGGTGTTCTTCGTCCCCCGCTCGCCCCGGAACCTCCCCGACGGGGTGGCCGCCGCCGGGTACCCGACCAAGGCGATCTTCCTGGTCCGCTCCAGGAAGGAGCCCGAGCCCACGCTGCCCGACCTGCGGGGCGAGACCGGGCTCGCCGGCGGAGTCGATCTCTACCGCTACTCGATCGAGGACGACCGCCTCGACCGGGAAGGACGGTGACCCCCGTGGCCGCCGCCGCTCCCCACCAGGATCCCCTGCTGCCGGAAGGCCCCGGGACCGCCGGCTGGCTGGCGCTCCTCTCGGGCCTCGTCCCCTTCATGGTGCTCTGGCCCCAGCCGGGCCTGCTGTGGCCGGTGGCGCTCTTCGCCATGGCCTGGGCGCGCCGCCGGGAGAAGCCCCCCCTCTGGCTCTCCACCCTGGTGGCGGCCCTGGCGACCCTCCCCGGGCTCTGGATCGGCTACGCCCACAAGGACGCCATCGGCGGCTTCGGGATCTTCCTGGCGCTCGCCATGATCACCACCCTGGCCGGGGCCCGTAGCCGCAACGAGCACCGGGTGCCCTTCCTGCTCGCCTTCATCCTGCTGATGGCGGTGGGGCACAAGACCCTGGAGATCTTCTTCCTCGTCCCGGTGGCGGCGTTCTTCGCCGGCTACGCGTTCTCCCGCATGGGGGAAGGCCTGGACGACCGCTCCCCGATCCCCTCGGGGCGCTTCGTGGCCGGGATGGTGGTCGCCTCGGCGATCCTGGCGGTCCCGATCTTCGTGCTCATGCCCCGGACCCGCCTGTCGGTGATGGCCATGACCAGCCGGGGCAGCCTCTCGGGCTTCACCGGTCGGATCGGGTTCGGGGACCTCGGCGCCATCAAGCTCTCGGACCGGCTGGTGATGCGGGTGAAGACCGACCGCCCCGGCCTCCTGAAGGGCAACGTCCTGGACCGCTACCTGGGCCGGGGCTGGGCCAACTCCTACCAGGGCACCCGGGCCAGCGCCGACCCCGACCAGCCGCTGCTGATCGCCGAGCCCGACCTCTTCGGCGAGGGCAAGCCGCTGGCCGCCGGCGTCCGCGGCCCCCAGGGACCGGATCCCGGCGACGAGCCCCGGGTCCTGGTGCCCGATCAGGTCGTGGTCCAGGAGATCCTGCTCGAGCCTTTCGAGCAGCCGGTGCTCTTCGCCCGCAGTCCCGCCCTGGCGGTGTGGGCCCCCGGCAAGCACCTGGCGGCCACCACCCAGGGCGACCTGGTGAAGCTCGGGCACGAAGCCCGCCTCGAGAAGGTCGCCTACAAGGCCTACAGCCACCTCGTCGAGCCCACCCGGGAGGCCATGCTGGCGGCCGGGATGCCGAGCCGACAGGGCCGCTTCCACGACTCCTACCTCCAGCTCCCCGAGGGGCTGCCCGAAGTGGTGGCCCGCACCGCCCGCGAGGTTGCCGGCCGTCACGCCACCGCCCTCGAGAAGGCCGAGGCGATCCAGGAATGGCTGGGGGCGCGCTTCACCTACTCGCTCGAGCGCCGGGTCGATCCCGCCAAGGACGCCATCGCCGACCTGCTCGAGGGCGACCCCCGGGGCCACTGCGAGTACTTCGCTTCGGCGTTGGCGGTGATGCTCCGGACCCAAGGGGTCTATACCCGGGTGGCAGTCGGCTTCGCGGCCGGAGATCTGAACCCCTACTCGGGCACCTTCACGGTGCGCGACCGTGACGCCCATGCCTGGACCGAGGTCTGGCTGGGCAACGAGCTCGGCTGGCGGACCTTCGACCCCACCCCGCCCGACCCCTCCCACGTGGACGGTCCCGGCGACGGCAATCCGCTCTGGCTGTGGATGGCGGCCCAGCTCGACCAGGTCGACACCTGGTGGCAGAACCACGTCGTCAACTACTACTACAACGAGGGCGGACCGGGCGCCGAGAGCTGGCTCTACCGGCTCGACGACTTCTTCGTGAAGACCCTGGGCTTCACCTGGCTGACCCGTAATCCCGACGAGCTCCTGGCGCAGGCCGGGCGTTGGGCCGCGGGCGTGGCCGGACTGCTGGTCCTGGTTTTCGGTCTGCGTCGGGTCTCGTTGGGGCTCGGCATCTCCTGGACCGGAGTCTGGGGAAGGCTGTGGGCCGCGCTCCGGGCCTGGCTGGCAGCGGGTCTGGCCCGGCTCGGCCGTTCCCCTGCCGCCTCGGTTCCGGACCAGGGCGAAGCCGCCCGGTTGTTCTCGACATGGGTCACCCGCCAGGCCGACCTCGGGAGGATCCGGGCACCCGGATCGACCCCCCGGGAGTTCCTCGCCTCGGTGACCCGCTCCGATCCCTCGGAGGCCGAGGTCGGGGGGATGGTGGTACGAGCCTACGAGGCCGAGGCCTTCGCGGAGCGGCCGGACCCGGCGCTGGTGGAGGAGGTCCGCAGGCGCCTGGGGTAGACCATCCCAGCCCTCCCCCTACTCTTCGAAGGGAAGCGAGGGCTGGAGGACGTTCTCCGGCGCGGCGCCCACCGCTCCGTCGACCAGCCGGTCGAGCCCGTCGAGGAAGGCTCCGGTAAGGCGATGGGCTTCGTGGCGAGCCGCCCGGCGTCGATCCTCCCGCACCGCCTGGAGTTCGCGGAACGCCTCCAGCGGCTCGGGGCCGAGGTCCAGGGCCAGGCGCAGACCCTCCAGCAGGTCCTCGAGCCCGGGACCCACCGGGGTTCCCCGGAGCTCGAGCCAGCGACGGGAGAGCGAGCGCAGCGCCGGGAACACCGAGGCCAGCGACGCCTGGAAGCCGGGATCGGTGGGCCCTGCCGCCGCGAGCATCGTCCTGAGGGCCTGGCGCTTGGAGAGGAGCTCGAAGCGGACCTGGTGCTCGAGGTGGGTACGGTCGACCGAGAGGCCGCGGAGAGGGTCGGTGCCGGAGACCACCTCGTAGGCCTCGAGAAGGTCGAGGGTCTCGACCGGGAAGACGGCCGCCATCCTGGGAAGGTCGGGCTCGGCCACCGGGGTCGCCAGGTAGCCCTCGAGCTTGCGGCTGGAGAACACGGAGCGGAGCCCGTCGGCTGCCGCCAGGTCGAAGCGGTCGAGCACCAGGAGCAGGTTCAGGTCGGCGATCAGGGGGGGATCGTCCTCGTCGAGGTGGGCCACCGCGCTGCCATGGACGATCGCCGAGACCAGGCGCGACCCGAGCCGACGCACCAGCGGATTCACCGCGTTGCGCATCAGGTCACGGCGCAGCATACGGCTCGCTCCCGGACTCCGGCGGCACCGGCACCGGGCGGCGGTTGTCGTCGATGGCCACGAAGGTGAACTGGGCCTCGGTGACCTTGACCCGGTCGCCCAGGCGATTGCGCATGGCCCACGCCTCGACGTGGAGGGTGATCGAGGTGCGGCCCACCCGGGTGACCTCGGTGTAGACGCAGAGCACGTCGCCCACGAAGACCGGGAGCTTGAAGGTCATGGCGTCGATGGCCACGGTGGCGACCCGCTGGCGGGCCCGGAGCCCGGCTGCGATCCCGGCCGCGATGTCCATCTGGGAGAGCACCCAGCCGCCGAAGATGTCGCCGCTGGGGTTGGCGTCGGCCGGCATGGCGAGCGTCCGGAGCGAGAGGGTGCCGCGGGGGGAGTCCGAGGTGGGGGCGTCCATGGGACCTCCAGTCTGGACCGGGCACCTCCCGGGATGCCAGTCCCGGCGCTTGACCTGCCGGGGACGCCCCTCTACCATCCGGCCGTGGCCAAGAAGAAGCGCTCCCATCCGCACCAGACGCAGGACTCGGAGGCCGGGAGCCCGTTCTCGGCCTTCGTCCCCGCCCTCCTCGGAGTGGTCGTGGGGGCCATGGGGACGCTGGTCGCGACCAAGAGCGACCAACCCACCCCGCCTCCCGGGTCGACTCCGTCGGCCGGCTCGCCGGGCAGTCCGGGCTCCCAGCTCGACCCCTTGCAGCGGGAGGGCTTCGACAACCTGCGGGCCCAGATCGAGAGCCAGATCCAGGGGATGGACCCGGACCGGATCCCCACCGAGGACCAGGATCGCCAATTCGTGTTCCGGTTCGGCAAGCGCAATCGCTGGCTGCTGGCGGTGGGGCGGGCCCGGCCCGAGGACACGGATCGCTGGTCGGTGGCCCTGGCCCGGACCGAGAAGGATCCGGTCTACGGCGAACTCCCCGACGCCGGGCTGGCCATCGACGCGGTCTTCGACCTGCCCGGGGCGCTGGGGATCGAGGGCGGCGCCTTCAACGAGACCGGCTCGATCGCCGCGCTCCTGACCCGGTCGCGGTCGCGGGCCCGGGCCCCCGGCGACCTGTACCGGCTGGTGCCCGGCGAAGGGTACGCCCGCAAGGTCGACGACAACGTGTTCCGCTTCGCCCTGGCGCCCGACGGCGACTCGCTGGTCTACGAGCGGGCGGTCCACCCCGAGCAGGATTTCGGCGAGCGGGAACTCAAGATCTTCCACGCCAGCCAGGACACGGTGGCGGTGCTCCGGTCCTTCGCCTATCCCAAGGAACAGCTCGGCCGGCTGGGGCCCTGGGGCCCGGGAGGCGTCTTCCTGGAGCTGACCATCGACCGCTACGGCGACGGGATCGGCCCCCCGAACACCACCACCTTCACCCTCGACCCCTTCAACCCGACCAACTTCGTGCCGGTCGGAGGGTCCGGGGTGGCAGGGTCGCCGCCCACCACCGGCGGCTGATCCCGGGCCGAGTGGGATCTTCTTCGGCGGCGCCCGCCGGGCACCGCCCCCAGGCTCACACCGCCAGGTCGTAGCGGGCGATCTTCCGGTCGAGGGTGGGTCGCGAGATCCCGAGCAGGCGACATGCCTCGGTCTTGACGCCTTTGGCGAGACGCAGGGCCTCGACCACGTGGCGCTTCTCCATCTCGTCGAGGCTGGGGAACGCCTGGGGCCCGCCCTCGGGATCGCCGGGACCGCGCTCGGCGGCGAGCGACGCCTCCGGGAAGGGCAGTCGCTCCGGCTGGATCAGCTCCTGGTCCTCGAGGACCACGGCCCGCTCCACGATGTTCTCGAGCTCCCGGACGTTCCCGGGGAACCGGTATCCGAGCAGGCGGTCGAGGGCCTTCCGGGAGATGCCCCGGACGTCCTTCTTCAGCTCCCGGTTGTAGCGCTGCACGAAGCGGTCGACCAGCAGCGGGATGTCCTCCCGGCGCTCCCTGAGCGGCGGCAGGCGGAGCGAGATCACGTTCAGGCGGTAGAAGAGGTCCTCCCGGAAGCGGCCCTCCTGGATCATCCGCTCCAGGTCGCCGTTGGTGGCGGCGATCACCCGCACATCGACCGGGACCGGCTTCTCTCCCCCGACCCGGTCGATCTCCCGCTCCTGGAGCACCCTGAGCACCTTCGACTGGATGGCGGCGCTCATGTTCCCGACTTCGTCGAGGAAGATGGTGCCGCCGTTGGCCAGCTCGAACTTGCCCCGCTTCTGGCGCTCGGCCCCGGTGAAGGCCCCCCGCTCGTAACCGAAGAGCTCGCTCTCGAGCAGCGACTCGGAGATGGCCGCGCAGTTCACGCAGACCATCGGGTGGTCGGCCCGCTGGCTGGCCCGGTGGATGGTCCGGGCGAAGACCTCCTTGCCGGTGCCCGACTCGCCGCGGAGCAGGATGGTGGCCTTGGTGGGAGCGGCCTTCAGCGCCGTCTCCAGGACGGCCCGGAAGGCGCTCGACTCCCCGATCGGCTGGTAGCGGTCGTCGATCATCCGGGAGAGCCGCTCCGACTCTTCCCGGACCCCGGAGAAGAGCCGGGCGTTGCGGATCGCCTGGGAGACCTGGTCGGCGAGGAGCTCCAGGGCCCCGAGGTCTTCCTCCGAGAACCGGCCCTTCAGCCGATTGAGGATCTGGAGGACCCCGATCACCTTGCCGTCGAGCCGGAGCGGCACGCACAGCAGGCTGGTGGTGCGGAAGTCGAGCTTCTCCCCGAGCTCCCGGTGGAAGCGCTGGTCCCTCTCGGGATCCTGGATCAGGAGCGGTTGCCCGGTCTGGGCCACCCAGCCGGCGATGCCTTCGCCGAGCTTCAGGCGGACTTCCTTCAACTGCTCCCGCTTCTCCCCGGTGGCGGTCTTGAAGGACAGGGTGCCGGTGTCCTCGTCGAGCAGCAGCAGGCTGGCGGCCCCCGCCTGGAACACCCGGCAGGCGGAATCCATGATCAGGTCGAGCAGGGCGTCGAGCGGCAGGGCCAGCGAGGAGTGCAGGGCGGTGGCCGCCTCCAGCAGGGACTTGAGGACCCGGCCTTCCGCCGCCTTCTCGGCTGCCACTCCGGGTCCTCCCTTCCGCCCTGGGACCTGGGCGATCGGGGTCTCCGATCGCATGCACCGATCCATGACAGGCTGCATGGATCGTCGCATAGCCGGGGGTCGCCACCAAGGCCAGGGATGGGTCCCCGGGGGACCCGCTGCGACCGACCCGATCGGCCTGACGGGAGGCGGATTTGGTGCTAGTCCTAGGGAGTGCGGGCGGCAAGGTCGGCGGCAGGGCAAATGAGCGGGGCCAGGGAGGCGGTCGCGTCCTCCGGGGCCGGGTGGGCCGGTCCGATGTCCTACCCGTCGGAACCTCACCTGCCGGCTCCGGGCCGCCTCCGGGCCGGGAAAACCCTGGAGCCGGCAGGCATCGTTCTGATACACATGCATTCCGTCGGCCATGGGCCTGGGATCGGCCTCAGAGAGGGTACGCAGCGGGCATGAAGCGGCATGGCAAGAACCAGGGGAAGGCCGCGGGCACCAAGCGGGCCACGCCGGTCAAGGCCGCCGCCAAGCCCAAGGCCGCCAAGCAGAAGACCACCAAGCCTGCCGTGAAGACCAAGCCCGCCAAGCAGAAGACCACCAAGCCTGCCGTGAAGACCAGGCCCGCCAAGCAGAAGGCCATCAAGGCTGCCGTGAAGACCAAGCCGGTCAAGGGCGGCAAGTCGCCAGTCAAGGCTGCCAAGGTCGCGACCGCCACCAAGGGCGGGCGGGCGCCCGCGTCGACCAAGGGGGGAAGGCCGGTCAAGGTCTCCCCGGCCCCCAAGGGGGTGAGGGCCGGCAGGAGCCCTCAGCCTGGCAAGCCTGCCAGGAGCGGGAAGCCCGGGAAGGCGGCGGCCCAGGCCTCGGGCGCCCCCGGAGTCTCGCCCGGCTCCCGCGCCAGGGCGACCGCCGACAAGAACCAACCGAAGGGGGGACGAGCGGCGACGACCGCCCCCCGGGAGAACAAGGAAGCGAAGAAGACGACCGTCCCACCCGCGGAGGAGGCCCGCATCCCGGGACCTCCGACCGGAGATGCGACGGCACCATCGAGGCGAGGAGCACCCCGACCGACGCCGACCGCGGCGAGGGACCGCGGACCGGCGCAGAGACCGAAGAGGAAAGGGGCCGAGACCTCCGTGAAGAGAAGGCTTTCGCTGTCGTCCGATGATCAGCCCGCACACCGGGGAGCGGGTTCGGAGGCGACCGAGCGGGTCGCCGGCGGCTCGGAACGGACCCCGTCCGGTTTCCTGGCCAAGGTGGAGATCGGGCTCCCTGGATGGTCTTCCATCCCGGTCGCCATCACCGAGAGCACCCGGGTCCGGCTGACCAGTTCCGAGGGGGTCGAGGGTCCGCCTTCGCCCACCCCCCGCACCAAGGCCGCGCCCATCGGAGGCTTCGCGGTCCAGCGGCGCAAGTCCAAGGGCAAGGGCAAGTCCCAGGATGCCGACGAGCCCGAGGAGGCCGACGGGGACGAGCCCCAGGCCGAAGCCCAGCCCGAGGAGGGCGAGGAGGGCGACGAGGCCCGGCGGACCCAGCGCCAGGCCGAGGAGGAAGCCCTGGCAGGCGTCCCTGTCGAGGACCGGGTCTCGGTGCTCCGGGCCCTGCGCAAGGGCGGCGCCAAGAAGCCCGGCGACGAGGTCGGGGACATGGACTCCAACCTCATCAACTCCTATCTGAAGGAAGTCTCCCGCCACCGGCTGCTCACCCAGCAGGAGGAGAAGGATCTCGCCCGGGCGATCCGGAACGACGACGAGAGCGCCCGGCAGCGGCTGATCCAGTCGAACCTCCGGCTGGTCGTGAAGATGGCCAAGAAGTACGTGAAGAAGGGCGTGTCCCTGCTCGACCTCATCCAGGAAGGCAACCGGGGCCTGATGATGGCGGTCGAGAAGTACGACCCGGAGCGCGGCTTCCGCTTCACCACCTACGCCTCGTGGTGGATCAAGCAGGCCCTGATCCGCACCATCGCCAACCAGAGCCGGGTGATCCGCCTCCCGGTTCACATGAACGAGACCATCGCCCGGATCAAGAAGACCTCCCGGATCCTCTCGCTCCAGCTGGGACGAAAGCCCATGACCAGCGAGATCGCCAAGTACATCCAGATGCCCGAGGACAAGGTCGAGTACGCCCTGCAGGCGAACAAGGACACCATCTCGATGGACTACGCCAAGAGCGCCACCGAGGAGTCCGGGACCTTGAACTACTTCCTCGAGAACAAGAACGTCCCCAAGCCCGAGGACGTGATCAAGAACAAGCTCCTGAAGGAGCAGCTCGAACAGGTCCTGAAGACCCTCTCCTTCAAGGAGCGCATGGTCATCCAGTACCGGTTCGGGTTGATCAACGGCAAGGTCAAGACCCTCGAGGAGATCGGCAGCGAGTTCGGCGTGACCCGGGAACGGATCCGCCAGATCGAGGCCAAGGCCCTGCGCCAGCTGCGCCATCCGAGCCGCAGCGCCAAGCTCGAGGACTTCTATTGATGGTTCGGGTCCGAACCCCGGAGGCCCCCGGCCTCCGGGGTTCGTCGCGTGAGGAGGAGCCCCGATGGCAAAGGCCAAGATCTACTCGACCACCTACTGCCCCTATTGCCGGGCCGCCGAGGCCCTGCTCGCACAGCGGGGGGCCGAGTTCGAGGTCGTGGACGTGACCGAGGATCCAGAGCTCCGCTCCTGGCTCGTCGAAACCACCGGGCGCCGCACCGTTCCCCAGATCTGGATCGGGGAGACCTACGTGGGCGGCTATGACGACCTCAGGGCCCTGGACGGCAAGGGCGGGCTCGCTCCCCTGTTGGCCGGATAGCCGGCGGACGGCCTGCGGGCCATTCCCCAGCCCCGGACCGTGACGCCCGGCCTTCCCACGCCGGAACCTGCGTTCAGCGGCGTTCCGAGTGCCAGCCCAGCTTCTCGCGCAGGGTCCGGTAGTAGTCGTCCCGCTTGACCCGGAGGAAGTTCACCGGGTTCTCGCTGGCCCGGATCTCGATCCGGTCGCCGGTGGCCAGGTCGTCGACCCGCTGGCCGTCGAAGGCGATGGTGGCGTCCTGGTGCTGGCTGCGGACCTCCAGGCGGATCACCCCCCGGGTCGGGATCAGGATCGCCCGCGCCGAGAGCGTGAACGGGGCGATCGGGGTGAGCTGGATGCAGTCGAGAGAGGGATGCACGATGGGGCCGCCGGTGGCCAGGGCGTAGGCGGTCGACCCCGACGGCGTCGAGGCCACCACCCCGTCGGCCCGGTAGGTGATGAGCTCGACCCCGTCGATGGTGGCGTCGAGGACCAGCAGGCTGTTGGTGCGCCCCTGGCGGACCACCACGTCGTTGGTGGCCTCCCAGTCGATGATCCGATCCCCACCTCGGTCCACGTGGGCCCGGAGCTTGAGGCGACGGTCCAGCCAGCCCCTCCCCTCGAAGATCGCCTGGAGGATCGCCAGGCCCTCGTCGAGCGGGCCCTCGGTCAGGAAGCCCAGGCTGCCGGCATTGATCCCCACGAGGCAGGTGGCGTGGTTGCGGATCTCGCTGGCCGCCGCGATCAGCGAGCCGTCGCCTCCGAACGTCACGACCAGATCGGCGCCCTCGATCACTTCGGTCCGGCTGGCCAGCGACACGCCGAGCGCCAGGATCCGGTCCCGGGTGTCCTGGGTGGTACGGAAGCTGCTGTCCAGGGCCACCTCCGCCCGGGACCGCAGGAACTCGAGGGCCGGCAGCAGCGAACGCTCCAGGTCGCCCTCCACGGCCCGATGGGGGTGGAGCAGGACGCCGACCCGCCGGAAGCGGGGCGACGCGGCGTCGACGGAGTCAGGTCGCCGAGTTTGCATAGTGGACCTTGGAGCCGACGAAGCGCTTCTGCAAGGTGGTCAGGGTGAAGATCACCAGGAAGAGCACATAGGCGAGCGCCGAGCCGTAGCCCAGGTCGAAGGCCTGGAAGGCCTTCTCGTAGAGGTAGTAGACGATCACCCGGCTGGCCTCGGTGGCGTTGCCGGCATAGAGCATGAAGATCTGGGCGAAGACCTGGAAGGAACTGATCGTGGACATGATCAGGACGAAGAAGGTCATGGGCCCGAGCAGCGGCCAGGTCACGTGCCGGAACCGGTGCCAGGCACCGGCCCCGTCGATGGTGGCCGCCTCGTAGAGCTCCTCGGGGATGTTCTGGAGCCCTGCCAGGAAGAGGACCACGTTGTAGCCGAAGCCCTTCCAGACCCCCATGAGACAGACGCTCACCAGGGCCAGCGACGGACCTTCGGGGACCAGCGACGGGAGGCTGGAGCCGGCGAGGCAGCCTTCCCACAGCAGACGGAAGATGCCCCGACCCTCCTCGAGCCACTGGGGGCCGGGCAGTCCGAGCCAGACCAGGGCCTGGTTCAGGATCCCCCGCTGGGGGTGGTAGAGGAGCTTCCAGACCAGGCTCACCGCCGCCACCGAGGTGACCACCGGCAGGAAGTAGAGGGTCCGGTAGATCCCCAGGCCCCTGAGCTTCTGGTCGAGGAGCAGGGCGAAGGCCAGGCCGACCGCCACCGAGAGGACCACCGTGATGGCGGCGTACCAGGCGGTGTTGGCCAGCGATCGCCAGAAGACCGCGTCCTGCACCAGGCGCTGGTAGTTGGCGAACCCTACCCAGCGATGGAAGGGATCCTGGGCGGAGGCCTCGTGGAGCGAGAGGGCGAAGGAGTACACCACCGGGATGAGGTGGAAGGCGACCAGCACCAGCAGGGCCGGGTAGAGGTAGATCCAGGCGTCCAGCTCGAGCCGGCGGAGGCGGGGATGGGACTCGGCCCACCCGTACCAGACGGCCCCCATGGCGAGCGGGGGGGTGACGAGGAGAGCCAGGAAGGGACCGTAGCGAGGACCCGCCCCGTGGAAGACGAGGGCTCCCATGAGGACCGCCGCGACCAGGCGCAAGAAGGGTTGCATGGGGGCCCGGCGGCCAGTCTAGGGAGGCTCCCGGGAGAGGGTCAAGGATCGGTCCCGGGCTCCTCCTGCGGGCGGCGCGGGCCGGTGCGTCGGGGGGCGAACGAATCCACCCATGCCGCGACCTCCTGGTCGGTAGGCATCCCAGGGGCCATGGGGAGGAGTTGGTGGCGGAAGGTCGCCTCCGGGATCCCGTCCGGGCCGCGATCCCCCAGGGTCACCTCGACGCGCCCCAGCCACTTGCCCCGGGTACCGGCCTGCACCACTCCCACCCTTCCCTCGAAGATCGGTTCCGGGAGCCGGTCCCGGCTGTGGCCACCGATGACCAGGTCGAGGCCCCTCACCGCCCGCGCCACCCGGCGTTCCTCGTCGAGGCCCAGGTGGGAGAGGAGCACCACCAGGTGGACGCCCTGGCGACGCAGCCCCGCGACTCCCTTCCCGATCTCCGGGATCGAAGGTGCGGCATGGAGTCTCCGGCCTTCCGGGCCGAGTGCCAGGAACTCGCCGACGGCCGCCACCAGTCCGAGTCGGAAGCCCTGGCGCTCGATCACCGCGGTCGCCGGGAAGGGGCTGCCTCCCTCGGCATCCCGGAGGTTGGCGGCGAGCAGGCGGGCTGCCGGTGGGGGGTAGAGACCTGCCAGGTGGTCGGCCCCGAGGGCCAGGTCCAGCTCGCCGGGGACCAGGGCGTCGAGACCGATCCGGGAGTGGAAGCGGGCGAAGACCTCGGATTGGCGACGGGCCCGCTCGAGATCGCCCCGGGTCAGGTCCAGGGCCGACCGGAGGTGGGTGTCGCCGCTGTCGAGGACGAAGATCGGTCCCGGGTCGGCGGCCCGGAGGGCGGCCATCGCCCCGGCCCGGACCGCAAGCCCGCCCAGGTCGCCCTCGCTGCAGCCACAGGATCGGAGTTCACCGGCCACCCCGCCGGTGTAGAGGAGGATGGCCCGGGTGGGGGGGGGCGCCTCGGGAACCCCCTGGGCGGGGGGGGGTGCGAGGACCAGTGCCAGCCCTGTGAGGAGCACAGGGAGACGGCTCCGGTGCGGGTTCGGGAACGCCCGGAACCGGGTCTCCTTGCCGGGAACTCCCACCGCCACCCTCCCTGCCGGGCGTCCTTGTTTTCCTCCCCGTCGACCATGCTAGCTTGGCGGAGACGCCAACCTCTCTCTCTGGCGAAAGGCGAGCGCCCCGGTCGATGATCCGGTCCCTCCTCACCCTCTGCCTGGTCTTGATCTGGGTCGGGGCGTCCGCCCTCCTCCGGGCGCAGCCCCTGGACCCGAATCCGATGCTGACGGTCGGGATCCGGACCCAGGCGAAGCGGGTCGAGATCTCCTCCACCCAGGGCTTCTCCCTGACCGACCAGCTGCACGACCGCACCGTGGTCATCCAGCGGTCCACCGAGACACTGGTCCTCGAGGCAGGCTCCGAAGGCATCCGGGTCCAGGGCGTCGGCACCTTCGCGGTCCTGGGGGCCGAGCCTCTCCCGGGCTCCCTGCTCAAGGTCGACGGCCAGCGCTACCGGGGCCGCCTGCGGATCGAGGAGGACCGGTTCGGCCGCCTCACGGCCATCAACCAGATCCTGCTCGAGGACTACCTCCGGGGCGTGATCCCCGCCGAGATGATCACCTCCTCGCCGGTCGAGGCCCTGAAGGCCCAGGCCGTAGTGGCGAGGACCTTCGCGCTGCTCCACAAGGACCGTTTCCTGAAGGACCGCGGGTACGGCCTGTCGGCCGACACCGAGAGCCAGGTCTACCTGGGACTCGAGGGAGAGGACCCGAGGACCACCCAGGCCGTCGTGGAGACCTCCGGTTCCGTGATCCATTCCGGGGGAGGCCTGCTCGAGTCCTACTACCACCAGGCCTGCGGCGGGCGGACCCAGAACAACGAGGACGTCTGGGGGGGGCGTCCCCTGGCGCACCTGCGGGCCGTGGACTGCTCGTGGTGCGCGGCGCTGGCCCAGGCCACCCGGCAAAAGGGCTTCGAGTGGCGACGCACGGTCCGCCGCCGGGATCTGCAGGCGAGACTCCTGGCAGTGGGGTACTCGGTCGGTGAGATCCTGGAAGTCGAACAGGAGGTCGAGGAGTGCGGCCGGGCCCGGCGCTTCGAGATCTCCCATGCCGAGGGGCAGCTCTCGCTCCCGCCCTCCCGCATCCGACAGATCCTCGGCGAGGACAAGGTCATGAGCTCGTTCTACCGGCTCGGCGGATCCGAGACCACCCAGGCCGAGCCGGTCCCCGCTGCCACCCTCGATCCGTTCGCCGAGACCCAGCTCCGCAGCATCATCTCGGGCTACCTCCACTCCGGGCGGGACACGGAGTCCGTGAGCTTCGAGGGCCGAGGCTTCGGGCACGGGGTCGGACTCTGCCAGTGGGGGGCCCGCTTCCTGGCCGGCAGCGCCAAGAAGTCCCACTCCGAGATCCTCCGGTATTACTACCAGGGCGCTTCGGTGGGGTCCGCCTCGGTCGTCTACTCGGGCGACTGAGCCCTCCGAACTACTCCTCGAGCCAGTCGGAGAAGAGCGGTGCCAGCTCCGTCTCCCGCGAGGGATGCCGGAGTCGGGCCAGGGCGGACTGCTCGATCTGGCGGATCCGCTCGCGGGAGACCCCCAGGCGATCCCCGACCTGGGCCAGGGTGAGGACCCCGTCGGGCCCCAATCCGTACCGGTAGCGGATCACCCTGCGTTCGTTCTCGGGCAGCGTCTCCAGCAGGCGCTCGACGCGACGAGCCAGGAGCCGCGCCCCCACCGCCGAGACGGGCGCCTCGGAGCGGGGATCGGGGAGGACCTCCCGCAGCGCTCGTTCCTCCTCGGGCCTCAGGGCCTTGTCGAGGCTGATGGGCTCCTCGGCACTGGCCAGGACGGTCTCGAGCCGATCCGTTTCGAGACCGGCACGGGCGGCCAGCTCCTCGGGAGTCGGCGCCCGGCCCAGGCTCACATTCAGCTGGCCCTGGAGGGTCCGGATGCGGGCCAGGGTCTCCTGGAGGTGGACCGGGAGCCGGATCGTCCTGCCCTGGTCCGCCAGCGAGCGGGTGATGGCCTGCCGGATCCACCACACGGCATAGGTCGAGAACTTGAAGCCCCGCTCCGGGTCGAATTTCTCGACGGCTCGTAGCAGGCCGTGGTTCCCCTCCTGGATGAGGTCGAGGAGCGGCAGGGCCTTCCCGGCGTAGCGCTTGGCCACCGAGACCACCAGGCGGAGGTTGGCCTTGGCGAGGCGGACCCGGGCATCCCTGTCCCCCCTCCGGATCCGCCGGGCCAGGAGGACCTCCTCGGAGGCGGAGAGCAGCGGAGTGGTACCGATCTCTCGGAGGTAGAGGCGGACCGCGTCGGTCTCGTCGTCGATCGGATCGGGTGCCGCTTCCTTCCTGCTCGGGTGGCTGGAAGGTGCCGGAGCCGGCCTGACCTTGACGGGAATCCGGTCGCGACGCGGCATGGTGTTCCCAGGCTCCGGGCTTCCGCCCCGGAGCAGGGACAAGGACGGAGACGCTACCGCCCTGGTACAGCGGAGCACCGGCCGCGTCTTCGCCGGGGATGGCTCTTCCTTGCTGCGTCGCGTCACGACCTACTCTCCCCCCGAAACGCGAGCTTGTCAAAGGGGGCGGCGGGTCGGGCCCTGGAGAGGATTCGCCCGTGGAAACACGAAAGCCCCCGACCCGCGAAGGTCGTGGGGCTCCCGTTACCGAAGTCGGACTCAGTTGCAGAGGTCCTTGAGGGCCTTGCCTGCGTTGAACTTCGGGGTCTTGCGAGCGGCGATCTTGATCTGATCACCGGTCTGCGGGTTCACGCCGGTGCGGGCCTTGCGCTTCCTGACCTCGAAGCTGCCGAAGCCCACGAGCTGAACCTTGGTGCCCTTCTTGAGGGCCTTCTTGATGTTGTCGAGCAGGGACTCCAGGGCGGCCGCAGCATCCTTCTGGGCGAGCCCCGTCTCCTTGGCGACGTTGGCGGTGAGTTCTGCCTTGTTCATGCTTCACCCCCCTTCGCAGTGGTGGAACGAACTTACCATGCGGGATCGTACGCATTCCAAGGAGAATCACGCGCAAATGTTGTCCTGATCCGGATCTGCTTGTAGCCCGTGACCCCCTCCGCCGCATGGAGACTCGCCTCGGGATCGCCGCATGCGAGCCCTGCGGATCCCTCGCCGACATGCAACGAGGGCCGCCCCAAGGGGCGGCCCTCGTCTCCTTCCCTCCAGGACCCCGGCGCGGGCCGGGTCCCGGTCGAACTACCTTCCGGCGGCAGCGTTGGCCTTGGCAAGCTCCAGGGCCTTCTGGGCGTCCATGTAGGCCTTGTGGGCCGTGGTCGCCTCGGGGATCTTCCGCTGCTTCAGGTAGTTGATGTAGGCGTTGTACGACTGGTCGACCTGGGCCTGGGCAGCCGCCAGGTTGGCCGTCGCCGCCGGGCTCATCGAAGCTGCCGGCTTCACCTCGGCGACTGCCGGGGTGCTGGTCTCGGTTCCCTGGGCGGCCGGTCCCTCGGGGAGCACGTAGCCCTCGGACTCCGGGTCACCCCGGAACTTGTCCAGGAGGAACCCGGCCAGCGAGCCGGCGGCGATGGCCGCACCGATCAGGGCGATCCCGGGGGCGGCGGCGCCACCGAGCATCGTGAAGGCGAGGCTGTAGCCACCCGCCGAAGCCAGGGTCGTCACCAGGGTGCCCAGGAGGTCCATCTGACCGCCGAACAGGCTCGAACCGAAGTCGAAGCCCAGGGCGGCGCCGAGGAAGCCCGGCAGCACCTTGAAGAAGATCCCCACGCCCGGAGGCATGAAGCTGGAGGCCAAGGCGGTCACCAGGGTCGAACCGAGGAAGCCGCCCGCGGTCCCGCCCCAGAACGAAGGCTGGGTCAGGAAGCTGAAGGCCGCCCCGACGTCGATCCCCTCGCCCGAGAAGGCCTGCCGGATCAGGTTGATCGAGGCCGTGATGCCCACCGAGTAGAGAGCCCACTTGGCGGCATCCTTGATCACCGAGGTGGCCGGCGACTCGGTCACACCGTTGGCCTTGTTCAGCAGGTCCTGCTTGGTCTTCTCGAGGGCCCGGTACTGCTGCTCCATCGACTTGACGGCGTCGGTGTCGAGCGGCCTCCGCAGGCTCTCCGAGGTGTGCTTCATCTGGTCGATCCGGACCTTGAGGGCCCGCTGGGCATCGGAGATGGTCCGAGCCTGGTCGATCAGGTTGTTCGAGATGTCGAGCCGCTGGATCTCGGCCCGGGTCTCGGGGGTGATGTGGGCCTCACCCCGCATCCTCGCCTTGACGTTGTCGGCGAGGCCCTTGACCTTGTCGACGATCTTCCCGAAGAAGCCGGTCGCCTTGGGCTGGGCCGCCACCTGGTCGACGCCGGCCGCCAGGTCGGCCTTGGTGGGCCAGGTCGACTTGTACTGGAAGTCGGCGTTCACCCACTTGCCGTCCTTGAAGTAGACGGTCGAGGAGTGGGTGCCGCGGACCTTCATCACGGTGTCGCCGTGCAGCGGGATCTCGAAGTAGGGCCGGGGATCGATGGCGTACTTGGCGGTGAGCACCCCGGTCTTGACCGTGGAGCCCACGGCGTGGGCCCCCCGTCGGGCACCGAGCGCCACCTGGTCGGCCACGTTCTTCACCGCATTCGAGGTCTTGGCGGCGACGTTCGAGACCTTGCCGGCCAGGCTGCCGAGCAGCCCGGGATCCGTCGAAACGGGAGGAGCCACCAGGCCGTTGGGGCCGACGGTGAGGCCGGGACCCATGGTCTGGCCGCCCCCGCCGCCGGAGGCCGGCATGGCGCTCGAAGAGGTCGACGATCCACCGGTGAAGCGGGAGAAGAAGCTCTTCACCTTGGCGGTCAGGCTGGTGGCCTGGGCAGGAGCCGCCTGGGTACCGGCAGCCTTGGCAGCCGCCGTCTCGGACGCCGCCGAGGCGACCGGGAGGGGCTCGCCCTTGGCGACCGCCGAGGCCGCCATGGTCTCGGCGCCCTTCTTCTGGAACAGGGACTTCAGGCGGTCCATGAACCCGCTGGCCGCCTGGGCCGCGGTGGGTACGCCGACGTTCAGGTGGCCTGCCGACTTGGCATTGTTGACCAGGACGTCGATCTGGGCGGCACTGGCGCCCTGCCCCTGGAAGAACTGGGCCGCATAGCCCGCCGTGGGCTTGGCCGCAGCTCCCTGGAAGGAGCCGAGGTGGTTCGACCAGACGAACCACAGGTCCGACAGGGCCTTCTGGCTCATCGCCGCGACCTTGTCGACCGGCGCCGCGGTCGCACCGCTCGCCAGGACCGGGCCGCACAGCGACCCGACATAGGAGACCGCCACGAACAGGGCGATCCTCCGGAGACTCTTCCTGTTGCTCGATACGAACATGCTGCTCCGCCGATTCCCTTCTGAGCGCCGGGACCGGACCAAGGTCCGGTGCCTCTCCAGGCCCTCTCGGGTCCCTTCGAGGCTGCCTCGACGTGCTCCCACTTCTCCATCCTCCACGGGGCCAGGGCCCCCGAGAGCATGCGCACTATAAGAACGGTCCCGGGGAGCGTCAATCCCCGCTCGTGAAGGCTGGAAGACGGATGGGAAGCCGATTCCAGGGCTACCCGGCGACCCGGGCACGGAGTCCGAGGACGTCACCGACCATGAAATCGACCGCATGTCCGCCTGTCCTTCCGTTTCTTCCTACGGGCGTCGGGGCATGCAGGTTGCAGGCGGGCCCGATCCCGGGCCTGGGATGCGCTCCCGGCGATCGCTCCGGTCTCCGGGCTCGAGACGCGACACGGCCCGCCCGGGTAGTGCCGGCGCGGGCCGCGGGTATGGACCTGGACTCCGGCTACTCGTCCCGGATGACCTCGCGCACCGCGTCCCGGAGCTCCTCCTCGAGACGGTAGACCTTCTCGAGAGCAGAGCGGCGCTCGTCGAGACCACATCCCCGGTCCATCCGTTCCTTCAGGTCCCGGATGGCTTCCTGCCACTTGCGGCGGAGGTCCCGGATCTCATCGCTGCCGCCCTCCAGGGCGTCCTTGATCTGGCGGTGGAAGCGAGCCACGTACTTGATCCGCTGGTCGCGCGAGGTGTCCTCGGGGAAGTGCTTCCAGTGCTTGTCCACGAAGTCCGGATAGGTCCCGCCATGGCGCCCGTACCAGTCCCAGAAGGCGTTGTAGAGGCCCGGATCGTAGAGGTCCGGGGAGTCGCTCCGGCGAGGCCTCGCCTCCCGCACCTTGTGCCCGCTGCGGTCGTACCCCTGCCGATCGACCCCGTCCTCGTCGTAACCCCAACGATCGAAGCCCTCGCGGTCGTACCCGTCCTCGTCGAAGCCCATCCGGTCGAAGCCCTGCCGGTCGAAGCCCCCCACGTACTCGCCATCGCGGTCGTAGTTCGCCCGGTAGTAGTCCTTGCCGTAATCGCGGGGATCGAACTCGCCGTACCAGGCTCCCTCGTCGTCGTCGTCCTCGTCCTCGTCGTCCCGGTCGGCCCGGTCGCGATCCCGGGAGCCGCGCCCCGAGCCCGACTCGTCGTCGTCCTCGTCGTCCTCGTCGTCCTCGTTCCAGAAGATGTGCTTGTCGAGGACCTTCCCACCTAGGTATCCCAGGGTCGTCCCGGCCACCGCGCCGAGCGGCCCGCCCACCAGCAGGCCATTCAGGCCCCCGATCAGGGCGCCCACGGTGCGAGGGTTGAAGTCCTGGTCGGCCTCGCTGGCCACCCAGCGGCCCAGCATCCCGCCGACGGCCGCTCCGATGCCCGCTCCCACGACCTTGCCGACGATTCCACCGGCGGGCCCCAGCACCAGGCCGAAGAGGCCCCCGGTGACCGCTCCCACCGCGGTCCAGACGGTCTTGGCCTTGAACTCGTCGTCGATCCATTCCTTGCCGAGGCGACTCCCGAGTCGGGCTCCCACGAACCCCGACCCGAGCGAAGAGGCCACCAGGATGGTCCCCGTGAGGAGTGGCGAGGCGATCCCCGCGGCCGCAATCACTGCCGAGGCCACGGCGCTGCCCGCCATGGCCCCCATGAGGCCTCCCGCGTAGCCGCCCTCGGTCCGCCCGTACTCGGCCCGCACCGGCCCCGGGGCGACCGTCAGGCTGGCAAGGAGAACCAGGACCATCGCCACCGAGGTCCACCTGCGAAGCCGGGTCGCGATCCCGTACCGCACCGCCGCCGTCATCGCCTACCTCCGCGCCGCATACGACGTCTGCCGCATGCCGTCCAGCTGCCGCTTCAAGCCCATGTAACGCTCGTACGCCGAGGCTGCCTCGCCGTAATTCCCGGCACTTTCCAATCCCAGGTAGGCCTGGTAGGCCGTCTTCATCTCCTGGAACACCCGCTCGACGTCCTCGGTGGTGAAGGCTCCCGAGGCCCCCGCCCCGGCCTCCGCCCGGGCGTCGCCGTCGGAGCCCGGCGCCCGGTCCTCGGCACCCGCGGCTTCCGCCTCGGGTCCCTCCCCCCGGATCATCTCGAGCACCTTCTCGGCGATGAAGCCGCCGACGATGGCCCCGACCAGCTGGCCGATGGGGCCCGCCGCCAGCATCGAGATGGCGATCGCGGTGCCCAAGGTGGAGCCCAGGGTATGGGCACCCACCAGGGCCCAGTCGGCGTTCTGCAGACCGCCGCCCAGGATGGTGGCGCCGATGGCACCACCGGCGAACGCCGGGAGCAGGCGCATGAAGGTGCCGCCCAGCGGCGTCATCCCCATGACCCGGGTCGAGAGCAGCTCCCAGAAGGTGAGCTGGGCGACCTTCTGGCCGACGAACACGCCGCCGACCATTCCGGCGGTGCTCATCCAGAATTCGGACTTGCCGAGGAACTCGGTCGCCTTCTTGAAGTCGACCTTGCCGTCCTCCTTGAGCTGACGCCAGACGTTGAAGAAGAGGTTGGTACCGATCGCGATCGCTACCAGATGGGTGGCGCTCCGGGCGAAGTTCTCGCCGGGGGTGCTCTCCAGCTGCTGGATCCGTTCGGTCAGGGCCTTGCCGTAGCGGCTGCTGGGATCGACCTTGGCGAGTTCCGCCTTGAGCGAGCCGATCAGCTTGGCCTGGTGAGGGGTCGCCTCGAGCTTGGAGGTCTCGCTCTTCAGCGCCGCCGGGTCGGCCTTGCCGAGTTCGGCGGCCTTCTGCTCGTGGAAGGTCTTCTGGGCCTCGAGGGCGGCGATCTTCTTCCCGTTGGTGAACTTGGTCAGGCGGCCGAGGAGACCCTTGCCCGAGGACGCCTTGAGCGCCTCGATCTGGGCCCCGTACTCGAGCGCCTTGGCCTGGTGGAAGCCGACCGGGTCGGCGGCATTGAACCCGGGCTTGGCGAGGGTCTCGCCGGCCTTGGCCTGGGCCTCCGCCGGCTTGGCCTGGGCCTCGGTGGCCTTGGCGAGCTCGGCGGGGGCCGCCTCGCCGGTGGCCGCAGCCCGACCGCCGTTCAGCTTCTGGACCAGGGGCGAGAGCTCCGTCCCCTGGAGAGCCGCGGCCCGGGTCGGGTACTTGCCGCTGGCGACCATCTGGTCGGCGGCTGCCACCAGCTTGCCCTCGGCCACCTGCACCCGGGTGGCCTGGGCCATCTGGGCGCCCTTCTCGATCAGGGCGAGCTCGGCGGCGGGTACCCCCGCTGCCTTGACCTCGGACAGGGTGAGCTTTCCGCCGTTCTTGGCCGCCACTTCGGCGATCTTCCCGGCGCTCTCGGCCGAGATCATCCCGCCCGACTCGGTGACGAGCTGGCTCGGCGACATCTTGGCGACGTCGACGATCTGCTTCCCGAACCGGGCCTCGAGGGCCCCGGGCAGCGGCGCCTCGATGCCCAGGGCATTGGGCGCCATCGGCACTCCAGCCGGGACCCCCGCGGTGCTCCGCGGCAGAGCCGCGGTCTCCACGGGGCGGGCACCGGGAGCGGTCTCGACGGCCCGCACCGGCTCGACCAGGCGGGCGGTTTCGATCGGCTTCCCGGTCTCGGCCAGGC
>CAYOHP010000007.1:0-75597 GCA_964403795.1 uncultured bacterium | reverse complement strand
GGGCGGTCTCGATCGGCTTCCCGGTCTCGGCGAGGCGGGCGGTCTCGATCGGCTTCCCGGTCTCGGCCAGGCGGGCGGTCTCGAGGGGCTTCCCGGTCTCGGTGAGGCGGGCGGTCTCGATCGGCTTCCCGGTCTCGGCCAGGCGAGCGGTCTCGAGGGGCTTGCCGGTCTCGGCGAGGCGGGCGGTCTCGATCGGCTTCCCGGTCTCGGCGAGGCGGGCGGTCTCGATCGGCTTGCCGGTCTCGGTGAGGCGGGCGGTCTCGAGGGGCTTGCCGGTCTCGGCCAGGCGCGCCGTCTCGGCCGCCCGACCGGAGTTCGTACCCAGCTCGGGAGCCTTGGGTCCCCCGACCTCCGAGGTCGGCGACCCTGCGCGGCCCTTGCCCAGGGCCGCCTCCTGGGCTTGCTTGGCGAGTTCGACCTGCTCGCGGGGCACCCAGGTCTTCTCGGCGTTCAAGGAACGGACCTCGGCCTCCAGCTTGGCGAGTTCGCCGAAGCCACCGCCCTCTCCGGCCCGGGCCCTGGCGAGCGCCTCGGCCGGCGATGCCGCCTTGCCGCTCTCGACCAGTTCCTGGGTGACCCGACGGGCCTCGCCCCGAAGCTCGTGGAGCCGTCCGTCGATCTCGCCCACCCGGGAACCCTGATTCTTGGAGGCCAGGGCCTCCTCCAGGGTCAAGGGCTCGTTGATCCGGGGCGCGGGCTCGAGGATCCGGCCGTTGGTCTCGATGGGAGCCTCGACCGGCATCTGGGCGCCCTTCTGGACGAACTGCTCGACGAAGCTCTTGTTCCCGCCGGCCTCGTAATTGGCCTGGCGATGGGCCGCCAGCGGATCCCAGCTCTTGGCGTGGGTGGCATCCGGGATCTGGGCCCGGATGCCTTCCTTGATCCGACTCCACATGGTGTCCCCGGACCTGGAGGCCTCGAGAGCCTTGGCCGCCTCCGCCGGGTCCGCGTGCCACATGTCGGCCCGCCAGCTCCAGCGGCTGCGGGTCGGCTCGGCGATCGGCTCGTTGGCTCGGACGGTCTCCGCCACGGGCTCGTTGACCCTGGTCGCCTCCATCGCAGGTGCCGCTTCGCCGATCCGTCCGGTCTCGACCAGGGGATCGACGGCCGTGGCCGCCGCTCCGCCCCGAGCCGGCTCTACCAGGGTCTCGAACCCGCCGCGCCCGGCACCCGAGGCGGTACCCCGGGCCTCGACCAGGGGCTCGGGCTGCGCCAGAGGGCTGCGGGCACCGGTCATCTCGGTCCCGAACCCGAGGCGACTCTTCACGCCCTCGAAGTAGCCTCGCCAGCCGCCCTTGGCAGCGGGCTCCGCAGCCTTGGCCTCGGCGACCTTGGCCTCGGCCATTCCGGTAGGCTCACCGGCCGCGCCCCGGACCGGCTCGGCGATCCCGGCCTCGGCGGCGGGCACTCCGCCACCCGAGCGGCTCCAGCCCATGTTCTCGACCACGGTCTCGACCGCTCCCCGGGTGCTCCGGCCGGTCACCGGGTCGGTCACCGGATTCCGCTGGGTCAGGTTCTCCCAGGTCCACTTGCTGGCGCCTTCGGGCGCGGCCTTGGAGAACCCGAGGTCCTGGACCGCCTTCCCCCACCAGGTCTCGGCCGTCGGAGCCCGAGCCTGGGCCGCCTGGGGTGCGGTCTCGGCGACGGCCTTGCCGGCGGTCTCGACCGGGGCCTCGAGGACGCCCCTGCCGGCAGTCTCGACGGGAGCCTCGACCCCGCGGGCCTGGGCCTTGGCCGCTGCCTTGGCGGACTTGTTCTGGGCCTGCAGGCCCTCCATCTCGCCCCGGAGACGACGCACGCCCTCGAGTTCGGGAGCCACCTCGCCGGCCTTTGCGGCCTCGATCACCTCGCGGGCCCCCCGCCAGCGATTCGGATTCTCCCGGGCGACCCGGCTGGCCTCCCGCTGCATGCGGGTGTTGGCCTCCGAGACCTGCTCGTTCAAGGGCAGGCGAGAGGTCTCCAGGCCGCCGCCCCTCTGGGCCGACCCCTCGAAGCCGAGTTCGCCGAGCCGGGCGTTCCCGGTGGGGGCCGGCGCTCGGGCACCCTCCGCGCCCCGGAGGCGGGCCACTTCGTTGGCCGCCTCCATCACCCTGGAGAGTTCCCGGGGCGCGTTGCCCGCCTGGCTGGAATGCGCCTTCTGGTAGACCTCGCCGGCCGAGGCGTACTTGCCGGTGGCCAGGGCCTCCTGCATGGCGGTCCGGAACCGCCCCTGGGCCGCCGCCAGACCCTCTCCCCCTGGAGCTGCCGCCGCCTTGACAGCCTGCTGGGGAGCGGCCCCGCTGGCCTTGCCCCGGGACCCGGGCGCCTGGCCGGCCCGGGCGTCGGCAGGTGCCGTCGAGCCCTTGACCGACTTCTGCGCTTGGAGATTCCGCATCCGGTCATGGAGGTTCCGGACGGTCTGCAGTTCCTTGGCGGGACTCCCCGAGCGGGCGGCCTCGATCACATCCTTGGGCGACCGATACCCCAGCTCGCGGGCGGCCCGGGCCGCCTCCTTCTGGAGCAGATCATTGACCTTGGAGACCTGGCTCCCGACCGAGCCCTCCGCGGGCGCTGCCGGCCCCTTCCCGGAGCCGCCCGGGGAGGCCGAAGCCTGGGGTGCCTTGGCCCCGGCCTGGGTCTGGCTCTGGTGATACCGGAGCTGGTTGTAGGCGCTCTTCACGCTCCCGAGTTCGGCGACGTTCTTCCCGGCCGAAGGGCCGTTCTTGACGGCGTTCATCACTTCGCGGACCGAGCCGTACTTGTCGGGATGGAGGCGCATCACCCGGCGGGCCGCCTGGTCCATCGCCCGGTTCAGTTCGGAGACCACGTTGCCCTGGCCGGAGGCCGGGCCGGGACCGGCGGACCTGGAAGCCGCCTGGCGCTGGCTGCGGACCTCGACCACCTTCTGCTTGCCGAGGTTCTTCTTCACGTTCTGCAGGCTCTCCATCCGGGCCTGCAGGTTCTGGACCGGACCGAGTTCGGCAGCCCGGACCCCGCTACGAGCCTTGTGCACCACCTCGTTGGCATTGCGGTACTTGGTGGGGTTGGCCTCGTAGACCTGCTGGGCGGCCCGCATCTGGAGCGTGTTCAGTTCGCTGATCCGGTTGGCCAGCTGGGTCGCCGGGGCCTTGGACCCGGCAGCGGCCGGCTTCCCGCCGGTCTCGGCGCCCTTGCGGGCTTCCACGACCCGCTGCCGCTGGGCCCGGGTGGCCGGATCCTGGAGGCGGGCGACCTTCGACTTCTGGACGGCCCGCTTCACCGCCTGCTGGGAGCGGACCTGGCGCTCGAGATTGCGGATCTGGTCGAGACCAGGGCCGGTAGCCCCCTGGCGAGCGGCCTGGATGGCCGCCTCCGGGTTGGCGAACCGCCCGCCCTTGGCGGCCTGTCCGGCGGCCCGCTGGATCTCGGCACTGTGCCGCTGGACCGAAGCATCGATCCGGGCCCCCTTGGCAGCTGCCTTCTGGGCCAGCTCCCGGGTGGGCGTCGCTCCCTGGGCGGCCCGGGGAGCCGCCGGACCCTTGACCTCGGCCCGGCCCCGGAGCTGGGCCACTTCGGTCGCCTTGGCCCGGATGGCCTCGAGCACCGGATCGCCGCCGGGAGCCCTTGCCTTCTGGAAGATCTCGGCCCGGGTCTTCCCGTACTTGCCCGACTCGAGCGCCTTCTCCATCAGGGCCCGACCCTCGGCCTTGGTCTTCACCAGGCGCTCGGCCCGGGACCTCTCGAGGGTCTGGCGACGGGCCGCCACCTTGCGGGCGGCATCGATCCGGGTGTCCAGCTCCCGCACCAGGTTCCGCCCGCTCTGGGTGGCGGCGTCCTTGGAGTTGGCGAGCCGGGACTCCTGGCGGACCAGCTCGCTCACCTCGCGGCGGATGCTCTCCAGGCGGGTCGGATCGGTGGTCTTGGCCGAGACGTCGCGCAGGCCGCGCAGGGCCGAACGGACGTCCCCCAGGGCCCGCTCCCGGACCAGGGCGTTGTCCCGGGCCAGATGGGTCCTGGAAATGGCCTGTTCCACGGCCTGGAGCTCGGGCAGGGCCCGGATCTGGGCGTTGGAGAGCGGCTTGCCCCCGATGCGGGCCAGTTCGGACTGGAGGCGGAAAAGCCGGTTGTACTCGGTGCGGAGCTGGTTGTAGCGCTGGTGGAGCTCGGGCGAGGCGGAGCCGGCCGGCTGGGCCGCCAGCTTGGCCGTGCGGGCCGAGACCTCCTGGAACTGCTGGCGCAGGGTGTCGACGGGCGCCTTGCCCCGGGCCGTGGTCGGAGCCGAGCGGTTGGGGGCGGTGGCCCGCTGGCCGGTGGCGCTCCCCACGACCTCGACGCTTCCCATTCCCTGGGCCACCCGGAGGACACCGGCCGCCCGAGGGGCGCGGGCCATGAAGTCGGCGGCGGTGCGGAAGGGCTGCTGGGTCCGGGCCCGGGCCACCTGGATGGCGGCTTCCCGGGGCATCCCGGCCTCGACCAGCTTCTGGTAGAGCTGGGGGCTCGAGGTGTGGTTCAGGTCGACCAGGAAGCCCTTGCTGCCGTTGTGGAACTCCATCAGCAGCTTGCCGCCCCGGACCGTGACCATGCCCTTGGAGGACGACGACAGGAGGCGGGTCTTGGCGGCTTCGGCGGCAGCCCGGGCCTTGGCGTCCTTGATCTGGCGGGCCTCGGCCAGGCGCTTCTGGGTGGCCTCCTGGGCCTGCTTCTGGCGGAGCTTGGCCTCGAACTGGGCCCGGCGCTCGGCAACCTGCACGCTGCGGGGCTTGGCCACGTTGCCCGAGGCGTCGATCGAGAAGGGATCGCCGAGCAGCCGGGAGGCCGCCGAGGCATAGGCCCCGGTGGAGGTCAGCGGGGCGCCGGTCCGGGCTGCCTGGGCCCGGGCCCGCATCAGGGCGTTGACCTGGGGCTGGGAGACGCCGCCCTTCAAGAGCTCGACGGCGACCCGGTGGGCGCTGGGGTGGTTCAGGTTGACCCGTCCCGCCTGGGTCCGGACCCAGACTTCGGGCACCGGCTTCGGCTTGGGGGCGGTCTTGATCTCGGGAAGCGGCTTGGCAGCGGCCTGGGAAGGCCTGGGAGCCCGGGCCCCGGGGCTGGCGGTCCGCCCGGCCCTCCGCACCACGTTCTGGGCCGCCGGCTTCCGCACCCCAGGCACCTGGAAGATGTCCTGGATGGTGGCAAATCCGCCGTTCTGGGCCCGGTAGCGCAGGATCAGATCGGCGGTCTTGGGGCCGACTCCCGGAATCGCCTGGAGTCCGGCCCGGAGCTGGGCAGGCGGCATGTAGTTCAGCTCGTACGTGCCGCTGCCGGCCTTGAAGTAGATCTTCGGGGCAGCCTTGCTCGCTTGCGCAAGGATCGGCGCAAAGAGCTCGGCGACGAACACGAGCAGGACCATGGCGGCCCTAGCCCGGAGCTTCCGACGATCCATCACCTTCGAGTCCTTCCGTTGGTCTCCCCGGTCTCCTCGAGACCCGACTTCCGGGGAGCCCGTCCTTGTTCTGAACCAGGGGGGTGCGCGGACGGAGCGCGCCCGGAAGCTTCTACGGTCCCGGGGACCCTGGGGTTGCATGGGAGACGGACCGGTCCCCATACCCTGGCACGGACCCTGCAGACGGCTCCCCGAGAGCCGACGGGCCCTCCCCGGCCGGCGGCTTCCAGAGCCGCGGTCCGGTCCGGGATTCGATCGGGGCTAGCCATCCGGGGAGTCGATCCTATACTGCCTGCGTCCCGACCCCCCCGAGGGGTCCCGAACCGGGAGGCGGCGATGGCCCAGAAGCGATGGTTCCTGGCACTCTTGCTCGCCCTGATGGGCGTCGCCGGCGCCATGGCCTCCGGCCAGAAGACCGAGCGGTTCGTGCAGGACCTCTACCGCAAGTTCGCCTACCGCCAGGCCACCCCCAGCGAGATCGAGTACTGGTCGGGGATCGTGGAGAACTGGACCCCCGAACGGGCCGAGAAGCGGCTCAAGCACTGGTTCTTCGTGCATGCAGCCTACAAGACCACCCTGGGCCGCACCGTCGATCTCTTCGAGGTCGCCCGCACCGTCGACATGCTGGACTCCGGCGAGCTCGACTTCCGGGCGGTCCAGTACAGCCTGTTCCACAGCCCCGAGTACCAGGACGCCAAGCGGCGAGGCCTGGCCGGCACCATGATGATCCCGCTGTCCAGGGATCCGAGCTGAGGCTCCGGGAACCCCCCGACCGACCACCGGACCCGGCCCGTCGCGAGTGAGCCCCTTGCGGGCGAGCTGCAGGCTCACACCAGCGTCAGATCCCGGTCGGGCACCCCACCCCGGTACCCCCCAGCCCGCAGTACCCGTTCGGGTTCTTGGCCAGGTACTGCTGGTGGTACCCCTCGGCATAGTAGAAGGGCCCGGCGGGACGGATCTCGGTGGTGATCTTCCCCTTGCCCGCCTGGTCCAGGGCCTTCTGGTAGGCATCCCGGGAGCTCACCGCGGCCGCCAGCTGGTCCGCATCGTGGGTGAAGATCGCGGACCGGTACTGGGTCCCCACGTCGTTGCCCTGGCGCATCCCCTGGGTCGGATCATGGGACTCCCAGAAGGTGCGCAGGACCTCCCAGAGCGGCAGCTCGGCAGGGCGGAAGGCGACCAGGACGACCTCCGTGTGTCCGGTGCGGCCCGAGCAGACCTCCTCGTAGGTGGGATGGGGGGTGAAACCTCCTGCGTAGCCGACCGCCGTGACCTGCACGCCGGGCAGCTTCCAGAACTTCCGCTCGGCACCCCAGAAGCACCCCATGCCGACCACCAGGCGCACCACCCCGACCGGGAGGTCGCCCGACAGGGGGGTTCCCAGGACCTCGTGGCGCTCCGGCACGGCCATGGGAGTACTCCGCCCCGGAAGAGCGTCCTCGGGACGGGGGATCTCGAGCTTCTTGGGATCGAGGAAGCGGAAGAGCACCGAGCTACCGCTTCAATCCGGCCCGGGTCCCCGACCCCCATGTGATCCGGTAGTCGAACGAGGAGGCCGCCCCGGGAGCGAGCTTCTGGACCACCTTCATGGTCCGGAGATCGACCCGCTCGAAGCTGGTCCCGGTCTGGACCGCCCATTGATCGGCAGGAGCGCTCCGCCAGACCTCGAGGCCCACCGGATAGGGTCGGGCATTGCGCAGCTCGACCGAGTATTCCCTGACCTCGTCCCAGCCCCGGATGTCGCTTTCGGAATCGAACTCGTAGTTCTCGGTGGCCTCGACCATGGTCTTCACCCGGACCTCGACCTCGGGATCGGGCCCCAGGTCCAGCTCGACCTTCTCCCCGATCGGGATGTACTTCGTCTGGCTCCGCCCCACCCAGGCCAGGCGGCCGGCCGGCAGGCGCCGGAAGACCTGGACGTCGCCTTCGGGGAGGGGTTCCTTGCCGAGCTTGGAGGCCTCTGCGTTCTGGATCCGGAAGAAGCTCCGCACCTGGCTCCCGTACATGTCCTCCCGGAACTTGGAGACGAGTTCGAAAGGCACTTCCTCGGCTCGCAGGCTCGGCATCCGCACCCGCCACCCGTTCTTCAGGGTCTCGGTGCCCGGGATCGAGAAGAGGTACTGGTCCGCCAGCCCCTGCTTCATGATCTCCTTGGCCGCCGAGAGCTCATCGGCCCCGAGACCAGCTCCTCCATCGGCCTCGGCGAAGGCGTTGCGACGCGACTTCATCATGGCCATCCCCCGGGGAGCGGACGGCATGGGAGGCGCAGCGAAGGCCCGGGCCGAAGTCTCCCGGGCCTCATTGCGATTGGCCAGGGCGGAGATCGATTCGACCAGGTTGACGTGGCCCACCACCAGCCGCACGGCCGCCTCCTCGAAGTCCTCTCCCGACTGGTTGGAGATGGTGACGTCGCCCTCGAGGCGCATGGTGCGGCCGTCCTCGCCGGCCACCACGTGGTAGCCCGCGGACCAGCTCACCCCCGAGGTGAAGTAGGCGATCTCCACCGGCCGGGGCCCGCCCCGGTCGTCCTCGACGGTCCAGACCAGGGTCTTCGAGACCCGGGGAGGGTAGGAGCTGTCCAGGACCCGGAAGCCCCGGCTCTCGCCGGTGGGCAGGATCTCGAGGCTGGTGGGATCGATCTGGGTACCCGCCCATGAGAACTCGAGGCGGTTCTCGCCCTTCTTGAAGGTGATGGTGCGGCGCTCCCGCACCAGGGTCAGGTCCACCTCACGGTAGATGGTGAGCTGGACCCCGTCCCGCTCGGGAAGGGTCACGAACTCGATCCCGGCGTGGAGCGTAGGGGCGGCGGTCGCCACCAGGAGCGAAGCGAGGAGCCGGCTCGCGGCCCGACGGAAATCCGGAGAGTGCTGGTTCATCGGCCTCACCCCTTCACGTTCCGGGTCACGACCTCGAAGCTGACCACCATCGGCTTGCGCTGCTCTCCTCCCGGCGTCGGCGCCACCTGGAGCTCGAGCTCGGAGGTACGGGAATCGACCCGGCGGGCCGGGAAGGTCGCCTTCTCGATCTCGTAGCCGGGATCGAGGTGTTCGACCAGGGTCAACCGGACCGGGTCCTTCTTGAAGTTCTCGATCTCGTAGCGGATCCACTCCCGACGGTCATGGAGCACGCCCCGGCCCCGCTTGTTGGTCCGACGGTTCTCGAGTTCCCGGCGCATGACTCGCCGGGTCACCTTGAGGTCGCGGGTGTCGCCGACCCCCACCTCGAGGTCTCCGCCCACCGGGGTGAAGGCCGCCCAGTCCTCGCCCAGGAACACCTCGGTCCCCTGGGCGTCGACCTGGAAGAGGCGGAACTTGCCCCGCTCCAGCGGGAAACTGCCCAGGCCCACCGCAGGCTGGTTGGGGATCCGGTAGGCGACCGGGATCCCGACCGTGTTCCCGACCTTCTCGGGCTCATGGGGATGGCGAGCCGAGTCCCAACGGTAGGCCTTGACCACCGGCACCGAAGGCAGCTCGAAGGCCAGCAGTTTCCGGGATTCTCCGGTCCGGAGCCGCTTCTCGGCCTCGAGGTCGTAGCCCATCGCCAGGCCCACCCGGTCGAAGTCCTCGCCGGACTGGTTGTCCACTTCGAGCCAGGCCGACATCGACAAGGTCTTCTCGTCGGCCGCCACCCGCCCCCGGTAGCTCACCTGGCGGGAGAGACCGGAGAGCAGGTACCCGATCCGGACCCGCTCCTGGTAGGCCTGCTCGGCATAGACCTGCCAGACCAGGGCATTCTCCCCGGGCGGGTACGCGACCCGCACCACCCGCACCCCGGCGGGATGATCGAGGGGATCGAACCGGAGCGAAGCCGGGTCGATGGACACCGCCTTCCACGAGAAGTCGACGTGGTTGGTCCCCTTCTGCAGGGTCAGCACCCGCTCCTCCTCGACCAGGGCCGCTCCCGAACCCGTGAGCCGGACCGAGACCTTGTCCCGATCGGGCAGGGCCACCAGCTTGACCCGGGCCTGGCCGCTCCCCGCCAGGACCAGGAACAGGACACAAGCCATCGAGAACATCCGAGCGGGTGACCGCCGATCCATCGGGACCCCTTCCTCCATGCCTGCGGCTACCGTACCAATCGTCGGTCCGCTTGAACAGGGCGGGCGGAACCGGTACATAGGAAGACGGGCCGATGAACTACATCCCCTCGCTCCAGTCGAACTACACCCCGGTTCCCAACACCTTCCTGCAGCTGGTCTTCTCCGGCCAGGTGCGGAAGGAAGAGCTGGTGGCGCTCCTCTACCTGTTCTCGAAGACCTACGGATGGAAGCAGGAGAAGGGCTTCGCAGCGATCGAGGACCTGGTCCACGAGGCCGGCCTCACCCGGGACGAGGCGATCGACGGGATCCGGGCTGCGGTGGCCCACGACCAGGTCCTGGAGATGCCGCTCGATCCCGGGAACCCGGAGGCCGGCTGCGTCTATCTGCTCGCGACCCTGGAGAACCGGCGGTTCCTCGAGGCCTACGCCACCGCCAGCCAGGACGGGACCCCGATCCCGGCTGCCGCATCGGCTCCAGCCCCGAGCGCCCCGTCGCCCCCGCCGGCAGGCCCTGGACCGGTTGCCCGCTCGGGTCCGACGCCGCCCGCGGCCCCTGCCGTCGCGGCCCCGAGAGCGGCCCCGCCCGGTCCCCCGCCCTCCGCCCGCCCGGTCCCCCCGGCCCCGGCCGCCCCTTCCTCCGGGACCCTCCGCCTCACCGATTCCATGGATGCCGGCCTCGAGGATGCGCTCCTGGTCGCCCCCGACGACCTGCCCGAGATCGACGACGCACCCCGGTCACCGTCCCCGGGCGGCACTACCCCGACCGGATCCTCCAGGGCCGCAGTCCGGCACGGCACGCCGCCGACCGGGAGTCCGGCGATCGGGGCCGGTCCTGGCGGTCCGACCCCCGCCGCCCCCGGCAGGGATCCGCTCGCCGATTGGGGCTACTCCACCCGGACCGTCGAGATGATCATCCGGCTCCTGGGACGGGTGCCGACCAAGGACGAGAAGGCCCGCCTCTCCGACCTCGGTGCCAGCGACACCGAGCTGATCGAGGCCATGGGCAAGCTGATCGAGAAGAAGGTCCACGTCTACTCGTCGGACCTGATCGTCTACGAGTACGAGGCCATGAAGAGCGCGGCCCGGCGCCAGAACCGGGACGTCGAACGGCGGAGCGAGCGGGAACGAAGGCTCCAGCAGCAGCGGGACTGCCGCAAGTGCGACGGTCTGGGGTACTTCTTCGTCGGGGTCAGCGGGATCCAGGAGTGCGACTGCCGGAGTTCGCCGGGGTGAAGGACGAGCCTCGCCTCGAGGAGATCCGCCGGCTGGTCGCCAGCCCCGAGAGCCAGCGAAGGCTGTTCGGCTTCCTCCTGCTGGAAGAGACCCTGGAGCGGCTACCGACCGAGAGCGTGCTCCGGCTCCTCGACCATGCGGGCAGCGACCTCGATCCCCAGATCGGACAGGTCGTGCGCCGCCTGGGGCGGAGGGTGCGCGACCTGCTGGTGTCCCGCCGCTTCCTCGACGGCGGCCGCTCGGTCTTCGAAGTCGTCGAGGACCCCTCGCCCGAGGAGGTCGACCGGCTCGGGGACATCCCCCTCAAGGCCTGCCGGGAAGGCGCCGAGGTCCTGCTCGGTCCTTGCCTCGATCGGCTCCAGCACCGACTCTCGACCGGGACCGGCGAGGTCCTCCGGGCCGCCGTGGGTGCCGCCGGCACCCTGCGCCACCCCCGTTTCCTGAACCTCCTCGAGGGTCTCGGCTCCGACCTCGGGCCCGAGGTCGTGGAGGCGCTCGCCGGATGGAGCAAGGACCGGGCGCGGGAGATCCTCCGCGACCTGGCGGCGGGGGATTCGCCGGCCCGGATCCCGGCACTCCGGGCCCTGGGCGCCAGCCGGGACCCGGACGCGCTCGGACTCCTGGAGGTGGCCGCGGGCGATCCGGACCCCGCGGTGCGGGCGGCCGCCATCGGCTCCCTGGGCGGCTTCCGCGATCCGGTGGCGGTGCGCGTGGTGCGGGCCGCCCTCGAGGACGGGGCCGTCGAGGTGCAGCTGGCCGCCATCGACGCCTGGGCCCGCCTGGGCGACGACTCGGCCCTGGCCACGCTGCTCGACCTGCTGGTGAGTCGGGCCGAGGACCCCAGGCTCCGGGCCGGGATCGTCGCCTGCCTCCGGGACCTCCGCTCTCCCGAGGCCCAGGACCGGCTGGTGACCCTGCTCGGCGACCCGGACGACCGGGTACGCGCCAACGCGGTCGAGGCCCTCGGCGGCTACGAGTTCACCTTCCAGAAGGCGACCCGCATCTTCCAGCCCCTGCTCCGGGACCCGGTGGCGCGGGTGCGCGGCAACGCGGTACTGGCCCTCTTCCTCTCCCACCCGCCGAGTGCCACCGAGGCCCTGCTCGAGATGTTCGACTCGCACGAGGCCCTGGTCCGCCGGGCCGCCGCCTACTGCGCGGGGATGATGCAGTCGCGGCGGGCCACCGAGAAGCTGGCGCTCCTGATGCGCACCGAACAGGATCCCGAGGTGCTCGGCACCGGGATCCGCGCCCTCTCGAAGATCCGGGGTCCGGAGGCGATCCGGATCCTCCGCGATTTCGCCGAGAAATCCTACGGGCCGCTCTGCATCCAGGCCGTGAACCTGCTGGCCGAGCTCGGCGACGCCAACGCCCTGCCCACCTTGGCCAGGATCGCCCGGGAGGGGGAGTCGGGCGCCACCCGGTCCGCGGCGGTGCAGGCCATCGGAGAGCTGGCCGGCGACCAGGGTGCGAACTACCTTCCCCGCTGCCTGGCGGATCCAGACCCCAAGGTCGTCTCCCGGGCCGCCGCGGCCCTCTCCCGCTCCGGGAACCTCGAGTCCATCCCGCTGCTCACGCCGCTCCTCTCCCACCCCGATCTCGAGGTGCGGGCCACCGCCGCGGCCGGCCTCTTCGATCTCGGCGAGTTCGTGGGTCTCCGGGTGCTCGCGGACCTGCTGGGGAGCGCCGACGGTCGGGAAGTGATGGAGGGACTCTCGGCCCTGGTCCGGATCGCCCGGAGCCTCCGGATCGGCAACCTGGGCCGCTCCCGGGTCCTGGGCCTGGCCCTGGCGGAGGCCTACCAGCGAGCCTTCGCCGAAGTCGTCCCGGCAACCCGACAGGGCCCCAGGACCTCGGCCGACATGGCGGTCTCGGGGATCGCCCTGACCCGCACCGGCACCGACGAGCGGCTCGATGTCGGCAGACTGTTCGCCGAGTCGAGGCCACCCCCTCCGCCGGAACTCGACCTGGGACCGCTGACCGGCGGCTCGGACGCGGTCACGATCGTCTCCCGTTCAGGAGGGGAAGGCGGCGAGCGCGCCCCGGATGCGGGTCCGGGGGACCTCACCGCCGACGACGGCTCCGGGAGCGACGAGCTCGAAGCCCTGAGGATCCTCGAGACCGGGTTCGAGGGCGCAGACCCCGGGCCGACCCGGGCCCGGGAGGCGCTGGCCGCCCATCCCGGCTCCGCGGTGCTGACCAGCCTCGCTCTGGCGGAAGCCCTCCGGGAAGGGGACGAGGACGGTTTCGAGGTCCTGAGGGACGCCGCCAAGGACGCACCCCCGGCCTTCCTCACCCCCCTCTACCAGCTGGCCCGGGAGACCCGGAACCGGGGGGACACCCGCTCGGCGCTGGGCTTCTACTTCGACGTGGCCACCACCCAGCTCCGGGAGCTGGAGGAGCTGGCCCGGGCGGGGATCGAGGCCCTGGAGGCCGACGACCTGGAAGGGGCCGGGGCCGCCGCCCGGCTGCTTCCCACCATGCTCCACTTCCTGCCCCGGTTCCATGCCTTGCTCGGCGACTTCTACCTGTCCCGCAAGCGATACGGAGAGGCCCGGCGACACTTCGTGCTGGCATTCTCGAGCTTCCCGGAGGACGCGGTGCTGGCCCTGAAGCTGGCCTCCGCAGCTTTCCGGGAGGGAAGGACCGAGCTGGCGAGGCAGGCGGCCCAGGCCGCTCGGGCCCGGGATCCCCATGGTCCCAGCGGCGCCAAGGCGACGCAGCTCCTGGCACACCTCGATCCCGGGAGCCTGTGGTGAGCGGCGAGCCCTTGGCGGCTTCCGAGGTCGAGGCCTTGTTCCGGGAGTCGGGAGCCCTGCTCGACGGGCACTTCCTGCTCTCCAGCGGGAAGCATGCTCCCCGCTACCTCCAGGCCGCCCGGGTGCTCGCCTGGCCCCTTCACGCCGAGCGCCTGGGCGGCGCACTCGGCAAGCGGCTCGCCGGGCGCGGCATCGAACTCGTCGTCTCGCCGGCCCTCGGGGGCGTGGTGATCGGGCACGAGGTGGCGCGGGCACTCGGGATCCCCCACTTCTTCTGCGAGAAGGAGACGGACGGGAGCTTCGCCCTCCGCCGGGGGTTCGAGCTCAAACCGGGCGCCCGTGTGGCCGTGGTCGAGGACGTGTTGACCACCCGGGGCTCGGCCTCGCGGGCCTCCGAGCTGGTGGTACGCCTGGGAGGGACGGTGGTGGCCGTGGCCGCCATCGCCGACCGGGGACCGGGGGGAGCTCCCCTGCCTTGCGAGCCGACCGTGCTCTGGCAGCTCGAGGTTCCCTCGTACCCGGCCGCCGGATGCCCCGAGTGCCGGGCCGGAGGGCCTCCCCCGGTCAAGCCCGGCAGCCGCACGCCGGGCGCCGAGCGCACCGCCGGCGACTAGGGCGCCCGACCCGGCGGGCTCAGTGCCGCGAGAGGTGGTGGATCTTCCGGCCCTCGCGGATCCCCGTGACCCAGGCGCCGGAGCTCAGCGAAACCAGGTCGATCCGGGAACCCTTGCCCTCATGGACCAGGACCGCGATCTGGGTCTCGTCGGGGGACAGGACGAACTGTTCGACCTGGGCGGAGAAAGGCAGCTCCTCGGCCTTGCCCTTGGGAGGGACCGGGACGGTGCACAGGGCCCGTCCGTCGGAGCGCAGGTAGTGCATCGACTTCCCGTCGGCCCGGAAGACGGGAGCGCGACCGGCCGGGAACGGGTCCTTCATGATCGCCACCCGAGCGTCGCTGCGTCCCCGGGGCACCAGGCAGATCCGGGGCTGGCCGTCCTCGGCCCGGGCCGAGGAGAACGCCAGGTGGCCGGCCACGGGATCGACGGCCGGGTTGAAGTCGCCGGCCCACCGGTCGGCGTCGTCAGGACGGGCGGTGATCCGCTCGGGAGCACCTCCGGCGACCTTGACCCGGTAGATCAGCGGGTAGGGTTCGTCCCGGATGCCGCTGAAGACCACGCTCTCCCCGGGAGGTGGGATCGTCGGCTCCCGGTCGGGACCCGGTCCCGTGACCAGCCATTCCCAGGTCTCGCCCCGGCGCACCGCCAGGTCGTCGGAGCCGTCGCCGCCCCGCGAGGTCGTGACCAGGACGCGGCTCTGGGGCTCTTCCGCGATCTCGCGGGTCCCCGGGAGGAAGGAGCCTCCCACCGGGACGATGCGGGCTCCGTCCACGGTGGCCTCGTGGGGGACCGGTCCGAGGTCCTGCTCCACCACGTAGCGGATCGACCAGATGGGACGGAAGTAGGCCACCCGATCGTCGGCTCCGTTCTCGTCGCCGGGTCCGGTCCCCAGCACCGCGTCGGCGCCACCGGAGCGGATCCTCCGGTACAGGGGATCGATCACGTAGGGTTTCCCCCAGGGATCCTCGGGCACCGAGGAGAGGAACGGCGCCAGGGCCGAGAGGTCCCGGGCCGCGTACTCCCCGGACTTCAGCTGGTAGCGACCGAGGGCCTCGGAGAGGACCTTGACGTCAGCCTCGAACTTGACGTCCCGGGAGGACTCCACGGCGCTGGTCCAGAAGGGCTCGATGACGGTGAAGGCCAGGTAGACCAGGAGCATGCCGACGGCGCCGTTCAGGACGATGTCGACCGGCCCGCGGGCCGGGCCGCCCATCCCCGAAAGTCCCCTCGCCTGCCCGCCGGAGCCGGGCAGCCTGGTCTCGTACATCTCGTCCCGACGGATCCGGGCCCTGGGTTTCGGGGTCGAGACCGGAGAACGTTCCGGCAAGGACCCGCGCGGAATTGCAGCCCCGAGGCCGGGGCGATTGTAGGGGTCGACCGGGACCCGGTCAAGGACCGTCGCCGGCTCGGAATCCGCTCCTTGACTGGCTTCGCGACCCTGGGTTACGGTCGGGGGCCAGGGCCCGGCAGGCACCGGACGCCGTCCGGCGATCGACCTCCGGCAGGCTCGGCCCCGGAGACGTATTGCTCGACGAGTTCGACCCGCTGGAACCCCGGGAGCGCGTCGCCATCGGCGCGGTCGGCGTCGCCTTGCTGGTTCTGGGACTCCTCCTGGGGATGACCCTGCTGCCGATGCGCCAGGCCCTGGCGGCCTCCCTGGCGGTCTTCCTGCTCGGGATCCTGCTCCACTTCCATTGGCGCTACCGCCCGCTCAACGAGGCGTCGAGGCTGATCTCCGAAGGACGCTTCCCGGCGGCCCAGTACGTGCTCCAGCAGTATCTCTCGAAGCCCTTCCACCGGGGCGGCAGGGCGAACCTGAAGGCCCGCCTCCTCTATGCCCATTCCCTCTGGTACCTGGGCGAGGTGGACCAGGCCATCGAGGTCTGCGACCAGATGCTGGTCGACTGCTCGGACCACGGGCTCCAGGTCCTGCTCCTGACGCTGCAGGTCTCGTGCTACATGCGAAAGCGCATGACCTTGAAGGTGCACGCCACCATGGGCCGCCTCGCCAAGCTCGACGGGCTGACCCCGTCCGAATCGCTCGAATCGCGGGTGGCCCTCGGGATCTGCGCCATGAACGAGGAGATGTTCCACGAGGCCATCGAGATCCTGGCGGGCGCCTCGAAGGACGCCACCGAAGCGGCCCGCAAGGCCTACATCTTCGGGATGCTCTCGGCCTGCTACAACCGGGTGAAGGACTACATCAAGGCGCTCGGCGCCGTGCAGGACGGGAAGAAACTCCAGCCCACCGATGCCCTCACCCGATCGTTGCTCCTCGACAACTTCGCCTTCGCCAAGGCCAACCTGAAGCAGGACCTCGAAGAGGCGCTGGCGGCGGCCGACGAGGGGATCGGCCTGGGGGTCGAGGCGGCGCTCCCCCACCTCTACACTTCCCGGGGCGAGGTCCACTACGCCCGCAGGGATTTCGACCGGGCCATGTCCGACCTCGAGGAGTCGCTCCGCCGGCTCCCGGAGCGGGACAAGAACGCCCGCCAGAAGGCCTGGTTCATCAAGGGCAAGATCCACAAGGCCCGGGGCGAGGACGAGCTCGCCCACCAGGCCCTGTCCCAGGCCATCAGCATCGATTCCTCCAAGACCATCGCCATGAATGCCCAGGCGGTGCTGGCCAGCCCGGAGGCCATGAACACCCTGATCCAGACCGGGGACGTGAAGCTGAGCTGAGCCCCTCGGGGCGGCAGGATCGGAACCCAAGTGGCAAGCGTCACCCTCCAGAACGTCGTGAAGCACTATCCAGGCAACGAGCACCCCACCGTGAAGGGTGCGAGCCTGGAGATCTCGGACCGCGAGTTCCTGATCCTGGTCGGGCCCTCCGGCTGCGGGAAGTCGACCACGCTGCGCATGGTGGCCGGGCTCGAGGAGGTCACCCAGGGGGCTATCCGGATCGGCGACCGGGTGGTGAACGACGTGGCACCCAAGGACCGGGACATCGCCATGGTGTTCCAGAACTACGCCCTCTACCCCCACATGAACGTCTACGAGAACATGGCTTTCGGCCTGCGCCTGAAGGGCACCGCCACCGCCGAGATCGAGAAACGGGTCGCCGAGGCTGCCCGGATCCTGGGGCTGGAGAGCCTGCTCGAACGGAAGCCCAAGGCGCTCTCCGGTGGGCAGCGACAGCGGGTGGCCCTGGGGAGGGCGATCGTCCGGGAGCCCAAGGTGTTCCTCATGGACGAGCCGCTCTCGAACCTGGACGCCAAGCTCCGGGTGCAGATGCGGGCCGAGATCCTGGCGCTCCACCGGCGACTCCACGCCACCATCATCTACGTCACCCACGACCAGACCGAGGCGATGACCATGGGCGACCGGATCGCGGTCTTCCACGAGGGCGTGATCCAGCAGATCGACACGCCCCAGCGGGTCTACGACGATCCCGCCAACCTGTTCGTGGCCACCTTCATCGGCAGCCCCAGCATGAACCTCTTCAAGGGAAGACTGGTGATGGGGAAGATCGAGGCCGGGGGGGCGGCCATGAACCTGCCCGACCGGATCAAGAAGAAGCTCGCCAGCCTCGACGGCCGGGACCTGACCTTCGGGGTCCGGCCGGAGGACGTGCACGTCCCGGGCTCGCCCGGCTACGCCCCCCGGGAGGACAACTCCGTCGAGGCGCAAGTCGAGCTGGTGGAACCGATGGGCAGCGAGAATCTCCTGCACGCCAGCTACGGTCCCGCCCGGCTGGTGTCGAGGGTGCCGACCAAGGTACGGCCCGAGCCCGGGGAGAAGATCCCGCTGGCCTTCAACATGGCCAAGGTCCACCTCTTCGACGGGCACCACGACACGGCCGCGTCGATCGCGATCTCGTAGGCGAGGGCCCCCCAGCGACGGCCTGCCCCTCGCGGCTATCGCCAACCCTGCTCGTCGAGCCGGATCCCGGCCTTCCGCAGGGTGGCTGCGGCCCATGGGAGGCCGTCGGTGGCCAGCAGCTTCAGGCTGTCGACGGCCTTCTTGCGGACCCGGGGGGAACCGTCGCCGACCAGGCCGGCCAGGCAATCCCCGAGGTCCTCGCGCCGGAGCACGAGCAGGGCATAGACCGCCGAGAGCCGCATCAGTTCCTGGTTCGAAGCGGCCATCGAGCGCAGGGCCGGGGTGACGTCGAAGCCGGGCAGGGCGGAGAGCGCCACCACCGCGTTGGCGCGCACCCGGTTGTCGGGATCGTCGAGATGGGGAGCCAGGACCCGGAGCGCCTCGGTGCCCCCGATCAAGCCGAGAGCTTCCACCGCGTTCGCCCTCACCCGCCGGTCCCTGCTGGCCAGGAAGCCCGCCAGGGTCGGGAGGCAGCGGGCATCGCCGAGGCGTCCCAGGGCCAGGACCAGGGTGGCCAGGACCTTCGGGTCGTCCTCGCCGGCCGCCTGGCGGACCAGGGCATCGACCCGGGAGCGGTCCTGGCTGCGGACGATCCTCAGGACCGCCTCCAGCCGGGCTGCCGCCGAGACCTGGGGCGTGGTGGCCGCCGGGCTCTTGTCGAGCAGCTCCAGGGTCAGGTAGTCGTCCGGCGAGTCGCGGTAGCCCCCAGCCTGACGGAGGACCTCCAGGGCGCTCGCGACCCCCTTCTTCGCCAGCAGCACCAACCCATTCCTGGCCTTGAGCCGGATCCCCTTCCAGCTGTCGGCCAGGGCGTGCTCGAGGAGAGGGACGCTCTCGGGGAGTTCGAGCTTCACGAGGGCGTAGGTTGCGGAGTCCCGGAGCCAGACCTTGTCGGCGGCCATCATCTCGGCGAGGGCCCTCAACAGGTCGACCTTCTGGAACTTCCCCAGGGCGGTATAGGCGTTCACCTTCACCCGGTTGTCGGTGTCCTTCAGGTGGGGTGCGATCAAGCGGGCCGCCTCGGGAGCGCCCATGTGCATCAGGCCCTCGATGGCGTTGGCCCGGACCCGCGGGTTCTCGTCGGACAGGAGGCGCTCGAGGAGCGGGATCTGCGCCCTGGACCCCAGCACTCCGAGAGAGATCGCCAGGCTGGCCCGGACGAAGGGGTCGGTCTCCCGCTCGACCCGCTCCGCCACCAGCTGGAGGGCCAGCGGGCCACCCAATCGGGCCAGCGCCTGGACCACCCGGTTGCGGACCGCCGGGTCGGGATTCTCGAGCTCGGCCCTGAGCACCTCGGGACGGATCCCGCCGGTCTCCGGGGAAGCCGCCTCGCCGGCGGCCTTCTGCCGCCGCTGGACATTCTGCTGGAGGAAGAGCAGGGCCTTCTTGGCCAGGTACCGGAGCTCGATCACCGGATCCTCGCCCGCCAGGCGGGTGAGGGCCGGGATGGCGCGGAACTCCAGGGCCTGGGCGGCCAGGAAGATCGCCCGCCGCCGGTTCTCCTCGTCCGGGCTGATCAGGCCCTGCAGGATGTTCTGGTCTACCGCGGACATCGGGGGGGAGCCTGGGGAGCCACCGCACCGGGCTGGAACGGTCGGGCCGCGCTAGAGTAGCAGACGTCCGCTCCCGGCCAGGATCGGATTCGGCACCGAGGAGTCCCGACCCGCGATGGAGACCTTGATCCGAGGAGCCCCCGAGACCTCGGTGGCGGAGGGTGAGGCGCGGGGTCGCTATGTGCGGGACATGTTCGCCCGCATCACGCCCCGTTACGACCTCCTGAACCGGATCCTCTCGCTGGGGCTCGACCAGGGCTGGCGGAGGCGCACCCTGGAACTCCTGGAACCGGCGCCGGGGATGCGCATGCTCGACGCCTGCTGCGGCACCGGCGACCTCGCCCTGATGGCGACCCGGATGGCGCCCGGGATCAGGGTCACGGGAAGCGACTTCTGCGCTCCCATGGTGGGAAGGGCCCGCTCCAAATCCGAGGCCGGCGACCGGGCGCCCGACTGGGTGGTGGGCGACAGCCTGCGGTTGCCCTTCGCGGACGCCAGCTTCGATCGGGCCGCGGTCGCCTTCGGGATCCGCAACCTCGGCGACCTCGACCGCGGCCTCGACGAGCTGTTTCGGGTCCTGGCTCCGGGAGGCCGCCTCGCCATCCTGGAATTCTCGACTCCGACCTTCGCCCCCTTCCGCTGGCTCTACCGGTTCTACCTCGCCGAAGTCCTGCCCCGGATCGGTTCCCTGGGTTCCCGCCAGGGGGACGCCTACCGGTATCTTCCCGAGACCATCCTCCGCTTCCCCGACCAGGCGGCCCTGGCCGCCCGCATGGAGACCCGGGGCTTCCGGCAGGCCCGATTCGAGAACCGGACCCTGGGCGTGGTGGCGATCCACCTGGCCGAACGGCCCCGGTAGCCTGCGAGAGTCCCGGACCCGCCCGGACGACCGGCACCGGTCGGGGACCTCATCGGAGGCCCTCAGTTCCGGACCGAAGTCGCCGATAGACAAGGTGGACTACCCTGCGAGCTGCTGCATCCGTACGTTCATCCCGGCAGGCAGGTCCCGGAGGCGCCCTCTTCGGAGGGCGCCTCTTCGTTCCTCCCCCGGGTCGGGTCCTGGGCTAGACTCCCCCCATCTCGGGAGGCTCGGGAATGATCTCGGTCGACGACGCGTTGGAGCTCGTGCTCACCCACTCGTCCCGCCTGGGTACCGAGCAGGTACCGCTCGGCGAGGCGCTCGACCGGGTGCTGGTCGAGGCCGCCGTCTCCCGCGACACCATCCCGGCGGCACCGACCTCGGCGATGGACGGCTATGCGGTGCGCTCGGCCGACCTGCCCGGCCGCCGCGCCACCCTCGCCCTGGTGGCCGAGATCCCGGCGGGAACCCCACCCACGGCCCGGATCCGAGCCGGGGAATGCGCCAAGATCTTCACCGGATCGCTCCTCCCGGAGGGCGCCGACGCGGTGGTCATGGTCGAACGGACCAAGGGCGAGGGCGGTCGGATCCACCTGGAGGGTCCGGTCCAGGCCGGCCAGCACGTGCGCCCTCCCGGCGAGGTCGTCCGGGAGGGCGAGACCGTGATCCCTGCTGGGGTCCGGATCGGGCCGGGGCACATCGCCCTCCTCGCCACCATCGGCGTGGCCCATCCCCGCTGCTCGGTCCGTCCCCGGGTGGCCATCCTGCCCACCGGGAGCGAACTCGTGGCCGTCGACGCAGCCCTGGCGCCGGGCCAGGTCCGGGACTCGAACTCGCTCGCCCTGGCAGCCCAGGTCCTCAGGACCGGCGGTCTCCCGACCCTGCTGCCCCCCGTGGTGGACGACCGGGAGGTGCTGCGGGCCAGGATCGACGAGGCCCTCGGGAGCCACGACGTGCTGCTCACCTCCGGCGGCGTCTCGATGGGCGATTACGACTTCGTCGGACCGGTCCTCCGGGAACTCGGCTGCCAGGTCCACTTCGACCGGGTGCGCACCAAGCCGGGCAAGCCCGTGACCTTCGCCACCCGGGGCGACACCCAGGTCTTCGGCCTTCCCGGCAACCCGGTCTCGTCGATGGTGAGCTTCGAGCTGCTGGCCCGCCCCGCGCTCCGCAAGCGCATGGGCATGACCGCTCCGGGAAGGCGCATGGTCCCGGTCTCGCTCGCCTCCCGGGTTTCCAAGGCCGCCGATCGCCGGGACCACCAGCGGGCCGTGGTCCGGGACGGGGCGGACGGTCTGGAAGCGGTGCTGGCCGGCGGTCAGGGCTCGGCCATGATCCGGGGAATGGCCGAGGCCCAGGTCCTGGTGGTCCTGGCCGACGACGCCACCGGGTTCGATGCCGGGAGCAGGGTTCCCGCCATCGCCCTCGACGAGTTCCTGGAACCCGGACCGGAGGGAACGACCCGATGAACCGGCTGCTGGCGATCTCCGGCAAGGCCCTCGAGATCCTCGGGATGCTGCTCATGCCCTTGGCGCTGTTCCTGGGCATCCAGCTCGAGGGATCGGGGGGCATGACCCTCGAGCTCCTGGTCATGACGGCCGGGATCCTGGTCTTCATGGCGGGTCGAGGCCTCGGCGCCCTGGCCGGAAGCCGGAGCTGAGGCGCGGTGGGGCCCACCGAGGTCGTGATGGCCGTGACCCTGGTGGTCGGGATCGCGGCGGCTGCCTGGGCGGCCTGGGCGTTCCAGCAGCACAGCGTCGGTCGGTACAAGCCTTCCCGGGAGGACCCTCCGGCGGACTGAAGCCCCGGCGAGGTTCCGGACACCCGGGTTCCGCCGCTGCACCCCTCTGGTACCCTCGTCACGAGCACCATGGCGAAACTCCGTTGGGCCGGTGGCACCCGTGAGGTGGAAGACGTCCCCGTACTGGTCGGACGCGACCCGGTCGCATGCGATGTCGCCATCGAGGACGACTCCCTGCTCTCCCGGGTCCACTTCGCCCTGGTCCCGGGCCCGGACTCGACCTATCTGGTAGACCTCCGGAGTTCCAACGGGACCTTCGTCAACGAGGCCCGTGTCCACTACTCCAGGCTCCGCGACGGGGACCGGATCCAGGCCGGCTCGGGCCAGTTCCAGTTCGAGGACGAGGCCCGCCCCGGCCAGCAGCTCGCGATCCTGAGGGAACCCCGTCTGGCGTTCCTGGCGCGCGGAACCCGGGACCCCTTTCTCGGATTCCTCCGACGCCTCCAGACCGAGAGGAGCCCCCAGGGAGCGCTGGAAGCTGCCACCGAGGGCCTCCTCGAGGCCGCTCGGGCCGAAGAGGTTCCCTCCCCTGCTGCCTTCGCCCTGATGCTGGAGGGTGCCGATCCCGTGGGCCGGGCCGCGGCCGGGGCGCCCGCCTCGGCGCTCGCCGAGATCCTCGGCCCGGTCCTGGTCCGCTTCCGCTCCGTGGCCCGCCCCTTCCTGATCGAGCGGGTCCGCCGGGACCCCGGCTTCCTGCCCGAGGGCTATCCCATCCGGGTCGAGAGCGTCGGGAGCCTGGCGGCCGCGCCGCTGGGGATCTCGGGGGAGCGGGGACTGCTCTGCCTGGCGACCACCGACCCCAACGCCAGCCTGGGCGCCGAGCACCTGATCGCGGTCGAGGCCTTCGCCCTCCCGCTCGGGATGGGCCTGGCCTCGCTGTCGATGGCGCGCCTACCCGGCTGAGCGACGGTTCCGAGGACCTGGTCGAGTGAGGGTTCTCGCCCTCGACAGAGGCCTTCCCCCCCCTCCGGTACCCTCCGGTTGTGCCCGTGGTGGAGCCGGCCCGGAGGCCACCACCACCCCCGGTGGGCGTCGCAGGGTGGAAGGAGATCTCGATGGGCGGGAGCGGTTTTCGACTCCGGATCGTCGGAGGCGTGGCCGGCGGCATGAGCGCGGCTGCCCGGGCGCGCCGCCTCTCCGAGGACGCCGCCATCACCGTCTACGAACGCGGTCCCCATGTGAGCTTCGCCAACTGCGGGCTCCCCTACCATGTGGGCGGGGAGATCCGGGAGGCGGCAGCCCTGGTGGTGCAGACCCCGGAGGCCGTCCACCAGCGGTTCCGGATCGAGGTCCGGACCGGCCACGAGGTGTTGTCCGTGGATCGGGAGCGGCGATTGCTCCGGGTCAGGGACGAGCGGAGCGGGCAGGAATTCGAGGACGGGTACGACGCCCTGATCCTCGCCACCGGCGCCACCGCGCTGCGCCCGCCGATCCCCGGCCTGGGCGGACCCGGCCAGTTCCACCTCCGGACCATTCCCGAGATGGAGGCCCTGGAAGCCTGGCTGGCCCGGACCTCGGCCCGCCGCGCGGTGGTGGTGGGAGGAGGCTTCATCGGCCTGGAGACCGCCGAGCAGCTGCACCGACGCGGCCTCGAGGTGGCCATCGTGGAGGCCGCCCGGCAGCTCCTGCCGCCCGCCGATCCCGAGGTCGCGGAGGTCCTGGCCCGCCACCTGGTCCACCACGGGCTGCAGGTCCGGACCGGCGGAGCCGTGGCAGGTTTCGACCCTCCCTCCCCCGACGCCGCCGCCGGCCACGTCCGCCTGGCTGGAGGCGACAGGCTGCCGGCCGACGTCGTGGTCCTCGCCATGGGGGTGAGACCCAGGGTCGAACTGGCCCGGGCGGCCGGCCTCGAACTCGGGAGCCGTGGCGGCGTCCGGGTCGACGAGGGACTCCGGACCTCCGACCCGCGGATCTTCGCGGTCGGGGATGCCATCGAGACCCGGGATCCGGTGACCGGGACCTGGCGCCTGGCACCTCTGGCAGGGCCTGCCAACCGCCAGGGTCGGATCGCGGCCGAGAATGCGCTCGGGGGCGAGGCCCGGTACCGCGGGACGTGGGGAACCGCCATCGTCCGGGTCATGGATCTCACCGTGGGCGTCACCGGGGCCAACGCCCGGGACCTGGCCGCCGCCGGGATTTCCTTCCGGACCGTACGGGTCCATCGGGACAACCACGCCAGCTACTACCCCGGAGCCTCGACGGTGTCCCTCCTCCTCCATTTCGGCCCCGACGACGGGCGGGTCCTGGGCGGCCAGGCGCTGGGCCACGACGGCATCGACAAGCGCACGGATGTGATCGCCACGGCACTGCAAGCCGGCATGACGGTCGAGGACCTGGCCGAACTGGAGCTGGCCTACTCACCGCCGTTCGGGAGCGCCAAGGACCCCGTCAACGTGCTCGGCATGGCGGCGTCCAACCTGCGCCGAGGGCTCCTGCGGACCGCCGACGCCGAAGTCCTGGAATCGGCGGGCAGGGCGGGAACCCTGATCGACGTGCGCTCGCCCAGGGAGTTCGCCCAGGGAGCCCTGGACGGAGCCAGGAACATCCCCCTCCCCGAACTGCGCGATCGCCTCGGGGAGATTCCCGGGAAGGCTCCGGTGGCGGTGGTCTGCCGCAGCGGCCAGCGCTCCTATTACGCCCAGCGGATCCTGTCCCAGACCGGACGCGACTGCGTCAGCCTGGACGGAGGGATGCTCTCCCGCGATCCCGATCTGCTCTCCGTGCCTCCCCGACCCCCGACTCCCGGAGCCGGGTCCGGGACCTCGCCGGGACCCGGGACGCCCACCCGGAAGCCCTGACCCGGGATCCGAGGCCCAGGCGGATCACTGCAGGTTCTCGACGTAGGTCCGGACCTTCAGGTTGGTCGGATCCAGCTCCAGGGCCTTCTGGAAGACCCTGAGGGCCTCCTGGGGATTCTTGGAGTCGAGGTAGAGGTTGCCGAGCTCCACATAGGCCTCGAGGTTCTGGGGGTCGTACTCGATGGCCCGCTGGAGGTGGACCATGGCCTTCTCGGCGTTCTCCATCTTGGCGTGGGTGCGGGCCAACCGGAGCTGGAGTCCCGTGTCCGGCCGGGTGGCGTCGACCTCGGCCTTGGCGTAGGCCTTGAGCGCCCGGGCGTGCTTGTCCTGGGCAGCATAGACATCCCCGAGGGCGATCCGGGCAGGTACGTTGGCCTTGTCCTTGTTGAGGACCACCTCGAAGGAGAGGGCCGCCTTGGGGAACTCCTTCATCAGGAAGTAGATCTGGCCCATCACCAGGTTGGCCCGGATGTGGTCGGAGGCGTCCTTGACCACCCGCTTGATCGGCTCGAGCGCGTCGTCCAGGCGCCCCGCGTCCTTGTAGGCCTCGGCCAGGTTCACCAGGGCCTCCACGTTCCGGGGATCCTGTTCGGCGATCCTCTCGAGGGCCTGGAGGTCCTGGGCCGGAGCCCGGGGGGCGGACCGCGCCGGGGGCGGGGGCGGGGGCGGCGGGGGTGGTCCGGGAGGCGGACGGAAGCCGGCCACCGGCCCCGGAGGCGGTGGCGGCGGAGGGGGGCGCATCGGCTCGGGAGCCTGGTACTCGGCCTCGGGAGCCAGGCTCGCCTTGTTGCGCAGCGCCGCCAGGGGATCCGCGAAGGACTCCCCGCCCTGCTCCCGGATCTCGGTGGAGATCTCGTCGGCGGTCTCCTCGGACCACTCCGGCCCACCCAGCAGGGTCTCCATGCGGGAAGCCGTCAGGTTGGAGGGAACCGGGCTGGCCATCGCCTCCTCCTCCGGCCGCTCGCTCTCCATCCCCGGAGGCGGGGCGTACACGATGCCTCCCAGCCCGGAGGGCACCTCCGGCCGGACCTCGCTCTGTGCCAGTCTGGCACCCAAGGGATCGCCGTCGAAGCCCCGCTCCTCCGTCTCCTCCTCGGGCGCCCAGGAGGGCGAGGGCGTAGGCACCGGGGAGGGTTCCGGCCCGGCGACGGGAGGCTGGCTGGGAGGGCGGAGCGGTACCGACGAGAGGGCCGAGAGGCTGACCGCCGGCCTCGATTGGGTCGGAGGTCCGGGGGGGATGACCGGTGCCTTCTGCCCGACCCGGGTACTCGGTGGCGGCGGTGCCGGGGTGGAGCGCGGGGGCGGGGTCACCGGCGATGCCGCGGGCGACGGGCCGGGAGCCACCGGGGAGGTGGCAGCCGCCGCGGTGGCCGCCGCGAAGGGGCTGACGAAGGGGCGGGGTGCAGCCGGGGTCACCGGAGCCGGAGCCGGTGCAGGGCGGAAGGGTTCGGGCGCCCGCTCCCGCGCCAGGCTGGGTCGGGCCCGGTCCCCCGGCCTGGGAGCGGGAGGAGCCTCGGGGACTGGCTCGCGTCGGGGCGCCGGCACCGGGGCTGATCCGGCCCCCAGTACGGACAGGAAGCCATCGACGAACGAGAACACGTCGCAGACGCGGGAGAGCGGGCGGGCCAGGCAGAAGCGGGCGAGCTCCGCGGGCGAGAGCACCAGGTGCTCCACCATGCCCACGGCCTCGACCAGGGTGGGCAGGTCGAGGAGCCGCACCCGCTCGAGCAGCCCTCCCCCGGCGAGATCGGCCTCGAGACCCGAGAGGGACTCGGAGGGCGCCACCACCAGCAGTCCGAAGCCCGCCGGGTCGAGACCCAGGGATCCGGCGAAGCTCTCGGCGGTACCCGAGAGCCAGACGGGGTCGATCCGGTCCTCGAGGCCCGGGAGGATCTCCACACCCAGGGCGATCCCTCCGGCCGACCAGAGCCCGTCGAACGGGATGTTGGCACCTTCCTCGTAGGCCCCGAACTCGACCTCGAACCCGACCCGCTGCATCAGGGCGTTGACCAGGTCCTGGGCCACCCTGCGATGGACCGCGGTCTCCCCCGAGAGGGCCTCCTCCAGCCAGCGCAGGAGCTCGCCGGACGAGATGTTCGGATGGGTGACCATGGACCGGAACCGCTCCTGGTCCGGGGTCCCGTCGGCGACCTGCGGATTGAAGCGGAGCAGGAAGTCGAGTCCGACGTCCTGGGGAGGGCTCCGGGGGGCCTCGGGTTCGGTGGGCTCGCGCCCGAACGTGAACCGGAATTCGCTCGCCATCCCGAGAGCCTCCTCGACGCCCATGCCCCTCCCATGCGTACCTCCGCGCCCCCCGGAATCCAAGCCGGCGGCCCCCGTCGTGCGGAAACCGTCCCCTGCCGCGCCAGGTTGTCCCGCCCTTCCCCCAAGGCCCTCTCCCAGAGCCGCATGGAGCCCACCCCGGTCACCCCTAAAGCGGTCTCGGGGTCCCGGCCGATGGCCTCGAACGAAGGAAGCCATGCGTTCCCGCTTCGCCATGCTCGCGATCGCCCTGGCAGCCCCGCTCCAGGCCGTGGACCTCGACCTCGGCCGGCTCGAGGCCGCCGTCTACTCGCTGCCGAACGTGCGCGCCGTGGTTTCGAGCGGGATCGAGGAGGACTCCTGGGTCGTCTCGGAGTTCCAGGACCCGGTCCTGGCCTTCCCCTGGCGCCAGCTCGACCACAGCTCCGGGGTCAACGCCACTTGCCAGGTCACGGTCCGCCTCTGGGAGGACATGAGCTTCCCGCTGGGCGAGGCTCCCGAGTGGAAGGAAGTGGTCGACAAGACCGCGGTCCTGGACAACCGGCATCGCACCCGCCAGGACGCCACCTTCGACAAGGAGGGCCGGATCCGCCTCCCGGTGAAGCTGGCCCCGGCGACCCCGGTGCGGCGCCTCAAGATGGAGCTCATCTCCAAGGTGACGAGTCCCTTCTTCACCGACGTGCAGCGGGAGGAGCGCCCCTTCTACCTGACGCTCCGACCCAACTGGAAATCCCGCGAGCACCACCACCCGGCCCTGATGCAGATGGTGGCGCTCTCCTACCGCCGCAAGATCGCCGCCTGGCGCTGGAAGGCCTACCTCCGGCAGGTGGCACTCGCCTCCCGCTCGATCAAGGACGCCAAGCGATTCGTCACCGAGTCCGAGGTCCGTCGGATGATGGAGGAGACGCTGGACCTCGCTTCCAAGGCGGTCGACGACGACGTCCTGGAACAGGTCGCCGAAGACCTGCTGGCCGAGTCGGGCAAGGCCATGGGCGAGATGCGGGACGGGATCGACTCGGTCTCCCGGGAGCTGCTGGGCGTCAAGCGCCTGGCCTTCACCCACCTGCAAGCCGCAGAGAAGGCCTGGGCCGAGAGCGAGACCGCGCTGGGAGCGGTATCCCCGGCCTCCCGGAACTTCGTGGTGGCGTTCCGGGATTCCTCCGAGGCCGCCGGGGTCCGCGACAGCCTCGACCGGAGCCTCTACCACCTGAACAAGCAGCTCGAGGCCCTGATGCATCTCTGGTACGTGACCTCGGACGCGGAACTCGCCCTGCTGCTCTCCCGCTTCGAGGAGAGCGTCCGCCTGGAGGACCAGGAGCTCACCGGCCTGGGGGCCCGGCTGGAAGCCGAACTCGGGCGGGACTGGGACAAGCACACCTGGAAGCCGATCGGCACCAGTCCCCTGTATCGCGATCGCTTCCCGGCCGCCGACGCCGACAAGGCCGCCGGCAGCCAGCTGCTCCGGGCCATCTGGTTCGGGCTCTACTACCTGATCCGGATCGAGCACTTCAACCTGGGGGTGCTGGCGGAAGCGGCCCGCCGGGCCAGGACCGGCTTCGACCTGGACGCCCCCCGGGTCTCGATCGCACCCGCCTTCGAGGAGCGGAACCTCCCGCCCCACCTCCAGGTCTTCGCCGGCGTCAACGGCGCCACGGTCCGGCCCGGCGAGCTGGCGAGCTACCCGATCACGGTCCGGAACCTCGACCGGCACGCCCGAGAGGTCGTGCTCCGGGAGGTCGGACCGCTCCCCTCGGGCTGGTACTCCGGGTTCAGCGAGAAGGAAGCCACCCTCCAGCCGGGCGAGGAGAAGCGCTTCGTGTACTCGGTCACCCCGCCCTTCTACCTGGGCGAGAACGCCGAGGTGGCGAGCGCGGTGAGGGTCTACTTCTCGGACGAGCCGAGCCGCTACCACGAGCCGGTCTTCACCACCCTGGGAGCGGTCTCCGGGCAACCGGTGGCGGTCGGCGATGCCGAGAGCCACCTCGACATCGAGGTGCTCGCCTCCGAGCGCACCATGCGCCCCGGCGAAGTGGCGAAGTACACCTACCTGGTCCGCCATTCCGGGCCGACCAAGAAGCTCGTCAGCTGCGAGCTGCTCTCGGCGCCGCCCGCAGGGTGGATCGCCATGCTCGAGCCCGAGCGGCTCTGGCTCGAACCCGGCGAGGAGGCCAGGGTCGACCTCCGGGTCACCGCCCCGCTCTACATGGACCGCTCCGACCGCCAGGAGTGGGTGGTGGGGATCGCCTACGCCGACGAGTTCCGCACCAAGGAGCGGATCACCTTCACCACCCTGGCGACCAACCTCCACGCGGTCCGGGCCGAGCCGCACCTGAACGGCGACGTGGTGCGCACCTACTTCGTGCAGCCCGGGACCACCTCGGTCCACGACCTGCTGCTCCAGAACAAGGGCAACGTGAAGGACACCTTCGACCTGTTCGTGGCCGTACCCGCGGACGGCTGGGGTCTCCGCCTCGAGCACGCCTACATGGACCTGCCCGCCTTCTCCGACCCGGTACGCATGCCGATCCGGGTCCAGGCGCCCGCCAACGGGAAGGCCGGCGATTCGATCGAAGTCGACATCACCGCCATGTCCGCCACCCATCCCGAGATCCGGACCCAGAACCGGATCCGGCTGGCGATCGTGGGCGACCCGCACCTGAAGCTGGTGGCCGACGGCGCCCCCTACCGGGTGGCACCCGGCGACGAGCTCCGGTTCTCGATCCGGGCCGAGAACCACGGCGAGGGCACCATGCAGCTCGGCTTCCGTCCGGCCCAGGGGATCCCGCGACCCGGGTGGATCGCGCTGGAGGCCCCGGTCGGACCGCTCGAGCCCGGCGAGACCCGGCGCCTCGAGGGTCGGATCCGGCCCCCCGAGAGCGAGCGGATCGGCGACCTGGTGCCGTTCTCGGTGGCGGCCGTCAACGAGACCGGCGAGCAGGTGGCCGAACTGCCGTTCGAGGTCCGGATCGCCCGCCGCCACGAGGTCTCGATGGTGCTGGACGACTCGAAGACCCTCACCTCCAAGGGGCTGGTAGCGGTCAAGCTCCTGGTCACCAATCTGGGCACCGTCCCCGACACCGTGCAGCTCCTGCTCTCCGGCCTGAAGCGCCGCTACTGGGCCCGCCTCTCCCACAGCCGGCTCTCGCTGGCTCCCGACGAGCAGAAGGAGATCACCTGCTTCGTCCGGGTCCCGCCGCATGCCGAGATCGGCCAGGACGCGGTCGTCGAGGTCCAGGCCAAGTCGGCCCACGACTCGAAAGCCCGGGCCTACGTCTCGGTGACGGTGCAGCCCCATGGCGACCCGTGATGATCAAGACAACCCTCGAAACCGTGTACCGGACCGGAGGAGGTCCTACGTGATGCCGCACCCGATCGGTCGTGTCCCCCGTGCCGCCGGGGCCGTGGTCCTGGCCCTGGCAGCGCTGCTCCAGCCGGCCCACGCCGCGCCCCATCCCTCGCCCATGGACGAGCACGCCGCCCGTCGCACCCGCGAGTACCTGGACCGCGGCGACAAGTTCTTCCAGAGCGCCCACTACAAGATGGCTTCGGAGTCCTACAAGATCGCCCTCCAGTACGACCCGGTCAGCGAGGAGGCCTGGGAGAAGCACCGCAAGGCCTTCCAGATGCACCGGGCGATCGACGGCTACGTGGCCAAGGCCGAGGCCCTGCTCGAGAAGGGCCTGCTCGAGGAGGCGGCCAGCTTCCTCCGCCTGGCGGTCCGGCTCTCTCCCCGCGACCCGGTGCTGTGGCGCCTCTACGAGCGCTCGCTCGCCGAGAACCCGCACGTGGTGGTGGTAACCACCGAGCGGGAGGCCTGGGACGCCTTCCGCCGGGGCCGCGAGGTCCTCGACGGTGGACGCTGGGAGGCCTCGATCCGCTACTTCGAGGAGGTCCTGGCCTTCACCAAGGACGAGAAGCTCAAGTACTACGCCGAGACCCACCTGAAGCGAGCCCAGGACAAGCTGAAGGAGGAGTACCCCAACCTCCCCGTCCGGATCGCGGATCGATGACCTCCCGGGAGGCCCTGGACATGGCGACGACGACACGGGAAGGCCGCCAGGCGCGCGCCCGGCATGGATCGGGGAGCCGGCTGGCCATGCTGTTCGCGGGACTGGTGGCGCTCGGCACCACCGGGGCGGTCCGCGGCTACATCTTCGAGCCGCCCTACACCGGACTCCGGGTGCGGGTGGAGCGGTTCGACACTGCCGGGTTCCCGCGCGTCGACATGTTCATGCGCCTCGAATCGGGCGACAAGCAGGACTTCCGCTACCTGCACCAGGCCAACCTCCGGCTCACCGAGGAGGAGGTCGAGATCAAGGACTTCGACGTCCAGCTCGAGAGCCCGGCGGTGAGCCTGGCCCTGGTGCTCGACGACTCGGGCTCGATCGACCCCGACCTCGAGTACCTGCGGCTGGCCGCCACCCGTTTCGTGGACGAGCTGCACCGGGTCGACGAGGTGGCGGTGGTCTCCTTCGACCGGGGGGCCCGCGTCCTCCAGGAGCGCACCACCCGCAAGGACCTGATGAAGGAGGCCATCGGCAAGCTCCGCGCCTACGGGGCCACTGCGGTCTTCGACGGTGCCCTGCTCGGCATCGACTCGGTCCTCTCCGGCAAGGGCCAGCGCAAGATGCTGCTGCTGACCGACGGCAACGACCAGGTCTACCCGGGAGGCAAGCCGCTCTCGGTCGAGACCGAAGCAGGCCTGGTGGCCCGGGCCAAGGCCGAGGGGGTCGAGATCTACACCATCGCGCTGGGCCAGCACGCCGACCGGGCCCTGCTCGAACGGATCGCCCAGAAGACCGGTGGCCAGGCCTGGTACGCGCCCCATCCCCGCCATCTGCGCGAGGTCTTCGATGCCATCGTCCGCAGCATGTCGGCCCAGTACCGGGTGAGCTACGTCTCGCCCAACGCCCGGCGAGAGAAACTCGACCGCACCCTTGCCGTCGACGTCTTCTACCAGCACCACCTGGGTCGCGGCATCGGCACCTACTGGCTGGACCGGGAGGTGCCGGTCACTCCGCTCGAGGTGGAGCGGAAGCTGGTGGCCGGCAAGGGTCCAGGCAAGGTCCGCATCTACACCCAGGGGTTCCGCGGCCAGTTCCTGCTCTGCGAATTCACGCTCAAGGACAAGGACGGACGCATCTACCGGACCGGGCGGACCACGGTCGACGGCTTCGGGAGGCTCGACACCCCCGACCCCCTGCTGGCGGCGGTGAAGCCGGGGACCTACACGCTGGTCGTCAAGATCCCCGACCAGCCGCTCGGGTTCACGGTGCGGGACCTCGAGGTCCATCCCGGCGAGACCACCTCCCGGCGGATCGCCTTCTCGCGCCTCGTGTTCACCCGGGCTGGCGACCCATGGTACGAGCTCCAGCATCCCTACGGAGCCACCAGCGAGCTCCTGAAGGTCACGATCCGCGACGCCCTGGCCTCGGAGAAGGACGGCGACCAGCCGAACCGCGAGGTCTTCTCGGGACGCCTCTCCGACCTCCGCCACCATCGGGAAGTCGGACTCTGGCTGCCGGAGGGCGTCTACGACATCGGGCTCGAGAACCTCTGGAAGGACGAGGACCCGGCCGAGAAGCACGGCGAGTCCGCTCCCCTGGTCAACGCCCTGTCGGCCCGGTTCCAGGTGCTCGGCGGCCAGGAGCTGCGCTTCGACGTGCAGAAGGGCGACCTGGCGGGCGAGGAGGACGTGCTCAGCGAGGAGTACCTGCGGGACCACCCCGACGAGAACCCTTTCGTGGCGCTGCGCCCCGAGACCCGGCTCGAACTGGACGCGGCGGTGGCCGCCCGGCGCGACCGCTACCTGGCCGGCGAGTTCACCCGGCATGAACGCGGCAACCTTGTCTCCGAGACCGGCATGTACCGCTACCGCAACCCCGACGAGGTGGCGGCCCGCCTGGCCGAGCTCGAGAACCGCTACCAGGGACCCGAGCCCGCCGGGGACGAGATCCCGGTGGATGCCCACTATCTGCAGGCCCATGGGCTCGGTCCCCAGGCCCGCCAGGAGCGCCTGCGCGAGATCAAGGACCACTACCTCTCGGGAGCCCTCGGCAGCTTCCCGGACCGCGCCGGCGCCTCGCCGGCCTACACCGGTGGCCCGGGCGACCGGTTCGAAGGGGTCGAGGACCTTCGGCTCGCCCACGATCGCTCCGGCGGTGCGCCGCGGGACCCCGAGACCACCACCCGGCTCTGGGACCTCCGCGAGAAGGTGCGCCTGGGAAGGGCCCCTGCGGGACCCGACGCCATGCGACCGGAGGGCGGCGTCGATCCCACCGATCCTCAGGGTCCGGGCGACCTGGCCGGGCTGGCGGCCCGGGTGCGGGCCCGCCTCTCCGGCAGCGAGTACGGCGACTCCTGTGCCGACTGCGAACCGGCCGCCACCCCGGGGTCCACCCGGCTGGCTCCCGAGCCGGTGGTGCCGGAAAAGCTCCACAACCTCGACTCGAAGCGCAGGGCGGGCAAGGCGAAGTCGAAATCGAAGTAGGAGACGGTTCCGGGGACCGCGGGTCCGAGGACCTCGGAGGCGGTCCCCGGACTGCCTCCGGCTCGCGGCCCGCTACCTGAGGAAGCCGCGCATCGGCGGCTCGGGCTCGGGCTCGGGCTCGGGCTGCGACTCCGGCGAGGGGGGCGGAGCGGACGGCGGAGGCCTCCGGAGCGAGTCCGGGGCCACGAACGGGGAGCGGGCCGGCAGGGCGAAGGGCTCCGCCTTCAGGTTCTCCTCGCCGAGGATCCGCCCGATCTCGTCGGCATACGCCTGGATCGATTCGTCGGTCAGGCGTTCGTACTTCGAGTCCTCGAGGACCCGGGTGACCAGCGCCCCGATCTTGCGCGACACGTTCGAGTCCCGGATCCGCGGCTTCAGGCGCTCCTTGTAGGCGGGGTCGAGGCGGATGGCCCGCTGGGCGTGTTCGAGGACCTTCGGGGAATTCCCCACCTTGTCGTAGGCCATGGCCAGCAGGAAATGGCCCTCGGCGTCGTTGGGATGGAGGGCCACGGCCTTCTGGTAGCTCTCGATCTCCCGCTCCGGATTCCCGGAGAGCCCCTCGACGTTGCCCATCGCCAGGTGGATGTCCGGCGAGGGTCCGCCCGTCTCCAGGGCCCGCTGCAGGCAGAGGCGGGCGGCCTCCAGGTCCTCCGCCTCGAGGTGCAGACGTCCCAGCCGGCGATAGATGTCGTAGTCCGGCACGCCGTGGCGGAAGGCCTGGACCAGGGCCACCACGGCTTCCGGGCGACGGCCCGCGCCCCGGGCCCGGGCGGCCTCCACCAGGGCCGTCCTGGCCATCACGGGATCCGGGGACACCGCCACTCCGGCCAGGGGATCCGGTGGGGGAGCCGCCGCCAGCAGGGTCGGCAGGAGGCAACCGTAAGCGAACACCCGGCCCGGAGTTCTGGCCATGCCCGGGACTCCTTTCGGTCTCCACCCAGTGTGGCACCGAATCGGCGCCTTCCCGAGCAGTCCCGGGCCGGGGAGGTCCGCCCGCTACCGGCATCCCCGGAGGGCAGCCAGCTCCGGGTACTCGACCAGGGGCAGGTCGTCGGTCGAGACGCACCCCTCCGCTGCCGGTTCCCGGCGCGGCCGGTCGAGGGCTTCCAGGAACCGCCCGCCCGTGGAGGTCGGGGGATGGGCTCGTACCCGCTCCCAGAATCCGTTTCCGGAGCGGGAGAGCCGCGACTCGAGGATGGCCGGGTCGAGCGCCATGGGCCGGTCCGAGAGGAGCAGCAGGGTCCCCTGGAAGCAGGTCTCCCGGTACCGGAAGACGGCGTCGGCGGTCCGCATCAGGATCCGGCGCTGGGCCTCCGTGCCTCCCGCGTAGAGCAGCACGACCCCGCCTTCCACCAGCCGCGAGCGGAGCAGGCCCAGGAATTCGACCGAGTTCAGGTTCCCGGATCCCGCTTGGGCGAGGTGGAGGGGCTGGCTCACGATCAGGTGGTAACGCTCCGGGGACAGCTCGAGACCGGCCCGGGCGTCCTGCCAGAGGATCCTCACCTTCGGCCGGCGCGCCACCTCCAGCGTTCCCCGGGGGAAGGCGGCCAGCACCTCGCCCAGGGTGCGGGCGATCTCGTACCCGTCGACGCGCCCCACGCCGGGATGGGCGGCCAGGACCGAGGCGGTGATCCCGAGGCCGAGTCCGACCACCGCCACCCGTCCGGGCTCCTCCCCGGGATAGGCCGCCAGCGCCAGCACCGCCCGCCACCAGTTGCGAGTGCCGACGTGGTCCCGGCCGTCCGTGAGCCGGGAGTGCCAGAGGCCGTCCCAGTAGAGGTCCCGCTCCCCCACCACCTCGAGCACACCGTCGGGTCCGTACCAGGCCCGGTGTCCCTCCAGGGCCTCCGAGGGTCGGGCCCGGGCCACCATGACCGCCGCCAGCGCCAACGCCATCGACCGGTTCCGCGAGGGGACACCCTTGGTCGCGGCCCCGGGAGGGTCGGCCTCGCCCGGATCGGCCGCCAGCCAGAGGACCAGGATCCCGAGCAGGGCCGAGGCCACCAGCGGATCGACTCGGGAACCGAGCAAGGTCATCGCCACCACCCCGGTGGCCGAACCCAGGGTGCTGGCCGCGGCCAGGTCGCCGACCTCGCGTCCCCAGCCATGCCGCGCCCGGGCGAGCAGGGTCGCGAAGGCCCACCCGAAGCCGAAGCTCGGCAGGAAGTACCAGCCCCGGGTGAGCAGGGCCATGGCCATGAATCGGGGACCCTGGTCGTCCAGGGGTGGATCCGCCCACCAGGCCGGACCGATCACCAGGAGGCCTGCGGCCAGCCGCCGGAGCCCGGGGCGGAGCGAGGGCGGGGCGGAGGACCGGGCCTGCCGGTAGGCCAGCTCGGCCCCCAGCGTCCAGGCCACCAGGACCCCTGCCAGGACGGTGGCGAACACCATGGGCAGCGGCCGGTGGCGCAGGGCGAAGAGCCGGAACAGGAGGATCTCGAAGCCGAGCGACGCCACCCCCAGGAGGAAGGCGGTGGCGAGCGGGGCCTTCGGCGGGATGGCGGACCCGGATCCCGGTGCCGGGCGGGCCGTCGCGGGGTCGGGGTCGTCGGCGCAGCCGGGGCGGGACGGGACCGACGCCAGGGAAACCGCGAAGCAGAGGCATGCTCCCAGGCTCGCCAGGGCACCGCCCTGCATGGTTGCGGATACGCCGAAGCGACCGATCGAGAGGGCCCCGACCAGCGCGCCCAGGGCGCTCCCCGCGGTGCTCACCGCCGCCAGCCGGGAGAGCAGGCTGGGATCGGATCGTCCCATCCGCCGTTGGCAGACCTCCGAGGCCAGCGGCACGGTGGCGCCCATGAGCAGGCAGGGGCCGAGCAGGGCGAGGAACGCCACCAGCGAGGTCGGCGACCACTCCGGGAGCCCCCAGGCCAGACCCGCCCGGGCGGCGTCCCGCAGGCCGGACCCGGGACCGGCAGCCAGGATCACGGCCAGGCCCCAGGTGGAGGCGGCGATCGCAGCCTCGAGGATCGCCAGGGCGCGGAGCGGATCCCCGGGACCTGCCGCCAACCTCCCGGCCAGCCCGGCACCCAGGCCGAGCCCGACCATCACGACCAGCACCACCACCATCGAAGAGACCCAGTCGGCGCCTCCCAGGAACGAAATCAGCCTCCGCTGCCAGGCGACCTGCTGGACGAGGGCGGCGCCGCCCGAGGCGAAGAGACCGAGACCCAGGAGCCCGATCGCGGGCCCGATCGCTCTGCCTGCTCCCGCTCCTGCCATGGTGGCAGGAGAGTAACGGCAGATCGGGTCCGACGCGCTTGACCGATCGGGATCCAAGCTCGTAGCCTTGCCGGTCCCCCTCGAACGGGACGTCCAACGGAAGCTCCATGCGTCGCACCCTCCCCGCCCTGGCCGGAATCCTCCTCGCCGTGGCGCTGGCCACCGGTTGCGGCGGACCGGAGCCGATCCCCGAGGGAACCGTCAGGGTGCGGTTCTGGCACGCCATGTCGGGGCCGCTCGCCAAGGCGCTGCACCACCTGGTGGACCGCTTCCACAGGGACCACCCCGGGATCCGGATCGAACCGGTGTTCCAGGGCGGCTACGCCCAGCTCTCCCAGAAGATCAACCTGGCCCTCATGGACGGGAGCCCTCCCGACATGGCCCAGATGTACGAGGCGATGATCGCCTTCTGCAACCGGAGCGGCGAGACCCTGCTGCCCCTCGACGGCTTCATCGCCGCCGATCCGGAGCTGCGCTTCGACGACGTGTTCGGCCCCTTCCGGGACACCATCACCCAGGGAGGCAAGGTCTATTCCCTGCCCCCGACCAAGAGTTTCCCGGTCCTGTACCTGAACCTCGACATGCTCGAGGCCGCCGGGTTCACGCGGGCTCCCGAGACCTGGGACGAGCTCGCCTCCATGGGGCGGACCCTGACCCGCGATCTCGACGGGGACGGGCGCACCGACCAATGGGGCTGGGCCTTCGTCAACGATCCCTGGGTGTTCCAGTGCATGGTCCTCCAGAACGGAGGCAGCCTTCTCACCCCTGAGGGGAAGTCCGCCATGGGGAGCGAGGCGGCCCGGTCCGCCCTGGCCTACACCCTCGACTCGGTGATGGGACCGCGCCCGTTCGCCTACCGGACCACCGGCTTCGACCACCAGCTCGACTTCGCCGACGGCAAGGTGGCGATGATCATCGGCTCGAGCGTCTCCCGCACGTTCATGGCGGACCAGATCACCTTCCGCCTGGGTGCCGCCCCGCTGCCCCAGGGCAAGGTGAAGGCCTCGATCATGGCGGGGCCCAACATCGCCATCTTCAAGGGGATCCCGGAGCCGCGCCAGAAGGCCGCCTTCGAGTTCCTGAAGTTCTTCACCTCCACCAACGCCACCCTCTACTGGGGGATCGCCACCAACTACATCCCGATCCGGAGGAGTGCGGTGGAGAGCGAGGCCTACCGGCGCAGGGTGGAGGCCGATCCCGGCTTCGCGGCCGGGATCCGGCAGATGGATTGGGCCGTGAGCGAGCCACCCCTGCCGGCCTGGTACGAGTGCCGCCAGATCCTCTCCAGCCTCATGCAGAAGGTCTTCCACGAACCCGCCGCCATGGACCGGGTGCTCGGCGAGGCGGTCGCGGACATGGATCGGGTGCTGGCTGAGGACCGGCGACGGTCACGCCAGGCCGTGGACGGGAAGGGATGAACGTGTCGAGGGTGCCTGCCGAGGTCCTGGGCCTGCTCGAGGCGAGTCGCCACATCCTGGTGCTGGGCCATGTGCGCCCGGACGGGGACACCAGCGCCAGCGCCATGGCCCTGGGGCGCGGCCTGCGCCAGCTCGGGAAGTCGGCTGTGGCCTGCCTGGTCGACGGGGTACCCGACCGGGTGGCCTTCCTGGCCGAGGCACCCGGGGTGGTGCGCGATCCGAGACCAGAGGGCCCCTACGACCTGGCCGTGGTGGTGGACAGCGCCAGCTATGCGAGGATCGGGGTCGACCTCCGCTCCGAGAAGTTGGCGGGAAAGATCCTCAACATCGACCACCACGGCACCAACGAGCGCTTCGGCGACCTCGACTGGGTGGACACCCGCTACCCCGCCACCGCCCAGATGATCCACGACCTGCTCCTCTCGATGGGAGTGGAGTTCGACGGGCCCCTGGCGGAGGCGCTGTTCACGGGCATCGCCACCGACACCGGCTACCTGCGCTACGAGGCGACCACACCCGAGACCTTCCGGGTCATGGCGGGCCTGGTCGAGGCCGGGGCCGACCACACCCGGCTCCACCGGCTGCTCTTCGACGAGACCCCGCTGGCCCACCAGCGACTCCAGGGCCTGGCCCTCTCCCGCCTGGTGGCGGAATCCGACGGCCGCCTGGTCTGGACCCAACTCGAGTGCCGCGAGATCTTCGACCTCGGAGTCGAGGGCGGAGCCGCCTCCCTGGCCATCTCCCCTCTCACCCGGATCCGGGAAGCGAGCCTGGTGGCCTGCTTCGAGGAGCGTCCGAACGGCGACGTGATCGTGGAGTTCCGGAGCCGGGGCCGCCTGGCCGTCGACCAGCTGGCCCGCTCGCTGGGAGGCGGCGGACACCTCAGGGCCTCCGGGTGCACGGTGGCCGGCCCGCTCGCCCGGGCCCGGGACCTGGTCCTGCCCCGCCTCCGGGCCTTGCTCGCCGAGGAAGAGGCGGACACGGCCGACGCCGCATGACCGCCGGGGACCCGGGAGGCCGGCCCCAGGGCGAGGCCTCCCCTGCCCTGGTGGCCGCCGTGCTCGTCGCCCTCGCCCTCCTCTTGTTCCGGGTCCCGCTCCTGGGGGCCCCGGTCTTGGTGGACGACCACACCTTCCTCTCCGACCCGCGGCTCACCGACCCCGCCGGGCTCGCCAGGATCGCCACCACCCCGCTCTTCGGCGACGGGCCGGAGGGAGGTCAGGCCCGGGTCTACTACCGGCCGGTCTTCCTGGCCTCGCTGGCGAAGACCCGCTGGCTGGCAAACCCGGGCTCCGGTCTCTTCCACGTCGAGAACGTGGTGATCCACTCCCTGGTCGCTTGGCTCGTCTTCCTCGGCCTGCGACCCCGAACCGGCGGCCTCCCGGCCTTCCTGGGCTCGCTGGTCCTCCTCACCCATCCTGTCTCAGCCGAGGCGGTCGCCTGGATCTCCGGCCGCTCGGATCCGCTCGCGACCCTGCTGGCGCTCGCCGCCTGCCTGGCCGCCTCCGCCCGGCCGGGACCGGTGGCGGGGGCCTTCCTGCTGGGAGCCGGGGTCCTCGCCAAGGAGACCGCCCTGGTCTTCCTGCCGGCGCTGATCGCGGTGACCCCGGCGGGGAGGCGACGGGCGGCGACCGCCGCCGGTCTCGGGGTCGTGGGAGCGGTCGCCCTGGTGCGGGCCAGGGTGCTCGGCGGTCCGGCCGGGAGCGGCCTGGCGATCGGTCTCCCTTCTCCCTCGGTGCTCGCCGGCGAGATCCTCCACGTGCTCGACCACCTGGCGGGCGGATCGGACCTGACCTGGTTCTTCCATCCCGGACCGGGCCTGCCCACGCCGCTTGGCGCCGTCGCCCTGGCCGGCCTGGCGGCGACCGCCGGAGCCCTGGCCCGGAGCCGGTCGAGGACCGCGTCGGCCGGCCTCCTGTGGATGGCACTGGCCGTCCTCCCGGTAGCCGGCGTGGTCCACCTGCCGTTCGGCCTGGCGGACCGCTACCTCTACCCGGCCCTCCCCGGGCTCTCGGTCCTGGTCGCGTCCGGGGTGGCCGCGATCCCCGGTCCGGGACGCCTGGCCGCCGCCGGTCTGGTCGCCATGCAGGCGGCGCGGCTCGCCGGGCGGGCAGAGGACTTCGAGGACCCGATCCGGGTGCTGGCCCGCGCCGCCGGGGCGAACCCGGATCGGGCCCTGGCATGGCTCTGGCTCGCCGAGGAGCTGTTGCGCCGAGGCCGACCCGGGGAAGCCCTGGCAGCGGCCGAGCGGGGACTGGAGATCGCCCCTCTGGCTCCCGGCCTGCTCCTGGCTGCGGGCCGGGCCTGCCGCGAGATCGGGCTCGCGAACCGGTCCCGCTCCCTCCTGTCGGCGGTCCCGGAGGGCGATCCCCTGGCCCTGCCTGCCGGTCTCCAGCTCGCCTTCCTGGAACGCCTCCAGGGCCGGGGCACGGAGGCACGGGAACGCCTGGACCTCCTGGTCGCCCGCCATCCCGAGCACGTCGAGACCCGGGTGCAGAGGGGCGAACTCCACCTCGATGCCGGTCGCCTGGAAGCGGCCCTCGAGGATCTCGAGGTGGCACGCCGGGGCGCTCCGGCGAGGGCCGGGATCCGGTTCTCGATCGGCCTCGCCCGATATCGCCAGGGCCGGGTCGCCGAGTGCCTTGCCGAGCTCGCCGAGGCGGTGCGCCTCGACCCCGGCTCGGGGCGCTTCCGCGGAGCCTACGGCCAGGTGCTCATGGAGTCGGGACGGGAGGCCGAGGCCAGGATCCACCTCGAGGCCGCGGCTCGCATGGCAGCGGGTGGCTCGTCCCGGGCAGGGTCGTGATCAGCCTTCGGGACGGACGACGCAGATCCAGAGGGTACGCAGCAGGATCTCGACGTCGAGCAGCAGGCTCCAGTTCTCGATGTACCAGATGTCGTAGCGGGTGCGCTCCTCGATGGGCGCCTGCCCGCGGAGCCCGTTGATCTGGGCCCAGCCGGTGATCCCGGCCTTCACCTTGTGGCGCTGCATGTAGCCCTGCACGTCGCGACGGAAGCGATCCACGAAGAAGGGGCGCTCGGGACGCGGTCCGACCAGGCTCATGTCGCCGCGCAGCACGTTCCAGAGCTGCGGCAGTTCGTCGAGCGACCACTTGCGCAGCATCCGACCGAACGGCGTGGCGCGGGGATCGCCCTTCTGGGCCCAGACCGGGCCGGTGGAGGCCTCGGCGTCGAGCGGCATCGAGCGGAACTTGTAGATCGAGAAGCGGTGCCCGTCCATGCCGACACGCTCCTGGGCATACAGCACGGGACCCGGGGAGCTGCGCCGCACCCCCCAGGCGATCAGCGCCAGGAGCGGGGAGAGGACGAGCAGACCCAGCCCGGCCCCCACCACGTCGACGCTCCGCTTCAGGGCGCCCCCGAGGCCGGCCAGCGGCGACCGCCCGATGTCGAGGACCGGGAGCCCCGAGACCAGGCGCATCCCCACGCCATGGGCCACGATGCCGAGCACGTCGGGCACCAGCCGGACCGCGGCCGGGGTGTCCTCTGCCAGGCGCAGGGTGCGGAGCAGTTCGGGCCCCGAGGTCAGGGCAGCCACCACGAAGATCTCCTGGACCCGGTGCTCGGCGGTGATCGCCCCCACGTCCTCGACGGCACCCAGGCGGGGGAAGCGCCCGACCAGGGTCGTCAACCCGGGACTGCCCTGGCTAGGTAGCTGGCGCCCCAGGTAGAAGAGCGGGAGCATCATCCCTCCACCCGACTCGGAGGTGGACGGCGGCTCCATCCCGGGCTCCGGCGGATCCCCCAGGTAGCCGACGAAATCGAGGCCCAGGTCCTCCTCGCCGGCGAGGCGGGCCAGGCAGGGCAGGGCCAGGGCTCCGGGCCCCAGCACCAGGGCCGGAGCGCGACCCTGACCGGAGCGCAGGAGGCCCCGGACCACCCAGGACTTCAGGGCATGGAAGAGGGCCAGCCCGAGGAGCGACATCCCGAAGGCGATGCCGATGGTGAGCCGGGAGTACGAGAAATCACGACGGAAGAAGAAGACCGAGAGGGTGAACGCCGCCGCCGCCAGGGTGCTCCCCGAGAGCCGGAAGAATTGCGGGATGTCGAAGCGGATCCGTTGGTAGAACCCGCTGGCCCAGAGGAAGGCGACCCAGCCGATCGCCAGCAGGGCGAAGGTCTGGCGGTAGGTCTCGACCGAAGGGGCGGCTCCCCCCGGCGGTTCCGAGAACAGACCGGTCGAGAACCTCACCTCGTAGGAGGCGACCAGCAGGAGGAAGAGGACCGGGACGTCGAGCGCATGGAGGACGAAGCGCAGTCCGGCCAGGCCCGATCGGGAGAGCTTCATGGCCTGCGCCTAGGTCCGTCGGGCGTAGGCCACGCCTCCCGGGGAGCGAAGGAGCTCGAGCACCGGACCCTGGCATTGCCGGCAGCCCTCGGGTTGCGGCTTCTCGGAGGGTGCGTTGCAGCTGGCGCAGTACCAGCCCTCGTGGACGACAGGCACACCGCCGTGGGCGTAGGCCCAGACGATGGAGGGCCGCCCCAGGTAGAGATAGGCGATCCCCGAGGTCAGCGAGACCAGGAACCGCACCAGTACCATGAACTCCCAGTCGACGTGGGGCGACGACCAGGGATACAGCGGGAGCACCACTCCGGCCGCGAAGACCAGGCGGGCGGCCGGCCGGGCCGAGGGCACCAGCAGGAAGAGACCGCCGCCTGCCAGGCCCAGGGTCAGGGCCAGGATCCCCTTGGCGAGCTGGAGTCCCAGCGGCAGGGTGCGTCCGCCCGGGAGCCGGAGGGCTCCTGTCCCCACCAGGGCGACGCCCACCCCGGCGGCCACCAGGACCGCGGCCAGACCGGCGGTCGCCGGCGGACGACATCCGGAGGGACCGTCCTTGGCGGACGGGACCGGGTGGGTTCCGGGAACGGGAGCGGTCGGATCGAGAGCGGTCACGGCGTCCTCATCCTACCCCTACCCGGCTCCGGGTGTCGGCTTGATCCGCCGACGGGCATCGGATACGGTTCAGGGCGTGTCCGAGGGTCCTGACCGTCGTGCCGGGGACGACCTCGACCGGCTCCGCACCGCCATCGACGGGCTCGACCGCGAGCTCCTCGGGGTCCTGAACCGCCGCCTCGAACTGGTGCGGAGGATCGGTCGCCTGAAGCACGAGCAGGGCGCCCCGATCTATGTCCCCCCCCGCGAGAAGGCCGTCCTCGCCCGGGTCCTCGAAGCCAATCCCGGCCCCTTCCCCGACGACGCCCTGGTCCGGGTCTTCCGGGAGATCTTCTCGGCCTCGCGCCGGGCCGAGCGTCCGCTCTCGGCGGCCTACGCGGGACGGGCCGGATCGCTCGCCCACGCCGCGGCCGAAGGCCTGCTGGGCGCCGCCACCTCCCTGGTGCCGGGCGGCACCCCGCGCGAGCTGCTCACCGCAGTCGCCCGCGACGAGGTCGACTATGCGGTGCTCCCGGCCTTCCAGGCTCCCGAGGGCGTGGGCGGACACAGCCTGGCGATCCTCCTCGAGTTCGAACTCTCGCTGGTGGCGGAGTACTACCTCCCCCTCGAGCTGGTTATCGCCCGGTCCGAGGGCGGCAAATGCCCGACCCGGGTCCTGGTCCCGGCCGCCTTCGACGACCTGGCGCGGACCCGGCTCCGGGCCGCCCTGCCCGGGGTGCGAATCGATGCCGTTCTCGACACCGCGGAAGCCGCCCATCGGGCCGCCCGGAAGGGCGTGGCCGCGGTGCTGCCGCGATTCTCGGCGGAGCGGGCCGGCCTCTCCACCCTGACCACCCTGATCGGCCCCTCCGAGGCGCCCCGCCTCCGCTACCTGGCGGTGGCCCGCCAGCCGATGCCCCCCACCGGGGCCGACAAGACGACCCTGGCCTTCGGCCTGGTGGACCGTGCCGGAGCCCTGCTCCGGGCCCTGGAGCCCCTGTCCCGCCGCCGTATCAACCTCGACCTGCTCACCGCCAGCCCGGCCGGGACCGAGGGACGACGGGACGTGTTCTTCGTGGACCTCGGCGGCCACATCCGTACCGCCCGGATCCGGGCCGCGGTCGAGGAGATGCGGGAGGCGTGCAGCTTCGTGGAACTGCTCGGCAGCTACCCCGTCTTCGACCCCGGTGCCAGGGGGGCAGGCAAGAACCGCTAGACGCCCAGGACCGCGGTTCCTCTCCCTGGCTGGCGAGTGGCCCGACGCGGTGCGGAACGGCTCAGAACTGGACCCCGAGGCCCATCTGGAAGTTCTGGCTGGTCCGCTCGAAGAGGTTGTGCTTCTCCTTCTGGCTGGCGTAGCCGAGATCGACGTGCACGTCCTTCACGGTGAGGCGCACGCCGCCCGTGAACCGGTCGCCGTCGAAGTCGGCCAGGGCCGAGAGGTGCTCGGAGAGCTTCAGGTTCAGGCCGAAGAGGCCGAACACGGGATCGGGTGCCCCGGTCACGGTGGTCTCTCCGCGCGAGTTCTTGGCGTTGCGCACGCTGTATCCGCCGAAGGTGGCGGTGCCGACGCTGGCCAGCCGGCTGCGGGTGAACTCCCGGATCGACTGTCCCCCGAAGTTGTAGCCGAACCCGAACCAGAGGGCCTTCCAGCCGGCCATCAGGTAGACCGAGGACCAGTCGGGTCCGGAGGTCGAGATCACGGTCCCGACGGTCACGTTGTAGGTGTCGACCGGGAACCGGTACTTGCCGGTGATCTGGAACGATTCGGGCGAGAGCGAGGAGTTCATCCGGGCCACCCGGCGGACCCCGAGTTCCAGGTTGTCGTAGACGCCGAAGTTGTAGACGAAGGTGGCGTCGACCGTGTTGGCGGCGGCCCCGGTCGAGAGGTTGGTCTCGTCGAAGAGTTCGCCGTAGACCTCGAGCTGGTATTCCTCGCGCCGCAGGGTCTCGGGGTCGGGCACCGAGAGGCCGCCCGAGGATCCCAGTGCGGAGGCCGCTGCCGACGAAACCGGCGCGGTCGCCAGGATCGCCGCCGCCAGGCACCCGAGAGCCCGCCTCGAGAGCAACCCGTCCTCCCTCTTCCTGCCGGTGCCCATGCCGCGCGCTCGCGGCTCTTGGATACCTCTGCTCCAGGCTTCGACGGCGGGGCCTACGTCACGAAGGCGCCATCCCCCTCGAGCGACAGAGCACCGGGGCGCTCCCGGGCTCTTGTCGGTTCCGGGGGAGCAGGCCGGGGTCCGGCCTCGGGCGAGGGGCGGTCGGACAGGCTCAGAGACCGAGGGCGGAGGAGGCGGCGGCCAGGGTGGAGTCGGACACCGATCCGGCCAGGGCCGATTCCAGGCGACGGGCGAGCTCTTCCGCAGACTGGCCCGGATCGGCCGCGAAATCGCCCGGGACCCGGATTCCCAGCACCGAGAGGGCTGCCTTCAGGGACGCCGAGAAGCGGGCCGGCTCGGGAGATTGGCGGGCCAGATCGGGCACCAGGTGGGCGAGCAGGTCCCCGAGCCCGGGGCGGCGAGTCCGTACCGGAGAACGGGAGGACATCGGTCGGACCGGGCCGGCTGCCGCGGTCTTCACCTGGACCGGGACCCGGACCGAAGCGGGAGCAGGCGCGGGAGCCGAAGCGGGAGCCGGGACGTGAGTCGGTGGCGGTGCCGGGACCTCCCTGGTCCCGGCCTGGCGGGCCGCGACCTCGAGGCGGAGTGTCTCCACGCTGGGCCTGGCGACCGGCGGGACGGGTGCCGAAGGGACGACCGGGGCGAGGCCCGGGGATCGGACCACGAAGCCCGGATCCCCGAAGAGCGGGTCCTCGGCGACGGTCACCGCCCCCTTGGAGGAAGCCAGGGCCCGACGCAGCTCCGCGCCGATCCCCTCGAGGTCCGGTACCGGGTCCGAGGGGGCGAGCGGTGCGGAGCGGGCATCGGGAGCGACCGACCGGGGATGAGGAGCGGGGGCCTGGGGCCTTCCCGAACCGACCCTGACCGCCGGGTCGGAGGAGGGATTGCGGAGCACCTCGAAGATCTCGGCGATCTCGGGAGCGAACTCCGGGACGTAGGCCTCGGCGTCCGCCAGCAGGGCCCGGACCTCCTCGGAGAGGATCTTGTCGGCTTCCGAGAGCGCCGCCAGGCGCGACTGCCGCTGCCGTCGGTAGGCGAGTTCCTCGAGCACCAGCCCCGCCACCCTCAGGTCGTCGGTGCCCGGATCCAGGCGGACGCCCGAGGGCAGCCCCAGCCCGAAGCGCTCCAATTCCTGCAGGAAGGCGGCATGCAGCGACTCGGCGGGGGTATCGGGCGCCGGCACCTCGCCCCGTACCCTCGACCTCAGGAACCGGACCAGTTCCGTGACCTGCACCAGTTCCTGGGGGTGGAGACGCGCCGCGGTCGAAGGACCGCAGCCGACCAGGAGGACGCCCAGGACCAGGGACACGCGACGCCGGTTTGTCGTCATCGTCGACAGTATCGACAGGTCCAGGCTCCGACTTGAGCGGAGCCGGGGGCCCGCCGGCACCGGGACCTTGGACCGCAGACCGCCGCGGTCTACCCATGGAGGGATGGACGTCAGCACAGGGGTTCTCGAGGTCGGACGCTGCCCGGTCTGCGGCGAGCCGGTTCCCGAGCCGCTGGTGTGTCCCGAGTGCCACGCCCACCACCACCGGGACTGCTTCGACTACAACCGGGGATGCGCCACCTACGCCTGTCCCCGAGGCCCTTCCTGGCGCACCACGCCTGGACCCGAGGAGGGTGCCGAGCCGACCGGCAAGATCCTGCTCACCCACCTCCGGTGCGGCGTCTACGACGGGGTCTGGTACGTCCCGCCGATCGCCGCCTGCTTGACCATCGCGCTGGAGCTGATCGGCCTGGTCGGACCCCTGCTCGGCGTCGTGTGGCTGGCATGGGCCCTGCCCATGATGCTCCTCACGATCGGCTGGATCGCGGTCAGCGCCGAGCGCTACTACCTGGACCTCGATGGCCGGGCCGTGACCAAGGCGAAGTCGGTGGGCGGCCGGGACCTCTTCGAGTGGAAGGTCCTGCCGCTCGCCTGGGTCAGCCGCCTGGCCCTGGTCCCGATCGAGGGAGCCGATTCCGGGCGCTTCGTGCTGGCCGCGGTCGACCGGAGCGACCGGGTCCTGCCGCTCGCCCCTCCCATGCAGCGCGGCACTCCGGCCTTCGTGGAGGCCCGGAACCTGCTCGCTCGCCTCAAGGCCAACAGCGTGTTCCCGGTCGAAGTCCCGGCCGCCGCCCTGGTGGGCGCACCGACACACCTGCTCGAGGTCCTCGACGGTGCCGGAGCCGCCACCTCCGGTGGTGAGCCCTTCGAGATCGTCGGATCGGCAGGGACCGCGCCCGTGGGCCGGAAGGCCACGCCGTGAGCGCCGGGAAGGCTCCCGGAGGAACCGACCCTCCCGAGGGCTACCGCACGGTCCGCACCCTGGGACGAGGAGGATTCGCGGAGGTCCACGAGGTCGAGGAGATCGCCACCGGCCGCCGCCTCGCCTGGAAGCGGATCCCTCTGGAAGATCCCGGGCGGGCCGAGCGGGAACTCTCGGTCCTCGCCGCCGTCGCGCATCCCGGAGTCCTTGCCTGTCTTCTGGTCGGTTCCACGCCCGGGATGGCCTGGGTCCTGATGGAGCTCGCGGAGGGAACCCTGGCCGACTGGCTGGAGTCGGGGACACCGACGGATCCCGCCTGGGAACTGCTGGTCCAGGCGGGCCGGGGCCTCGCCCATCTCCACCGGAATGGACTGGTCCACCGCGACGTGAAACCTGCCAACGTCTTCCGCACCCCAACGGGCGGCAAGATCGGCGACCTGGGACTGGTCCGGGGCGGGGACCTGGAAACCCTGACCAGGACCGGGATGGTCCTGGGGACGCCGGCCTATATGGCTCCGGAGCAGGCTCGGGGCGAGCGGGCCGGGACCAGCGCCGATGTCTTCGGCCTGGCGGCGTGCTTCTACCACGTCCTCGAGGGGCGCCCGCCGTTCCAGGGATCTGTCCGCGATGCCCTGGTGAAGGCGGCCAGGGGAGAGGTTCCCCTGCTCTCGGCCCGGGCCGCGGGGCGCCTGGCCCCGGAGGTCCGCAAGGCGCTGGAGGCGGCCCTCGATCCTTCCCCGGAGGCCCGGCCCGGGAACCTGGAGGCATGGCTGGAGACGCTGGCCACGCCTCCCTCGGAGCGCGACGGACGACGAACGACGTTGCAGGTCCAGGCCGGAAGTCCGGCGCCGACCCCGGATCCGCCCGTCGCCGATCCCGACGACACCAAGGTCCTGGCCGGCCCGCCGGCGCCAGCCTCCCGGCTTCCTCCGGAGGCGGTCCCGGTCCGGACCATGCGAGTGCCCTCGGGGAGAGGACCCCTGGTCGCCGCCGCGCTGATGGTCGGAGTCCTGGCTCTCGCCCGTCCGGCTCGACCCCCGGACCCGCCTTCGGCCCCCCGGGCAGAGGACGCCGGCCCGACCATGCCGGACGGGGCGCCGGAAGCCCCCCCGGGATCCAGCCAGGTCCTGGCTCCCGACGGCGACCCCGTCGAGGTCCCCTATCGCGTCCGCCGCGACCTCGACCTGCGGTGGTCCGAAGCCGGCAAGCCGCCACCGGGACCGCGATTCACCGGCCCGCTGCGGCCGATCGCAGCCGCCCTCGTCGACCTCTTCGACCGGGAAACCGCCCTGGTGGAGCGCATCTCGACACCCGACGCCTCCGACGAACTGCCGGAGCCGCTGCGCCAGGATCGCTCCCGCGGGGTGCTCTCGCTCCTCGACCGCCATGACCGCCACGACACGGCCGTGGAAGTGGTCCGGGCCTGGAGCGTCAGCCAGGATCCCGCCATCGCAGCGGGGACCCGGGAAGTCCTGGAACCCATCGAGGACTCCCTCCTCCGGGTGGTGGATGCGTTCGCGGCGGTACGGGCACGGGCCGAGTCCGACCTGGGCGCCCACCTCGCGGCCCTCGGGATCTCCTGGAGTCGCCTGCCCCGGGCCGGGTCCCGGAACCCGGGCGCCCTGGCCCGGCGCCTGCGAGGAGTCGCCGGGACTCCCGCCGGGGACGCCCTGGCCTGCCTGGGGCTGGTGACCCTCGGACGGGCCGGGCCGACCTCGACGGAGACCCTCTCCGAGACCGTCGAGATCTGTCGGCGGGCGGCCGAGGCCGACTTCGAGGCGAAGGATCCGGCCGCTACCTGGCGGGTGCTCGCTGGGCTAAGGGGCTGGATCCTTCCCGGCGAGCGGGCCGAACGGACCGCCGGAACCGATGCCGCCTCGTCCGACCGCTTCGCTCGCGGCCTGGAGATCGCGGGTCGGCTTCCGGAGCCGGACCGGGTCCGGGCCCTGGCGATCCTGGCCCGAGGCCTGGTGGCCTCGGGGCCTGACCCGGCCCACCTGGACCTGGCGGTGAAGATTTCGCGTCAGGGGCGCTGGCTCGAGAGGATGGTCCAGTTCCAGGTGGGGAGCGTCGACACCATCCACGACCTCCGGAGGCTGGCCCGCCTCCTGGAGTCGCATGGGCTGGGTCCCTCCCTCGGCGGGCTGGAACCTCCCATGGGTGCGATCCACCGGGAGGCATCCGGGATCCTGGCAGCACCTCCTGGCCCTACCCAGGAAACCCTGAAGGGATGGCCCGCGGCCGCCTACCTGGCGATCCGCGACCTGGGCTGGAGCCTAGAGGTCCGTAGGGAACCGGCGGAAGGCGAGGAGACGGCCCGGGAGAGCCCGGGGTTCGACCCCGGGCGAGGCCCGGACTGGAACCCCCGCCCCCTGCCGAGGATCGCTCTCGAACGTGCGCTCGGCGCCCTCTCGGCCCTGTCGGGGAGCGACCCCGTTCGGACCCCCGAGTTCCTGGTCGGCCTCCGCGAGGCCCTCGAGGACTGGCGGAGCGCGGATCGCGGACCAGCCTGGTCGTCCACCGGTCGACCTCCCCCGCTCGGAGCCGATCCGACCTGGGACCGCCACCTGGAGTGCATCCTGGCCGAAGCCGCGTCCCGTCCCGCCGATGCGGGCCCCAGGGAGGAACGCTCCCGACGGGTCCGGAAGGCCTGCCTGGAGCCTGCCCTTGGTCGGCCCTGGCCGATGGCCCCTGGAGCCCCCCTCACCCTGGCGCGCAGCGCGACGGTGGCGCTCCTGCGGGCGGGATCGCTGACCTCCACGCCCGAGGACGCGACTCGGTGGATCCCGGAGCTGCTCGACCGGGTCGAGGCCTCACTCGACCGGGGGGGGAAGGTACTCCAGGTCCTGGCCCGTACCCTGTCCGAGGCCCCGGTCGTCGACGCCCTGCCCGCCGAACTGCGCACCCGGCTCCGGGAGGTCCTTGCGGACCTTCCCCTTCCACAACAGGAGAACCCGAAGATCGCGGCGCTGCTGGCCCGCCTGGCGGGCTGAGGCCAGGACCTAGTCCCCGGCCTCCAGCGCGCCCAGCACCTCGGCCATGGTGCGCTCCAGGGGGATGGCAGGGCGCCAGCCGCACCAGGCGCTGAGCCGGGTCCGATCGGCGTAGAACGAGGGGACCTCCCCGGGCCGCATCCTGGCAGGATCGGGAACGGCCTCCAGGCCTTCCCCGGAAGCCTTCACCAGGCCCTCGAACAGGGTACGGACCGGTACCGGTTCGCCCCGCCCGAGGTTGAAGGTCCCGCCGACCCCCGAGGTCGCGGCGGTCTCGGCGGCCCTCCGGATCGCCTCTGCGGCATCCCGCACATCGCAGAAGTCCCGGATCGCGTCGAGGTTGCCCACCCGGCACCGGCCCGGACCCGCCCCGGACCGGACCCGATCGCGAGCGGCCATGACCTCCCGCCCCAGGTCGGTGGCCACGAAGCCTGCGGCCTGGCCCGGCCCGACCAGGTTGAAGAGGCGGAGCACCACCACCACCAGGCCGGTCCCCATGGAAGCCGACGAAACCAGCGCCTCGGCCGCCAGCTTGCTCGCTCCATAGACCCCGGTGGGGACCGCGGGATGTTCCTCGTCGACCGGGAGCCGACGGGGACGCCCGTAGACGTAGGCGGTGCTGGCCAGGACCAGGACCCGCCGCCGGCCCGCCGGCGCCTCGGCCAGGGACCGCGCCACGTTCCACGAGCCCACCGCGTTCACCGCCATCGCCCCCCCGGGATCGCGCTCCGCGGCATTCGGGAGGGCCCACCCCGCCAGATGGACGCAGACCTCCGGGTCCGCCGCGACCACGGCCTCGCGCACCGCGGCGGCGTCGACCACGTCGAACCAGGGTCCTTCGGCGGGCTCGCTGGCCGCGCCCGGCCCCCGCCCGGCGGCCACGCGATGCCCGGCGGCGGCGAGTTCCCGGACCAGGTGCCGGCCCACGAAGCCGTTGGCGCCCGTGACCAGGAATCGCATCGTCGTCGCTCCTCAGCGCCCGACCAGGACCAGCCCATCGAGGAACAGCTCCCCGTTGCCGGCGGCGACCCCGGGATTGAAGCCCTGGTAGCCGAGGGTGAGCTGGATGGTCTCGTTGATCGGGTTCCCGCCCACCACATCTTCGTCCACCACCGCGATCTGGCCAAGGAACCGGGTCGAGACCCGGGGCGGGAAGGCGAAGTCGTCGGTGAAGAAGTCGGTCCCGTTGCGCCGAACCAGGGCCCCGGTGAAGGGGTGCTGGACCGCCACGTCGAAGATCCCCGAGTTCTGGTTGCGGATGGTGCGCAGCAGGACGTCGAACACCCGGGGACTCCCGGTGGGTCCGCTGGCATCGATCTCGATCGACCACTGGAGGACCAGGAAGGTGATGTTCCCGTCGGGAACCGCCGCGGGCGCCGGGTCCACGAACAGGGTGCCCTTGCCGGAGAAGGGCTCGGGAAAGCCTTGTCGGACCACCGCAGTGAAGGCGCCCAGGGTGGCGGCGGTGATGGTCGCGTCCTCGGCCTCGAGGTAGAAGACGTTCGCCGAGGGGCCGGGCGTCGCCGGGGCCACCTCCGAGCGGCTCCCTTCGACCAGGCGCCCGTCGGTGAGCCGGGTCAGGCCCGCCACCTGGTAGAAGAAGGTCTCCCCGGTCTGGAGCAGGGCGATCCCGTCCTGGAAGGCGTTCTGGGTCGGCGGGAGGATGCCCGCGATCGGCTCGAAGCCGAGTTCCCTCCGGAGGGACCGGAACAGCCGGTAGCCGGCGTTGGCGGTGGGTTCGAGGTCCCAGCTCACGTTGATGGTGCCGGGGCTGACCGAGGCGAAGGCGTCGATGCCGCGGATCACGTCGGGGACCACGGTGGCGCCGGCCGACAGGCGGCGCGATTCGGCCGAGATCGTACCCAGGCGATCGAAGGCCCGCACCGTGTAGAAGTGGCGGTCGGTCCCCTCCGGGTCGGTGAACGAGAAGGTCGCCTCGGAGCCGATCTGGTCGATCACCCCGACCGGGACGTAGTTCCCGTCGGGAGCCTCGGCCCGGAACACCACGAAGCCTCCCCCGACCAGGTCGTCGCTCCCCCCTCCCGCCAGCAGTACGCTGCCGTCGGTGTTCTCGGTGGGGCGCCCCCAGCGGATCGTGACTCCCGAGGACCCCACGGCCTGGAGGGTCAGGGCCCCGTTCACGAGATCGTGGCCGGGCGGCTTGGGGACGGTGTGGTCCCCGGGATCGATCCGCAGGGTCCGGCTCTCGGTCAGGCGCCCCTGGACCAGCTCGCGGGTCACCGGGGCCACCGCATAGACGAACTCGCTGCCATGCGAGAGGGCCCCGTCCACCCAGTAGTTGCGCCCCTGCGGGACCATGCCGGCCAGCAGCAGGCCCTCGGGGGCCCCCAGCTCCTGCCGGTAGACGAAGTAGCCGTACACGCTGGGGTTGCGGTTCAGGTCCCAGGTCACGATCGCCACCTCGTCGCCGCCGAAGCCGCGGACCCGGTTGACGAAGAGATCCTGGAGGGTCCCCGGCTGCACCCCGGGGATCGCCGACACGCTGGAGGCCATGGACAGCTGGCCCTCCCGCCCTTCCCGGTCGAAGGCGGTGACCTTGTAGAAGTACCGGAGCTGGTTCACCAGGCCGTCGGGGATCAGGTCCCCGTTCACGTCGTCGCCTTCGTCCTGGAAGAAGGGCGCCTGTTGGATCCCGGTGGATCCGATGAGCTGGTACCCGGCGTCCGAGGAGGTCGAGCGGTAGATGTTGTAGCCGAGGAGATCGGCCTCGGTGTTCGAGGACCAGGTGATCCGGATCTTCTGGTCGGCCGGGAAGGCCGCCACGTTGCGCACCACCACCGGCGCCCGGGCATCGAGGATCTGGGTCACATCGGTCTCGTCGCCGCATCCATGGGCGAGCAGCAGCAGCGCCGCCAGCCCGGCCAGGCTGGGGCCCAGGCGTCCGGCAGCCGTCGAGCGCTGGGGACCCATGGACCTCACCGCCTCACCAGCAGGACGCCGTCGACCACCAGGACGCCGTCCCCCACCAGGAGGGGGTTCGGGTCCTGCCAGGTGAACGTCAATGCGATGGTCTCGGGCGTGGGGACGCCGAAGCCGCGGTTTTGGTCCTCGAACACGATGTCTCCCAGGGAGAACATCGTCGGAACCGGCGGAGTCCCGAACTGCGTCGTGTGGAGGTCGAGACCGAGCCGGCCGTCGCCGGCCGCCGCGCCCGCCAGCGAGCCCTCGGCCTGGAGCAGGGCGTCGAGGCGGGGGGACCGGTCGTCGCGGACCGCCAGCAGGAAGGCCTCGTAGCGCCGGAAGTCGGGAGTCGCCGAGCCGTCGGTGGCCAGGTCCTCGGTCCAGCGCAGGGTCACTGTGGTCGTCCCCGGAACTACGCCAGGGGTGGTCTCGAAGACCCGGGCGCCGTCGGCCGAGAAGCCGTCATGGAAGCCCTTGCGGAAGATCCTGGCGAAGGCCGCCTCGCTGCCCCCGGCGATCGCCACCCGTGCGTCCTCGGCTTCCAGGTAGAAGACCCCCGAGGAGGGTCCGGGCACCGCCACGGCCGGAGCCGACAGGGCCCCCTGGATGCGGACTCCGTCCTGGTCGTTGGAGAGCGGGGCCACCCGGTACCAGTAGGTCCCCCCGATCTCCAGGCTCTCGGTCCCGTCGGAGTAGAAGCTGGCGGTGGGCGGTACGTCCGCCAGCGCCGAGAAGGCCCGGTCCCGGAACCGGCTGCGGAAGATCCGGTAGCCGCCGGCGGCCTCCGGCTCGGGACTCCAGACCACCCGGATGGTCCCGGCCGAGTCGGAGGCGAAGGCGTCCACGCCGCGGACCAGATCCGGATAGGGGAAGCCGGGCGAGACCCGGCGGGACTCGTCGCCCAGGGTGCCGAAGCGGTCGAAGGCCCGCACCAGGTAGACGCTGGTGGCGGTCCCCGCAGGATCGGTGTAGGTCGAGGTCGTCTCGCTCCCGAGCTCGGGCAGGATGGCGATGGGCTCGAAGGGTCCCCGGCCGGCCAGTGCCCGGTAGACGATGTATCCGCCCCCGATCAGTTCGTCGGCTGCGGTCTCGGTGGCGAAGAAGCTGCCGTCGGTGTTCTGGATGGGCCTTCCCCAGGCCAGGCTCACTCCGGAGGCACCCTGGAACACGGCCTCCACGGTGCCGATCGCGAGGTCGTGCCCGGGTGCCAGCGGCACGCTCCGGTCCGGGACCATGAGGGTCACGTTGCGGCTCCGCTGGGAGCGCCCCTCGATCCCCTGGCGACAGGTCGGGAAGGTCCCGTCGGCCGCCGGTTCGCACCGCTCCGGGGCCCGGTCGATCCGGTCCCGACTGACCGGCACCACCAGGTAGGCGTAGTCCTCGCCCTGGGCCACCTCGAGGTCGGTGAAGTGGTTGCGACCGATGCCCACCATCCCGAGCTCGACCGGCTGGCCCGGCTGCTGGAGGTCCTCCCGGTAGATGCGGTAGCCGAGCAGGTCGCTGCGGGCGATCGGGGGCCAGGTCAGGAGCACATGATCCTCGCCCTCGTAGACGCCGATCCCGACGACCTGGAGGTCGGCCAGGTCGGTGTCCTCCGGGATCGGGGTGGCCTCGGCCACCGAGGCCAGGTGCAGGTGCCCGGAGAACCCCTCACGGTCGAGCGCCACCACCTTGTAGAAGAGCTTGGCCCCGTTCCGGAGACCATCGGCACGCTGGTTCCCGTCCTGGTCCCCGCCCGTGTCCTCGAACCAGGGCGCAGCCGCGGTCCCGGTGGCCCCGACCAGCAGGTAGGGACCGGTACGGTCGGGCGCCCGGTAGATCTGGTATCCGACCAGGTCGGCCTCGCGGCCGGCTTGCCAGGTGAGTCGCACCCGGCCGTCGGCAGGGGCTGCCTGGAGCCCTTCGACCGGCTCCGGGGACCTCACGTTGGCGACCGCTCGCACGTCCTCGTCACCTCCGCAGCCGGCCGCCATCAGGGCCGCCGCCAGGACGACCAGTCCCAGGACGGGGCGGGCCGTCATCGCCGGACCAGGATCACCGCATCGAGGAAGAGTTCGCCGTTGCCGGCCGCGATCCCGGGATTGGCGCCCTGGTAGACCAGGGTCAGGTTCAGGTTCTCGTTGGTCGGGTTGCCCCCCAGCGCGTCGTTGTCGCCGAACCGGACCTGGCCCAGGAACTCGATGGTGGGCACCGGCGGGAAGCCGAACTGGGAGCTGAAGAAGTCCTTGCCCTGGGCCGAGAGGAAGGCCCCGCTGGATCCCACGGGGTTGTCCTGGATGGCTTCCCGCAGCTGGAGGTCGAAGATCCCGGCCGAGGAGTTGCGGATCGAGACCACATAGACGTCGTAGGTCCGCACGCCCCCCGCCCCACCCGAGGCATCGATCTCCTTGGACCATTGGAGGGTGAGGAAGGAGACCCCGGGGGCGGCCGCGGCGCTGGGGTCGATGGCCAGTACGCCGCGAGCGGAGAAGGGTGCCGGGAAGCCCTGGCGCGCCACCGCATCGAAGTCGGCCCCGGCCGAGGCCGCGATCACCGTGGCATTCTCGGCCTCGAGGTAGAAGACCCCGTCGCTCGGACCCGGGACAGCGGGGGCCGAGACCGAGGCGTTGCCCTCGACCACCCCGCCGGAGGGATCGAGCGCCACCCCGGCGACCCGGTAGAAGAAGGTCCGCCCCACGGTCAGGTCGGTCGACGAATCGGTGAAGAAGTTCACCGCCGGGGGCAGGACCCCGGAGACCGGACGGTAGGCCCGATCGAGTTCCTCGCTCCGGTAGACCCGGTAGCCGGCCGTGGCGGTCGGCTCCAGGATCCACTGGACCAGGATCTGCCCCAGGCTGGTCGAGGCGAAGGCGTCGACCCCGCGGATCACGTCGGGGACCACCGGGGCCGGTCCGGCGTTGACCCGGCGTCCCTGGGCCGAGAGGTTGCCCGAGGCGTCGAAGGCCCGCACCGTGTAGAAGTCGGCGGTGGTGCCCTGGGGGTCGGTGAAGGTGTACGCCAGCTCGTTCCCGGCACCCTCCAGGATCCCGACCGGGGCGTAGCGCCCATCCGACTTCCGGGACCGGTAGACGATGTAGCCGCCCTGGACCAGGTCGTCGGGGGTGCCGTTGACGCCGAGCAGGGTGCCGTCGGTGTTCTCGGTGGGGCGCCCCCAGGAGAGGGTCACGCCGGAGGTCGACACCGAGACCACCTGGACCGGGCCGGTGGCCAGGTCGTGGCCCGGGAACTTGGGGATGGTGGCATCCCCGTTGGTGGTACGGACGATCCGGGACTGGGTGCGGCGACCCTCCAGCAGTTCCCGGGTCACCGGGGCGATCTGGTAGCGGAAGTCCTGGTCGTTGCCCAGGCCCTGGTCGACGTAGTGGTTCACGCCCTGGGGGATCAGCGCCACCAGGTCCAGGGCCCCGGCACCGGCGGCGACCCGCGAGCGGTAGACGTTGTAGCCGAAGACCTGGGTGTCCCGGTTCAGGTCCCAGGTGAGGATGACCCGCCGATTGCCGCCGTAGGCCCGGACCCGGGTGATGGAGAGGTCGTTGACCCCCTGGGGCAGGGAGCCCGGGACGCCGCTGACGGTCGGGTTCTGGTCCACCTGGGGCTCGCGGGCGCGCCGGTCGAAGGGCGAGATCTTATAGAAGTATCGCTGGCCGTTGATCAGGCCGTCCGGGATCCCGTCCGAGTTCAGGTCCGGTCCCAGGTCCTGGAAGAAGGGGGAGCCGACCGTCCCGGTGGCCCCCACTTTCTCGAAGGGCCCGGTCGAGGAGGTCGCCCGGAGCACGTGGTAGCCGAGGATGTCCCCCTCGGAAGGTGCGTCCCAGACCAGGCGGATCCGGCGGTCCCCGGACAGGGCCCGGAGGTTCCGGACCGGGGAGGGTTGGCGCAGGTCGGCGATCGAGACGGTGGTGTCGTCGCCCCCGCAGCCGACCGCGCCGAGCGCCGCCGCCATCACCAGGCCGGTCAGGGCACCCCGCGTCTTGCCGCAGGCAGAACGAATCCGGGACACGGATCCTCCCCTTCGTACGATCCTTCGGCAGGATCGAGGGAGGAACTGAGTTCGGGAGTGGGGGCGGGGGTTCGCCCGCCGGACTCACCGACTGCCGAGGAGCTGCTTGGCCTTGGCGGCGAAGTCGGAGGTCGGGTTGATCTGGACCACCTTGTTCAGGAGGTCCTTGCCCTGCTGGGTCTCGTTGAGCTCGAGGTAGAGCTTGCCGAGGAGGAACACCAGTTCGATGTCCTCCTGGTCGAGGTAGTAGGCCTTCAGGTACATCTCGGCGGCGGTCCGCCGGTCCCCCAGGATGGCATAGGTGTCGCCGGCCTGCCGGAACAGGAACGGGTTCTTCTCCTCGCCCTTCATCAGGGTCGCCAGGTCGGCCGAGGCCGAGTTCCGGTCCTTCTTGGCGGCGAACGCCCGGGCCCTGCCGATCAGGGGTTCCTGGGCGAACTCCTCCCGGTCGAGGATCCACTGGAAGGCCTGCAGGGCGTCGTCGTAGCGCCCCATCTCGTTGTAGATCTCGCCCATCAGCAGCATGAACTCGCGCTTGTCGGCGTAGAACTCGGTCTCCCGGACCACCTTCTCGATGTCCGAGAGCGCCTTCTCGAACTCGCCCTGGTAGAAGGAGAGCCGGGCCCGCTCCGAGAGCACCCGCACGTCGTTGGGGAACTGCTCGAGGGCCTGGTCCAGGTTCTCCCGGGCCAGCTGGAAGTGGTAGTTCTGCAGCTTGGTCTCTCCCCGCTTGCGGTAGGCGAGGCCCAGGTAGTTGTGGATCTTGGCGACCTCCACCACGTAGGGGATGTCCTCGAAGATCTCCTGCAGGTTGAAGAAGTCCATGACCGAGTCGAGGAAGGTCTTGCCCCCGGACTCGGCCTTCCGCCGGCGCTTGGAAGCCCGCTCCGCCAGCTTGAAGTGGAAGAGGGCGACCTTGTAGTTCTTCTCGCTGCGCTGGGAGATGGCGTCGAGGAAGGCCATCTGGCCGAGCCCGGCGTGGCAGCGGGCGTAGTCCTCGTCGGTGAACGCCGAATCGTTGGTCCCGCCCTCCTCCTTGTTCTCGTCGAACTTGGTGGTGCCGAGCACGTCCTCGGTGAGCTGCAGCTCGGTCCGGACCTCCTGCTCGAGGGCCACGATGGCGGGGGTCTTCTTGCGCTGGTCGGCGAGCTTGCGGATGGTGTCGAGCCCGCTCAGGAACGACTTGAAGGTGTCGCTGCGGATCTCCCAGAGCTCGAGGCGATCGCCCGGCGAGAGCATCATGTAGCAGAAGCCGAGCTTGTGGTAGACGGACGGGTTGGTCACGTCGTCGTAGAGGATGGCGTCCTTGTAGTAGGAGATCGCCGACAGGAAGGCCTTCTGGGCCACCTGGAAGCGGTTCGACCGGGTGTCGTAGGACAGCATCTTCACGCCGGCGATCCGCTTCGAATCACCGATCTTCATGTAGAGCCAGCCGAAGCCGCACCCCTGGACGCAGAGCATGCCGGCGGCCAGGAGCAAGGCCTGCCACGGTCGGCGCATGGGGCGCCGGACACCCGTCGGTCTCATCGCACCACCCTGGGGAGAGGGTAGCACGACCCGCATCCCGGGCCGAGCCGCGCCACCGGACGGGATCGATGCGAAGCGGTGGGAACCCGTCCTACGGGGCAGCCGGGACCGGGCGGACCGGGACCAGCGCCGGAGCCGCGGGCGACACGGGAGCCAGCTCGATCCCGAGTCGGACGAGACCCTCGCCGACGGTGACCTCGCCCGACCAGGGCTGGTACCCGGCGGCCTCCACCCGGAGCCGGTAGGTCCCGGGTGCCACCAGTTTGTGGAAGTCCCCCCGGGCCGAGAGCGAGAGGGGCTCGCCATTTCGCCACTGGACCTCGTCGAGGGTGGCCTTGCCCACCGCCACGGTCTCCCCGGTGGCCGCCGAGCGCACCGTGCCCCGGATCCCGGACCCGAGCGTCCGCTCCAGCACGAAGGCCCAGGCCGCCCGGAGGCCCGAAACCGTGGGAGCCACCCAGGAATGGGGCGGGTGGAAGCCCTGGTCGGAGCTCGAGATCTCGGGCACGAAGCTGTAGGTACCGAGCTCGAAGTAGTACCAGTCCCGGTCGAGACCGTTAACCGGGTAGAGGCGGGAGCGCTTGTCGAAGTGCCCCTGGCCCGAGTCGCGGGTCATGCGGGAGGCGATCTGGGTGGAGAGGTCCTCCATCACGTCGCCGACCGGGTTCTTCGCCTCCTCGTACCCATAGGGGTAGAGGAGCACCTCGCTGTAGCTGTGGAACGAGAGGTTGAAGACCGGGCGCAGCTCCCGGGCCAAGGCCACCATGGCCGCCACCTCCGGTTCGCTGGCGGGCCCGCTGCCCCGGTAGGTCTCCGACCAGGGCGAACCCGAGGATCCCGAGTTGTTGGCGCCCCAGGCATAGGGGTAGTTCCGGTTGAGGTCGACCCCGTAGGACCCGTTGGCGTTCGGTCGCCGGTTCTTCCTCCACCAGTCGTCGTCGGAGAACACGAAGGCGTAGCCGTCGGGGTTCACCACCGGGGTGACGTAGATCTCGAGCTCCGAGAGCCAGCGGACCGCCGAAGGGTCGCCCTCCCGGTAGCGACGCACCAGCTCACCGAGGATGTCGAGGCAGACCTCGACGGTCATCACCTCCCGGGCGTGGTGGTTGCCGTTGAAGGACACCTTGGGTCGATCCGGATCGGCGGCCCCGGGCGAGGTCGAGGCCCGCACCCCCACGATCGGACGTCCCTGGATCGAGCGTCCGACCTCGAAGCTGGCCAGCAGGTCGGGGTTCGCCGCCACCAGCTCCTCGAGGCGGGCCATCGCCCCGGCGAGGTCGGACCAGTCGCCCTCGGGACCGGGACCGGGGACCGGTCGGGGTCCCTCGCTCCAGCGGAAACCCAGGCGGGTGAGGCGCTCCCGGTCGTCGGGGGAGGCCACCACGTCGACCGGTTCCCCGGGCAGCTCGCTGCCGTGGCGGGCCAGGTCGAACCCAAGGGACTCGAGCTCCGCGACCCCGGCCTCCACGCGCACGATCGCCTTCTCGGGTCGGGTCTGGTGGAAGGCTGCAAAGCGCGTCCCCCGACCCTCGGCGAGAGCCAGGGCCGGGAACAGCGTCCCGGCGGCCAGGAAGCCGGCGAGCCATCGGCGGGCGGTGGGGGTCACGTGGTCTCCTCGGGCGTCGACCCCGGGAACCGTCCGGGGGCTCGGCGCGAGGGCGACTCGCGGGAGCACGGGAAGATAGCGGGAGCCGGAGCACATGGCAAGCCCCGCGGGTGTGCGCTCCCTGCCTTCCTCCCGTGCGGTGATTCCCTGGCCCGGGACTCGGGGAACTCGAAGGAGTCGTGGACCGCCACGGTCCCGGGCAGTCCGAGGAGGGGCGCGGCACGGGGGAAGCTGCCCAAGGCCGGACTCGAACCGGCACGTCCGTGAGGACAACGGATTTTGAATCCGTCGCGTCTACCGATTCCACCACTTGGGCGCGGCCCCCGGAATCTACCACGGTCCGACCCCGGACCGGACCTCAGAGACTGTGAACCTGTCCCCGGCGTAGGCCCGAGAGCGACCCAGCGCCCCGCATGCCAGGCGCTCGACGAAGCGGGCAGCGGACCCTGCCCGCGAGGAGAGCGCTGCCGCAGGCGGGGATGATGGGGCGCTTGAAGCCCGGCGGGGACAGGTTCACGGTCTCTCGGGACTGCTAGAGTGTTCCCGTGCCCGACCGCCTGACCCGCCTCCCGGGCTTGGCCCTGCTCCCGTTCCTGGCCCTGGCGGCCGGGTGCGGACGCGAGCCTCGGCCCGGACCACCTCCGCCGACCCGGGAACCCACCCCGGAAGCGAGCCCCTCCCCCTCGCCTTCCCCGACCCCGACCGTGGCCTCCGGATCCGGGCATCGGGCACCTACCAGCCTGGTCGACCTGAAGGGCGTGGCGCCCGGGATCGCGGCCCGCCTGGAGGCGCTGGAAGCCGACTACCTGGCGGGCGAGCACACCTTCGCCATCGCCTCGGCCGAGCAGCTCCTCGACAGCCTGCCCGAGGGGGAGACCGAACTCCGCCTCCGCCTCTACTACCTGCTGGCCCGGAGCTACGCCCGGGAGCGCAATCCCGGCCAGGCCTCCCACTACGAGCGGCTCTTCCGCGAGCTCTTCGAGAAGCTCCAGGGGGCCCCTCCCCGGGACGGGTCGGCCCAGGCCCGCCTGCACGGGGCCATGGACCGGAGCGTTCAGCTGCTCCACGAGGTGCATCCCGCCTGGGCGAGCGACCCCGACGGCTCGCCCTGGGTGAACGTCCGCCTGATGCGTCGCCTGGAGCGGGCCGGTCCGCTGGCGGTGATCAGCGAAGAGCACCCGGGTGGCGGCGGCCTGATCCATGCTTGCCTCTCGCCCAAGCCCCTCCAGGAGTTCGCGGCCGACCACGACCTCGGGGAGGACACCCACCCCCTCCAGCGGGATCCCCGGTTCGGCTTCTTCTTCCTGGAGGAACGGCGGTGAGTCCCCGGCGTCCCCCCCGCGGTGCCGACGCGGCCCTCCTGGCGCTGGCGCTCCCCGCCCTGCTCGCGATCCAGAGCTGCAGCGGCGGCGGAGGTGGAGGCGGGGCCGGGAACCTGAACTCCCTGCTGATCGGGAGTTTCGCCCTGGCCCGATTGGGTCTGGCGTCACAGGCCGCGGGCAGCTGCGGCGGCAGGGTCGACGGGACCCTGGCCCTGTATTCCCATTTCCGGACGCTCTCCGCCGACGGCGCCGGAGGCTTCTCCCTCCCGGCGGGAGCCGGCTTCGTGAACGAGAGCTGCGGGGGCTTCGGCCCGGAGCCCGTGGGCGCGGGCAGTTCCTCCTACTTCCTGGCCCCGGACCGTCTCGGGGTCCTCGACGGCACCCGGGGCGCCTTGCTCCCCGGGAACGCATTGGCGCTCGGCGCCTCCACCCTCACCCAGGGGCGCCACGAACTCATGGTGATGATGGCGACCCAGGCGAGCGGCTTCACCACCGCCTCCCTCGCCGCCGACTACGGTTTCGCCACCCTCTTCGTCCAGGCTCCCTCGGGCGCTCCCGGGAATCCCACCGGGGTCGGCGCGGTCGCCGGCAGGATCCGCTTCCTGGGCGACGGGAACTTCGACCTGGCAGTGACCGCCGGCAACGTCCTCGGGCAGGGCCTACCCGGGCCGGCCTGTGGCACCTGCCGGGGCGGCTACACGGTGCAGGCGGACGGGAGCCTCACCCTGACCCTCGCCGACGTCACCTACCCCTTGTCGATGGGAGGCAGGATCGGTGCCGGGGGCGGAATCCTCCTCCTCACCGACCGGACCACGCCGGGCCGCCAGCAGCTCATGGTCCTGATCCCGAGCACGGGGAGCTTCGACCTGGCCGCCGCGGCCGGCCGGTACCAGATGGTGAGCCTGCGCCTCTCCAGCGGGCCCGGACCCGCGCTCCTCGACCGGTTCGTCCTCCAGGGCTCGCTCACGGTCTCGGACTCCGGCTCGGCCAGCCTCGATGTGCTGCTGAACTCGCTCGGCGGCACCGGACTCGGACTTCCCCCGCCGTTCGACCTCGGTGGGTTCGGGATCCCGGTCAGGACCACCCTCTCGGGCAGCCTGGCGGTCCAGGCCGACGGGCGCTTCGCGGTGGACGGCACGACTCTCGTCGGTCACCTGCGCAGCGGCAGCGACGCCTTCGTCGCCATCGGGGCCGGCGACCCCTCGGCCCAGGAGATCATGATCGGGGTCAAGGGGTAGACACGAGTCGCCCCAGGAAGCGACGGGCCCGCTGGCCCAGGGACTGGCGCCGCTCCGGGACCGGCAGCCCCAGGAGCTTCACCAGGAACTCGCGGATGGACGCGGCCCACTCGCTCTCGGGGTCGATGTCGTTGAGGGCGACTCCCCGGCGGATCGCCTTGCGGGTTCCCATCCAGTCGTAGGGGAAGACCTGCCCCAGGGAGACGCCCATGCGGGCGAGGAGTTCCTGGTACTCGGCCAGCGGGGCCTCGTTGCTCCGGTATCCGGTGAGGACCGGCAGGAGCGCATTCCCCTGGTGTCCGATCCGCTGGAGCAGCCGCACCATCTTGCGGAGGTTCTTGAAGGAGGCGAGCTTCCCGTTGCACGAGAGGAAGAGGAACCGCGCCTCGTCGAGGAGCGGGAAGTACTGCTGGGGCACCCCGGCGGGCATGTCGAGGAGGATGTAGTCCGCCACCCGGCCCAGGGCCCGCACCACTTCGATCACCCGATCCGGTTCGCACACGAAGGCCTCGGCCGAGTCCTCGGGCGGCAGGAGCACCCGGATCCCGCTGGGATGCACCACCAGATGCGCCTCGATGGTCGGCTCGTGCTCGAGCTTCCCGGAGCGGATCAGGTCCCCGATGTGGGGCAAGCGTTCCCCCATCCCCAGGTAGAACCCGAGGTCCCCGAAGAAGGGGTCGAGGTCGACGACCACCACCCGCCTGCCGTGGCGGACCAGCTCGCGGGCCAGCGAAACCGCCAGGGTGGTCTGCCCGTTCCCGGCCATGGGTTGGAGGAAGGCCCACACCCCCGACCCGGCCAGGTTCCCGGCGCCTTCGCCCGCAGCCGGATCGCGGTGGATCGCCATGCGCTTGCCGACCCTGCGCAGCGCCTCGACCGTCCCCGACACGTCGAGCGGGCGGACCAGGAAATCCCGTGCCCCGGCCCACATCGCCTTGCGCACCAGTTCGCCGTCACCCCGGTCCGAGATCAAGACCACCGCGAGATCGGAGAACTCCTGGCTGATGCGGGCCGCCAGTTCCAGTCCGTCCAGACCGGCTCCTTCCGCCTCGGCCAGCACCACGTCGGGCCGGACGATCCGGGCAGAGGCGAGGGCCTCGGCACCCGTCCTCGAGCGACCGACCACCTCGATCAGGTCGAGGGGAGCTCCCTCGAGGACATGGGCGACGTCGGCCCGCTGGGAGGCGACCAGGAGTCGGAGCGGGGCCTGTGGAGAGTAGCGACGCATGCGGGGCCAGCATACCTCGGCCGTCAGGCCAGGAAGACCTTCTGGAAGAGCTTGCGGGCCCTCTCCACCATGCTGCCCTTGACCGGCTTGGGGGGCGGCAGCTCGAGGAGCGGATAGAGGAAGTCGCGGACCCGCTGGGTCCACTCGCTCTCCGGGGCCACCCGGGAGACGGGCTGCCCCTGGCGGACCGCCATCTGGACGCTCTCCCGGTCGTAGGGGAAGACGCCGCCCAGCTCGATGTCGGCCTTCTTGAGGAGGTCCTCGAAGTCCCGGAGCGGGGCCTCGTCCGGTCGGTAGCCGGTCAGCACCGGGAGGGTCGCCTTGGCCGGGTACCCGATCCGGCGGAAGAGCAGGAGCAGCTTCCGGAAGTTCTTGAACGAGGCGAGCTTCCCGTTGCAGCCCACGAACAGGTAGCGGGCGTGGTCGAGCAGGGGCAGCAGGCCCTCGTGGACGCCCGCGGGCATGTCCACCAGCACGTAGTCGGCGATCCGCCCGAGGGCCTCCACCACGGCCACCATCTGGGCCGGCTCGCACGCGAAGGCCTCGGCCGCATCCTCGGGCGGGAGCAGCACCTTGAGGCCCGAGGGGTGCACCGCAAGGCTCGCCTCCAGGGCCTGGTCCTCGTCGAGGCGCCCGGAGCGGATCAGGTCCGACAGGTTGCCGCCCTTCGCATGGAGCCCGAGGTAGAACCCCACGTCCCCGAACATGCGCTCCAGGTCGACCACGATCACCTTGCGCCGGAGCAGGAGGAGTTCGTTGGCGAGCGAGAGCATCAGGGTGGTCTGTCCGTTCCCCGAAGTCGGCTGGACGAAAGCCCAGAGACCCGCTCCGGGCAGGCCCTTGGGGGTCTCCTCCTGGAGCAGGCGACGGCGGTTCGCCAGGCGACGACCGGCCCGGCGCAGCACCTCACCCAGGGCTTCGGGGTCGATGGGTCGGGTCACGAACTCCCTCGCCCCCGCGGCCATCGCCCCCCGCACCGCGTCCGAATCGGTCCGGCCGGAGACGATCACCGTGACGACGTCGGGCTGGTCCTCCGCCAGGCGGGCGGCCAACTCGATCCCGTCCAGGCCCTCGGCCTCGAGCTCGGCCAGGACCAGGTCGGGCCTCACGATCCGGGCCGAGCCGAGGGCCTCCTTGGTGGTGGCGGCGCGGCCGCCGATCTCGATGGGCTCCCGGGCCTGGAGCACGGCCAGGGCCTGGGTGAGGTCGTTGCGAGAGGAGGCCACGAGGATGCGGAGCACGGGCTCGGCGGTCGGGGTCTTCACGGGGGATCCCTCCGGGCGGAAAGGCTACCCCGTCGGATCCGACGACTGCAGGCAACCCGGGCCGGGGAAAGCCCGTAGTCGGGAACGGCGGCAGGACCGGAGCGGGGACCTTCGGCTACGATCGGATCGAGACCTCGACCGGAAACGAGGACTGGACGACCTTGACCCGCCGCCTCCCCGCTGCCCGTTGGGTGCCCGTTGCCGGGTCGCGCCCCGGCGTCGCGCTGCGGTGGTGGGCGTGCGACCGGCGTTCCGCCGAGCCCAGGCAGGCCGGCAACCGCCGCGGCGTGCTCCTCTGGGTCAGCATGGCCCTGATCGCGACCCTGGTCATCATGGCCGCCATGATGGCCTGGCTGGGGCGCTTCAACGAGGTCAACGCCATCTTCGTCTACCACAGCGAAGTCGTGACCAGCCTGGCCGAGGCGGCCATCGAGGAGACCTTCTTCAACATCTCGAAGAAGCTGAACGACCCCTCGGGGAACAACCGCCTCTACGACATGCTCCGCAAGCACTGGGATCCCGAGCGGGACAACGCCCCCATCGACCTCGATGCCGACACGGTGGGCGAATTCAGCGCCGCCGCCCGCACCGTCGCCAAGGAGCTCTACGGGATCGAGGGCGAGAAATTCGGGATCAAGGCCCGGATCACCCGCATCGAGCCGTTCGCGATCCGGGGGATGAACCCCCATGACCCCATCGAGAAGGACGCCGCCTTCGAGGTGGCGGTCTCGATCACCATGGGCGACCTGACCAAGATCGTGGTGGCCTCCAAGCCGCTCAAGGTGGTCCGTACCACCGTCCCGGTGCTGGCCGAGTCGACCCTGTTCGTGAACAACGACGCCCGCCAGAACCTCGACAACCGCAAGAACCCGCTCACCTTCGCCCATTGGGAGTCGGCCATGGGCTACGACCCCAAGGACTTCCCCAAGCCCTCGAAGACCCTGACGCTGGACCACGGGTGGGCCAAGTTCAGCCGGACCAACAAGAAGTCGGACTTCATCCAGAAGCTCGAGGAGGAGATCCTCCCCAAGGGCACCGTGCCCCCGGGTCGCGTCTACATCCGCGAGGGGATCGTCCCGCTGACCAACGGGGACCGGGCCGCGGGAGCCCTCCAGAAGACCTTCTTCTCGGCCGAGAGCGAACTCCTCCCGGTGCTGCCCCCCATTCCCCTGAAGAGCCTGAAGGAAGGGCTGCGGGAGGACTACCTGGAGAGCCAGGACCGCGCCATGCGGGAGCAGCTGGCCCGGGAGCGGGAAGGCGGCACCGACCTGCGGGGACCGGGCAGCGGGGCCTCCGGGGAGTCGACCGGCCCCAGCGACGGATCCACCGGCCCCAGCGACGCCTCGACCAGCGTGCCCGAGGAGGGCGACCTGATCATCCGCTACCTCGGGACCGGCATCGAGCTGCTCGAGGAGGACATGAAGAAGTACCTGAACGGGGCCGACGGGGACGGCTACAGGACCTACTTCGGCGCGCTCGCCGACGGTCCCTGGAAGGAGAACCCTCCCAGCAAGTCGGGACTCGACCTGTTCGGGCGGACCACCGAGAAGGAGGCCGGCAAGGCCGTCGAGGCGGAAGGCTTCTTCGCCCGGCTCTGGGAGAAGGTCAAGGAGATCGGGGCGACCCTCCTCTCCAAGCTCTACGCCCAGTACAACATCCGGCTCTCGCCGACCCTGGTCTACGGGAGCGTGCTCCAGAACTACTACATGGCGAGGGACTACGCCTTCACGGGCTGGTGGGAGAACGTGAAGCGGACCTTCGGGGACAAGCAGATCCCCATCCCCTACTTCCCCAAGGACCACCTCGACCGGCTCCCGCAAGAGGAGCCGATGAAGAAGGAGGACCTGCCCCCGGCCTGGGACGACAAGCTGAAGGACCGCTTCATGAAGCTCCCGGCCGACATCCGCAAGCCCTCGTTCATCAAGACCCTGGACAGCTGGGCGACCCGGATGAACACCGCGCTCGCCCCGGGGCTCTCCGAGACCATGCAGGAGGAGGTCGCCAACCTCCCCCAGGGCGCCATCATCTCGCCTTACCACGTGGCGCTGCGGAGCTTCCTGCAGACCGATCCCGAATCCAAGATCGACAAGTGGGTGGGCGAGTACCTGAAGGCCGGCGGCTCGACCCCGGGCGCACCCGGGGGAGGGATGTTCCTCTCCAACGAGGTCGACCGGGCCCAACAGGGCATCCAGGGCGCCTACGAGCCGTTCTTCGAGGGACCGCTGGCCGACTTCAATCCCTTCCTCTTCTACACCAAGGCCACCGAGTACATCTCGTCCCTCTGGGACCCGCGCCTGCCCGAGAACGCCCCCCCCGACCAGAAGAACGTGTTCCTGCGCCGCTTCCGGGACAAGGACGACCCCGGCCTGCTGCGCATGAACGGGGTGGTCTACATCACCGGGACCGAGGACCTGACCCTGAAGAACTTCCGCTACACCGGGAAGTGCACGATCATCACCTTCGGGCGGGTCATCTTCCAGGGCTTCCTGGTGAAGAAGCAGGACTCCGCCGACGACCCGAAGAAGAACGACCTGCTCACCATCATCGCCCTGGGAGGCATCGTCTTCGACACCTCGGAGCCGGTGCATGCCCAGCTCTACAGCTACATCTATCCGTTCCACGTCACCCCGGGGAAGACCATGAACGTGTTCGGGGGCGTGGGCTGCAACGACCTGCTGCTCGACCACCTCGGCGACGGGGGACAGGTCAACTTCGACTGGACCTACCACGTGCCGGCCGAGGAGCTCTACAACCCCAACAGCCTCGATGCCCAGGACTACTACCACGTGTCGCTGACCGACGAGATCGACAAGTTCGAGTACCTGATCAAGCGGGACGCCCCCGAGATCGAACCGGGCGGGGCGGGGCCATGACCCGGGGCGACGGCGGGAACCCGGGGTCCAGGGGCCGGTCGCGTCGGGCCATGACGGTGATCGAGGTCATGGTCACCCTGGTGGTGGTGGTGGCCGTGATCGGACAGATCTTCGTGCTGCTCCGCCAGGGCTTCCTCCGGGTGTACCGGGGCGGCGACGAGACCCTGGCGACGGTGTACGCCTCGGAGATCCTCGAGACCATCCGGGGGGCGCCCTACGCGGCCTTCGCCCCCAACGGCCAGGAGATGACGCCCGAGCAGATCTTCAAGGAGCACAACATCCCCGAGGGCACCGAACTCGAGAACTACGATCCCCGCTTCGTGATCACCGCCCGGGTGAGCCCCATCGAGGGCTACGACCCCCGGGACATGAAGAAGATCGAGGTCACCGTGACCTGGGACGACCGCTCCACCAAGAAGCCAAAGAGCGCGGTCCTGGTCACCTTCTACACCCCGGTGAAGTGACGATGGCCCTCCGAGTGCCCGGCACCGGTCCCCGGCCCCGACGCCGCGGCTTCACCCTGATCGAGATCCTGATCGTCTTCGTGCTCTCGGCCATCTGCCTCTCGGTGCTCTACGACATGTACTACTCGGGGGCCATCCGGGTCGGGTTCGCCACCCGCAAGGTCGAGGGCGAGATCGCGGTGCGGATCCTGCTCGCCAGGATCCGGCAGGAACTCCGGCACGCGGTGGCCCCGGTGGTGGCCTCGAGCTTCGGGACCAGCACCCTGGCGATCCCGCTCCTCGACCCCAGCCGGGGCAACGACGACCCGCTCCGGCGCTACTACAGCAAGTACACCTTCAACCGGGAGCAGCAGACCATCCTCTACGAGAAGTGGCCCATGGACAGCCTCGACATGGGCGAGCCCGCGGAGCGACGGATCTGGCTCGGGGGGCAGACGCCGGTGGACAAGTTCCAGGTCCGGCACACCAGCGAGAACGAGCGGATCCTGTTCCAGTACTACCGGGTCATCGTCGACGTCGCCTACTACGACGTGAAGATCAAGGATTTCAAGCAGGCTGCCGATGGACAAGGGGATCCGAAGAACCTGATCCAGCTTTCCACCACGGTGTACCCGCGACGGATCAACCAGGAGCTCCGGATCGAGGTGCCGCAGGACGGGAGCCTGCTCTAGCGCACCCGAGAGGTCCGTCCTTGTCTCCCTTGGCGCTCCTGCTCGCTTCCGCCCCGGCGTCGATGCCCGTGGTGGCCGACCGGGCCCTGTGGTCCCTGGATCCCCGAGCCCGGCACCGGGCCCTGGCCGTGGAGCGCGAGCTCCTGGGCGATCTCGCCCTCGCCCCCCGGCCCACCTCGACACCCGGGAGCCGTCCTCCGTCGACCGACCCGACCCCGGTGCCTCGACCCGAGGCTCCCGCGGCTACCCGACTCCCACCCCCGCCCGCCACCCTCGGCACCGCCGCGCCCGCCGGATCCGACCACCCGGGGGTCGCCCCGGAGGAGGTCTCCCCGGAGCTGGCTCCCGACCTCCGGCTCTACGGAATCGACCCCGACGAGCCGTCCACGGCCCGACCCCGACCGTCCACGGACCAGGCTGGTCGCTCGATCCCGGATCTGCTGGCCCGCTGGCGGAGCCTGCGCGGCTCCCGGAACCCGGTTTCCCCTGATGCCACGATCGACCGGAGCGCCGGCGAGGACGCCGATCCCACCGCCATGCTCGGCTCGGGGTCCGCCGAGGTGAGGTCCGAGGACTCCTCCGCCTGGCGGCCCCTGGCCACCGGTCGGGTCGAGCGGATCGCATGGCGCAGCTGGATCCGCACCGATGCCGGCACCCGCCTGGTGGTCCTCCTCTCGGGCAACCGGGGCGAACTGGCCCTGGCACCCTCGAGCCGGATCTTCCTCGCCCCGGATGCCATCGAGGTGGTGGCGGGGCTGGTCCGGGTCACCACCGGGGCCGGCGCTCCCCACTCCCTGACGGTCCGGACCCCGCGGGGAAGGCTGACCGCCACTCCGGGATCCGTGGTGGAGGTCCGGCCGGAAGGATTCCGCCGGATCGAGGGAAGTGTGGACCGGGCGGGTTCTGCCGCCGATCCTAGGTAGGAGGGAAGGAAACCCGTGTCCGATGCCACCCTTCGCGCCGCTACCGCGTCCCTGCTGTTCCTGACCACGCTGCTGGCCCCGACGCCCGCACGCTCCCAGACCGGCGGACCGGTGGACCTCTCGGTCCTCGAGGATCCCTCCGGGATGCCGCTGACCGAGGCGCCCGGTCCCGCCTCCGGGCCGCCGGCCGCCGGATCGGCGGCCATGGAGCAGTTGATCGCCTTCCTGGAGAAGCGGATCGAAGCCGAGGATCCATCGGGCAGTCCCGAGTCGCGTCGACGAGCCCTGCTCGACGCCCTCCAGATGATGGGCATCGAGATCCCGAAACAGGCGGCCGCCAATCCGACCCTCCCCAAGGCTGAACTGCTCGGTGCCCTGACCCACGACGAAGAGAAGCCGGCCCAGGCAGCCACCCGGATCGAGACCGCCGAGAGGGTCCTCCGGACCTTCCCCGGCCTCGAGCTCCTCGGTCCCCGGACCGCCCCGGATCGGCCCCCGCTGCCGGTCCTCGCCCAGAGGGTGCTCTCCGGGGTGGAGGCCCGCCCCCAGGCTCTCCCGGTGGGAACCGGCCTCTCCCGCCTCTACGCCGAGCCGGTGTCCCCCGAGGCACCCGGCATCGGGCACGACCCCGGCGCACAGTCCGGGGAAGTGCTCTCCCCGGAGGACCTGGCCCGCAAGGCCCGCATCCAGGCCCTGCTCAAGAGCACCCAAGGCGAGCACGCCCGCCCGCGATTCCAGAGCGGCTCGAACCAGGTCCTGCTCCGCCTGCGACGCATGAACGCCCAGCCCGGAGTCCAGGACGGGGGATGATGGCAACCCGCCGTCCCCGGCATCGTCCCTTCCGCCTCCCGGCGATGGTGGTGGCGCTCTCGGTCTGGGGAGCCTTCCCGGCTCCGGCCCAGGACTTCGTGCTGAGGCCGCCGGTCGACTCCTTCCGGGACGTGAGCCCCGACCACTGGGCCTACCCGGCGATCGAGTGGCTCCGGACCGAGGGGATGCTCGAGGGCTGGGGCCAGAAGTTCCACGGGAAGCGGAGCTTCACCCGCTTCGAGATGGCCGAGATCCTGGCCCGCTACACCCAGCGCCTGCTCGAGACCCGCCCGGCCCAGGACGACGAGCTCCGGAAGCTCCGGGAAGTCGTGACCGGGATGGCCCGGATGCTCGCTACCCACCAGGCCCTGCTCGAGAACCCGGGTTCCCAGGAGGCCTGGCGCAAGCGCCTCTCGACCGTGCCGCCTCCGGGATCGGGAAACGCCTCCCCCGGGCCCGCGGCCCCTGCCCCGGCATCCCGGGCCGGAGACGGCGCTTCCCGGAACCGGTCCGCCGGTCGCCCGGGGCGCAGGGCCTCCGCCCCCGCGGACTCGTCGTCGCCGTCCCCGGGCGAGGCCCAGCACCGGCGCCTGCTGGCGGCCCTGGATGCCTTGGAGTCGCGTCCGGTACCGACCGATCTCGCCGGGGATCCCGGCTTCGAGAGCTTCGAGGCGAGGGCCCCGATCTCCCGCGATCGGGTCCGCATGGCCTGGAGGGCCCTCTCCTCCGCGTCCCCTCCGGGGCCCGGTCCGGGCTCCCGGGGCACCGCAGGATCGCGGCAAGGTACCGAGGCGCCCGGCCCCGTTCCCGAGGCCCCCACCGCGGCCCCCGACCCCGTGGACTCGGCCCTGCGGGTCTCGCGGATCCTCAGGTCTCCCGGCCAGCCTCACCCGATCGCCCCTCCCGGGCCGGGCTCCCGCGCCGCCGACCGCCTCGAGACCTCCCTCATGGGCGCCATGCAGGACATCGAGTCGGGTCGGCTCGATCCCGAGCGAGCCCGGGTCCTCGGCTACCTCGCTTCGCTGGCCCTGGAAGCCCGCCGCCTCTCGCACTGACCCGGGATCACCCGGGGCCCTCCACAGGATCCCGCACCGACTCGATCCACGCTTGCATCCGGCCCAGGGCCGAGGCCGGATCCTCGGTCCAGGCGATGGCCAGGCGGTCGGGGAAGCGCCGGATCCAGGCCGGCGGCGGACCGCTCCACCCCAGCCGGACCCGCTCGATCTCGGCGCCGCGACCGGCCGGGGTGTCCCTCGGTCCGGTGCGGCCGAAGGCCAGTCTCAGCTGGAGCCCGCCGGGCCCGACCCGGGGCTCGAGATGGAGGGAGAGCTGGAGCCACTCCGGCGGGGTCGTCAGGACTCCGGGATCCAGCGGCAGGAAGGCAGGCGGCGCGCCCCCGGGGCTCGGGAACCTGCGGCAGGAGGCGAGCGTCCCGAAGGCGACACGGCCGAGCCGGTGGACCTTGAACCCCTCTTCACCGATCCCGGAGAGACGCATGGGGAATGCCTCGGCGTCGCCGCGCAGGATCCCCATGCCGGCCGCGAACCGGGCCGAAGCACCGGTCTGGACCCAGGCCCCCCCCCAGGTCCGACCTCGGGAGTCGGGCTGCCGTCCTTCCCCGGGATCCCCGGAACGCCGCCACCCCAGGCGCTCCAGCCAATCGTCCGCCTCCCCGCCCTCCGGACCCTGGACCCGCACCAGGAAGCGATGCCCGGCAGCGCCGAGGCCTGCCAGGCAGGTCAGCGAGGCCGGCAGGTCGGAGCGGGCCGAAGGACCCAGCAGGAGGTCGGCGGCCGCCTCCAGGACTCCGGGCGCCCTCTCCCGGCAGAGGGAAGGATCGAGGGCCACGGACCACTCCGGGCGATAGGCGACCACCAGTGCCTGCTCGGGCGTGCGAAAGGTGCCCTGCACCAGGACCAGGCTGGCCGGTCGCGGGCCGAGGGCGGGACCGGGGGACGGGCAGACCAGGAGCACCAGGAGGGGAACGAGGAGGCCGGTCCGGGAGGGGAGGTTTCGCATGGTGACCGGAGGCTCCCCCGGAGGTCCCGTCGGCGGCTACCCACACGCGCTGTCACGGACCCGGCGCCGTCCTGCCACCCGGAGCCCGACCCGACAACCAGGCTCCGGACCGGCCGGTTCCGGTCCTCCCGGCCGCCAGGCTTCGCAGGCGGCCGGACCCCGACTACCCTTTTCCCGGGAGGATCCGGTGTCCCCTAGGAGCCTGTCGCACATAGGCGCCGTCGCACCGAGGCGGCATCCTGCGCCCCGCCTGCAAGGCGATCGACGAAGCGGGCAGCGGATCCTGCCTGCGAGGAGAGCGCTGCCGCAGGCGGGGATGCAGGGGCCGACGAATGCAGGCGGCTACGTGCGACAGGCTCCTAGCCCTCATCGCCCCCCCCGGGGAGCCTGGTTGGCCGCTGCCCTGGCTGCCCTGCTCGTCCCGGCCTCCGGCTACGGCCTGGAACGCATCCTCCTGGGACTCGCCGACCTGCGCGGCCTCGATACCTTCCGCTCGGTCGAACGCACCAAGGACGGGGCGGTGCGGGACGTGAGCCGGCTCGGCCTGCGGGCCGGGGTGACCAGGAGCCCGACCGGGGAAGTGGAGTCCGAAGTGCGTGCGGTGTTCAAACCCACCGTCCACCTGGCAGGCCAGGCCCTGGTGGCGCCCCGGGTGGTCGAAGTCGGTCTCGAGCTCGGCGGCGGCATCGCCACCATGCACCGGCTCGACCAGCCGTTCTCCGGCCAGAGTCTCCCCGAGGACGTGTTCTCGCTCCCGGTCTCGCCGCTGACCACCGCCGACCTGGTCGCCATGTTCCAGAAGGTCGTCGACTCGGGGGGCGAGTCGACCGTGACCTCCGGGATCATGCTGCGCTCGACCCGACCCCTCTCGGGTCACAACCAGTTCTCGGCCCGCTTCACGGTGCGGGTCGAGGAGTCGGCTCCCTGGACCGTCACGGGAGGGGTCCGGCTGCTGCCGACCGGTCGACAGGTCCTGGAGTTCCGCTCCAGCCGACGCGGCCGCGCCACCTTCCGGGTGAACGGCGTGGCCCGGCTCGAGAACGTCCCCGTGGCCAAGGGAGCCAACTACCGCTTCGACGTCCCGGGCCTGGCGGCCGGCACCAACACCCTCTCGGTGACGGTGACCGATCCCGACGACGGGACCTTCCAGACCCTGGAGGTCTTCGTCCAGGGGTAGCCTACCCGGCGCCGGCGGCTTCCGAGGTCAGGTCCTGGGCCAGGAGCAGGCCCGCCTCCGAGACCACCCGGACCCGGCCGCCACCCACCCGCACGGAGCGGATCCGGAGCCCGGAGAGCACCTCGTCGAGGTCGACGGTCTGGGCCGCCAGCGAGCGGACCCGACGCTCCACGGCCTCGGCCACCGCGCCGCCGGCATCCTCCACGTCGATCCGGCTCAGGTGGAAGCCCACCTTGTTGTCGGCGAGGACGAAGCGACCGCGCACGGTGACCAGGGGATTGACCCTGACCAGCAGGATCCGGACCGGCCGGCGCCCCCCGAAGATCAGGTCGCCGGTCTCCTGGTCGTGGCGCAGGAAGGTCTCGCGCAGACCCTGCTTCTGCATGAAGACCTCGAGGTCGGTGAGCGAAGTGGAGAGGTCCGGATAGACCTTCGGATCCGAGAGCAGACGGAACTGCCCGACGCCCAGGGCCGCATAGTCGAGGCGCAAGTCCTCGAAACGGATCGATCCCGTGACCTTGATCCCGCCGACGTCCATCTCGGAGAGGTGGATCTCCCCGCTCTCGAAGCGCAGCTCGAAGTCCTCGCCGCGCCGGAGCAGACGGGGCTCGGAGAGCCCCAGGCTCACCTGGCGGACCCGGGCCCCGAGGGTTCCCTCCAGCGCCCGCTCCACTTCGGCCCGCACCGCATCGGCTCGGGCCTCCCGGAGGCGGATCTCCCGGATCGAGTCGGGGACGACTTCCACCGGGGCTGCCGGGGCGGCGGTCTCGGCCCGGAGGCAGGTCGCCAGCGCGAGGGCGACCACGCCGGCCCGGAGCAGGAACTGTCGGAAGGCCGGAAAGGGGGAGAACAAGTGTCGGGAGACCTCCTCCCGATCCATCGGCAGCCCGACCCCGACAAAACAGTGGAGATCGAGGGGCCCCGGAACCCGGCCCCACGCGGTGCCGGCCACCGGCCGGGCGGCGGCACCGCGAGGCGGCTCGGACCGCCGGGGGGGTGCCTGCGCCCGCCTCTCCGTTCGTCGGGCCCCCCGCCGGGGCCGGG
>CAYOHP010000006.1:0-107263 GCA_964403795.1 uncultured bacterium | reverse complement strand
GGGGATCGAAGGTGGGGACGACCTGGGCCCGGGCTCCCGGGGCCAGGCCCAGGATCAGGGCTGCCGCCAGCGAGAGACCCCTGCACGACTTCCTCGGCATGCTTCCTCCGCTTGCTCGGTCCATCCGCTCCACCGGTCCGGGGGCCCTGACGGGACCGCGGACACCATCCCACTGGGTAGACGACGGCGGCGCCCTGAGGATAGAGGGACCGGACCGGTCAACTGGCCGAGGCGGTACCCGGGATGGCCTGGGCGGCTCGTGCCAGGGGCACGATCCGGTCGTCGGCGATCTCCTCGTCGGAGAGCATGAGCAGGTCGACCATGGGCACCTGGACGAGGTAGCGGTCGTCCCACTCCACGTACTCGCTGGCGTGGTTGACGATCCGCCGGTACTTCTCGCCCAGGGTCCGGATCCTACCCGCGAGGTCGAGGGCCTCGTTGACCACCACATGCAGCAGCACGATCGCCTTGGTGTCCCCGGTCTCGCCCGGCACCGGGACGATCACGGTCCGGGCCCCGTCGCGACCGAACCCCATCTTCAGGCGCTTGCCGGAGACCGCGATCAGCTTGATGCCGCGCAACTCCTTGCCCTGATCGTAGGACGAGACGGTGCCGACCGCGGTCCCCCACAGCCGTTCCGTGTCGCGGCGGGCCCAGTACTTCCGGTTGCCGTCCTCCCAGCGGACCGCCACCCGGTAGAGGGCGGCCGAGGAGATCTGGGTGAGGGCATTGGACACGTTCTGGAAGGTCTGGAGGTCGGCCACCGAGATCGAAGGGGGGTCGACCCCGAGGAACTCGAAGACCTCCCGGAAGGGGAGCCGGGCCGCCAGTTCCTCCGCCTCGCGGAGTTCCCGGAGCTGCAGCACCAGCTTCTTCTCGTCGTGGGCCAGCAGGTCGAGCGGGGGGATCCGTCCCAGGATCCGGTCGTCGCCCTGGGGAGCCAGTACCTGGAGCCAGCCCTGGAGGCTCTCGAGCTTGCGGGCGAGGGAGGGAACGGTGGCCACCAGCTGGGCCCGGTCCCGCAGTTCCTCGCGCTCGACCGCCGCCATGAGCAGGCCCTGGACCACGTCCCCGAAACGGTCGGCCGCCAGCAGCTGGAGCTGGACCGCGCTGCCGGCCTTGACGGCCCTGAGCGACGAGCGTCCGGTCGACATGACCTCCTCGACCAGGCTCTCCTCGAGCTGGTAGGGGTGGTCCCGGTCGGAGAGGCCGGTGAGCTGGCGGTCGCACTGGAAGCTCTTGACCCGGCCGCCGCCGTTGAACTTGGGCTCCAGGAGGATGGCCCGCTCCACCCGGAACATCTGGGCGAACCCTTCGGCCAGGTCCGCCTCGGCGGCGTCGAAGCCGAGCCGGAGGAGGTTCTTGCGGACCACCCGGACCTCGTCGCCGTCGTGCTTGACCACGTCGGCGAGCGAGCCTCCCGGGTCGGAGCGGCGCCGGCCCGGGGGCAGCAGGAACGAGGGGATGCCCCACCCCTGCTGGAACTTGGCGATGTTGTCCGGCTTGATCGGGTTGGCGCCGATGATCTTCGCCATCCCCTGGTAGTGGACGGCCATCTTGGCCTTGGCGGCGTCGGATCCGAAGCGTTCCTCGGCCAGGCGCATGGCGAGCGAGCGGTCCGAGAACTCGAGGATCAGGTCGTCGAGCAGGTTGAAGAACGCATGCACGTCGCGCTCGGAGGTCACGGTCATCTCGAGCAGGGTGCGGATCAGGTCCTCGACCCGGTCGAGCTGGGCCGGGTTGATGGCCGTGAGCTGGCGGCTCTCCAGGTAGACGTGGCGGAGTTTGGCCTCGCGGGCCTCGAGGTCGATGATCTCGTTGACCATCTGCTTCTCGGTCTCGACCAGGATCCGGCGCCGCTCCCGGGAGGAGAAGTCCCCCTCCCGCAGGTGCTCGAACTGGGCCCGGATCACCTCGAGTTCCTCGCGGAGACCCGCGACCGCCCCGGCTTCCCGCGACGGGCTGGCGTCCAGCAGGCGCTTGCCCCAGCCCCGGATCCGGCCGGCGATCTCGTTGGAGCGCCGGATGGTCGCCTCGGTCAGCATGTTGGCGAGCAGCATCTTGCCCAGGGCATCGGTGAAGAGGGATCCGGTGCAGCCCCGGGGGGCCGGGATCACGTAGTCGGCCCCGGCCTCCTTCAAGGCCTGGGCATCCTCCTCGGCGCAGAACACCGCGATCCGTCCGGCCCTCGGCTTGTTCTCCTGGATGAGCTGCGCCATCCATGACCCGATCGAGGTCTCCAGGTTGGGGACCAGCAGGATGACCAGGGTGCCGGGGTTGGCGTGCAGGGCCCTCAGGTAGGTGGCGCGTTGGCCGTGCTGCTCGTAGGCGCCCGAGTAGAACTTGACCCGGCTGTGCTGCATCATCTCGGCGAACTTGAGCGCCGCCTCGGCCGCGTCGAAGCCCTGCATGGCGCCCACGAAGGCGATGTCGATGGCGTTGCCGGCGATGTGGCGGGCGAGCCGGGCCACCTCGTCCTTGGCCGCCTGGAACGAGAGGATCCGCTCCGCCACCACCGGGAAGCTGGCGATCTCCCGGTACAGGAAGCGGGCCCGGCCTGGGCGGATCGCACCTCGCACCTGGTGCAGGTACACCAGCATGGTGAGATAGGTCTGGAAGGCGGTGAAGGCCGCGTAGGTCGATCCCACGGCCTTCTCCCAGGGGAGGTTGGTGACCGAGGCGCCGAGGTGGCGGGCGGCCTGCTGGGCGAGCTCGGAGGTCGCCAGGTTGGTGATCGCCCACACGTAGGGGCCGTTGGCGAGGTCGCTGCCGGTCCGGGCCAGCAGCTCCTCGGCCAGGGCCACCACCGGCTTGGTGCCTCCCGAGTTGGAGATGAAGGTGACCAGGGTGTGCTCGTCGAGCCGGGGCGACTCGGTCCGCGCCAGGTTCGACTCCCGGGCATCCAGGATGACGTCCGAGAGACCCTCGAGGTTGGCGCAGCTCCCCGCCATGCCGGCAACGTTGCGACTGGTGCCTTCCCCCAGACCCACCACGTAGTGGACCCGCCGCAGGATCTTGCGGAGCCGGGTGCGGTCGAGGGACTCGTCCTGGCGGAACAGGGAACGGGGCTTGGGGAAGACGGCCCCCTCGATCTGGCCCCCCGCGCCGTGGGCGTAATCGAAGAGCATCTCGGTGTTGCGCCGGAGCGCCACCACCGACATCAGGATCTCCGCCGCGTACTGGTTGTCGACCGAGTAGCGGGGCTTCTCCTCGGTGGGGAAGTTGCGGATCTGGCGGCCCAGGAGCGAGGGGGGCCCATCCAGGACCTCGCCCAGCACCGAGTCGTAGGCGACGGTGCGCTCCGAGACGGGGAGCCCGCCGAACTCGCCCTCGGCCTTGAGCACCGCGGTCTCCCGGGAGCCGCGCAGGGTGTAATCGATGATCGGGCTGCGGCGCAGCGGCAGGTCGATCCGTTCCCCGGTGCGGATGTCGAAGACCTGGAGCTCGGGCCGGGTGTCGTCGGAGCTGGGCAGGATCTCGGCCAGCTCCCAGTCGCGCAGGGCCCGGAACTTGACCGATCCCTCCCGGGTGAGGACCCGGGCCCCGGTGGAGATGTAGTCCACCGCGATCTCGTCCCGGCGCTCGTCGTCGTAGACGGAGATCCGGGCCCGCAGGTTGGCGAGGCTGGAGGCGAACTTGTAGGGGAGGTTCCGATCCTGCAGATCCTCGTAGATGACCATCCCGCCGGCCTTGGGACCCCGCACCAGGATGGTGGGGGGATGAGGGGTTCCCTCCCGGGCCGGGATCGAGGTCAGGCACTCGAGCACGTAGACCGAGGTGGCGTCGCACCAGGTGACCAGCTTGGCCGCCACCGCGCATGCCGAGGCGACCAGGCTGGCGCCGCCCGCGGTGAGCCGTGCCAGGGTGGCCTCCAGGTCCTCCCCGGCGCCGGCCCGGTCGAGACTCCGCCCCTCGAACTGGAAACGTTCGTCGAGGACCCGGTTGCGGAACAGCTCGTCGAGGAGCCAGTCCCGGCACCGGGATCCCCCGCCCAGGTGGCGGTCGGCCCGCAGGACCTCCCAGACCAGGCGGACGATCCGGGGGAACTCCTTCGAGTCGGCGTCGGCGTCGGTGAAGAAGCCCCTCTGGAAGAAGAAACGCTCCCACTTGAGCTTGGAGTTCAGGTCCCCGTTGTGACCGATGGCGAACGGGCCGGGTCGGCCCAGCACGGTGGGGAGTCGGGCCCGGAGCTCCGCCAGCTCGGCCTCGGGGAGGCAGCCCTCGAGCGGGTCGCGGTTGGCCCAGTCGTGGTGGGGATGGGCGTTGGCCCGGGAGTACATGTTGTCGCCCTGGGTGGCGGCCCGGGTCTGGGCCCCCGAGACCAGGACCAGGCTGGTCCCCGAGGCGAGGCCCGGCTCGAGACGATAGAGCTCCTGGATCGTGTAGTGCCCGCGCTCGTCGATGTCGCCGGGGGTGCGGGCCCGGGCCAGGCGGATCTCCCCGGTCTCCAGGTCGAGCAGCGTGAGGGCGATCCCGTGCGAGTCGTAGCCGGCGGCCGAGCCCTCGCTGGTGATCCGGGCGACGGTCTGGATCAGGTGGCGGTTGTGCTCGGCCACCTCGCTGCGGGAGGGGCGTCCGTCCTTGCCGGAACGGATCGCGAAGTAGGCGGCGAGCGCTCCTCCCACCGAGCAGCCGGCCGGCCACCGGGGGGCCGAGAGCCAGGACCGGTCGGCACCGAACAGGAAGACGAAGGTCTCGACGTCGAGCTGGTCGAGCTCGAACAGCGACGCCACCGAAGCCGAGAGGGGTCCGCGGAGCCCAGGGTGGCTCGACAGCGGGTCCCGGTCCAGGTGCTCGGCCGCCCGGACCAGGCCGGCGGCTCGCCCCGACGTGAACATGGCTTCCCTTCCGCTTTGGACGATGGAACCATAACATAGGGTTTTCCAGCCCCCGAAAGGAGTCGAGGTGCGCCTCGGAAACGTCTCCCTGGTACTGGCTTGGGTCGGTCTCCTGCTCTCGGCTCCCGGTACCGGACACGCTTCCGGGACCCGGTTCCTGGCCGGCACCTGGATCTCCCCGTTGGCCACCTTCTCGCTCCGTCCTCTCGCCGGACTCGTCGCGTCCCCGGCCGACACCCCCGAGGTGGAGGCCCTCTGGGTCGGCGAGGTGGAAGGCCTGGGAGCCGCGAGCCTGAACGTGATCTTCTTTCCCGGCCTGACCGCCGAAGGCGCCGGCGACCCCGCGGCGCTGGCCCGGATCCAGGCCGAGGTGGTGGCCAGCCTGGAGCGCGCCGAACCCCTGTCGGCCCGCAGCCTGCCGGCCGACCATCCCTCGGGTCGCGGCTTCGAGATGGAGCTCTCGGTCTGGCACCAGCTCGAACAGGGACCCCGCGCCATGTACATGCTGCAGCGCCAGGTCGAAGCGCCCGACGGGGTCTACAACCTCACGGCCTACTGCCTGGCGGAGGCCAAGGACAAGCTGCGTCCCGCCTTCCTGGCCAGTTTCGACAGCTTCCGGGTCATGGACGAGACCAGCCGGGCGACCCCGGAGGAACTGGTCCTGGATGCCGGGTTCCGCTTCTCGCGGGGCGAGCTCGGGGACGCCGAGCGCCTGGCCTCCCGGGTCAAGGGCGACGCCCCTTTCCGGGACCGGGTGGCGGCGCTGCGGATCCGGTTGGCCTGTCTGGTCGCCATGGGGCGGCTCGAGGAGGCCTATGCCCTGGCCCGCTCGCTGGTCGAGCTGTGGCTCCGGGACGACCGGCCGTTCTCGGCGCACTATGCATGGCTCCTGCAGCGCGGTCTCGGGGACTTCCGGCGCGGTCTCGACCGGGCCACCGGGGCCGAGGTGGTACCCGAGGCGCGGGCCGCCCTGGCCGGACTGGCGCTCGACGCCTGGGCCTTGCCCGCCTCCCTGGTGCCGCCCCGCATCTCCGAGCTCCAGGACAAGTTCCTGGCTGCCCTGCGCCGCGCCAACCTGCGCCACCTGAGGGACGACGAGGCCAACACCAAGGCCGTGCTTCCTTCCCTGGAGGCGGCCGCCAAGGAGGTCGAGGATTTCCTGGTCCGCTACGAAGCCCTCGCCGCCACCGGAGCGGCCGCCCCGGGGCCCGGCGACGAGAACATGTCCTGGCTGAGCACCTCGCTCTGGATCCCGCTGACGGCCGCGGTGCGGGCGCGGGACCGGGCGCGCCTCTCGGGAATCCTGGAGCGATGGTCGCGGATCCTGGGACGGGCCTCGGGCGGGAAGGGCTTCGATCCCGCCAAGGCTCTGGCCGGGCGGACCGAGGCCCTGCTGGGTCTTGCCGGCTCGCCGGTCCGGGAAATCGCCTACCGGATCGGGACCGCGGCCTCCGAGGTCCTCGAGCAGGAGGCCCGCCGGGTCCTGGCGGCCAAGGGCCTCCCCGGCCTCGCCGAGCTGGCGGTAGGCGCCGGGCCAGGCCCTTGAGGTCCCGGAGTCGCGCCGAGCGCGACCTGGTGCTGGTCGGGGGCGGGCATGCCCACGTCCAGGTGCTCCGCATGTTCGCCATGGATCCTCCCCCGCGGACCCGCTTGACGCTGGTCTCGGATCGCGAGGTGGCGCTCTACTCGGGCATGGTCCCCGGAGCCGTGGCCGGCCTCTACCGGCCCGAGGACTGCGAATCGGAACTGCCGCCCCTGGCTCGCTTCGCGGGAGCCCGCTTCGTGCGGGCGACCATGACGGGCCTCGATCCGGCCAACCGGCGGATCGAGCTCGAGGATCGTCCTCCCCTCGAGTACGACCTCCTCTCCCTCGACCTCGGGTCGACGGTGCGCGGCCTGGACCTTCCCGGGGTCCGCCAGCACGCGGTCGCTACCCGCCCGATCGGCAGGCTGGTGGACCGGCTGGAGGGGGAGGTCGAGCGCCACGCCGGGCGCACCGTCCGGGTGGTGGTGATGGGGGCCGGGGCCGCCGGGTTCGAGCTCGCATGCTGCCTGGAGGCGCGCCTGCGCACCGCCGGCGGTCGTCCCCGCGTCCTGCTCGCGGATCGCGGCGAGGCGCCGCTCCGGGGTTCGCCACTCCCGGTGATCGCGGCTGCCAGGGAGGTCCTCTCGGAGCGCGGGATCGAGTTCCGGGGCGGAATGGAACCGGAAGCCGTCGAGGCAGACCGGGTGATCCTCCAAGCCGGGGAGGCGATCGGGTACGACCTGCTGGTCTGGGCCACCGGGGCGGCGCCCCATCCCTTCACCTCCCGGCTCGGTCTGCCCCTCGACGCCCGAGGCTTCCTGCGGGCGGGCGCCACCCTGGAGCTCGACGGTCAGCCCGACCATTTCGGGGCCGGCGACTGCATCGGGATCCCCGAGTTCCCGGAGCTGCCGAAGGCCGGGGTCTACGCGGTCCGGGAGGGCCCGGTGCTGGCGGCCAATCTGAGGGCGCGACGCCTCGGTCTCCCCTTGCAGGAGTACCTCCCGCAGTCCGGGTTCCTCTCGCTGCTGGCGCTCGGCGATGGGAGCGCGCTCCTCTCCTGGAAGGGGCGGGCCGCCCGGGGCCGCTTCGTCTGGTGGCTGAAGGACCGGATCGACCGGGCCTGGATGCGGAAGTTCGAGGCGGCGACCCTGCGGCAGGTTCCCATGGGCATCGCAGGGGAGGCCGCCGCGGCCGGGGGCGACCCGGCACGTTGCGCCGGCTGCGGGGCCAAGGTCGGCGGCGACGCACTCCGGGGCGCGCTGCTCGGCCTTCCCACCCTGGAACGGGCGGACATCCGCGTCGGCGTGACTGCGGGGGCCGACGCGGCGGTCGTGGAGGTGCCACCCGGGACGATGGCGGTGCAGACCGTGGATGCGTTCCCGCCCCCGGTGGACGACCCCTACCTGGCCGGGCGCCTGCTCGCGGTCCACGCCCTCTCCGACCTGCATGCGATGGGAGCACCGCCGGCCCATGCGTTGGCCACCGTGACCCTGGTCGAGGCCGCACCGCGGCTCCAGGCGCGCGACCTCCGGCAGGCCATGGCCGGGGTCTGCCGGGAACTGGAGGCCGACGGAGCGGCCCTGGTAGGAGGCCACACCACCGAGGGCCCGGAGCTCTTCCTGGGACTCGCCGCCACCGGCTACGTCCGCCCTGGCGACCTGCTCGGGACCGGGGCTGTGACCGTCGGCGACCGGGTGCTGCTCACCCGGCCGATCGGGACCGGCGTGGTACTCCGGGCCGCCATGGAACTCTCCGCCCCGGCCCGCCACGAGTTCGCCTGCCTCGAAGCCATGCTGGTCTCGAACCGGGCGGCCGTGCCCAGCCTGCGCCGCCCGGAGGTGCGGGCCGTGACCGACGTGACCGGTTTCGGGCTGCTCGGCCACCTGCTCCGTCTGGTGTCGCCGGGGGGGACCCCGGGAGCGCTGGGCGTGCGGCTGGATCCGGGGGCGGTCCAGGCGCTCCCCGGTGCCCGGGCGTTGGCCGCGGCCGGGGTCGAGAGCTCGCTGGCCGGCGGCAACGCCTCGCTGCTCGACGGCTGGCTGCTCCTGGGGGGCACGCTCGCCTCCCACCCGCTGCTCCTCGATCCGCAGACCTCGGGAGGCCTGCTGGTAGTGGTGGCGCCCGAGGCCGCCGACGAGTGCCTCGCCGACCTGCTGGCCGCCGGCTACCCCGAGTGCAGCGAGATCGCCGAGGTCACCGGCGAGCCCGGCGTGGTCGAGTTCGCGGCCCGCGGAGCGCCCCTGGCGTCGGAAGAGGTCAGCGCAGCGGCTCAGTAATCCCGCGAGCGGAGGATCGAGACCAGGAGGCCGAGGCCCAGCAGGGCGGCGGCCACGAACCCGGTGAGGCCGAGGCGGGGCGCCGCGGCCTGCGAGGTCATGAGCAGGCTCGATCCGATGATCAGCGAGCCGGAGATCACCGCGAAGGCGATCCGGTTGGAGGCCCGGTCGGTGACGGTCGCCAGGTGCCCGAGCTTCTCGTGGCCGAGCTGGAGGCGGAGCTTCCCCTGGCGCAGCAGGCGGGAGAGGGTGCGCACCTCGTCGGGCAGCTCGCGGGCCAGGCGCAGCAGGTCGGCGGCCTGGTGCTCGAGATCGCCGGCCAGCTGGCGCGGGTCGAGCCGCGACAGGAGGATCCGCTCCACGTGCGGCCGCAGCGAGGGCAGCACGTCGAGGTGCGGGTCGAGCCGCCGACCGGTGGTCTCGATCGAGGCCAGGGCCTTGACCAGCAGGGTCACCCGGGGCGCCAGCTCGAGCCGGTGGCGGCGGAGGATCGAGGTCAGGCGGTCGAGGCCCTTGCCGATCTGGCCTCCGGCCACGATGTCCTCGGCCTCGAACGCCAGGTAGTCGGCGACCTCATGGGTCAGGGCCTTCTTGTCCTCGACGTCGCCGGTGGCCGTGAAGCCGAGCAGGCCCTCGGTGGCGGCCTCGGCGTCGCCGCCCTGCACCGCCCTGAGGAGGTCGGCGATCCGCTCCACGTCGCCCCGGGAGAGCCGTCCCACCATGCCGTAGTCGAGGAAGGCGATCCGGTCGTCCCGGAGCAGCATGAGGTTGCCGGGGTGGGGATCGGCGTGGAAGACGAGGTGCTCGAAGATCTGGGTGCACACGATGTCGCACCCGATGCGGGCCACCTTGCGGGGGTCGGAATTGCGCCCGGGGTAGGCCGCCAGGTCGTCGACCCGGACCCCGTCGATCCAGTCCATGGTGAGGACCGATCCCGAGGACCAGCGGGCATGGCAGCGGGGGACGAAGACCGAGGGCGTGGTCGCGAACAAGGCTCCGAACTTCTCCAGGGTGCGCCGCTCCACCGAGAAGTCGAGCTCCCGGCGCAGCGCCCGGGCGAACTCCTCGAAGACCGCCACCGGGTCGAGCGCGATGGCCTCGTCGTCCTCCTCGCCCCGGTGACGCAGCCACTCGGCGATCGAGCCGAGCAGCCGGAGGTCGGATTCGATCACCCGCTCGATCCCGGGGCGGCGGACCTTGACCGCCACCTCCTCGCCCCCGGGGAGCCGGGCCCGGTAGACCTGGCTGATGGAGGCGGCGGCCACCGGCTCGGGCGAGATGGAGGCGAACAGCTCCGGGTACTCGGCCCCGAGCTCGGCGACCACCTGGGCCCGCACCTCGGCCTCGGGCGCGGGCGGCACCCGGTCCTGGAGCCCGGCCAGCTCGCCGGCGAGTTCGGGACCCAGGAGGTCGGAGCGGGTCGAGAGCACCTGGCCGAACTTCACGAAGGTGGGACCGAGCTCGGCGAGCACGGCCCGGAGCCGTTCCCCCCGGGTCGCCGGCTCGCCCTCGGGGGCGTCGAGGAGATGCAGGTCCCGGAGCAGGCGGGCCGGGATCCCCTGGTGGAGCCCGGCCCCCCTCACCAGGTGGGCGAAGCCGTGGCTGGCCAGCACCCGCACCACCTCGGCGAGGCGGACCACGTTGCCGACCCGATCCGCGAGCGAACCCTGGGCCAAGCGCGACCTCCGGGCGACAGCGTACCCGGCCCCGCCGCGGCGCCGGTCAGGCCTCCGTGGTCCGGGCCTCGAAGCGCGCCAGCAGCTCGGGCGAAGCGGTGGCCAGCGGGACGAAGCTCCCGTCCAGCTCGACCATCAGGCCCTGCTCCAGGGCCGCGGCATAGTCGCCGCGCTCCACCGAGGCCACGGCCCGCCGCACCACCAGTCGGGCGGCTTCGTCGGGTGCCAGGGAACGGCGCTCCGGGCCCAGGCCCAGCCCCCGGGTGTCGACGAGGTGGTATCCGCCTTCCCCGTCCGGTCGGACCTCGAGGCGCGGACGTTCGGCCTCCGGTCGCGCCCAGAGCTCCTTCCAGCGGCCCACCGCCTCGGCGAGCTTGCGCATCAGCGGGCGATTGCCGAGCTCGAGGGACTCGCTGGGGTAGCGACCCGTGAAGTGGTAGGCCACCTTGGCGGCGGGCGCCCCGACCGGGAGCACGTGGCGGTAGGAGGCGAAGGGCTCCAGGTCGGTCACGCCGTGGCGCTCGGCATGGTCGAAGTAGGGCGAGAAGCGGGTCACCACCACCGGGACCAGGCTGGGCGGCGAGAGGTGCACCAGCCGGGGGACGAGGTCGAGGGTCTCGGCGTAGAAGTCGATCCGGTCCTGGGGGAAGCCGACCAGCAGGCTCCAGTGCAGGGTGATGCCGTGGGCCAGGCAGTAGCGCAGGGTGGCGATGTTCTGGGAGCCCGACACGCCCTTGTCCATGAGCTTCAGCAACCGGGAGGACAGCGCCTCGATCCCGGGCTGGACGTCGGTGATCCCGGCCTCGGCCAGCAGCCGGACCTTCTCGAGGGTGAGGTTCGATTTCTGCTCGTAGAAGATCCGGAGGCCGGGAAGCTCCTCCGCGAGGCGGGGGACCAGGCTCCGGAAGAACCCGTTGGGCATGATGTTGTCGGTCATCCACACCATGCGGCTCGGGTGGATCGGGAGCAGGGCGCGCAGGTCCTCGATCACCCGCTGCGGGGATTTCTCCCGGAAGAACATGCCTTCGCCGTTCAGCCCGCAGAAGGTGCAGTGGCGCTTCTGACCCCACCAGCAGCCCCGGCTCGATTCGTAGGGCAGGTAGACGCTCCCCTTGGCGACCAGGTCGCTCCCGGGCAGGACCTCGGCGAGCTCGACGTAGTACTCGGAGAAGTCGGTGCGGGGCAGGTTCTCCAGGTCCTCGCAGGGCCTTCCGGCGACGATCCGTTCCACCGGCTCGCCGGCGACCATCCGGTCCAGCGCCGAGAGGAACGACACCTCGCTCTCGCCGGAGAAGAGATGGTCGACGTGGGGAGCCACCTCGGCCAGGCCCTCGGCCATCTCGCCTTCGCAATTGGCGCCGCCGATCATGGTGACGACCTCGGGTCGCCGGCGCCGGATCTCGGCGAGCAGCGCCACCGAGGCCCCGCTCTGCTCGAAGGTGGAGGTGCACCCGACCGCCCATGGTTCGAGGGCGAGCACCGCCTGGGCGGCCTCCCCGACCCAGGCCGCGGCCGCGGCCTCGAGCCCGAGGAGGACGCCGCGCACCGCGTCCCGGGAGGAGGCGGAGGGATTTCCGGCCCGGGCCAGGAACGCCACCACCTCGTCCAGGATCGACTCGGCCCCGTCGTGGCCCAGGGCCGGAGTCCCCCAGGCAGAGCGGGCGAACAGGCGCTCCCCCAGGAGCCAGGTCATCGGCATGTGCTCGAAGGCCGCGTACTGGCGCTCACCGATCCGGGCCGCGAAGCGGAGGTTGGCGTAGGCGATCCGCACCTCATGGCCGCGGGCCCTGGCGCAGGCCTGCAGCACATGGACCGCCAGCGAGGGTCGCTCGATCCCCGCCAGGGGAGGGACCACCAGGACGACGGGACCGGAACGCCGGGGAGGGGGCGATCCGGGGAGCGGCGGGATCACGGACCAGAAGGGTACACGTTGCTACAGTCGCCCCGGGGCCCGGGTAGGACCGGTTCCCGGAGGAGGGGCGAGTCCAGGTGCGGGTCCTGATCGTCGGCGCCAGCGGGCTCCTGGGATCGACCCTGGCCCCGGCCCTGGCCGGGTCGGGATTCGAGGTGGTGCGTCATGGGTTCCGGGGACCCGCCGACGAGTCGATCGATCTCTGTCTGCCGGGGACCGTGGCCGCACTCCTCGACCGGGTCCGCCCGCACGCCGTCGTCAACCTGGCGGTGCTCTCGGACGTCGACGCCTGCGAGCGCGAGCCGGCCCGCGCCGACGCCCTGAACCGCGAGCTCCCGGCCCGCCTCGCCGGGGAGTGCCGGAGCCGGGGGACCACCCTGGTCCATGTCTCGACCGATCAGGTCTACAGCCTCCCCGGGCCTTCCCCCGAGGACCAGCCCAGCCCGGTCAACACCTATGGGAGGAGCAAGCTGGCCGGCGACCTCGAGGCCGCGGACCTGGGGGCGACGGTGCTGCGGACCAATTTCTTCGGCCCCAGTCGCCGGCCGGGCAGGACCAGCCAGAGCGACTGGTACCTGGCGGCCTTCCGTTCGGGGCACCCGGTCACCCTCTTCCCGGACATCCGCTTCTCGCCGCTTCGCATGACCACGGTCGCCGACCGCATCGCCCGGGTCCTGGCCCGGCCCGTCCCCGGGATCTTCAACCTGGGGGCCCGTGGCCACCTCTCGAAGCTGGAGTTCGGTCTGGCCCTGGCGAGGGCCTTCGGCCTCGACGCCTCCCGGGTGGTGTCCACCCCCGGCGCCGCGCTCCCGGGGCGCGCTCCCCGGCCCCCGGATACCTCCATGGACCCGACCCGCCTCGAGTCCCTCCTCGGTCTCGCCAGTCCCGATCTCGCCGCCGAGATCGCGGCCCTGCCGGCCGAGTACCGGGCCGCCGGGACCGGGACCGGGGCCTAGGCTGGATCAGGCGGCCCAGGCCAGCAGGCGCCCGAAGAGGCTGTGGACCCGGCCGGTCGACTCCGCCTGGACCTGGGGCCGGTCGAGGAGCCTGGCCATCAGATCGCGCAGCGTCTGGGTGAGCGGGCTCCGGGGCGAGCTCCGGGTCACCGGCTGGCCCCTGCGGATCGACTCGCCGATCGCCACCGCATCCTCCGGGAAGACCTCGCTGGCCTCCAAGCGGAGCGTCCCGCACCAGGACTCGATCTCAGAGCGCCGGGCGCGGGTGACCAGGGTGTGGATCTGCTCCGGCCGGTACCCGAGCTGGGTCAGGACCCGGTTCAGGACCTTCAGGTCGCGCAGGCCCGAGATGTCCCCGGCCCCCACGGGGAACAGGAAGCGGGAGGCGTCCATCACATCGAGGCAGGTGTCGGGAACACCTGCCGGCAGGTTCACCAGCACGTAGTCGAAGCGCTGGGCGAGGTCCCGGACCAGCTCGGTGGAGACGGCCGGATCCAGGGTCACCGCCCGGAAGCTGTCGCCGGAGGGACCGATCACCCGGAGTCCGCTGGAATGGACCTGGAGGAACTCGTCGAGGTCCACCGAGATGCCCTCGGCCCGGGCCGCCGCGTAGGCCGTCAGGTTCATCGGGTCGGAGGAGAGGCCCAGGTCGAAGGTGATGTCGCCGAACAGGGCGTCGAGGTCGACCACCGCGACCTTGGCCCCCATGGCGACCAACTCGTCGGCCATCCCCAGCAGGAGGACGGTGCGGTCGCCTCCGGAGGAGGCACCGCAGAAGGTCCAGATCCCGCGGGCCGGCATGGACCCGTGGCGGTTCCGGACGGCCCGGAGCTCCAGGTTCTGGCGGCCCAGCCGGGCCACCACGGTCCGGATCTCCTCGGGCTCGGAGGGCTTGAACAGGTACTCCCTGGCTCCCGCCGCCATGGCCCGTTCCACGACCTCCGTCTCGGTGGCGGTGGACACCACCACCACCGAGGTCTCCGGGAACCTTCGGACGACCTCCCGGGTCGCCTCGATCCCGTCCATCCCGGGCATCCACACGTCCATGATGACGATCTCGGGACGGTAGGCCTCGACCAGAGCCAGGGCGGAGGCTCCATCGGCCGCAGTCCCCAGGATCCGGGTCTCGCCGCGGAGGATGATCTCCAGCTGGCGTCGATCCGTCTTCATGTCGTCGGCGATCACGACTCCCGGCCGTGGTCCCCCGCCGTTGGCATCCCCCATGTCGCACGTTCCCTTCCCGGTGGTCTCCACCGCGAGCCTTCTTCCCGGGACCCGAGGTCCCACTTCCGATGAAATTCAGGTTCCTGCTACCCGATCCGATGGCCGAGCGCCGTCTCCAGGACACCCAGGGTCTCCACCAACTCCCGGTGCAGTCCCGGAACTGCCGCCTGGTCGGCACCCTGGAGCCTGGCGCCGAGGTCCGAGAGTCCGAGGGCTCCCACGTTGGCGGCGGCGCCCTTCAGGGCGTGGCCGATCCTGGCTGGCTCCCGGTCCGACCCCTCCGTCACCGCCCGTCCCAGCTCGGAGGCCAGGGATCGCACGTCGTCGAGGAAGAGGGAGAGGATCTCCGCGAGCATCTCGCGATCCTCGCCGAGGCGGGTGAAGAGCAGGGAAGGATCCAGGATGCGGTGGAGACCCGGCCAGGCCTCCCCCGGGGAACAGGCTGCGGTGTCCAAGGTGGTTCGTCCTTCCGACTCGGCGCCTCGGATCGAGGAGCTCGATCGTCCTGATGCAGATCCGATGCCAGGAGTCGGGGAACGCCGGCGACCTCGGATCTCGGCCCCATCCCCTCCGGGCGCGGCCTCCTTCCATGGCGGGTCCCGGCGCGTGATCCGCGCGTCCATCCCGCGCGGCCCCCCGCGCAGCCTGCGCGGACTCCCCGCGAACCGGGATCCCGGGTCCGACCGGAGCCGGTCACGCCGACGTGGCACCGGGCTTGCGTTCTCCCCGGCGACGAGAGGAGCGAATCGTCATGTCGTCGCAAGCCAGCGATGCCGCCGGGTCCGGGCAGAGGAGCCGCCACGGCCTCGCTGCCCTGTTCCTGGCCTGGATCGTCTCGGTCCTGGCGGGCTTCGTCCTCCTCCTGGACTACGGGGCTGCCCCGGGGGCTCCGGCCGACGCCCCCGGTCGCTGGCCCAGCACCAGCCTTCTCGCCCAGAGCGGCTCCCGGCCGACCCTGGTGATGGTGGCCCACCCCCGGTGCCCATGCACCCGGGCCAGCCTGGGGGAACTCGCCCGCCTGCTGACCCGGGCCGGGGACCGGCTCGAGGCCCGGATCCTCTTCGTCCAACCCGTGGGCCAGGACCGGGCCTTCCTCGAGAGCGACCTCTGGAACCGGGCGGTCTCCCTGCTCGGCCCCGGGGTCCTGGCCGACCCGGGTGGTGTCGAGGCGGAGCGGTTCGGGGCCCGGATCTCGGGGACCACCCTCGTCTACTCGCCGGAAGGAGACCTCCTGTTCGCCGGCGGCATCACGCCCACCCGGGGCCACGAGGGCGACAACGTCGGGGTCCGCCGGATCCTGGCGCTGGTCCTGGGGGGCATCGTCGACCGGGACCGGAGCGAGGTCTTCGGCTGCCGGCTGGCCTCCGGGCCGGCCCCCGGAGGGAGCCCTCCGGTCTCGATCCTGGAGCGGTTGGAGTTCCCGGATCGGGACCTGACGGAGCCGGCTCGTGGAGCTGGCTCGAGGATTGCTGGGAATTCAGACGACGCCTGCCGGGCCGGACACCTCCGCCCCTTGCGCAGACGTGAGACCGAGCGTCCGGTGTCCGGACAGGGAAGGGGTGGGGCATGAGCGGTGTCGAGGCGGGACCTCAGGGGGCAGTCCCGGAGTCCGAAGAGGCCGAGGTCCGGAGCGCCGGCGAGGCGCTGTTCAGGGAGCGCTACCGGAAGATCCTGGTGCGCACCGATCGCCTCCTGGCCGGTCTCATGGTGTTCCAGTGGATCGCCGCCATCGTGCTCTCGGTCCTCATCTCCCCCCACGCCTGGTCGGGAGGGGAGAAGGCCGTCCACGCCCACGTGCTGATGGCGGTCGTCCTGGGCGGTCTGCTCACCAGCTTGCCCGTGGCGCTCGCCTGGTTCCGGCCGGGGGAGGCCGGCACCCGGTACCTGATCGCGGGGGCCCAGATGCTCTGGTCGGCCCTGCTCATCCACCTCACCGGGGGGCGGATCGAGACCCATTTCCACGTCTTCGGCTCGCTGGCGATCCTGGCCTTCTACCGGGACCTCCGGGTCCTGGTCCCGGCGACCGTGGTGGTGGCCCTGGAGCACATGATCCGGGGCGTGTTCTGGCCCGAGTCGATCTACGGGGTGTCCAACCCCGAGTGGTGGCGGTTCCTGGAGCACGCCGGCTGGGTGCTCTTCATCGATGCCTTCCTGATCCTCAACTGCCGCCAGGCCTACCAGGAGCTCGCCGACCTCTGCTCCCAGCAGGCCGAGGTGGAGCGCGCCCACCGGCTCGCCACCCAGAACTTCGAGCTGACCCGGGCCCGGGACGCGGCGATCGCCGCGGCCGAGGCGAGGTCGAGCTTCCTGGCCTGCATGAGCCACGAGATCCGGACCCCCATGAACGCCGTCATCGGGATGGCGACCCTGCTCGGGGACACCCGGCTCGACGAGACCCAGGCGGAGTACGTGGCCACCATCCGCACCAGCGGCGACCACCTCCTCATGCTGATCAACGACATCCTCGACCTCTCGAAGATCGAGGCCGAGAAGATCCAGCTCGACGACTACCCCTTCGATCTCCGGGAAGGCCTGGCGGAGGCCTTCGAACTCCTCGACGTGGAGCGGGTCGAGCGGGACGTCGACCTGGTGCTCCGGGTCGATGCCGCACTCCCCGAACGGGTGATCGCCGACGGGGGCCGCATCCGCCAGATCCTGGTGAACCTGCTGGCCAACGCCGTGAAGTTCACCGAGCGCGGCGAGGTGGCGGTGACGGTCGCCGGCAACGAACTGGGCGAGGGGGTCTGGGAGCTCCGCATGGACGTCAAGGACACAGGGATCGGGATCCCCCAGGACCGTCTCGATGCGCTGTTCTCGGCCTTCACCCAGGTGGGTGCCTCCACCTCCCGCCAGTTCGGCGGGACCGGCCTCGGCCTCTCGATCGCCCGCGGTCTGGCCCGGGCCATGGGCGGCGACATCACGGTGGAGAGCGAGCCCGGAGTGGGATCGACCTTCCGCGTCCGGCTCCGGGTCCGCTCCGCCCAGGGCTCCGTCGAGTCGGTGGTGCTCGCCCCCAGGGACGGGGTCGCCCCTCGGGTCCTGGTGGTGGACGACAACCTGAACAATCTGGTGGTCCTCCGCGGCTACCTGAAGCCGATGGGCATCGAGGTCGTCGAGACCCGAGATCCCTTCGAGGCCCTCGCCTGGATCCAGGCCGGGCAACGCTTCGACGGGGCGGTCCTCGACTTCCGGATGCCGGGGATGAACGGTCTCGAGCTGGCCGAGCGGATGCGAGGCTGCGAGGCGGGACGGGACCTCCCCCTGGCCCTCCTCTCCTCGGTCGGCAAGCTCGATCGGGAGCGGATCGAGCGCCTCGGGTTCCAGGCCGTGATGCGCAAGCCGGTCCGCCGGGCGGTGCTGGCCGAGCGCCTGGCGAAGATGCTCCGGCCGGAGGGACCGGTCGCGCACTCGACGGAGCAGCCGCAGGCGGTGGCTCCCGTCGGGGCGGACCAGCCGGCCCGCGTCGATGCGGTCCCGGGAGCCCCGGTCCCCGCCGCCGCCGCCCCGGAGGCTCCGGCGCCCGGTCTCCGGATCCTGCTCGCCGAGGACAACAAGACCAACCAACGGATCGCCCTCTTGTTCCTGAAGCGCCTGGGCCACACCGCGGATGTCGCCGGGAACGGGGTCGAAGCCCTCGAGGCGATGGGGCGGAATCCCTACGACCTGGTCCTGATGGACGTGCAGATGCCCGAGATGGACGGCCTGGAGGCGACCCGTCGGATCCGCAAGGCGACCGACGGCACCGCCAGGCCCCGGATCGTCGCCCTCTCCGCCGATGTGGTGGGTGCCGCCCGCACCCGCTGCCTGGAGGCCGGTATGGACGACTTCCTTGCCAAGCCGATCGATCCCGACGCCCTGGCCCGTACCGTGGAACGGGCCCGGGAGGCGGCTTGAACCGGAACCGCTCCGGCCCGGCGCGCTGGCGTCCCGCCTACGGGTCCCCGGCGAGCCGCCCCAGGGCCAGGGCCAGGTGGCGGGAGAACCCGGCCAGGTCGAAGGGCTTGGGGACGAAGCCCCGGCAGTGGGCGAGGAGATCGGACGGCAGTTCGAATTCGGGACGGATCCCGGAGGAGACCAGGACCGGGAGCTGCGGTCGGTTGGCGCGGAGCCAGGCGAGGGTCTCGGCTCCGCTCATCCCGGGCATCACCAGGTCGAGGACCACCAGATCCACCGGGGGCTCCCCCGCCTCCAGCACCCGGATCGCCTCGCTCCCGTCGCGGGCGCCCACCGATCGGTACCCGAGCCTCTTCAGGAACGCAGAGGCCACCCTGTGCACCCCTTCGTCGTCCTCCACCAGGAGGACGGTGCCTTCGCCCGGGATCGGGATGGTCGCCGGAACCGAGTCGCCGTCCGTCGCCTTCTTGTCGTCCTCCGAGGGGAGGAAGATGGTGAAGGTGGTGCCGACCCCCGGGGTGCTCTCCAGTTGGTATCCGCCGTGGTGGGCCGAGAGGGTCCCGTGCACCGCGGGCAGTCCGAGCCCGCTGCCCTGCCCCACGTCCTTGGTCGAGAAGAAGGGCTCGAAGACCCGGTCCATGATCTCGGGCGGGATCCCCGTACCGGTGTCCCGCACCTCGATCGCCAGGTAGCGACCGGGCCCGTTGCCCACCTGGTGGAGGCCGGCCGCGCCCGGGTCGAGGGTCACGTCCCGGGTGGCGAACTCGAGGGAGCCGCCCCGCGGCATGGCGTCCCGGGCGTTGACCGCGAGGTTCAGGAGAGCGTTCTGGAGCTCCGCCGCCTCGCCCCGGATCCGGGGATGGCGGGCCTCGAGCCGACACGAGACCCGGATTTCGGGGCCGATCGAGTGGGCCAGCAGGGCCGCCACCTCCTCGATCAGGCGGTGCATGTCGAGGTGCCGGGTCTCGACCAGGCTGCGCCGGGTGAAGGCCAGGAGCTGACGGGTGAGCCCGGTGGCTCGCCGGGTGGTCTCGGCGATGGCCGCGGCCTGGGCGAGGAGCTCGGGACGGCCCAGCTCGGCGAGGTCGCGCACCAGGAGTTCGGCGTTCCCCAGCACTCCCATGAAGAGGTTGTTGAAATCGTGGGCGAGGCCCCCGGCGAGCTGGCCGATCGCATGCAGCTTGCTGGCGTTCTGGATCTGGCGCTCCAACCGGGTGCGCTCGGTGAGATCGGTGGCGACCCCTCCCACCGCTACCACCTTGCCCGAGGCATCCCGGACCGGGAACTTGTTCGAGAGATAGGTGGCCTGGACGCCGTCGATGGTCAGGTGCTCCTCCATGGTGATCGGGACTCCCCGCTCCAGGACGAGCTTGTCATTGGCGGTGAAGGCGGCGGCGTCCTCGGCGTCGAACAGGTCGGCGTCGGTCTTGCCCACCACGTCCTCGTACCGGAACCCCTTCAGCCGGAGGAACTGCTGGTTCACGAGCAGGTAGCGCCCGTCGACTCCCTTCAGGAACATCACCGAGGGCGAGTGGTCGAGGAAGGCCCGAAAGCGCGTCTCGGACTCGGCCAAGGAGGCCGCCATGCGCTTCTCGGTCGTGATCTCGATGGACAGGATGGCCAGGCGCGTGACCTCGCCTTCCTCCTCCACCGGACCGAGCGTCGCCCGGTAGCAGTGGATGCCGTCGGGCAGGATGGCGTCGGTCGAGTAGGCCTCGGCCTGGCGGGAGATCCACACCCGCTCGATGCGGGCCCGGATCTCGTCATGCCGGTCGGGCGGCAGGAAGTCGAAGATGGTCGCCTGGGCCAGCGCCTCCAGGGTCAGGCTGGGGTCGACCCGGGTGATGTAGAGGATCCGGCCGTCCCGGTCGATCTCGAGGTAGTTGTCGGGGAGGGTCTCGACGAAGGCCCGCCAGGCGGACCGCTTGCGGCGCTCGGGTCCCGAGATCCCCGGGGCGTCCGGGTCGTTGGCCGCCGAGAAACGGTAGGGCGGATTCATGGTTCCCCCGGGCCCAGTTTGGCTTCCTGGGGTGTTCCCGGGCAAGTTCCCCTGGTTCGTCTGCGGCTCACCCCTAGGGGTTCGCTCGCGGGCGGGCTTCGCTTCCGGTGCTCCCCCGGGGTGAACCCGGGGCGCTCCGGCTTCGCCTCGGTTCCTGGGTGCCACGGGTCCGGCGTGCGACCATTCGTCCCGAGGGAGGTGCGAGCTTGGTCCGGTGGCGGATCCCGACCATGGTCGTGGTCGTGGCCGTGGCCTGGTGGCTGGGTCTGGCCCTGGCTCCCCGGCTCCTGGCCCAGGGGGCGGCTCCCGGCCTTCCCCCGCGGGCCGATCCCTATGTGGTGGACTTCGCCGGCCTCCTCTCCGTCCCCCACAAGGACCGGATGCGTTCCCTGATCGCGGCCCGTCGTCGGGCCGGCATGCCCCAGGTGGCGCTCCTGACCCTGCCCAGCCTCGCCAAGTTCGGTCGCCGGGAGAACGAGCTGGCGGCCTTCGCCGACCAGGTGTTCGCGGCCTGGAACGTCGGCCGGGACGGGGGAGGGGCCCTGCTCGTCTACGTGGCGGATCAGAAGGCCCTGAAGCTGGCGCTGGCGCCGGGCACCCCCGAGGGACTCGCCACCGGGCTCGTGGCGACCCTCCGGAAGGACGCCGAGGGCCGGATCGCCAAGGGGAGGGTGTCCGAGGGACTGGTGATCGGGGTGCGCCGGGTCTGCGACGCCCTGGAGCGGGAGGCCACCGTGGACCGGTGGCTGGGCAAGCTCTCGCTGTGGGTGGGGGGCTTCGCCCTGTTGCTGCTGGTAGGGATGCGGCTGGGCGGGTCCTCGGTGGGGGGGACCCTGGGCTTCGCCCTGGCCTGGGTGGTGGACCGGCTGGTGGCTCCGCTCCGGGAGCGGATCGAGGCCGACCGGCGGAACCGGATCGCGGCCCGGCGGGAGGCCGAGATGCGTCAGCACGAGGAGGAGGAGCGGGCCTTCCGGGAGCGGATGCGCAGCGATCGGGACGAGGAGCCATGAGCGCCGCGGAGGAAGGGGACCCCAAGCCCGCGGCACCCGGGGCCGGGCGCTGCCCGGTCTGCTCCGAAGGCCTGGCCGGGGGCGAGCTGGTCCATTGCAACCGCTGCGCCACGCCCCACCACGAGGCCTGCTGGAGGTTCAACCGTCGCTGCGGGGTCTTCGGCTGCGGATCCCGGGCGTTCGGGGAGATCGAGGAAGGCGGAGAGACCCGGCAGCTGCCGCGACTCTCGCATCCGGCCATGGACAGCATCCCGGCCGGCCTGGCGTTCGCCCTGCTGGTCTTCCCGTTCGTGCTGCTCGCCTGGGCGTCCTGGGTGGAGCGGCCCCTGGGACAGGCGGTGTTCGCGTTCCTGGCGGCCTGCGCCTGGTTCGGGGCCCTGGGAGGGGCCCGCATCACCTGCCGCCTGGATCGGGCCGGGGGCTGGATCCTCCGGGGGGTCTCGGTCGAGTCCATCCCGCTCCTGCCCGAGTGGCGCTGGCTGGCCCTGGAGGCCGTCGACGAGCTCGAGGTCCTGCAGCTGGGCCCGGGGCGTCGCTACGAACTCTGGGTACGGGAGACCAGCGGGGAGCGACATCGCCTGGGCGACCTCGACCCGGGCGACCGGGACGAGGCGGTGGCCGCCGCGGAACGGATCGCCGAGGTCCTCGAGACCGGCCTCCGGGTCGCGCTGCCCCCTCGGGGGAAGAACCCTCCCTCGCTGGTGGCGGGCTTCCGGCGCCTGCTCTCCGGCAAGACCGATCGCCCCGGGGACGATCGGTAGCGCGGACCGCGCCCGGTTTGGCGTGAGCCTGCGGCTCGGCCGCAAGGGCCTCGCCAGCGACGGGCTACGCCTCGCTGCTCCCCCTGGCGGAGCCAGGGGCGCTCCGGCTACGCCCGTGTGGCCCGGCCGGGGCTCGTTCCCTCAGGCTCGGGGCGGGAACGGGTCGGCGCCGGGGACCGGGAGCGGCTCGCCGCCGGGCTCGCCCAGGTCGACCACCGTCCCCAGGCGGAACCGCTGGCTCTTGCGCAGCGCCAACCAGCCGAGCGCGGTGTCCAGCCAGGCGGGACCGGTGACGGCGGTCGCGGTGGCTTCCCGGTCATGGCTCCGTCCCGGGGTGCGGCGGGCGGTGACCTCGCCGAGGTGGGCGACCCCGGACTCCGCCCCCGCCCCCGGACACGCACCGGGATCGTCGGAGGTGACCCGGTCGCGACCGGCGGCCCACGATCCGGTGAGCGGATCCCCGCACCCGGAGGCGAAGCGGACCAGGTGGCTGCCGGGACCGGGGTCCCCGGGGAGATCGTCCCCGGCTTCCGCCAGCACCACGCCCGCTTCGCACCAAGGACGCGGGCGGGCCTCGATCGCCAGGCCCAGATCGGCCGCCAATCCGGGATCGAGCCCGGCCAGCCGGGTTCTGGTCTCGGGCTCGACCAGCACGGTCGCGACCTCCCGGACCATGGTCAGGGCCAGCAGGCGGTACCGGGTGCGGCGGTCGGCCCCGGCCAGGGCCACCGTGACCGGGCCGGGCCGGGCATGGTGCTTGACCGAGACGGCCGCCACCAGCGCGTCCCTGAGGGCCACCAGATGGGTGTCGTCGGCCAGCACCGCCTGGGGACGGCCGTCGGCGGTGGCCACCACCAGCGACGCCCCCTGGGTGGCCGGGTGCCGGAGCGAGACCAGGGTGCTGTAGGGGCCCTCGAGGCGGGCCCCTCGCACTCGGGCCGGCGCGGTCCCCGGGTCGAGCTCCACGGGTCCCGCCCAGGCCGGACCGGACTTCCCCTTGGCGGCCCGGGTGAGCGCCCCCTCGACGCAGGCCAGCTCCTCGAAGCTGAACTGGAGCGAGCGGGCCAGGTCGGGACCGGTCAGGACGCGAAGCTCGCGGGCCACGGGACTCCCCTCGGAATCGGCCTGGAAGCCGACCCGCACCAGGGTACCCGTGGCAGGGACTTCGGCCGAGCCGGGCCCCGGGGTTACTCTGGCCGGGTTCCATGGCACTTCGACCCGAGGATGTGATCGAAGCCGCGGCCCGCCTCTCGGGCCGGATCCACCGCACCCCGGTGTTCCGCTCCGCGACCCTCGACGCCCGCACCGGGGCCAGCGTGTACCTGAAGTGCGAGAACCTCCAGAAGGTCGGGGCCTTCAAGTTCCGGGGTGCCACCCATGCCCTGCTCCGGCTCTCTCCCGAGGAGCTTCGACGGGGCGTCACCACCCACTCCTCGGGCAACCACGCCCAGGCCCTGGCCAGGGCCGCCCGGGAGGCCGGTGTCCCTGCCTGCGTGGTGATGCCGGAGACCGCCCCCCGGCCCAAGCGCCAGGCGGTGCTCGGCTACGGCGCCGAGGTGGTCACCTGCGCCCCGACCCAGGCCGCCCGCGAGGCTTCGGTCCGGGAAGTGGTCGCAGAGCGCGGCATGACCCTGGTCCATCCCTTCGACGACGACCGGGTGATCGCCGGCCAGGGAACCGCCGCCCTCGAGCTGATCGAGGAGGTGCCCGACCTCGACCGCATCCTGGTCCCGGTGGGAGGGGGAGGTCTGGCCAGCGGGACCGGGCTGGCCGCCGCCTCCCGGTCCGGGGGCCCGCGGGTCGTGGGGGTCGAGCCGGCCATGGCCGACGACGCCCGTCGCTCCCTGGCGGCCGGCCGGATCCTCCCGTCGGGAGACCCGAGGACCGTGGCCGACGGGCTCCGGACCTCGCTCTCCGAACGGACCTTCGCCCTGGTGTCCCGCTACCTCGAGGGCATCGTGGCGGTGGAGGAGGCGGCCATCGTGGCGGCCATGCGGTTCCTGCTCGAGAGGACGAAGATCCTGGTGGAAGCCTCGGCCGCGGTGCCGGTGGCCGCTCTCCTCGAGGGTGCGGTGCCGGTCGAGGGCCAGAAGGTCGGCGTGATCCTGTCCGGGGGCAATGCCGACCTCGATGCCCTGCCCTGGGTGGGGAAGGAAGAGGGAAGGGTAGGCCATGGCGCGTAGGACGAGGTCGGACGTAGACCTGACCCGGTTCCAGAAGAAGGTCCGGCTCCGGCAGATGACCATGGAGGACTACCCCGCCATCGTCCGCATGGCCGAGGTGAGCTTCCCGGGCGAGAAGCCCTGGACCCGGGAGCAGATCGAGAGCCACCTCCGGATCTTCCCCGAGGGCCAGATCGTGGTCGAGTTCGACGGACGGGTCGTGGCCTCCTCGTCGAGCGTGGTGATCGACTTCGACGAGTACGCCACCGGCCACACCTGGGGCGACGTCACCGACAACGGCTACATCACCAACAACGACCCGCAGGGGGACACCCTCTACGGCATCGAGATCATGGTCGATCCCGAGTTCCGGGGCCGCAAGCTCTCCCGCCGTCTCTACGACGCCCGCAAGGAGCTGTGCCGGCGCCTGAACCTGAAGCGCATCGTGATCGGCGGCCGGCTCCCCGGCTACGAGAAGTACGCCGCCTCCATGGGGATCCGCGAGTACGTCGACGGGGTGGTCCGCCGCGAGTACCGGGACCCGGTGATGACCGCCCAGCTGGCTGCCGGCTTCGTGCTCAAGCGCCTCATCACCTCCTACCTGCCCACCGACGCCCAGTCGGGCGGCTACGCGACCCTGATGGAATGGGTGAACCTGGACTTCCAGGCGCCCGCCCGCCGCACCCAGGCCCCCGACACGGTGCGGATCTGCGTGGTCCAGTACCAGATGCGGGCGCTCCGCAACTTCGACGAGTTCGCCCAGCAGTGCCGCTACTTCGTGGACGTGGCCAGCGGCTTCAAGGCGGATTTCCTGCTGCTCCCGGAGATCTTCACCCTCCAGCTCCTCTCCTTCGTGGCGGCCAAGGATGCCGCCGAGTCGGTCCGCAAGGTGGCCGAGTTCACCCCCCACTACCTCGACCTGTTCAGCCGGCTGGCCATCGAGTTCAACGTGAACGTGGTGGGGGGCTCGCACTTCACGCTGGTGGACGAGCGGATCTACAACATCTCCTACCTGTTCCAGCGGGACGGCACCATCGGCCGCCAGTACAAGCTCCACGTCTCGGCCACCGAGAAGTTCTGGTGGGGGGTGGAGGGCGGGAACTCGCTCGAGGTCTTCGACACCGACCGGGGGAAGATCGCCATCCTGCCCGGCTACGACATCGAGTTCCCCGAGCTGGCCCGGATCGCCACCGCCCGGGGCGCCCGGATCGTGTTCGTGCCCTTCTGCACCGACGACCGCCAGGCCTACCTCAGGGTCCGCTACTGCGCCCAGGCCCGCTGCATCGAGAACCAGATCTACTCGGCGATCGCCGGGACGGTCGGCAACCTTCCCTTCGTCGAGCACATGGACATCCACTACGCCCAGTCGGGCATCTTCACGCCCTCGGACTTCCCCTTCAGCCGGGACGCGGTGGCGGCGGAGTGCACGCCCAACATCGAGACGGTGGTCGTCCAGGACGTGGACTTGAAGTCCCTCGAGAAGCACCGCCACCAGGGGACGACCACCAACTGGAACGACCGGCGCCTGGACCTCTACGACCTGCTCTGGAAGTCCTCACCCCGCCCGCTGGTGGCGCTGCCGGCTTCCCAGGACTACCCGGGCACTCCGTTGATAGGTGAGCCAGGCCCAGGCCCACTCGAAAAGAACGACAAGCCGGTTGCGAAAGCCGATCAGGAAAAGCAGGTGAACGAGAAGCCAGGCGAGCCAAGCAGGAAGGCCGTGTAGCTTCGTCCGCCCGAGTTCGGCCACCGCCCGCGAGCGACCGATGGTGGCCATCGAGCCCTTGTCCCGGTACCCGAAGACGGGGCGTTCCCGACCCCCGAGCGCAGCCCGGATCACGGCCGCCGCATGGCTCCCCATCTGCATGGCGGCCGGCGCCACTCCGGGGACGAAGCCCTCGCCATGGGCCACCGCGGCCAGGTCCCCGGCCACCAGGATCTCGGGGTGCCCGGGCACCGAGAGGTCGGGCCCCACCGGCACCCTTCCCATGCGGTCCACCGCTACCCCCAGCCCGGCGCCGAGCGGGTGGGCCCGGACCCCCGCGCCCCAGAGCACGGTGCGGGTGGCGATCCGCTCGCCCTCGAGATCGACCCCGGCCTCGTCGATGCCGCTGACCCGGGCCCCGGTGCGGACCTCGACGCCCAGCTCGACGAGCTGGCGCACGGCGGCCTCCGAAGAGGCGGGAGCGAAGGCGGGCAGGATCCGCGGGCCGCCTTCGACCAGGACCACCCTCGCCGAGGCCGGGTCGAAGCGACGGAAGTCGCGGGCCATGGTGTGGCGGGCGATCTCGGAGACGGCCCCTGCCAGCTCCACCCCGGTGGGTCCCCCGCCGATCACCACGAAGGTGAGCCAGGGGGTGCGGGACCCGTCCTCCTCGATCCGCTCGGCGGCCTCGAAGGCCGAGAGGATCCGTCCCCGGATCTCGAAGGCGTCGTCCAGGGTCTTCAGCCCGGGGGCGTGGCGTTCCCATTCCGGGTGCCCGAACCAGTGGTTCACGGCCCCGGCCGCCACCACCAGGAAGTCGTAGCCGTGGCAGCCGGTGGTGGTCTCGACCTGGCGGGAACCCCGGTCGATGCCCACCACTTCCTCGAGCAGGACCGTGACCTCGGGCCGGCCCCGGAACATGGCCCGAAGCGGCATGGCCACGTCGGGAGCGGCCAGACCGGCGGTCGCCACCTGGTAGAGCAGCGGCTGGAACAGGTGGTGGTTCATGCGGTCGAGCAGGGTGATCGTCACCGGCGCCCCGGCGAGCCGCTTGACGCACTCGATCCCGGCGAAACCTCCGCCGATCACCACCACCCGCGCAGGATCTCCGCCGGCCCTCGGCGTACCTCCGGGGTCGGGGTCGGGGTCGGCGGTCACCCCAGGTGGCGCTCGAAGACCAGCGGGAGCCAATCGCCGAGAGGTCCGGGGATCTCGAACGAGCCTTCCTCGGGACGGCTGCCGTCGAGGAGCGAGCTGTGGATCTCTTCGTACATGGACACGGGCGACCTCCTTGGGGTCCGACCTGGGAGGCCGGTCCGTCCGCCGCTCCTCGGGAGGAGCCGGCGAGGATAGACGCCCTCGGGTCGCATGCCTAGTCCCCCGGAGAGAATTTCCGGTGCTACTCTGGCGGCCGGTCGGGAAGGACCCGACCCGTGGGTGGGTGGCGGGCGGTGCGTTGCGGTGCGCCGGCCCGGGACCGGGAGGGACGTCCCCGCATGCGTTTCCTGCTGGCGCTCCTGGTGTGGGTCCTCGCCTCCTGGCTACCGGCGGCGGCCGAGCCCCAGAAGGTCCAGGTCGGCATGTTCCTCTCGAACGTGAACGACATCGACCTGAAGACCTGCATCTACACCGCGGACTTCTACGTCTGGTACCGCTGGACCGGCGACATCGACCCGGCGGCCACCACCGAGTTGATGAACGTGGTCGAGCAGTGGGGGACCACCGAGAAGGCCCTCTACTCGGCTCCCGAAGTCCTCCCCAGCGGCGAGAAGTACCAGCTGGTCCGGATCCAGGGGAAGTTCAACAACAAGTTCCCTCTCCACGCCTATCCGCTCGACAACCAGGACGTGGTGATCGAGCTCGAGAACCTCTCCCACTCCCGGGACGAGATCGTCTACGTGGCCGACCAGGCCGAGACCAGCTTCAATCCCGGGATCCGCCTCCCGGGCTGGACCCTGCACGGCCACACCTTCGCGGTCGAGGACTACCGCTACCCCACCAAGTTCGGCCTGCCCCCGAGCCACCAACGCACCAGCGCCTACTCGCGCATCGTCTTCCGCCTGCACCTGGGTCGACCGGTGCTCTCCTACACCTTCAAGATGCTGGTCCCGGTGCTGATCGTGCTCTGCTCGACCTTCGCCATCTTCTGGCTCGGCCCCAGCCAGATCGACTCCCGGGTCTCGATCGCCATCACCGCCCTGCTCTCGGCGGTGGCCTTGAACATCACGGTGGTCTCGAACCTGCCGCTGGTCGGCTACCAGGTGCTGGTGGACAAGATCTACAACCTGACCTACGTGGTGGTGTTCCTGGCCCTGCTGGCGGCCATCGGCTCGGTCCGGCTCGAGAACGCCGGCGACCACGAGCAGGCGCTGGCCCTCGACCGCACCTGCTACCGGCTGCTCCCGCTCTTCTTCCTGGTGGGCACCGCGCTGCTGATCGCCACCCGCTGAGACGGGAGGGGCTGGCCCCGGGGGTCCGCTCCCATGCACTCCATGAAGGCCTCCCGCTCCTCGCGGCCCGCCACGAAGCGGTACGGCTGCGGGTGCACCACGGCGTCGAGGGGCCTGAGCACGGTGGCGCCGAGCATCCCGGGATGGTCCTCCAGGTAGGGGACGAGTTCCTGGTCCAGGATACGGTCCTTCGACGAGGAGGCGTGCCGAAGGTAGAGGGAGCCGCGTCGGCGCACCACGAAACCGACGTGGACGTAGTCGAGACCGGGGAGCCCGCTGGCGAAAACCAGGATGTCCCCGCTGTGCAGGCGGGCCGCCTCCGCCCGGAGGACCTCGTTGGGTACGTAGCGGATGCGGGTCGGCGACCGGAAGATCAGGCAGCGATCCTTCACGTAGTACGTCCGGTTCCCGTCCCGCAGGTTCAGCGTCTCCACCCGGGTCGCGACCTCCGGGAAGTCCCCGGTCACGTCCCGGAGATAGCCCCGGTCCTCGTTCCGGCGTGCCCAATCGCTCATGAAATGGTTGCGCTGGTGCTCGTAGAGCGGTCCCCCGTCCCGGTCGAAACGGAGGTCGAGGAGGTGGGGGAGGATCGAGCCGGCGAAATCCGGCCCGCTGGAGGCCAGCGCCAGGACGGCCTCGAGGTAGGTCACGCAGTCGGCGTGGGAGAACCGGATGGGAAGCTCACGCACGGGTCGGGGCCGGGAGTTCCTGGCTTCGCCCTGGCTCCGTCCCGAGCGCTGCCGCGTCACCCGTGCCTTGGTCGCAGGCGTGTAGGGCCTTCCCAGGAAGTAGCCCGCCAGGAAGGCGACCCGCTCGCCGCCCCTTCGGGTCCCCGCCGACTCGACGAGACGTTCGAGGCCCCGCGTTTCCGCCGCGGGAGGGAGCTCGAGACGGACCCTCCGGGCGCGGGCAGCGGCCGTGGCAGGAGGGACCAGGAGGGCTGCCACCAGGACGGCGGCGCGGCTCGGGAACTTCATCCTCACCTCCTCTCGAACCGGGGGAACTGGCGGAGCCTACGCCCCTGATCCGGTCCGGGCAAGCACTGGGCGCCCCGCCGCGCAGCAGGTGTGGGGAAGGCCGCACAGCGCGCCCCGGAGCCGCTTCCCCGGTGGCCCCGGGACCTGGCACGGCCCCTGCGTCAGGGGAGTCGATGCGAAACCGACACGCCCGGACCCGGTTGGCCCCGCTCCTCCCCCTCCTCCTCCTCGGCACCGGCTGCTCCCAGCAGGAACTGGCGACCGCCCAGGGCATCCTGGGGGCCATCGCCCAGGGCCTGGCGGCTTCCTCGGCCGGGACCGGCTACGGCCAGACCCCGTCCGGAGTCCCGGGAGGGACGCCTGCGGGATCCTCCTCCGGCCTGCTCGGGACGGGTCCCGGGAGCGGTGCCCCGGGTGCCACCACCGGGATCGGCCCGACCGCCTCCAAGGGACCCTCGGGAGGGCTGCAGGGCGGGGACTCGGGAACCATGCGGACCTCGGACGGGGGCTTCCGGGTGATCGCCAGCTCCTTCGGGACCCAGACCATCGCCGGCACGACCCCGGAGGACGGCAACCAGCACCTCAACGCCGAGGAGCGAGGCGTGGCGCTGCCCGACCGGTCGGCTCTCGGTCGCTGGATCCGGGTCGAGTACCAGGGACGGACCGCCTACGCCAAGGCGATCGACGTGGGTCCCTGGTACACCGACGATCCGTACTGGCAGAGCGGCACGGTGCCGAAGGCGGTCCAGAACCAGGGAAACACCAGGTCCGGGACGCTGGAGAACGGGCAGCGTTCGAGCACCCTCAGGATCAACGGGGCGGCCATCGACCTGACCTGGAAGACCTGGTCCGACCTGGGCGTCTCGACCCGCAGCGTCCTTTCCGAGGTGAACTGGCGCTTCGCCACCGACCAGGAGGTGGCCAGCGAGCTCGGCACCGGCGCCCTGGCCGGAGGCCCTGTCGCAACCGGCAGTCGGGCCGCCCGAGCCCCGGGCGCGCCGTACGCCGGGAGCCCTTCGGGACCGGTCCAAGGCTCCCCGGGCCGGCGGGACCCCTGGGACCGCCCGCGGTACAGTCCGGCCCCGGGGGCGGCGAGGAGGTCGCAGAACCCGTGGCCTGGCGGGTCGTGGTCGTCTCCGGCGAGGCCATCCCGCGGCTCCTCGAGGTGCCCGAGGATGCCGAGGTCGTGGTCGGCCGCGACCCCGGGTGCGACCTCCGTGCCGGGAGCAGCAAGGTCTCCCGTCGCCACGCCGCCCTGCGTTGCCAGGGAGGGGAACTCCGGGTCGAGGACCTCCGCTCCTCGACCGGGCTCATGGTGAACGGACGCCTGGTGGACTCGGCCCGCCTCGCCGCCGGCGACACCCTCGAGGTCTCCGACCTGGTGCTCCGGATCGAGGGCGAGGCGACCCCGCCGGCTCCCGAGGGTGCCGAGGGCCTGCTCGACGCCCTGGCCGAGCTGCTCGCCGACGCTGACGCCGACGGCGGGCTCGACGCGGTCCTCGACCGGACCCTCGCCCGGCTGGTCGAGGCCTTCGCCTCCGACCGGGCCATGGTCTTCGCACCCGGTGCCGGGACCCTCGTCCGGGTCGCCATGCGGGTGGCGCCCGACTCCCCGGTCGGCCCCGACGACCCGGTCAGCCGCGGCCTGCTCGAATCGGTGGCCCGCTCGGGGACTGCCCGGCTCACCACCAGCCTGGAGACCGACGAGCTCCGCAGCGAGCACGAGAGCATCCCCGGGACCCTGCGTTCGCTCCTGGCGGTCCCGCTCTCCGGGGGCGAGCGCCCGGGCGTCCTCTACCTCGACAGTGCGCTGGAACGGAGGCGGTTCGGGGACCGGGACCGGACCCTGCTCGTCGCCTTCGGTCGGGCCCTGGGCCTGGCGCTCGCCCGGGAAGAGGCGCGCCGCAACGAACAGGGCCGCAGCCAGCGCCTGGTCGAGATCCAGCGCCGGGTCGACTCGGCCAACCGCCTGATCGGCAAGAGCCCGGGCATGCTCCGGGTGGGAGAGGAGATCGCCCAGGCCGCGGCCGCCGACGTGACGGTGCTGGTGACCGGCGAGTCGGGGACCGGGAAGGAGCTGGTGGCCCGGGCCCTGCACCGCCAGAGCGCCCGCCGCGACCATGGCTTCGTGGCCGTGAACTGCGCCGCCATCCCGGCGGAGCTGGTCGAGAGCGAGCTCTTCGGCCACGAGCGGGGAGCCTTCACCGGGGCCGAGGCCCGCCGGATCGGCTGCTTCGAGCTGGCCCACGGCGGGACCCTGTTCCTCGACGAGATCGGGGAACTGCCCGCCGGGGTCCAGGGCAAGCTGCTGCGGGCCTTGCAGGAGCGGACCATCCGCCGGCTGGGCGGCACCCAGGACCTGCCGGTCGATTTCCGTCTGGTCTCGGCCACCCACGTCGACCTGAAGAACGCGATCCGTTCCGGCCGGTTCCGGGAGGACCTCTTCTACCGGATCGCGGTCTTCCCCATCGCCTTGCCTCCGCTCCGGGACCGGGGCGGGGACATCGCCGAGCTGGCCGGGACCTTCCTGGCGGGCTTCTCCCGGGAGCTCGGCCGCGACCTCCAGGGTTTCGAGCCCGATGCGCTCCGGGCCCTGGAGAGGCATTCCTGGCCGGGCAACATCCGCGAGCTCAGGAACGTGATCGAACAGGCGGTGGTGCGGGAGCGCTCCCGGCGGGTCACGCTCGCCTCATTGGCCCCCGCCCTCGGCGTGATGGCTTCCCGGGTCGAGCCGGCCGTGCCCGCACCGGCCGGTCCCCCTCCGGGTCCCGAGTGGTTCCGCGGACCCATCGAGGATGCCCGCCGGGCCTTCGAGAAGGCCTACCTGGAGCACCAGCTCGAGGCCAACCAGGGGAACATGAAGGCGACCGCCGAAGCCTCCGGACTGGCCCGCCGCTCGCTCTACGACAAGTGCCAGGAGCTGGCGATCGACTACTCGCGCTTTCGCGGCTCCGGATCCAACCGAGAGGATTGAGATGTCCTGCCGCTCCCTGGGGGGAGCCCGCTCTGTGCACCGCGTCGCTCCGAGGTCGACCCTCGCCATCGCCCTGCCCCTGGTCCTTGCCGCGAGCCCGGTCCCGGCGGCCCCGCCGACCTCCCCGCCTCCCGCCGGGGCCGCCGCGGCGCCGGCCGCGCCCCCGGTCGCCTGGCCCAGGTCCGGAGACCTCCTGGCCTCCGCCAAGGTCGGCGACTGGGTGAAGTACCGCCAGGTCCAGGTCCAGGGGGGGCAGACTCAGAGCGGGTTCCTGTGGCATGTCCACCAGGGGAAGCAGGGGACGAATCCCGTCCTGGAGATGGTCCTGGCCCAGGCCGACGCCTCGAAGGCCCCACCTCCCGCCGGGGCCGCCGGGATCCAGCGCCAGGCGACGCCGCTGGCTGCCGAGGCCGGGTTCCAGGCAGCGCCGGTGCCTCCGGGAGTGACCAGGGCCCTCGACCAGGTCACGGCCACGCCCTTCTCGGCCCTGGAGGTCGCGGGGAGGAAGTGGAGCGGGACCAAGTACCAGCATGACCTGATCCTCCAGGCCCCGGTCGGGAGGATCACCTACCGGTGCGAGCTCTGGCTCTCTCCCGAGGTGCCGGTCTCGGGGATGCTCAAGTACGCCATGAACCTGTCCGGGCCGATGTACGGCAACCAGACCCTCGAGTTCGTCACCAGCAGCACCCACGAGGCGGCCGCCGAGGCGGCCGTCGCCTTCCGATCGACGGGCGACCTGCTGGGGTACGCCGCCCTGGCGGCCGAGGAGGCCTGGAGGCTCTCCGACCCCAAACGCAGCCGGGATCTCTCGATCGATGGCGAGGTCACGGCCTATCGCTCGGCCCGGATCCGCACCCTCAGGATCATGGGCAAGGGCCCCGAGGCATTGCAGGAGGCGGTGGTCGCGGGGAGCGGGTCCCTCGATGGCCAGCTCCTCCAGGAGCTCCAGGCCGAGGCCGCGGTCGCGAAGGACGATGTCACCCTCGAGAAGCTGGGAGTCTCGAAGACGGTGCTCTCGAGCACGCGGGTACGGGAGGGAACCCGCAAGTTCGCCACCGACCGCACGCCGGGCTGGATGGATCGGCTCCTGACCTGGATCCGGGGCCTTCCCCAGCCACAGGACCGGAGTTCGGCTGTCCACACCGCGCTCGGGGTCGACGGCTTTCCGGCCGGCGAGAGGACCAAGGTCCTGGCCCTCCTGGCAAAGGACGAGGACCGCCTCGGCTGGATCAAGAACCAGGTCTGGGACACCAAGCGGGGGGGCGCGAGTTACGAGCAGGTCGAGGCCTTGGCGCGGGATTTCCCGATCTTCGCGGCCACCGCCCGCGCCCTGGCGGCACGGGCCGAGGCGTTGATCGCGGTCGGGCGGAAGGCCGAGGCGAAGCCCTGGGTCGAGAAGTACCTGGTCTCGACCGCTCCCGACCGGACCGACCGGGAGGCAGCCGACCTGCTGGCGCTCCTCGGCGATCCGCGCACCGGTACCTGGAAGCGGAAGGTCGCCGACCTGGCGTACCCGAAGCTGGCCCAGAGCACCGGTATCACCCCGCCCGAGAAGCAGGCCCCTTGGCAGTACCAGGAGCTGGCGGCCCTGGCCGCTTCCCGGGGGGACAAGGCGACGGCCCTGGAACACCTCCCCAAGTACCAGCGCCTCGACCTCCGTCGCCAGTTCGAGTTGATCCCCAGGCTCTACGGTCCGGGAGGGAAACCGGCCGAGGCGCTCGCCTGGCGGGATTCGATCGGGCTCTCGCCGCAGGGAAAGGCCGACGGCTGGGAATTCCTGCTCCTCGGGTTCCGGGCCGAGTGCAACCTGGCGCTCGCCGAGTGGGAGTTCTCGGTCGGCAACCCCGGCAAGGCCGAGGAGTTCGTGGCCCGGGCCTTGGCCGACGGCACGGCCGCCAACCAGGCGCTCCGGGTGGTCAACGCCGGGCGGGAGAGAGGCAAGCTCCTCTACTGGCGGACCGACATGAGCCGCCACCGCAACGATCCCCACCACTACGTCGTCGAGTTCCTGCGCGACCGCCGCGAGCCGGATTCCCATGCCCGGATCGTCGACTACCTGAAGGGCCTGGGGACCGAGTACCCGGCCACCGGTGCGGTCGAGGACACCTGGGGGGACTACGTGAGGGGGCTGGCCAAGGCAGGGAACCTGCCGGCCTACCAGGCGGCGCTGGCCGCCATTCCCCGCGACCGGGAGCACAACTGGCTTACGGGTGTGCTCCGGGAGACGATCGTGCCGATCACCGCCAAGGCCGACCTGGCGACCCTCCGGAGGATCGTCGGGCTCTTCCAGAAGCCCGACGAGAGGGCCGAACTGTTGCGGGCAGCACTCATCGGCTGCGTCGACCTCGGTCGCCACCCCGACGCCGCGGCCCTCTTCGCCGACCTCGAGGCCGCGGGCAAGGCCGGCGCCTCGAGCCAGCACGTCGACTTCGGGCGGATCGCCATGGTGCGGAGCCTGGTCGTGCAGGGCCGGCTCGAGGAGGCCCGCGCCCGGCTGGGCACTCCGGCGCCCTCGCTCTCCGAGTGGATCCCGATCCGCGGCTTCGCCGGGAAGGCCTGGGTACGCTACGTCCACGAGCTCGGCATCGAGGTGGGGCGTCGTGCCAAGGGCCTCGCCGAGGCCACCGCCTGGTGCAAGGCCGCCGCCAGCCCCAAGTTCGCGGCGGCCCTGGCGACCGGCATGGCCACCGGATTCCACGGGCGCAGCGACCTCACGCCCTGATCGGCGCCGGGAGCGGCCCGGAGGGATCAGAAGACGACCGCGAGGAGCGCCAGCAGCCCCAGGAGGGTGACCAGGCCCAGCTCGGCAAGGCGGCCGAACTCCTCCAGGATCCGTTCCGGGCTCCGGTCCGAACCGGGCTTCCGGCGAGGGGGCGGCAAGGGGAAGGGATCCCCGAGGCCCGGCATCCCGGAGGCCCGCGAGCGCGATCCTTGCGGGGGGCGTCCGGAGCCGGGGGGCCCGGATCCCGGTCCGCGCCGGGAGGCGGCGGGTGCCGGCGGATCGAGCCGCACTGCCTCGGGAGCCGTCTCGGGATCGGGGGTGGGGGCGAGGAGCGCGGCAGGACGGCGCACCACCGGCTTGGATCGTTCGAGGAGCCGGGCCACCCGCTGGAGGACCCGGGCATCGTCGGCCGCGAGCCCTCCGGGACCGGTCGCCACCCGCTGCATGGTGGCGAGCAGCCGGCCCGGGCGGAACATCTCGCCGGGTCGCCTCCCGCCGCGCCGTCGCCTTCGTCGGGCCGCCAGCCCGAAGAGGGCGAGCGCCCGGGAGGTAGGGATCGCGAACTCGAGCTGGAGCCGGTGCAGGGCGAAGCGGGCGTCGGCCTCGATCCGGTCGGCGCGCACCGCCTCCCGGCAGGCCAGGTAGAAGACCCGGGTGGGATCCAGCCCCGCGCATGGCATGCCCGGGTCACAGCACCACCGATGCCAACCCGCAAGGGGAGCCGCTCCGTGGCCTGCCCGCTCCGGTGGGAGGGCCAGGATCGAGACCGGATCGAGATCCCTCTGAGACGGCTCCGGGAGACCTCGGACCGGAGGCTCGGAACCGTCAGCCCAAGCCGGCCAGTCGCTCCGACAGGGTGCGGAAGCGCAAGCGGGCGTCGGGCTTGCGGGCCGACTCCGAACGCTCCCCCGCCAGGCGGCTCCAGGTCCTGGCGAGCTCCGGCGTGAGCCACGAGGGGCGGTCCGCCCCGTCCGGGCCCAAGAGGTCGCCGATCGTGTCCAGCACCGGATCGAGGGCTCCGCTGCGGGTCGAGGCCCGGGCCCGGTCCCCCAGCAGGGCGACGAGCTCCGCATCGCGACCGGCCCTCCGGTGGAGCACCAGCAGGATGGCGGCGGCCCGGCACTTCCAGTCGTCGAGGCGCGGATCGAGCCTGCGTTCCGTGGGATCGGCCACCACCTGCTCCATGAACCGCCGGGCCGCGGCTTCGGAGCCGGCGCCATCCTCCCCCAGGCTCCGCACCACCTTGTTCGCCTCGAAGGCGAGGAGTCCCGCGATCAGCGCTACCCGCGGCTCCCGGACCTCCCGGCCCAGCACGTCCTCCGGCTCCATGGTGGCGAGATGGGAAGCGACCAGGGCCCGGAGCTGCTGCAAGGCGCCGATGGCCCGCGCCGCCGCGGTGTCCCGCTCCTCGGGATCCTCCTCGATGGACCGGACGAAGGCATGGAGCGAGCGCTGCAAGGCCTCGGCCCCGCTCCGGCCCCAGGTGGCCAGCTCCTCGAACCGCTCCGGACTCCGGGACATCTCCACGAACAGGTGGTAGAGCCCGGAGTGGGCCAGGGTGCGGCTCCCGATCGCCGAGGTGGGCAAGCCGCCGATCGCTTCCCCGGTGCGGGCGTAGTGGGTGACCGCTTCCTCGTAGGAGGCGCGCAGCCCGTCCCCGACCCGATAGGCGGCCTGGCCCTTCTCCAGCCAGGTCTTCCCCGGTTCCGAGACCGCGTCCAGGAAGGGAGCCAGGGGAGGCGGCAGGCCCAGGTCCCGGAACTGGCCAGAGATCCGGGCCAGGCGCTCGCGCTGGCGGGCCGCGAGGCGTTCGGGACGGCCTCCCCGGCGGACCCACGCCAGCAGGCCCGAGGTCGCGGGCAGGAGGCGTACCGCCCGACCCCAGCGGCCGGGACCGAGCGAGATCCAGGCCGTGCTCCCCTCGGGCGCGGTCTTCCCCGGGGGCCAGATCCTGCCCCGCTCGTCGATCCGCAGGCGGTCCAGGCCCTCGGCTTCGGTCTCGGCACCGCGGAGCCAGCCTTCCACCTCGCGATCGACCGGATCGGCGGTCGGGGAGGCGATGGCCGTGAAGCGGACCTCCTCGGGTCCCTGCTCCGGTCGGGCTCCCCACCAGGCTGCCGAGGCCGCCACCACACCCGTGGCCAGGGCCCCCGCCGCGGTCCAGCTCCGCGACCTGCGCCTGGTCCGGGCCGGACGCCCCCCGGGCAGGGATGCCGAGGCGGCGCCCGGCGGCGGGCTCGGGTGGGGCCCGGTGTCGGAGCCGCCCGGAGCCAGTCCCTCCCGGATCCGGGAGGCTCCTGCCAGGCGCTTTCGAGGGTCGGGTTCCAGGCAGGCGAGCGCCACCCGGGCCTCCGCCGAATCGGGATCGACCCGGGTGAAGCGTGGGACCGGCCAGGGGATCTCGGTGCGGGCCCAGCGCAGGATCTCGTCGCGGGACGACGAGGCCCGCCCTTCCAGGGCGTAGTAGAAGGCCGTGCCCCATCCGTACCAGTCCCCGGCCTCGCTCGCCGGCTTCCCCAGCAGGATCTCGGGGGCCATGTAGGCGAGCGTCCCCACCACCGCGTTCTCTTCGGTGAGGCGGGTCTGGTCGAGGTCGAGGGTGAGCCCGAAGTCGAGCAGCACCGGCCGGCCTTCCCGGGTCACGAAGACGTTCGACGGTTTCACGTCCCGGTGCAGCACTCCCAGCCGGTGCAGGTGGTCGAGGGCCTCGGCCACCCCGACCAGCGAGCGGGCCCGTCCCGGATCGGGTTCCAGCCGATCCAGCGACTCGCCTTCCAGGAGCTCGGTGACGAGGAAGGGGATGCCGCCCTCGACCCCGTGGGAGAAGATCCGGAGCACGTGGGGATGGGCCGCCTGGGCCAGGGTCCGGGCCTCCCGCTCGAAGCGCTCCCGGGCTACCGGCGAGGTGATCCGCGCCATCAGCTTCACGGCCACCGGCCGGTCCAGTTCCCGGTCGCGACATGCGAAGACCGCCCCCATGCCGCCGCGCCCCACCACGCGCTCGGGCTGAAAGCGCGCCCTCAGGCCGGCCGGGAAGGCGCTCGACGAGTCCAGGCTCAAGGGACGATCCTGACCCGCGTCCCCAGGGGTGCGAGCCCCCAGACCACCTCGACGTCCTCGTCCTCCAGGGCGATGCAGCCCAGCGTCCAGTCCGAGCCCGCCCCGAATCCGTGGATCCCGACCTCGCCCCCGAGCCGGGTCTTCCACGGCGGCCGGGCCCGCCGCCGCCAGGCCTCCAGGATGGCCCGCTCCGCCCCGGCGTCGATCCAGTCGAGAGCCCGCCCCCGGGCGGCGTCCTCGGGACCCGGGTAGGAGATCCCCAGGAACAGGTGGAAGCGGCTCCGGTCGTTCCTGGTGCAGACGTAGTACTCGCCCTCCGGCGTCTTCAAGTCGCCTTCCTCGAGCTTGGCACCCTCGGGCGCTCCGCCCAGGCCCACCGGGAAGCTCGCCAGCTCTCCCTCCGGGGTCACCAGGGCCAGGCGCCGGGCCGCCTTGGCGATCTCGATCGAGAGCCGCTCCGGGGGGCGTTCCAGACCCTTGGCCGCAAGGAAACGGGCGGTGGTGGCCTCGGCCCGCACCGAAGGAGGAGGGGTCTTCGCCTCCAGCATCGTCACCATCGAGAGGAAGGCGGCCAGCCGCGCACCACGAACTTCACGCATCCCCGAGCAGTGTATCCTCGCCTGGGGCGGGACGCGGACCTCCGCGGGAGGATGATGGCCGGGCCGGATGCGAGCCTTCGCGAACTCTCCCGGCCCAGCCTGGCGTGCTGGGTCGGACGGGCCCTCCTCAACTGGGCGGAGCTGATCGGCCTGATCGCCCTGGCCGGGGCCATCGATCATCCGCTCGGCTACTTCGGGGTGGCGGTGCTGCTCGGTCCTCGCCAGCACGCCCTGTCGCTCCTCGCCCATGACGCGGTCCACGGGACCATCTCGCGCCGGCGCTGGTTGAACGACCTGCTCGGCCAGGTGCTCGCCTTCTGGCCGCTGTTCGGGCCGCTGGACTCCTACCGGGACTTCCACCTCCTGCACCACCGCACCCTGGGGACCGACAGGGATCCCGAGCTCGCCTTCAAGCAGTGGAACCCGGACGACTTCCGGACGCCCTTGTCCCGGTGGCGCCTGCTCGGCTGGTTCCTCCGGGACGTCCTGGGCTTCTCCTGGCGCAAGGTCTTCCAGCTCGGGAAGCTCTCCCCGCCGCGGACCCGCCGCGACTTCTGGGGGCCGATCGCCTGGTGGCTCACCGCCGAGCTGGTGCTCTGGCGCTGCGGCTGGCTCTGGGCCGGGCGGCTCTGGTGGTTCGCCTACTTCTCGAGCTACTGGGCCTTCTTCCGCCTACGCGCCTGGACCGAACACATGGGGACGCTGGGGACCCATCGCATCCACGCGGGCTGGCTGGCGCGCTGGCTCTACCTGCCGCACAACACCTGGTACCACTGGGAGCACCATCTCCACCCCAGCGTGCCTTGCTGGAACCTGCCGGCGATCCGGGCGCAGACGCTCGGCGAAGGTCCGGACGTGATCACGACCCCGGAACTCTGGGCCCAGCTCGAGCGGGTTCCCGGATACCCCTACGGGATGCCGCCGCCGGTCAGGGCCTGAGGGGATGGATCAGCGGCTGCGGGTACGCCATTCCCGGTCGAGGTCCCCGGGCCATCGATCGTCGACCTCGGCATCCTCGACCCGGCCCGTCAAGCGCCGCGTGCGGGTGCCGGAGCCGCCGCTCCCGCCCTCGCGGTCGCGGCCCTGCCAGCCGTCCCAGCCGCCCCAGCTCCCGCCGCGCCAGCCGCGATCCCGGTCGTCGGGGCCCGAGCTGCCGCCGCTGCCGCCCTGGCCCCCGGATCCCTGGCCTCCCGATCCCTGGTCCCCGTCCCGGCCCCGGCCCCGGTCACGTCCGTCCCGGTCGTAGCGGTCGTAGCCTCGGCGATCCCCGTCGTCGTCGTCGTCGTCGTCGCCACCGCCACCGCCACCGTCGCCACCGCCACCGCTGCCATAGGAGTAGTTGCTCTGGAAGCCGAGTTCGAGGTCCAGGGTGGCGACCCGGTCATCGTCGCCCGGGAGATGGTTCGAGGCGATCTCGACCTCGACGCTCCGGACCGAGAGGTCGTTGGCGACGACGTACTCGATCACCGCCTGGCCGCAGTGGCGGATGCACTGCTCGGTCTCTCGGCTCCCCACCCCCAGCCCGTCGCAGAGTTCCAGGCAGCCCGCCACGTCATCGGCGTTGTTGTAGGCATACGACGTGGAATAGGGATCGAAGGTCATGAACGGGGGGAGGCTGCGCGGCAGGGGCTGCTCCTCGCCGTCCTCGTCCTGGTCGTCGTTGCCGGGCGGGAAGTCCTCGCCCGCCTGGTCGGCGACCTCGGCCATCTCGTCGAGGACCGGCTCCTCGCTGGGCGGCGGGAGTTCGGCGGTCTCGACCTGGGAGGGCGCGGGATCCCTGGCCCCCCGGGAGGCGCCCGGCGGATCGAGGTCTCCCGGGGAGCCTGGGGCAGCCTCCGGGCCTTCCTCGCCCTCGGCGTCCGACGGCGTCCCAGCCTGGTCCCCAGCCTGTTGCCCGCCGGAGTTCCCGGCCTCCGGATCTCCTCCGAAGGTTCCGTCACCGGGCAGGGCACCGCCCGGATCCCCGCTCCCGTAGGGCTGTTCCGGGGCGAGGCCACCGGGAGCCGAGGCAGGCGCCACCAGGTCGGGGACCGCGGCAGCCACTCCCGCGGAGGCGAGGGTCAGGACCGCGGCGCCGTCGAACCCTCCCGGCACATGGGCGGCGACGTACCCTTCGGTCCGGCTGGAGGCCGCGGCCACCTGTTGCATCACCCCGGCAGTGCGGGTGGGCACCCCATCCGTGGTCTTCTCGTTGGCCCAGGGATCGCCGATCCGGACCACCACCGGACGGACGCCGTCCAGCGCGATCGAGGTGCGGGCCCGGAAGACCCCGTCCTCGGCGCTCACGGCCTCCTCGTCCCCACCCGCCACGAACTGGATCCAGGTCCCCGCGAGGTTCGCCATGGGGCGTTCCGCCACGGCCTTCCCCTCCACCAACGCCTCCTCCTCGGCCGGCGTGAAGGTTCCCCCTGCGACCGGTTCGCCGGGACCGTCCTCGCCCGGACCTGCGCGGCCGCCCCCGGAGGTGCCCGGTTCGCCGCGGTCGGACCTGGCGGCCTCGGGGAAACCCTCGCTGATCCCCAGGCTGGGTCGTTCCTCGGTGGCGGCGAAGGCCACCGGGACGCTCCCGCTCTTGACCTGGAGATCGGGCCGGCTCCCCACCGCCAGCTTGTAGACGAAGTCGGGAACCCCGCTGCCGGTGACCTTCTCCTCCACCGACAGCTGGATCTTCTCGCCCTCGGCGAGTCCCTCGGAGAAGTCGAAGTCGCGGATCCCCGCCACGTCGGTACCCTCGCGGGTGATCCGGGAGCCCTCGATCCGGTACGTCACCTGGCGGGTCTCGATCGCACCATTCTGGCCCAGGACCCGGATGGTGAAGACCTGTCGGTCGCCCTCGGAGACCACCGCGATGGCGCGGCGGAGGTCGAAGTGCATCTGTTCGAGGAAGCTCACCATGGCGCTCGTGACCTGGGCGCCTTTCTCGGTGGCTCCTCCTTGGCGGGCCATGATGGTCACCAGCGAGTAGCCGCCGTAGGTGACCAGGGCCCCGACCGCCATGGCGACCACCACCTCGATGATGGTGGTGCCTTTCCTCCGGAGTCCGCGCATGTTCATGCCCCCGCCTTCACGACGACCGACCTGAGGGTGTAGGAGCGTTCCGAATCCACAGCATGCCCCGAGGCCCTGTAGAGAACCGAAATCTGGATCAGGATCGCGGTCCCCCGTCCGAACCCGAGCTCGCCCTCTTCGACCTCCCGGATCCAGAGCAGCATGCGCTGTCCTTCGGTGTCCTCGGCCCCGAGCAGCTCCGGGAGGATCACCGCGCCCCCCTCCCGGCGGAAGGCGGTCCCCCACTCGGAGCGGCCCACCCCCACCACCCCGGGGCGGACCAGCGGGGGAGGGGTGTTGGCCACCGGGAGGCGCTCGAAGGGGACGGCTCCCAGGACCTCGAGCAGACGGGCCGCCTCCACCACCGCTGCCACGTCCTTGGTGGAACTCTGCATGCTCCGCTTGGCGCCCACCAGGTTCATCATGAGGGGCCCGACCACCAGCGCCAGGATGACGATCGCGGCCATGGTCTCGAGCAGCGAGATGCCTCGCCGGATCGGGGTTCGGCTCATCGCCCCGGGCTTCAATGCCGCTCCAGGATCATGTCCCGATCGGTCCCCAGGCGGACCAGGTACTGGCGGGCCCGGTTCGGAACCGAGGCGGGGTCGAGCCGCGGGTCGTAGACCACCCGGCATGCACCCCGGACGCCGCTCCAGCGAAGCGGGTCGAATCGGGAGGCTACGATCCCGCCCCGGACGTCGACCCCCCGCGACGAGGGCAGGACCTGGCCGGTGCAGGAGACCAGCATCGCCTCGATCGGCTGCTCGTTGCCGATCACGACGTCGCCGCCCAGGCTCACCAGGGCGAGGACCTCGCCGGGGGCGACCCGGATCGGGCCCGAGACGAGGATGTTCCCTTCCACGGCCAGGGTGCCGCCCCGCTTCACCTCGACGGGCCCCAGCGCCAGGGTGGATGCCGCCACCCGTACCGTGGTCCCCAGCGACAGGGCCCGCCCCGCGGTCATGAACCGGCTCTCGAACTGCTCGACCGCGCCGCGCTCGCCGGAGTCCTCGACGACCACCAGCGAGCGGTCCCGGACCAGTTGGGCCATGCCTCCGAGGATCCCCTCGGTGCCGCCCTCGTAGAGCGGGGTGCCGGCTTCGTCGGCGAGCACCAGGGCCCCGCCCAGGCCCGCCTCCTCCACCCCGCCCGGGGTCGGGTAGAGGAAGCCCGCCGGTCCCGGACCACCCCGGGGGGCGAGCATGGGGCGCACCGCGTCCGCATTCAGGGCCCGGGGCGGGTTCCACGGGCTGTCCCCGGCGACGATCCTGCCCTGCTCGTCCCGGGTCTCGTCGTCGGTGACCAGGAAGTCGTAGGTCCGGTTGTAGGGCTCCAGCACGCTCCTCGCCATCACCTCCTGGTAGGCCGACCAGGCGGGGGCGAGGCCGGTGGCCTGGGTCACGCCCGGGAGCGCCTCCTCGAAGTTCCCCTCGTCGATCCCATGGAAGGAGGTGAAGGGACCGTCGGGACCGGCTCCCAGCTTCGACCAGGTCAGGTAGCGCCGGAACGCCCGGCCGAGCACGACCGGGGGGACGGGGCGGCGGGCATCCCCCGAGAGGTGGAGCAGGCTGGAACCCTCGGCGACCCGATCCCGCTCCTCGGGGGCGAAGATCGGGAGCTCCAGGATGCGGCGGGCGAACCCGAAGCGACGGGCCTTCTCGTGGCTCCCGGGCACCGACGGCGAAGGGAACACCGAGGCGAAGTTGCGGAGTCCGTGGCCTTCCTCGAGCGGGGAGCCCTGGCCGGGACCGAAGGTGGTGTTCAGGATCCAGGGCGTGGGTCCGAACAGACCGACCCAACCGCCCCTCTTCATGGGCAGCAGGGGATCCGGGGCGAAGCGGGCCGCGGACGTCCCGGGGGTCTCGTCGGAGGGCATGGGGTAGACGGTGAGCGGCCAGGAGAGTTCGCTGGTTCCCTGCTTGAAGAAGAGGCCGAGCCGCGGCACGTAGTCGAGCACGTTCAGGCTTTCGCGGGTCCCTTCGAGGCTCCCGAGCAGCAGCGAGAACCGGCCCAGTACCGGGGGCAGGCGGTAGAAGCACCAGAAGGGGCGCAGCACCACGATCCGCCGCACCGCGTCGCCGACCCGGGCCACCGTCTGGATCCTGAGGCGCCCGGTCTTCTCCCGGGGGTCCGGGTGGAAACCGCCCGGCCTCGGCAGGTCCAGGGCCCGGACCGCGTCGAAGCGGACCAGCACCTCGATGGAGGCGTCCTCCCCTTCGGGCAGGACCTCGCGCAGGAGCGGGACGTCGAACCCGTCCTCCCCGCCGTTCAACTCCTCGGGCAGCGAGGCCGTCATGAGGTCGAAGATCGCCCGACCCGAACCGCTGGCGGGCGGCGGTCCGTTGAAGAGGCTCTCGAAGGCCCGCTCCGCGATCCTCGATCCGGACCTGGCCGCCTGATAGGCGGTCTCCCCGTCCCGGAAGCGGTTCGAGCGGTTCCGGAATCCCTGCACCACCCGGTCCACCCCGAACAGGATCCCCGCCACCACCAGGACCAGGAAGATCAGCAGGGGCAGCACGAAACCGCTTCGGCCGCGGTTCGGCCACGGTCGGTTCCGTCCCGGTTCCCGCGCCATGGACCCCTCGCCCCCTCCCGGGGAATGTAGCAGTCCAGCACGGGGGCCCACGCATGGGAACGGGTGGGGGAAGACTTCCGTCTCGGGGGTGTCCTGGGTATTGGCAGGAGACACGCGCGACACGCGAGAAGGGTGCCGCCCCGGTGCTGAGGCGGGAAATCGGCACGGGAAGCGGGTTTGAGGTGGCCGAGCCGAGTTGGCAGCGGTCCTGCACGGACGACCTCGGAAGGTTCGGACCGGGGCGGCGGCCCCGGGGAGCGGAGATCCCGTGGTGGAGTCGATGCGGTCCTGGCTGCTGGTGCCCTGCGTGGCCCTGGTCCTGGCGACGGGTGCCGGCGCGGCCCTTCCTTCCGACGAGCCGGGCTACGAGGCCCCGGTGATCAGCGAGGGCAGCGAGGACCTCGGGACAGCGATCCAGTACTCCGAGGCCGGATCGCTCAACCAGCGCCATGACGACTGGTACGCCCGCTCGCCCGATGATCGGACCGCCGGGGAACTGCGGTCCATCCGCGACGGGATGCAGGACTTCGTGGACCGCTGGAACTCCTATCCCAGGTCCCTCGACCAGGACCGCGACGGGAACTTCTCCGAGGAGTGGGACCGCCTGGACCGGGACATCGCCCGCCAGGACTGGTACCAGGACCTGTCGCCGGACCGGTTCGGGAAGATGACCCCGGACCAGCAGGAGGAGGTCCTCCAGCGGGGCTGCGACCAGTACGGCTCCTGCGAGGGTCGCCAGCCCACTCCTCCCCAGGAGGGGCCGGTCATGTTCGACGGCGAGACCGGGGAGAAGGCGATCGTCGAAGCTCCTCCGGAAGGCTTGCCGCTCGGGTCCTGAGCCTACTCGCCTCCACCCTTGGAGCCTGGTGCTCCGGGATCCGGACCGATCCGGAGAGGTGCATCCGTCGCGATCGCGAGGGTGCGATAACTCAGGACGAGCTGGACCGGGAGCATGTACGTGAGAGTCCAGGTCAGAGCGAGCAGCGGTACGGAGAGGGGCACCAGGAGAACCTGCAGGAGGACCCGGACGACAGGAGTGTTTCCCCAGCCGTGGAGCAGACTGACGACCCCTGAGAGTTCCATCAGGCCGTAGACCAGCGCCAGAGGCAGGAGGATGACCAGCGAGGCGAAGCACAGTAGATGCAGGATCATTCCCGGCATCATGAGTGCGCTGACGAGGCCTTCGAGGGTCCTCCAAGGTCCCGCTCGCCAGGCTCGCCGCGAAGCCGCCGTTGCCGCCGGTCCCGAGTGCCTGTCCACCAGGGCAGCGGGAAGTGCGTACACCACGCTGGCGAAGAGGTAGTAGCCACCCACTGCGCCCCAGCTCGCCAGGAGAAGACCGAGTGTCTGGTCACCGACCTGGCCGGACCGCCCGAGGGACGGGGCGACCTGATACGGGATGACGAACCATGCCATGGTCGAGAGGACGACCCAGGCACCGGTCGACACCAGGGCAGGGAGGCGGGGCTGGAGTTCTCCCCAGATGTCCCACAGGGACGGCTCCCTTCCGTCCGAGAGGTCCATGGCCAACAGCCCCGAAGCCGCGGCTCCGAGCCACCAGATCGGGCAGAGCAGCAACCACGAGGGAGGAAGAAAGCTCAGGGGCAGCAGGAGCGCAGAGATTGCGATGCCGAACCGAAACCAGATTCCGGGGTGGTCGAGGAACACCTCGGCGAAGTGGAACTCCGAAGGGGGTTTGAGCCCTTCCTCCTGGATGGCCGGCCCGGTCGGGTTCTTGACAGTGGGAAGCAGAGAGGTATCCAGGACAGGGATCCGATCGCATCGCGGGAGACCCGGCTCCAGACCCTAGGAGCCTGGCCAGGTCAGGACCAGAGGTGGTTCGAAGAACACAGTACCCGTGCCAGAGCTGCAGGTCGGGCGCGGGAACCGGACAGCCTCTCTTCCCTTGCAATGTCGGCAGGGTCCGCCTCGTCGAGGCCCCGAGCTACTGGTCCCCTGCGGACGTCGCGGCTACCCTCGCCGGTGCGACCGGTTCGAGGAACGTCTCCGTCCTGAGGGTTGTCTACTCCCGGGGGGAGACGAGAAGAGGGAAGTCCATGAGGAGCGGGAGCGCGTTCGCAGGTCGGGGATTCGGGGCGGCGTTCGGGTTGGCTCTGGTACTGGCGGGATCCGTGCCCGCCCGGGGGGAGACCCTGCCCCCGCGGGAGAACCCACTCTCGCTGGCCGACCCCAATGGACAGGGGCTGGTCTTCGAGGCGCTCGACGTACGGGTGGCGGCCCACGGTCCGCTGGCGCTGGCAGAGCTCGAGATGGTCTTCCGGAACCCCACCGACCGCACCATCGAGGGTCGATTCGCCAGCGTGCTGCCCACCGGGGCCACCATCTCCCGCTTCGCCAAGGAGGTCGGCGGCCAGCTCATGGAAGGCGAGGTGGTGGAACGCCTCAAGGCGACCAAGATCTACACCGAGATCCTCCACACCATGCGGGACCCGGCCCTGCTCGAGACCGACCAGGGCAACCGTTTCTCGGCCCGGGTCTTCCCCATCCCGCCCCGGGCCCCGGTGCGCCTGCTGCTCGCCTACTCGCAGGTGCTCCCGGCGGGTCCCGACGGGGTGCGCAACCTGGTGCTCCCCCTGGCCGGGGCGGACACCATCGGGCGCTTCTCGTTCACCGCGGTCTGTCGCCCGCTGCCGGGCGAGAAGGTCGAGGTCGAAGGCTGGCTGCGCTCCTGCAAGCGCACCGAGGAAGCCGGCAACCAGGTCTTCCGGGACGAGCGCACCCGGGAAGGCTTCCGGCCCAGCGAGGACGTCCGGGTCCGATTCGAGGCCGGGGCCGGCGCCCCGGCCAGCTACCGGCTGCGCTCGGGCGACTTCGAGATGGTCTCGTTCCGGACCCCGGCGCGGACCGCCGGATCCGACGGGGTGCCGCCGGGTCTCGCCTTCTGGCTCGACACCTCGGCGAGCCAGGCCGAGGCCGGGGCCCACCGACTGCGGGCCATCGCCGAGCTCCTGTTCGCGCTCGAACCCCGCGTCAAGGGCCAGGCGCTCCACTTCAAGGCCTTCGACCTGGAAGTGAAGGACCTCGGCAAGCGGACCGCCGGGGGCAACGTCGGCGAGGAGATCGCCGAGGCCCTCCGGGCCCGACGTTTCCTTGGCGCCACCAACCTGGTGCGGGCGGTCACCGCCCTGGGGGAGGCTGCCCGGGCCCAGGGTGCCCCGGGGCGCTTCGTGCTGGTCTCGGATGCCATCCCGACGCTCGGCGAGCGGGAAGCCGGCGACCTGGCGAAGGCCCTGGGGGCGTGGCCGAAGTCCCGCCGCCTCCACATCCTGGTGCTGGGATCGGTGCATGACGAGCGGGTCGCCCGGGCCCTCGCCGACGCCGGCGGCGGCCGGGTCGTGGAGCTGGCCCTGGTGCAGGACCTGCGATCCGCCGCCGGTGCCGCCGCGGCCGCCCTCCTCCGGGGCGATGGCCACGACCTGGCCCTGGCCGCACCCGGGGCTGTCTGGGTGGAGCCGGAGTCGTTCCGGGACGTGGAACCGGGCAGCGAGATCGTGGCCTTCGCGCGCTCCTCCGGCGGGGAAGCGCCCCGTCTGTCGGGCGACGCCACCCTGGTCGGCCCGGCGGCCGCCAACGAGGTCCCCGGCTTCGCCCCGCTCCTGGCCCGGGAGGCCTTCCGGGCGCTGCTCGGCCGGCTCGAGCGCCAGGAGGGCGCCGCCACCGATGCCGTGGCCCGCCAGAAGCTCCGGGACGAGCGCCTGCGGATCTCGGTCGAGGAGCGGGTCCTCTGTCCGCTCACCTCGCTCCTGGTGCTGGAGACCGAGGCCGACTACCAGCGCTTCGGCCTGGACCGGAGGGCGCTGAAGGACATCATGGTCGTGGGCCCGGAGGGCATCACCTGGCGAAAGCGCGCCGGGGAACCCCCGCCGGTCGTGAAGCCCCCGCCCCCGGTCCGTCCCACCACCGGGAACAAGCTGGCCGAGAAGAAGAAGGACCAGGACAAGACGACGCGAGGACCTACGGACGCGGCCGACGGCTTCGATCGGGACTTCCGCGACCAAAACGGCTCCCCGGAGCCCTCGCAGGAGGAGGCCGCCGCCACCGCCACGGAGGACGAGGCCGAAGAGACCCCCAGGTCCCTGTCCCGACAGGCCCAGGAGCCCTCCCGAAGGGAGGCTCCGGAGGCCGATCTCCGGTCGGCGGAGCGGGAGCACGCCTCCTTCGACGACGCGGTCGACTCGAGCCTGGAGGGCGGCGCCTCGCCCCGGGGCGGAGGCGGGAGCGGGCGCGCCTCCCGGGCGGACGCCACTGCCCCCAGCGAGTCGCGGGCGCCGATGGGCGGGGAACTCGGCTTCGTGGCCGGGTCCTCCTCCGGTTCGGCACCTCCGGCTCCCTTGTCGCAGCGCCGGCCCGGGCCCGGATTCCCCGGCGGGGTCGGTGGCCAGCCAGGGATCGCGGCCGATCCCCCGGGATCGATGCCGGTCCCGGAGCCCCCGGTCGCTCCCCGCCCGCCCCCGCCCCCGCCCCGCCCGACCAACCCCGACTGGGTGAAGGGCGCCGGCTGGAAGCCCGACCCGGCCTACCTCGAGAAGCTCGCCAAGGCGGTCGCCGCCGCCCCCCATGACAGGCGGGAGCGCAACAAGCTCGGCTGGTCGCTGCAGGCGGCCGGCAAGGACCGCGAGCTCTTGGAGGCGGCGCTGGACTGGCAGGCCTACGACCCCAGGAACCCCCAGGTCTACGAGTACCTCTCGGAGGCGCTCCGGGCCCTGGAGGACGAGGACGCGGCGCTCCGGGCCATCTCCTCGATCGCCGAGGTGGCCCCCAACGACTCGGGGCTCCTGAACCGCGCCGGCTACCTGGCGATCCGGGAAGGCCTGCCGGTCATGGCCGAGACCCTGTTCCGGGCCGCCCTGGTCCGGCGCCCCGACCACCACAACAACCATCGCGGTCTGGCACTCGCCCTCTGGTTCCAGGACCGCCACGCCGACGCCCTCGAGGTCCTGCTCGGGGCGCTGGGAACCGAGTTCCACTCCCGCTACGGGAACCTGAAGCGGGTGCTCCGGGAAGAGGCCCAGACGATCCTCCATGCCTGGGCCCAGGCCCGCCCCGACGACACCGCCCGGATCAAGCTCTGGAGCGGCAAGCTCGGGGTCGAGCCGGCCGCCCCGCCGCCGCTCCGCTTCACCCTGGCCTGGGAGACCGACGCCAACGACGTGGACCTCCACGTGGTCGACCCCTCCGGCGAGGAGTGCTTCTACGGCCACAAGTCGAACCGCTCCGGCCTCAACCTCTACGAGGACCTGACCCAGGGCCTCGGCCCCGAGGTGGCCGTGGTCCCCGAGAAGCATCTCCAGGCCGGCACCTACCACGTGGGCGTCAAGTACTTCCGGGCTGGCCCCATGGGCGTCTCCCGCGGCATCGTGCTGGTGGCCAAGCCCGGCGAGGAAGGCAGGCCCGGCGTCGATGTCCACACCTTCACCCTGCTCCCCGACATCGAAGGCGCGACGCAGGACAAGCGGTACCTCGTAGGGGTGCTGGCGCAGCCATAGCCCGGGGTAGGCGGCCGATCCTCCGGGAACCAGGTATTCTGCCCCCGGAGGAATCCCAAGATGGCGATCGAGATCGAAGTCAACGGCACCCGCCGCTCCGTCGACGACGACCCCGAGACCCCGCTGCTCTGGGTCCTGCGCGATACCCTGGGACTGACCGGGACCAAGTACGGCTGCGGCCAGGGCCAGTGCCGGACCTGCACGGTGCACCTGGACGGTCGTCCGGTCCCGTCCTGCCAGCTCCAGGTGGGGAAGGTCGGGAGCGGTCGCATCACCACCATCGAGGGGCTCTCGCCGGATCGCAGCCACCCGGTCCAGAGGGCGTGGCTGGCCGAGCAGGTGCCCCAGTGCGGCTACTGCCAGTCGGGCCAGATCCTGACCGCCTGCGCCCTGCTGGAACGGACCCCGGCTCCCGACGACGCCGCCATCGACGCCGCCATGAGCCCGGTCCTGTGCCGCTGCGGGACCTACCCCCGGATCCGCAAGGCCATCCACACCGCCTCCCGCCTCATCCTCGGCGAGGGCGCCGCTCCCGGGGGGAGCAAGCCTTGAGGCGGCGCCGCCGGCTCTCCCGCCGCGGCTTCCTGCGCGGCCTGGCCTATGGAGGGGGTGGCCTGGTCCTCGGCTGCCAGCTCCCCTTCGGGTTCCGTCGGACCCTGGAGCCGGCCTCGGGGGGGCTCCTCCTCGATACCTGGCTCCGGATCGGCGAGGACGGCACCGTCACCATCCTCTGTGGCCAGTCGGAGATGGGGCAGGGGATCTACACCTCGCTCCCCATGCTGGTCGCCGAGGAACTCGAGGTTCCATGGGAGTCGGTCCGGGTGGCGGCGGCCCCGGCCGGCAAGCGCTATCGGCGCCCCCGGGCCTGGGCCCAGTACACGGGAGGGTCGAGCAGCGTCCGGGGCGCCTACCAGACCCTGCGGGAAGCCGGGGCCGCGGCCCGGGAGCTGCTGGTCCGGGCAGCCGCCGCCCGCCTCGAAGTGGACCCATCCGCCTGCGAGGCCCGGGAGGGAAGGGTCCACCACCCGGCTTCCGGCCGATCGTTTCCCTATCGGGACCTGGTGGCGGCCGCCCGCCGGCTCGAGGCCCCCGAGCGTCCCCGCCTCAAGGACGCCTCGGCCTTCACCCTGATCGGAAGGCCCGTTCCCCGGATCGACGGGCCGTCCAAAGTCGACGGGTCGGCGGTCTTCGGGCTCGACGTCCGGGTTCCCGGGATGGTCTACGCGGCGGTCCGGAACGTCCCCGCCTTCGGGGGCCGGCTGGTCTCGACCGGGGCGCCGGAGCGGCTCCCGAAGGGGATCCTCGGGGTCTTCCCGGTCCCCGGGGGGATGGCGGTGGTGGCCGAGTCCACCAGCCGGGCCATGCGGTACCTGGACGAACTCGAACCGGTCTTCGCCGGGCCCGAGGGGAAGCGCTTCGACGAGGCCGGCCTGAGGGCGGGCTTCGAGGCGGCCCTGGCCGGGGAGGGCAGGGAGGTCTCGCTCCGGGGCGACCCTGCCCAGGCGATGTCCGGCGCTGCCCGGGTCTACGAGGCCCGGTTCTCCGTCCCGTTCCTGGCCCACGCCACCATGGAACCGCAGAACGCCACCGCCTCGGTCACTCCGATCTCCTGTGACCTCTGGGTGGGGACCCAGGCCCAGGAGAGCGCCCGGGACACCGCGGTCCGGGTCACCGGCCTCCCGGCCGAGGCGGTCCGGGTCCACACCACCCTCCTGGGTGGAGGCTTCGGCCGGCGTTTCGAGATCGACGTGGTGGAGCAGGCGGTCTCCCTCTCCCATCGGCTCGGTCGCCCCGTCCAGGTGGTCTGGTCCCGGGCCGAGGACATGCAGCACGACTTCTACCGACCCGCCGCCATGGCCGAGTTCCGGGTGGGGGTCGACGCCGCAGGGATGCCGGTGGCCTGGGAGTCGAGGGTGGCGGTGCCCTCGATCCTGGCCCGGGTGGCTCCCGTGGCCCTGGTCACCGGGGTCGATCCGACGGCCGTGGAGGGGATCGCCCACCTGCCCTACGACGTGCCCGCCACCCGGGCCGTCTGGTGCCGGGTCGAGACCCCGGTGCCGGTCGGGTTCTGGCGCTCGGTCGGGAGTTCCCAGAACGCCTACTTCGTGGAGGCCATGCTCGACGAGGTGGCTCGGGCCGGCGGCCATGACCCGGTCGAGTTCCGGCTCCGCCTCCTCGGGTCCCGCCCCCGGCACAAGAACGTCCTCGAGACCGTAGCCCGGATCTCGGGCTGGGGCCGTCCCCTCCCTCCCGGACGGCATCGGGGAGTGGCGTTGCACGAGTCTTTCGGGTCGATCGTGGCCGAGGTGGTCGAGCTGTCGCTAGCCGGGGAGGGGCTGCCCCGGGTCCACAGGGTCTGGTGTGCGCTCGACTGCGGATCGGTGGTGAACCCGGACACGGTGGTCGCCCAGATGGAGAGCGGCATCGTCTTCGGCCTGGCGGCGGCCCTCTACGGGAGGATCACGCTGGAGGAAGGCCGGGTCCGGGAATCGAGCTTCGACGACTATCGCCTGCTCCGGCTCGAGGAATGCCCGGAGATCGAGGTCGAGGTGGTGGCCTCGGGCGCCCCCATGGGCGGGATCGGGGAGCCCGGCACCCCGCCCCTGGCGCCCGCCCTGGTCAACGCCCTGCTCGCCGCCACCGGCAAGCCTGTGCGGAGCCTGCCCCTCCTGGGGGACGGGAACGCCTGACGGATCCTACCGCCGGATTCCGGGGCGCCGCGGACCGCCTTCCCCCGGTCGCCACGGCCTGACCGCCTGGGGCGTAGGACCTCGGGAGGACACCGGCCGGATCCCCCGGGCGAGATGGGGGCTTTTGTCCCGCCCCGAATGTGGCGATACCTTAGGGAGAGGGGTCCCACCCTGCGCATGCACCGCCTGCCCCCCGGATCGCCCGCGTCCCACCGGGACCGCGGGGGTTTCGCGTGGCTGCCCCTCCTCCCCTGGATCCTGGTGGCGAGCTTGTTCGCGACCGGGTGCGGCGGCGGGAGCCCGGCGGCTCCCGGGACCGGGTCCGGCTCCGGGACCGGGGCGCCCAACTCCCCTCCGGTGGCCGGCGACGACGCCGCCCTGGCCCCCCAGTTCGGTTCGGTGGTGGTGAACGTCCTGGGGAACGACTCCGACCCCGACGGCAACCCGCTGGTCGTCTCGGCCTTCACCCAGGGCGCCAACGGCACGGTCACCATGCCGACCCCGAACTTCCCCGTCTACACCCCGACCGGGGTCTTCGCCGGGGTCGACACCTTCACCTACACCCTCTCGGACGGGCGGGGCGGCACCGACGTCGGCACCGTCACGGTGACCGTCCAGGCTCCCAACCAGGCGCCCACCATCGGGTTGCCGGGGGCCCAGATCGCCACCGAGGACCAGAACCTCACCCTCTTCTTCGTGCCCGCCAACGCCGCGATCGCCGATCCCGACTTCGTCGATCCCGACGACGAGCTCCTGGTCAGCCTGGCGGTCAACGACGGGGTGCTCACCCTGGCGACCGCAGCCGGGCTCGACTTCTCGATCGGGGACGGGCTCTCGGACCCCTCCATGCTCTTCGAGGGAACCCTCGCCGAGGTGAATGCGGCCCTGAACGGCCTGGTGTACCGGGGCGATCCGGACTTCGCCGGCGCCGACAGCGTCTTCGTCTTCGTCGACGACCGGGGAGTGGCGGGACCGGGCGGGATCCTCTCGGCCAGCGGCAACATCCCGATCACGGTGGACCCGGTCAACGACCCGCCCGTGGTCACCGTGCCCTCGACCCGGGTGACCCTGGAGGACACCAACCTCACGATCACCGGCATCTCGATCGCCGACATCGACGCCGGGACCGGCTCGGTGCAGGTGACCCTCGGTCTGGTGAACGGCATCGCCACCCTGAACGGGACCACCGGCCTCACCTTCACGGTCGGCGACGGCACCCAGGATCCGACCATGGTGTTCACGGGCAATCTGACCAACGTGAACTTCGCCCTGAACGGGATGGTGTTCCGGGGGACCCCCGATTTCAACGGCAATGCCATGGTCACCGTGGCGGTCGACGACCAGGGCAATACCGGCACCGGCGGCCCGCTCACCGACGTCGAGAGCTTCAACGTCACGGTCCAGGCGGTGAACGACGCCCCGGTGATCACCCTGCCGGGCCCGGCCAGCGGCCCCGAGGACACCGACCTGGTGATCGCGGGACTGGTCGTGAACGACGTGGACGTGGGCACCGGCAACTGCCAGCTCACCCTCTCGGTTTCCCAGGGCAGGCTGATCCTCACCACCACGGCGGGACTCAACTTCCAGACCCCGGCGCCCCCGGCGAACCCGGCCCTGCCCCGACCCTCGTTCGCGTTCTCCGGGACCCTGGCCCAGGTGCAGGCCGCGATCGCCGGGCTGACCTACCGGCCGAACCTGAACTTCAACGGCAACGACACGCTCAACATCTCGATCAGCGACCTGGGGAACTCGCCCAATCCCCCGGTGCTCCAGGACTCCGACAGCCTGGCGATCACCATCACCGCGGTGAACGACGCCCCGGTCCTGGCGGTGCCCGGCGCCCAGGTCGTGGACGAGGACACCACCCTCTTCATCCCGGGGATCACGCTGGCCGACGTGGATGCCGCCCCCGGGCTGCTCGAGGTCCAGCTGGCGGTGGCCAGCGGCGTGCTGACGCTGAACTCCGTGACCGGACTGACCTTCACCACCGGGGACGGGACCCAGGACCCCGCCATCACCTTCCGGGGCACCCTGCCCAACCTGAACAACGCGGTCGCCAACCTCCGCTACCGGGGCAACCAGGACTTCAACGGCTCCGACACCCTGACCGTGGTGGCCGACGACCTCGGCAACTCCGGGGCCGGAGGACCGCTCACCACCAACAACTCGGTGGCGATCACGGTGAACCCCGTGAACGACCGGCCGATCCTGTCGCTCCCGCCGCTCCCCATCAGCACCGACGAGGATGTGGTCCTGCCGTTGTCCCTGATCTCGGTGGCCGACGTCGATGCCGGGACCTCCCCGATCCGCATGACCCTCACGGCCCAGAACGGGACCCTGACCTTGGCATCGCTGGTCGGGCTCACCTTCACCTCGGGGACCGGGACCGCCGATGCGGTGATGGACTTCACCGGGGCCCTCGCCGACGTGAACGTCGCGGTCGCTCCGCTCTCGTATCTCGGGAACCTGAACTACAACGGTTCCGAGCTGCTCTCGTTCCTGGTGTCCGACCAGGGGGCGAGCGGGTCCGGCGGTCCCCTGACCACCTCGGGCAGCCTGCCGATGACCATCATCCCGGTCAATGACGTCCCGGTCGCCTCCACCGTGAACGTGACCACTCCCGAGGACATCCCGATCCTGATCACCCTGGTGGCGAGCGACGTGGATCTCGACCCGCTCACCTTCTCGATCGTGACCTCGTCGACCAACGGGGCGCTGCTCGGGTTCAACGCCACGGCCGGGACCGTCACCTACCGCCCCAACCGCAACTTCTTCGGGTTCGACTCGTTCACCTTCGACGCCTCCGACGGGCTGCTCACCTCGACCGCCGCCACCGTGAACGTCTCGGTCACCCCCGTGAACGACAAGCTGTTCGCGACCCTCGACTACGCCGAGACCCTGGCCGGGCTGGGCGTGAACATCGACGTCCTGGCCAACGACGAGGACATCGACGGCGACCCGCTGACCACGGTGGGCGTCACTACCCCCTCGAACGGGGTCTCGGCCCTGAACCCCGACGACACCGTGACCTACACCCCGAGTCCCGGTTTCTCGGGGATCGACGTCTTCACCTACACCGCCAGCGACGGCAACGGGTTCCAGGAGATCGGCTCGGTGGTGGTGCTGGTCGAGGCGTACCCGCTGCCCTCGGCGATGGAACGGGTGAACCTGGTCTCGGGCGGGGCCCAGGCGACCGCCGGCACCGTCTCGGGGGCGCCGAGCTACTCCGCCAATGGGCGGCTGGTGGCCTTCTCGACCACCTCGGACCTGCTGGGCGCCGGCGACACCAATGGCCTCGCCGACATCTACGTGCGCGACCGGCTCACCGGGGCGGTCGAGCGGGTGAGCGTGGGACCCGGCGGTGTGCAGAGCCTGGGCGGCGACTCGGTCGAGCCCTTCCTCTCCGCCAGCGGTCGCTTCGTGGTCTTCGCTTCGGACGCCACCAACCTGGTCCCCGGCGACACCAACGCCACCCGGGACGTCTTCCTCCACGACCGTCTCACCGCCATCACCGAGCGGGTCAGCCTGGGGGCCTCGGCGGTGCAGGCCAACGCCTTCAGCGGCACCGGCAGCGTGAGCGACGACGGCAATCTGGTGGCCTTCCTCTCCTCGGCCACCAACCTGCTGGTCACCACCGACATCAATGCCGCCGACGACGTCTACGTGCGGGACCGGGCGCTCGGCACCACGGTCCGGGCCAATGTCTCGGCGGGCGGCAGCCAGACCGTGACCGGGAGCGTGACCCAGGACCCGATGATCTCCGGCGACGGTCGCTTCGTGGCCTTCACCTCCACCTCGGACAACCTGCTCACCGCCCTCGACACCAACGGGGTCGCCGACGTCTTCGTCAAGGAGCTGACCCCGGGAGCGGTCACCCGTTCGAGCGTGAACTCGGGCGCCACCACCGAGCCCAACGGCGTCAGCGGACGCCCCTGGATCACCCGGGACGGCCGCTTCGTGCTCTTCGATTCGGCGGCCACCAACCTGGTCGCCAACGACACCAACGGCACCGGCGACGTGTTCCTGCATGACCGGTCCCTGAGCCAGACGGTGCGGGTGAACCGCTCGACTTCGGGGGCCGAGGCCCCTGCCGCTACCGTCAGCCTCCGGGGCAATGTCTCCGACGACGGGCGCTACGTGGTCTTCGAGACCACCGCCACCACCCTCGTCCCCGGGGTCGACGGCAACGGTCCGCTCCAGGACATCCTGGTCCATGACCGGGTGACCGGCGAGACCACCCGGGTGAACCGTTCGGCCACGGGCATCCAGGCGAACGGGGCCTCGGTCCAGCCGCGCCTCTCGGCCGACGGGCGCCAGGTGGTCTTCTTCTCGGATGGGACCAACCTGGTCACCGGGGATACCAACGGCCTGAGGGATGCGTTCGCGGTCGAGAACCCGGTGCCCGAAGCGACCCATCGGGTGAGCGTCGATTCGAACCGGGTCGAGGGCGACAACCTGAGCTCGAGGCCCACCCTGGCGCTGGACGGACGACGGGCCTTCTTCGCCTCGGCCGCCACCAACCTGGTCGCCGGCGACACCAACGGGAGCCAGGACGTGTTCGCCCGGGACCGGCTCCAGGGGATCACCTCCCGCTCCAGCGTGAGCGGCGCCGGGGCCGAGGGCAACGGCGACTCCTTCCAGCCCGCGGCCGGTTGGACCGGGCAGTTCGTGGCCTTCGCCTCGGACGCCACCAACCTGGTCGCCGGCGACACCAACAACTCGACCGACATCTTCGTCCGCGACGACGACAACGGCACCACGGTCCGGGCCAGCGTGGCCACCGCCGGGACCCAGGGGAACGACGACTCGACCGAGCCCTCGCTGAGCGCCGACGGTCGCTGGGTGGCCTTCCAGTCGCTGGCTTCGAATCTCGTCACCACCGACCTGAACGGGGTCCAGGACGTGTTCGTCCGGGACGTCCTGCTCTCGACCACCGAGATCGTGAGCGTCACCGACGACGGGATCCAGGCCAACAACGTGAGCTCGTTCCCGGCGATCTCGGCCGACGGCCGCTGGGTGGCCTTCCAGTCGCTGGCCTCCAACCTGGTCCTCGGGGACACCAACGGGGTCCGGGACGTGTTCGTTTACGACCGGCTGTTCCGGACCATCGAGCGGGTGAGCCTCACCGACGGCGAGGCCCAGGCCAACGGCGCATCCCTCAGTCCCTCGATCTCCCAGGACGGGCAGTTCGTGGCCTTCGTCTCGGATGCCACCAATCTGGTGGCGGGCGATACCAACGGAGTCCGGGATGTGTTCGTGCGGGACCGGGTGAACGGGACCACGGTGCGGGTGAGCCTGGCCGATACCACCGATGCCCAGGCCAACGGTGCCTCGATCGAAGCCGAGATCAACAGGGACGGGACCCACGTGGTGTTCGAGTCGTCGGCGACCAATCTGGTGGGGTCGGACACCAACCTCGCCAACGACGTCTTCGTCCGCGAGCTCGGGACCACCTCGACCCGCCGGGTCTCGGTGAGTTTCGCCGGCCTCCAGGGCAACGCCGCCTCGACCAATGTGGCGGTCAGCCCCGATGGCCGCTTCGCCGCCTTCCGGTCCGACGCCTCCAACCTGGTGCCCCTCGACGGGAACCTGATCGGCGACGTGTTCGTGACCCGGAACCTGCTGGAGCCGTAGCCGGCCGACGGCGTACCGTGGGGCCCCGGAGGCTACCCATGGCGGATCTGGCGGGCAAGGTCGTGTTCCTGAGCGGGGCCAGTCGCGGCATCGGCCTGGCGATCGGACTCCGGGCGGCCCGGGACGGGGCGCGGGTCGTGGTGGCCGCCAAGACCGCCGAACCGCATCCCAAGCTCCCGGGCACCATCTTCACCGCGGCCGACGAGATCCGGGCCGCGGGTGGCGAGGCCCTCCCGCTCCAGGTCGACATCCGCTTCGAGGACCAGGTCGAGGCGGCGGTGGCCAAGGTCGTCGAGACCTGGGGCGGGATCGACATCCTGGTCAACAACGCCAGCGCCATCAGCCTGACCGGCACCCTGGCCACCGAGATGAAGCGCTACGACCTGATGCACGGGATCAACGCCCGGGGGACCTTCCTGACCACCCAGAAGTGCCTGCCCCACCTCCTGAAGGCGGCCAACCCCCACGTGCTCACCATCTCGCCCCCGCTCGCCATCGAGGAGCGCTGGTTCGCCCCCCACGCCGCCTACACCCTGGCGAAGTACGGGATGAGCCTGCTCACCCTGGGCTGGGCGGGCGAGTTCCGCCAGCAGGGCGTCGCCTTCAACTGCCTCTGGCCCCGGACCACCATCGCCACCGCCGCCACCCACATGCTGGGCGGCGAGGCCCTGACCCGGAGGTGCCGGCTGCCGGCGATCATGGGGGACGCGGCCCACGCCATCCTGGTGCGCCCCAGCCGGGAGTCGAGCGGGAACTTCTTGGTCGACGAGGCCGTGCTCCGGGAGGGCGGCCGGACCGACTTCTCGGAGTACCTCCCCCCCGGCACCCGGGAAGAGGACCTGGCGCCCGACTACTTCCTCTAGGGGAGAGGGTGAAGGCCGACCGCCCTCCATGCTACTTTCCAGGCCGGTCCGAGGCCTTCCCGCCGGACCGTCGGATCGGGGTGTGACCCCGGCATCGAGAGGGATCCCGTGGCCGAAGCCGCCGCTGCAACCGCCAGCCCAGCACCCGCACCTCCGGCGCCTCCCGCGCTCGCCGCCAAGGCCCTGCCTGCCGTCCGCGGCCACGACGGAGCGGCGATCTCCATCGCCTACTCTCCCACCGGGCGCCTGGTGGCCACCGGCGGAGAGGACCGGACGGTCCGCCTCTGGGACCCGATCCGCCTGGTCGAGGTCCGCTGTCTGAGGGGCCACGCCGAGGCGGTGGCGGCCCTGGCCTTCTCGCCCGACGGCAAGCTCCTGGTCAGCGGCGACAAGAGCGGGGAGGTCCGTTTCTGGGACCCCGAGAAGGGCGAACTCAAGTTCGTCGCCTCCCCCCACCTCGATGCGGTCACGGGCGCGGTCTTCGCCCCCGACGGATCCTCGGTCGTCACCGTGGGCCTCGAGGGCTGGGTCCGGGTCCGGGATCCCGAGGACGGCGAAGAGCTCCAGATCCTCGATCCGGGCATGCCGCTCACTTCGGTGAACTTCTCGCCCAGCGGGCGGCTGCTGGGGGCCGGCGGGGCCGACAGCGTGGTCCGGGTCTGGGACACCTCCACCTGGCAGGAGGCCCGCAAGGCCCTGAAGGGCCCCCATTCCAACTGGGTCGTGGGCGTCGACTTCCATGCCGGCGGCGGCCTCTGCATCTCGGCCTGCCTCGACACCACCGTCTGCCTCTGGGACATGGGCACCGGCAAGGAGAAGAAGACCATCCGGGCCGGCAAGCGCTGGGTCCGGGATGTCCGCCTGTCGCCCACCGGCGAGCAGTTCTTCACGGTGTCCCACGACGGCGCCGCCTGCATCTGGTCGGTGGAGACCGGCGAGGAGCTCTTCCACCTGCCGACCCGGTCCGGGGCGGCCCTTCACGGCCTGGCCCTGTCCCGGGACGGCCGGCGCCTGGCCGCCGCCGCGGCCGACGGCTCGGTGGCCTTCTGGACCCTGAAGGGCTTCGAACCCACCGGTCTCCCGGTGGTCGAGGAAGCGCCCAAGGCCCAGGCCAAGGCCAAGGAAGCCAAGGCCCCGAATCCGGCCTACTACACCAACGGCAAGTTCGACTACGGCAAGTGGAAGGCCGCCAACATGGACCGGTTCAAGAAGTAACCGGCATCTTCCACCCCCGGCCGGCAGCTACTGCGGTTCGGTCGGAGGCAGCAGGACCCCCGTGATGGCATCCAGGGAGAGCCGCGCCAGCCGGTAGTCCAGGTCGATCTCGATCTTCTTCCGCTCGGCTTCGGCCCGGGCCCTCTCCCTCTGGTTCACGAGGAAGAGCGTTCCTTCCCCCAGCTCGAACCCGGTGCGCTCTCCGGCCTCGAGCCTCCGGGCCAGCTCGACTTCGCGGGTGGCCGCCTCGAGGCGTTCCAGGTCCGTGGCGATGACCCTGGCGACGGTCCTCACGTCCAGGTTCAGCTGCTGGCGGAGGAGCCGGGTCTCGAGTTCGAGCTTCTCGAGCTTGCCGGTAGCCGACAGGCCCCGCCCCCGGGGGCCGCGCCGGCGGAGCGGCACGGTGAGCTTGAAACCGGCTCTCAGACGTCGTTCGAGCGGCTCGAAGACGTCGGCCTCGGACTCGCGTCCGGGATTGAGGAAGAGTTCCAGGCCGACGCTGCCGTCGTTCTCGGCCAGCGCCCGTTCGATGTCGGCGGTCCGACGATGTCCCTCGAGGAGCGCGAACTCGGGTCGCCGGGCCCTGGCCGTCTCCTCGGCCTGCAGGACCTCCCCGGGCGTCAGGGCCGTGGGGGGCGGGAGCGAGGCCGGGATCCGGTCCGGCGGCGGTGGGTCCTCCGGTTCGCCCTCCGGGGTCCAGAGGTAGAGGGAGAGACCCAGGGAGGCCTTGTCCAGGGCCTGGATCGCCTTCGAGAGCGCCTCCCGTCGCCTCTGCACCTCGATCTCGGCCTCGACCGCGACCAGTTCGGGAATGTCGCCCCGGGCGGCGACCTCGGTGAGTGCCTCGGCGCGCCGGAGGGCGAGATCGACCATCTCGACCGCGACCTCCCGCGAGCGGGCGGCCGCGATCCACTTCCAGTAGGCCTCCCCGGCCTTCCGCAGGAGTTCCAGCCGGATCCGGTCGCGTTCGGCCCTGGCGATCTCGACCCCGATCGAGGCCTGGCGCTCGGCTGCCAGCTTGGCGTTGATCCGGGCATCCCGCAGCAGCGGAACCTTCAGTCCCAGGAAGGTCCTCTCGAAGTCCTTGGTGCCTGCCTTGCCGACGATCCTCGCCTCGCTGATGCGAGCCCCGCCGAACCAGGTGATCCCCGATCGGCTGGGTACCTCGAAGGCGACCTGGCCCTTCTCCTTGGCGACGTCGCCGGTGGCGTCGAGATAACGGAGCTCCTCCCCCTTGAGAGTGAGGGTGGGGTCGAAGGCGCCTTGCTTCTCGATCAGCTTCCCCACCGCGATCTGGCGCTCGAGATCCGCGGCAAGCGCCTTGGGAAAGTAGGCGTCGGTCCTGGCGAGCACCGTCTCGAGCCCGAGCGCGGGACGGTCGGGAACCTCCGCCAGGGCGGAAGCGGCCAGACCGAAAGCCATGATCCCGATCCGGGGCCATCGACCACGCCTCATCCGGACTTCCCCTTCCCGCTCTCCGTCGCCCCGGGCGGCGTCGAGAGCGCCGGGGAGAAGCCGTTGAACTGGCGCCAGAGTTCGAAGCCGAGCGAGACCTCCTCCAGGAGGACCCAGCCCGAGACCTCGGTTCCCGGTCGGAGGTAGACGGGATCCGGCCATGCCTCGGGTCTGCCCCCGGCCGACCCGGCAACCGGCAAGCCGGCTGGATCCGGATCGGGTACCACCAGGACCCGGAAGCGACCACGCCCGTCGTCGATGGCATCGACGACGGCCACCCGACCTCCGAAGGTCCCCACCGCGACCGAGGGCCAGCCCGAGAACTGGAGCGCCGGCCAGCCGGCGAACTGGAGGCGCACGTGGCGTCCGGGTGTCACCAGGGGAGCGTCGTGTCCCGAGAGGTGGAGTTCGACGGCCCGATCCGAGGTGTCGGGTGCCAGGACCGCCAGGACGTCCCCTTCCTTGATGGTCTCTCCGGCCCCGGCCTTCAGGAGACGCACCACCCGTCCCCGGGAAGGGGAGCGGATCCGGCGTTGGGCGATCCTGGCCTCCTGGTTGGCGATCTCGATGTCCAGCTTCTCGATCTCGCTCCTGGCCTTGGCCAGCTTCTCGCTGGCCTCCGCCAGGTAGACCCGGGTGGCGGCGAGCTTGCCGTCGAGATCCAGGCGGGCCTTCTCGCGTTCGAGACCCTCGATCCTGAGGGCCTGGCCCGCCACCGTGACGGCGGCCTCCGCCTTGGCGAGGTCGGTCTCGGCCTTGACCATGGCGAGTTCCCCCAGCTCGAGATCCCGACGGGAGCGAAGTCCCTGCTGGTGGAGCTTCACCAGGCGATCCTGGTTGAGGCGTACCGTTTCCCGGTTCTGGGCTGCCGCCCGGCGGGCCTCCTCCTCGGCCCGCACCTTCTCCTCGGCCTGGCGGATCTTCTGGTCGGCAGCCACCAGGGTGGCATCGGCGTAGGACTCGAGGGCCCGGATCTGGGCGCCCAGGGCATCGATCCGGGCCCTTCCCGCCTCGATGGTGTCGACCTGGGCCTGGCGCTGTCGGATCAGGCGCTCGACCTGCTCCTCGTCGAGGTACTTGACGTCGACCTCGGCGAGCTCGGCGACCAACTGGCCCTCTTCGACTTCCTGGCCCTCCTGGACGTGCCATCGCTCGAGCCTCGCCTTGATGGGGGCCTCGATGTTCTGGGGTCGCTGCATGGGCGACAGGACGATGACCCGACCCCGACCGACCACCGACTGTTGCCATGGGATCAGGACGAGCCCCGCAGAGAAACCGGCCAGGACCAGCAGGCAGAAGAAGGAGAAGATCCGGAGCGACCACCGGGAGAGCACTCTCGTAGGGCTGCGCAGCGACGGGCTCATGCCGCCACCTGCCCGGCCCGATGCCCGCCGAGGAAGAGCACGGTCTGCGACGAGCCTCCCAGCTGGTCGGGGGTGATCGCCTCGACCACCCGGCCCGCATCCAGGTACAGGATCCGGTCGCAGCGGGAGAGGATCTCCGGTTCGTGGGAGACCAGGAGCACGGTACTCGTCCTCTCCCGGCACAGACCATCCAGGAACCGTCGTCGCCCTGCAGGCTCCAGACCCTGGAGGGCGTCGTCGATCAGGAGCACGCCCGGTCCGCCGAGCAGGGCCCGGGCCAGCAGGAGTCGCTGGACCTGGGCTCCCGACAGGTTCCGTCCTTCGCTCTGGATGGGAGACTGGAGTCCGAGCGGGAGGCGAGCGAGGTCGGCGTCGAGGTCGACGGCGGCGATGACCTCCCGGAGCTGGGCCTCGTCGATCCTCTCGCGGCCTACCCGGAGGTTCTCCTCCAGGGTTCCTTCGAACACGTCGAAACGGTCCCCGACCAGGGACAGTCGAGCTCGCAGGCCTTCCAGCTGGTGCTCGCCCAGGGCCCGCCCGTCGAGCCGGATGGTTCCCTCGGAGGGGGGAAGCAGTCCGGCGATCACCCTGAGGAGGGTGGTCTTGCCGGACCCGCCCGGTCCCGTGATGCCGGTCCGGCTTCCCGGCTCGAAATCCAGGTCCACGCCGACGAGGGCGCGGGTCCCGTCCGGATAGCGGTAGCCGAGCGAGCAGAGCCGGATCCCGCCGGGGGGGTGAGGGGTCGCCAGGGGGACCGGGCCGCCTTCCTCCCGGGGCAGGTCGAGGACCTGTCCGATCTTCTCCCGGGCCGTGAGCAGGTCATACCAGGGTTCCGCGAGGCGGATCAGCTTCTCGATCGCCGAGAGCACCGAGACCACGATCAGCTCCGAGGCGACCAGCTGCCCCAGGGTGAGCTGGCGCTGGATCACCAGCCAGCCTCCGGCCGCCAGGATGCCGGCGCTGGCGAGGGCGTGGAGCAGGTAGGAGCCGAACGCCTGGCGCAGGAGCACCCGGAAGTGCCGGCCGCGGGCGTCCAGGTAGGACTCCACCAGGCGATCCGCCTTGCGGACCGCGAAATCGGGAGACGCCGAGAACTTGAGGCTCCGCTCCGAGCGGCCGATCTCCTCCAGCCAGCGGGCGACCCGGTACTTCTCGGCCGACTCCTGGATGCTGGTGGAGAGACCTCCCCAGCCGAAGGCCCCCAGGACCACCAGGCCCGAGGCCACCAGGACCACGTCGAAGGCGAGCAGCAGAGGACTGTAGAAGGCCATCAGCAGCAGACCGACCAGGCTCTGCAGGATGGCGGCCGGCCCCTCGAGGAGGAGCTTCGCCCATGACTTCTGCACCGTCAGCACATCGAAGAACCGGTTGGCGAGATCGGGAGCGTAGGCGCCCATGAGGCTCTCGGTGCGGATCCGGTGCAGGTGCTCCGCGAGGTCCAGGGCGACCCTGGTGAAGACCCGCTGCTGCAGGACCTCGATCAGGTAGAGCTTCAGGAGCCGGAGCAGGCCCCGGAAGAGGAGCAGGACCAGGACCGCCCCGGTCAGGACCACCAGCGGCTGCAGGAACACGCCGACCGCGACCGTGTTCACCAGCGCCTGGGCGGCCAGGGGGACCGCCAGGGCGAGGAGCCCGGTCACCAGCGTGTAGCCGAGGATCGCCGCCAGATCCCGTCGCTCGAGGGCGACCAGGGCCAGGAAACGCCGGGCCGGTCCGGGACCGTGGGAAGCGGATGCCAAGGATCTCGACCTTCCGTTCGTATGTCTACATATGCAGAAATATGAATACGGTAACGTAGATCTAGTACCACGGGTCCTCATGCATGGCAAGGCACGGGCGGGATGGCTCCCGGGAGTTTCGCGGGAACGTGACATTCGGGGGTCGGGACCGTCCGGGAGGACGGGATCGGGAGGCCTCGAAACGGGTTCGACCGGGCCGGGAGGCCGGGAGGCCGGGAGGCCCGGAGGCCGGCGAGGCGGGATCAGGGATCCGGGTCGTCGCGGCTTCCCCACACCTTTCGCGCCTTCAGGACCGCGGATCGGAGCCGGCTCCCGTGCTCGATCTCGGCGGCCACGAAGTCGAGTCCCTGGAGCAGCCAGCGGGCCAGGGCCGGATTCTGGAGGCGGTAGTAGATCAGACGACCGTCGCGCCGCGAGGTGACCAGCCGGTGGCGCTTGAGTACCGCCAGCTGCTGGGAGACCCGGGAGTGGCTGATCCCCAGGAGTTCCTGGATCTCGGCCACGTTCAGCTCCCGATCCCGCAGTTCCTCCACGATCCGGACCCGATCCCCGTGGGCGAGGCCTCCGAAGAGCGAGGCGAGTTCGGTCGTGACCAGATGCCGGTAGGGCATGGTGGATCTCTCCAAGGATGAGCGTATGCGAGAAAGTTCATCCGAGAGTATGCCCTGCCCCTTCCGGCCTGCAACCGTTCGTCACCGTCCGTCTGGCGCACCCCGACCCGACCGGACGGACCCCCTCCCGGGCCGGGAACCGGTGAACGGCTCCTGGAGTGCCTGGCACGGTCCATGCGGGAATGGCCTCCCGACGGAGGTCGTCCATGCGGGTTCCTTCCCTTTCGTCGGCCCTGGTCCTCTCCCTCCTGCTCGCCGCATCTTCCCTGGCCCAGGAGAGCTTCCGGGTCATGTCCTGGAACCTGCGCTCGGCGGCGGGCAACGGGAACCTCGGCCTCTTCGGGATCACCCTTCCCCACATCCCGGATCCCACCCGGGGGGTGCTCGGCGACCAGCTCAGGACCATGCAGGCCGAGGCGGTGGATCTGGTCGGCCTCCAGGAGGTCCAGGCCCGCAACCTCCGCAGCTTCCTCACCGACCAGGCGGGTTGGCTGGCCGACAACCTGGGTTTCGAACATCGCTGGGCGGGGCAGAAGAAGTCGCTGCTCGGGATCTTCGACCGCACCGGGATCGCGGTCCTCACCCGCTACCCGATCCTGGAGGACCGGTCGTTCCCGGTCTGGGACGGCTCCGAGGGCCTCATGGCCCGCACCGCCCAGGTGGTCCGGGTGGCGCACCCGGCCTTCCCCCGCGGCCTGGTCTTCGTGAACACCCACATGAACGGCCGGGGGGGGCGTCCCGAGGCCGACCGGATCCGGGAGATGGAGGCGGTGGCCCGGGTAGTCCGCGGCATGGAGGGGCCTCTGGTCCTGACCGGGGACCTGAACGCCGATCCCGACGACCCCCAGATCCGGTTCCTGGAGCAGGGGGGCCTGGGACGACGGATGACCGATGCGGCCAGGGCCGCCCGGCGCGGCCCCCAGCCCACCTCGCCGGCGATCGGACCGCGCCGGAGGATCGACTACGTGTTCGCGAGTCCCGAGCTCGAGGTCCTCGACTGCCACACGGTGCCGGGCGCCGAGGGCTTCTCGGATCACCTCCCGGTGGTGGCGGCCCTTCGTCCCCGGGCCCGGGCCGTGCTCCTGGCCGGGGGCGCGCTCCCGGGGGCGGCGGTCCCGCCCCGCGGCGACCTGCTGGGTCAGTAGGCCCGGCCACCCGGCCACCCGGCCGGGCGACCTACCCGCCGGCCCAGCGGCCGTAGACCAGTCCGGCGGCGGTGGCGTAGGCGACCACCAGGACGAAGTAGGCGGTGGCCCGCCTGGCCCCGAGGATCCCGGAGATCGCGAACACCGAGGGCAGCGTCACGGTCGGACCGGCCAGGAGCAGCGCCAGGAGCGGGCCGTCGGCCATGCCCAGGGTCTGGAAGAGCCGGGCAGTGACCACCCCGAGGATGGTGCCGAAGTAGAGGATCCCGCCCACCAGGGCCGCCACGAAGGTGGGGAGGACCTCGTTGGTCCCCACCTGGTCGATCACCGCGGAGCGGTCGAGCAGGGCCTCGGCGACCCCGGTGAGGAAGATCCCGAGCACGATCTTGGGCACGATCTGCTTGAGCAGGAACCAGGTCTTGTCGAGCCAGGCGGTCCGCTCCTCGGGGCTGAACCATCGCCTCGTGCTCCACACCACGGCCGACCAGCACACCAGCACCAGCAGCCACTTGACGACCAGGCCCGCCCGGACCGCGCCGGTGATGCCGCCCAGGAAGCCGGTGGTCATTCCCCCGGCGAAGTCCTGGACCAGGGCCCGCCCGGTCGGTTCGAAGCTCATCGGGAGCACCAGGGTGGCGAGCGCCATGAAGACCATGGGGAAGGCCGTCTGCCAGGCCTCGCGCTCGGTCCCGTCGGAGAGGTCGACGCCGGCACTCGCGCCTGCCTTCGCCACCCCGTCGCGCGGCTCCCCCACGAACAGCTCGAAAGCCAGGCCGATTGCGATCGAGCCCAGGGCCACGGTGAGGATCCTCGCCCATCCCAGGCCGGTCCCGAGGAGGTCGAAGGTGTAGTAGATGGCGATCAGGTTGATGGCCGGGCCCGCGAACAGGAAGGTCATGGCCGGGCCGACCCCGGCGCCGCGCGAGTAGATGGCGGCGAAGAGCGGCAGGATCCCGCAGGCGCAGACCGAGACCACGCCTCCCGCGATGGTCGCCACGGGGTACGCCACCGAGCGACGGGCCGAGGCCGAGAGGTAGCGGGTCACGGCCGAGCGCGGGATCCAGGTCCCGATGGCCCCCGCCAGGAAGAAGGCCGGGACGAAGGCGCCCAGGATCTTCCCGAAGAAGTACTTCTCGAGGGCTGCGAGCCCTCCCCACCAGGCGCTCGCCAGGCTCGCCACGAGGGACTCGGGCATGATCTCGACCTTCCTCCCCAGGAAGCGTATCCCATGAGGATCGTAGACCCGAGGCGGGCTCGTTCCCGGTTGTCGGCGGGGGGGCGGATCCTGTATGCAAGGGGGGGACGTCGAGGCGGCTCGACCGGAGGAGGCGCTCGCATGGAAGTCATCGCCTACGGAAGCCCGAAATCCGAGTGCAAGCGCTGCCGCGAGGCCGAGGGCGTGGTCGAGGACGTGCTGAAGGAACTCGGCCCCGGGGCCGGCATCCGGTACCGGAAGCTCACCCTCAAGGACCCGGAGGCCGCCGAGCACGGGGTGCTCGTCACTCCCTCGCTGGTGGTGGACGGCGAGATCGTGGTCGATGGCAACGTACCCAACCGCGCCAAGCTCATGGCCTACCTCCGGGAGCGCCTCGGCTGAAGACCCGGGGCTGAGGACGGGAACCAGGGGAACGGGGGAGGATTGGCCGGAACCGCGACTCCGAACGTCCTGGTGGTGGACGACTCCTCCACCATGCGCGGATTCGTGGGGGACATCCTCCGCAAGGCCGGCTACCGGGCGGTCCTGGCCGGCGGGGCCGAGGACGCCATGCTGGCGCTCGACCGGGAGCGCATCGACCTGGTCGTGGCCGACGTGATGATGCCCGGGATCGACGGTTACGAGCTGTGCCGCCGGGTCAAGGACGTCTCGGCCGACCTCCCGATCCCGGTCCTCCTGCTCACCGCCAAGGCCGACCTGGAGTCCAAGGTGAGCGGGTTCGAGGCCGGGGCCGACGACTTCCTGGGGAAGCCCTTCCGGCCCGAGGAGCTGCTGCTCAGGGTCCGGGTGCAGCTCCGCCTGCGGGTCCTCCAGGAACAGCTCCAGGAGCGCAACCGCGACCTGTCCCTGGCTCGCGAACAGCTCCAGGGAAGGGTGGGCGAGCTGGAGGCCGCCTACCGCGAGATCGCCGCCCACCGCGACCGTACCCGTCGGGCCCTGGAGCTGGCGAGCCGGGTGCAGCGGGCCCTGCTGCCCCGCACCGCGCCCGACCACGAGGGACTCCGGATCGGATTCCTCTACGAGCCGGCCGAGGTGGTGGCCGGGGACTTCTTCGACTTCCTGGAGCTGCCCGGCGAACGCCTGGGGGTCGCCATCGGGGATGTGGCCGGCAAGGGCGCCGGGGCCAGCCTGCTCATGGTGCTCGCCATGTCGGCGCTACGACAGGCTGCCGAGGGCGGCGATCCTCCGGCCTCGGTGCTCTCCCGGGTCAACGAGATCATCCGCCGCCAGTACGACGCCGGCGAGATGATCACGCTCTTCTATGGGATCCTGGACCGCCCACGGGGACTCCTCACCTATGCCTCGGCCGGCCACGAGCCCGGGCTCCTCGCCATGGCCAACGGGAGGGTGCGGCGCCTGGCCGCGGGTGGTCCCTTCCTCGGCATCTTCCCCCGGATCGTGATCAGCGAGGAGGAAGTGGTCCTGGCCAAGGGTGACCGGCTCCTGCTCATGACCGACGGGGTGCTCGACCGGTTCGCCCGCGACGGCAGCGAGGCGGCTGTCCAGGAACTCTCCCGCATCCTCTCGGAGGAGGCCGCCAGCCTGGACCACGTCTGGCGGTCGCTGCGACCAGGCCGATCGGGTGCCGAGCATGAGCCCGACGACACCACCGCCATCGTCCTCGAAGTCGGACGAGGCCGGTCCGGCGCCCACCTCGGTCGGATCCGTTTCGAGGCCAGTCCCGCCTGCTTCCGCGAAGCCCGGGGTGCGAGCCAGGGGGTCGTCGACCGGCTCGGACTCGATTCCGACCGGGGTTTCCCGCTCCTCTACGCGGTGGACGAGGCGGTCGCCCACCTGATCCAGGAGGCGGCCGGATCGGAGCAGGCCGCGGCCTTCGTGGAGATCGGGTACACCCGCACCCAGGATGGCGCGATCGGGGTGGAGATCGCCTCGGACGAGCTCCGGGTGGCGCCGCCCCAGCCTTCCCCCGGACCCGGACAGGATCTGGCGGGCATGGGCGAGCGGGCCGATTGGAGCCTGTTCCTGCTCGAGCACCTGGTCCGGGACTTCTCGCTCGAGCCCCGGGGCGAGCGGGGCTGTCGGATCCGCTTCGAGGTCGGGGTTCCCGAACCCCGGAACCCGGGGTGATCCGCCTCCCGCCCGCGCTGGGAATCCGGTCCTACCGGATCCTCCGGTAGCTGGAGGGGCCGAGGTACTCGAAGTCGTGGGCCTCGGACTGGATCCCCTCGCTGTGCCCCAGGAACAGGAAGCCGCCGGGGTGGAGCCGGTCGTGGAAGGTCCGCACCAGGGCGTCCTTGCGGCTCTTCTCGAAGTAGATCAACACGTTGCGGCAGAAGATCACGTGGAAGCGCCCGTGGCCCCAGGTCGAGGCCTGGACCAGGTTCCGCTCCGCGAACCGCACCAGGTCCCTGAGCGCCGGCACCACCTCGTAGCGTCCGTCGGGCCGCAGCACCAGGTGGGTCTGGATCCGGCCGGCGTCGAGCCCCTTCAGCTCCTCCCGCAGGTAGATGCCGGCCTTGGCCTGGGCCAGGGCCGAGCGGTCGATGTCGGTGCCGAGCACCCGGAACCCGGGGAGGCGATCCGGCGGTACCGCCTCCCGGAGCGCCATGGCGATCGACCAGGGTTCCTGGCCGGTCGAGCAGCCGGCCGACCAGATCGAGACCCGGGCCGCGGCCCCAGACCCGAGCAGGTCCAGGGCCCAGGGGACGACACTCCGGACCAGCATGTCGAGCTGGCCGGGCTCCCGGAAGAACTCGGTCAGGTTGGTGGTGATGGCCTCGATCAGGCAGGAGAGCACCTGGTTCCGGTGCTCGGGCGAGGCGACCCCGTCGAGCAGTTCGGAGAAGCGCCGCTTGCCCCTCCGCAGCAGGAGCGGCAGGAGCCGGCTCCGCAGGAGCGGTCGCTTGCCGTCCTTGAGGACGATGCCGGTCTCGTTCTGGAGCACGGTCCGGAGGAGCTCGAAGTCCTCGTCGCCGAGCTCGATCCCGGGAGGAGCGGAGTCCCCGGTCACGGTCCCGGCTCGGAGGGGACCAGGGGGTCCTCGGGGTCCTCGCGGTAGAAGAGTGCCGATCCGCCCACCAGGTCGACGAGTTCCGCCCCGGCCTTCGCCGCGACCTCCTCGGCCCGGGCGCGGAGCTCGGCCTTGCCGGACCCGTCGACGGCCACCTTCACCAGCTGGTGGGCCGCCAGCGAACGCTCGAGCTCGGTCACGAAGGCGTCGGTCAGGCCCTTGGCCCCGATCCTCATCAGGGGCTTCATGGGGTGCCCGATGCGCCGTAGCTCGGCCCGGGTCCTGGTGTTCACGAGGACTCTCCTTCATCCAGCTTCTTGCGCAGGTCTTCCAGGGCCTTGGTCTGGAACTCCCCGGAGTGCTCGAGCTCGAGGATCCGGCGCTCCAGGGCGTCGCCGGCACCGCCCGCCGAGAGCAGCTCCTCCTCGGCATCCAGCCGCAGCGAGGCGTCCTCGAGCAGGGCCTCGGCCGCCGCCAGGTCGTCGTCCTCGAGCGAATCCTTGCGGTGTTCCAGGGCGATCGCCCTCCGTTGCCGGGCCCTGAGGGTGGCGCGCCGCGCCGAGATCTTGCGGAGCCGGTCGGCCAGCTGGGCCAACCCCTCCTTCAGGATCCCGATGGCCTCCCGTTGGCGGGAGAGCTCCCGGCCCAGCTCGTCGAGGAGGTTCTGGGCCTCCACCTTGCGGGCCAGGGCCCGCCTCGCCGCCACTTCGTCGCCCCGGGCCAGGTACACCTTGGCCTCGGCCAGGGCCCGCTGGACCTCGGCCGAGGTGCGGAGCACCTCGCGCTCCATGCGCTTCTCGTCGCGGATGGCGGTGGCCACCCGGGCGCGTCCCTCGGCCAGGCGCTGCTTCAGGTCGCGCAGCACCCGCGAGATCTCCTGGTAGGGATCCTGACGCTCGGGCTCGGGGGGGCCGAGCAATCCCTTGAGCCGATCCAGGAAGCTCACCTGGACCTCCGGTGCGGGGGGCGGCAGCAGGCCCGACCGCCCTCGATCACGGCCTCTCAGGCCTCGTCTTCGAACTCGATCTCCTCGGCCGCGGCAGGCTTCCGGGCCTTGCCCGCAGCCCGGGCCGGGGCGCCCTTGGCGGCGGCCTTCTTGGGGGGAGGAGGCGCCTCCTCCTCCTCGTCCTCGCCGGCCAGGGCCGCCTCGAGCTCGTCGACGTCGGCGGCATCCACCGTCTCGTCGTCGTCCTCGCCGGTCTCGTCGTCCTCTTCCTCGATGACGACGACCTTCTTCTTCGCCTTCTTGCCCCCGGCGCCCTTGCCGGCATCGGCGGTCAACTGGTGGGTGGTGTCGATCACGCCCATCTCGAGCTTCAGCTGGTCGAGCTCGTCGTCGAGCATGTCGCGGCCGGCGTCCTCCTCGAACTTGGATTCGAGGGCGTCGGTGTTCATCTCCAGCATGATGCCGGCCTTGACCTCCATGTCCTCGATCTTCTCGGCCAGCCGGTCGAACTCGTTGAAGGCGTCGGTGTCGACCTTGATCGAGCTGGTGGTGGTGCCGATCTTCATGGTCGCCTCGACGGTCTTCTGGCGGGCCAGGAGCACGTGCTTGCGGCGCTTGGCCTCCTCGATCTTCTTGTCGAGCGACTGGAGGGCGACCTTCAGGTTCTCGATGGCCCGCTTCTGGACCTCGGCGTTCTTGGCCAGCTCCCCGGCCAGCTCGGCCTCCGCCTTGGCCCGGGCCAGGGCCTGCTTGGCCAGGTCGTCGTTACCCCGCTGGACCGCCACCTTGGCCTTCTGCTTCCACTCGAGGGCCTTCTGCTGGGCCTCCTGGAGCTTCCGCTGGAGCTTCTTCTCCTCGACCATGGCCATGGCGACCTGCTCCTTGGCCTCCTTGTGGTTCGTCCGCATCTCGACGAGCAGCTGGTTGATCGACTTCTCCGGATCTTCGGCCGCGTCGAGGATCGAGTTGATGTTCGACTTGATGATCCGGCCCAATCGCGAGAAGACGCCCAAGTTCACCCTCCGATTTCCGGGAAGCGGAGCTCCGACCCCAGAGTAGCACCCGGCCGGCGCCGGGACGATCGTTGTACCAGACTCTCGGACCCGCTCATGCCATGGGGAGCAGGTGTTCCCGCCCCAGGGCCTCGGGAGCCGGGTTGCGCGCCCCGGCCCGGTAGGCCACCCTCTCGATGTAGTTCTTGAACTCGCGCACGTTGCCGGGCCAGTCATGGGCCTCGAGGGCGGCCAGGAATTCAGGGGTCATACGGGTCGGGAGCGGACCCCCGACCTCGGTCGCCAGGATCCCCAGGAAGTGCTCGGCCAGGGCCGGCAAGTCCTCCTTGCGTTCCCGGAGCGGCGGCAGCCTCAGGGTCTCGAAGGCCAGCCGGTCGTAGAGGTCGGGCCGGAACTTCCCGTCCGCCATGGCCTTCTCGAGATCGGAGTTGGTGGCCGCGATCACCCGCACGTCGACCCGCACCGTGGCGCTCCCGCCGACCCGGCTGAACTCCTGGTACTCGAGGACCCGGAGCATCTTCTCCTGGAAGGCCAGCGGCATGTTCCCGACCTCGTCGAGGAACAGCGTCCCCTTGTGGGCGAGCTCGAAGCGGCCCTTGCGGAACTTGGCGTCGGTGTAGCCGCCTTCCTCCTGCCCGAACATCTCGCACTCGAGCAGCCCCTCGGCGAAGGCCGCGCAGTTGATGGTCTGGAACGAGGCTCCCGACCGGGGAGAAGCCCGGTGCAGGGCGGCCGCCACCAGCTCCTTCCCGGTGCCCCGCTCGCCCCGGATCAGCACCGGGCGGGGGATGGGGCCGACCTCCTCGATGGTCTTCACCACCTGCCGGAGCGCCGGACTGGAGCCGATCATCCGGTACTTCTTGAAGATCTCGGCCCGCACCTGCGATCGCTCCGCCTCGAGGGACTCGACCCGCTCGGCCAGGTCCCGGTTGCTGTCGAGCAGCTCCCAGGTCCGCTGCAGGCGCAGCAGGGCGGCCTCCAGCTGGTCGCCCATGTCGTCGTTCTTCTCGATGAAGTCGCTGGCGCCGGCATGCAGGGCGGAGACCGCCCGCCGGATCGAGCCCTCGCCGGTCAACATCACGATGGGAAGGCCGGGAGCCCGCGCCCGGAACAGGGGGAGTGCCTGCATGCCATCCATGGCCTCGGGCCCCAGGTTCAGGTCGAGGATCACCGCGTCGACCCGGGTGGTGCCGCCGAGCCTCTCCAGGCCCTCCTCGGCGGAGGCCGCCCCGACCACCTCGTGGCCCTGGTCGCCGGCCAGCTCGGAGACGAACTGGACGATCGCCTCCTGGTCGTCGACCACCAGGATCCGGCGTCGCGGCGGGGCGGTCGGGGTCCCCGTCGCCCTCGGCTCGGCAGCCCCGCCGGGAGCCGGGTCCGGTTTGCGGGAAGTGGTGCGCTTGCGGCTCGCCATGGCTCGGGGCCGAGCGTATCAGGTCAGCTCGTCGACCTGAAGGGTGGCCGGTTCCTCCAGGTCGACGTGACGGGCGGCCAGTCCCAGGCCCCGGCTCTGGGGCTCGCTGTCGGAGACCGGCAGCCGGATCACGAAGCGGGCACCGCCTTCGGGGCGGTTGGCGGCTGCCACGGTGCCCCGGAACTCCCGGGCCACGGTGCGGCGCACCGAGGCCAGCCCCACTCCGCTGCCCTGCGGCTTGGTCGTGAAGCCCATGCGGAAGATCTCGCCGAGGTGCTCCGGGGCGATGCCGGGCCCGTCGTCCTGGACCTCGAGGACCAGGGTCCCCGGGAGGGCTTCGTCGGGCCCCACCAGGATCCGTACCGTGCCGGGACCGCGGAGCGCCTCCAGGGCGTTGCGCACCAGGTCGACCAGGACTTCCCGCAGGGCCTCGGCGTCTCCCCGTAGCCTGGGGCGGGGCCCGGTGGGGACGGCCTCGATGGTCACCTCGTCGTGCTCTCCGGCCAGGGATCGCGCCACGCCCCTGGCGATCGCCAGCGGATCGAAGCGACGGGTCTCTCCCCGGCCCGTGCCGCGTACCGCCAGGGCCTCGGCCAGCGACTGGTAGAGGGAGTCGTGGTGGGAGAGGATGGCTTCCAGGCCCTTGGCGACGGGTTCGGCCCCCGGAGTCTCCCCGGCGGCCCGGGCCAGGCGCCGCAGGCGACCGCCCTGTACCGCCAGCAGGTTCTTCAGGCGGTGGTTCTGCTGGTAGTGGTCCTCCACGACCTTCTTCCGGGCCACGTCCATGAGCTCGAGCGAGAGCCCGGCGACCGAGAGGGCCAGCGCCTCCGGTCCCAGGCGGGCTGCCAGTTCCCGGAAGTCCTCGGCCAGGGCGGTCTCGTCGAGCACCTCGTGGTAGAGGCGGGCCAGGTTGAGCTGGGCCCGCCGGTAGGCCGGCGAGAGGACCAGGGCCTCGACCAGGTGCGAGCGGGCCTCCTCGTGGCGGCCGAGCTCGCGCAGCACCGCACCCAGGTTGTTGTGCCCCAGCGCCGAGGTGGGGTCGTACTTGAGGCCCTGGCGATAGTGGCGGGCAGCCTCCTCGAAGAGTTCGGGCCGGTCGTCGAGCACGGAAGCGAGCAGCAGGTGGGTGCGGCCGAGCAGCCAGGCGTCCTGGCACTTCCCGGTGTCCAGGATGCGCCGGAGGTCGCTCACCGCCATGTCCCAGAGGCCCGCCTCGTCGCGGTCCTGGGCGGCGGCGAGGGCCCTCCAGTAGAGGGCCTCGGGGTCGTCCCGGCGCTCGGCCAGGATCCGGTCGAGCCGGGCCCGGGCCTCGCCGCCGCGCCCTTGCAGAGCCAGGCAGGCAGCCTCCCCGGTGGCCGCCGCGATCGGGTCGAGTCCCCGGGCCCCGGCCCGCTGGAAGGCCGCCCGGGCCTCCTCGAAGTGGTCGGCGGCCATCTCCACCTGCCCCAGGTGGTGCGCCTCACGGGCGCCGGGGGAGAGTTCCTCGGCCCGTCGCGCCGCCTGGACCGCGGCCTCCGGGTCGCCGGCCTTCATCAGCGAGAGGGCCAGGTTCTCCAGGGCCCGGGGGTGGTCGGGTCGTTCCGCCAGGGTCCGCCGGAAGGCCTCGGCCGCCGCCTTCCAAGCGCCTTTGCGGTAGGCGGCCACGCCCCTTGCGAACGAGTTCCGGGCGCTCTTCACGGTCGCCTACGTCCCGGCCGGCGCCTCGGGTGCCTTGCGCTTGCGGGCGTAGAAGTTCGAGCTCTTGGCGAAACGGTTGCGATGGTAGGTGATGGAGCGCCGGGAGAGTTCGATCCCGTACTCCTTGGCCAGGATCTGCTGGATCTCGGAGTCGGTGTAGGGCCTGGCCCGGGTCCCGTCCGCGAGCTCCCGGGCTTCCCTCACCTGCAGCAGGATCTCGACCACCTTGCCGATCCGGGTGAAGAAGAACTTGAAGGGGTGGGTCCCCCAGGGGGTCCGGATCACCTTGTCCCGGATGATCCGGGAGACGGTGGCCTCCTCCTCCTCCAGCTCCCGGGCGCAGGCGGCCTGGGTCAGCGGCACCAGATCCTCGGGGCGCCCGGTCGCCAGCCAGCGGTACTGCTTGCGGTAGAGGAAGCCGACCAGCCGGACCAGCACGGTGCGCCGCTGGTTGATGGCCCGGAGTTCCTGGACCAGCTCCCCCTCCTCCCGGGTGAGCGGGGGGCCGCTGCCCTCGTGGAAGCGGTACCGGCAGTCGTAGACGTCGTCGGCCAGGATCCTGAGGCGGGGCGTGCCGGTGTGGTCCAGCTCGACCTCGGCCACCGGGTGCTGGCGGGGGGAGCGGCTGGCATGGGTCTTGGCGTCGACCATGCGGCTCGGTCCCACGTCCATCTGGAGCGAGTTCAGGGTCTGGATCCGCTCGACCAGGCCGCGGATCACCTCGACCTCGCGGACGGTGGCTCCCAGCTCCTCGGCGATCGCCTCCGGGTCCCGTTCGGAGGTGAAGAACCAGCAGGCGAAGCGCTCCCGGTCGAGCTGGTAGCGCCGGGTGAAGGCCTCGATCCGGGTGATCAGGGGCTCGACATCGAAGAGTTCCGGGGAAGGCGTGAAGCGGAGGAAGTCCGGGGACTCCTCGTCCATCACCACGGCCCGGGAGGGCCCGCCGTCGGTCAGGTCCCAGACGTACTGGCAGTAGCGCAGGATCCGGGAGAGCTCGCCGACCGGACACCCGTACTTCTTGGCGATCGCCTGGCGCCGGGACATCGAGCCCCGGTCGAAGAAGTCGGCCTCCCACCCCGCGGTCTCCGTCACCCGGTAGCGGGTCAGGAACTCGGTCAGTTCCCGGTCCTTGAAGTCCTCGTAGCGGTGTCGGGGAATCTTGCCCCGGAACTGGACCTTCTCCAGGTACCCGCGCTCCATGAGGCGGCGGAACCGGGGATCGTCCTCGAGCTCCTTGGCCCGGGTCCGGAAGGTCTCCTCGTTGAAGTAGTAGACCTCCATGAGGGCCCGGGGAAGGGGGCGGGCCGAGGTCTTGGCCCGGACCCCGGTCCGGACCTTGGCCTGGATCCGCTGCATGGCGCCTCCTCCGGGGACCGGAGCGCCCGGGCCGGTCCGGCCGAGGAGCCGGATCCGACGCACCTGGGCAGGGCTGCGGCGATCCCGGGCCAGAGTACACGAGACCGTCCGCTTCCGGGGCCTGGCCCAGGACTCCTCGACAAGGGCCCCGGGGCATGCCTACATTTCCGTCGGGGAACGAACGACCGCCGAGACCGGACCGGAGATCCTTGCCCGACCCCAGCGCGGCACCCAAGCTCGCCAGCATCGTGGACTACAAGCTCGGGGAGGTCTACGCCTTCGCCGAGTTGCCGTTCACGATCGGTCGACTTTCCAAGAACCACGTCTCGATCAAGAACAAGCAGGTCTCCCGCCAGCACGCCAAGATCTTCCAGGACACCGACGGCAGCTTCGTCCTGGAGGACATGAACTCGACGAACTACGTCTACGTGAACCGGCGCCAGACCGTGCGCGAGGTGCTGAGGCACGGCGACCTGGTGAACGTGGGCGGGGTGGCGGACTTCCTCTACCTGGAACGGGACGACCCGGAGCTGGCCGCCCGGATCCTGGAGGAGCTGAAGAACGACCCCGAGTACTCGCCCGCCAACTTCGCCCTGAAGAAGACCATGGCGAGCCTGGTCGACGAGCTCAGCCAGAGCCAGATCACCACCGGCCTCGCCCCCGACACCCAGAGCCTGGAGGACATCGAGCACCTCTACGAGATCGCCTACTCGGTGAACTCGACACTGAACCTCGACGAGGTGCTGAAGATGATCATCCAGAAGGCCCTCTCGGTCACCGGCGCCGAGCGGGGCTTCGTGATGCTCAAGCCCTTGGACCGGGAACTGGTGCCGGGGGCCGACGTGCCGCCGCTCGAGGTGAAGATCGCCCGCAGCGCCAAGGAGGAGCTCCACGGCTCGGACCGCACCTCGTTCTCGCAGTCGATCGTCCAGAAGGCGATCGAGAGCGGAGAGACCTACGTCTCGACCAACGCCGCCGAGGACCCGGTCATGAACACGGTGAGCGTGATCAACTACGCGATCCGGGAGGTGATGTGCGCCCCGCTGCGGGTCCGGGACGACATCATCGGGGTGCTCTACGTCGACACCCGCCAGGTGAAGGGCAATTTCAAGAAGCGGGACATCCTGTTCTTCGAGGCCATCTCCCACCAGGCGGCGATCGCCCTGGCCAACGCCCGGATGACCGAGGACCTCCGCCACAAGCAGAGCCAGCTCGAGAAGGCCTACATGGACCTGCTCGACCGCTCCAAGCGCCTCCAGATGGCCAAGCGGATCGTGGAGCAGAAGGTCCGGGAACTCTCGGCCCTGAACGCGGTGGCCACCGGCATCAACATGGCCCAGGGCGACCTGAACTCGCTGCTCCGGCTGATCGTCGACAAGACGGTCGAGGTGCTGAACGCCGAGTCCGGCTGCCTGATGCTGGCGAGCGAGGACGAGGAGTGGCTCTCCACCCAGGTCTCGGCCGGGGACCCTCCCCTGAATTTGCCCCGCCAGGCGATCGCCGCCCCCAATCTCTTCTCCGAGTGCCTGAAGCGGGAGGAGGTCCTCACCGCCTATCGGGGCGACCAGCGCTTCGCGTCGCTGATGCCCGAGGACCCGGCGATCGCGGTGGTGCTGGCGGTGCCCCTGATCCAGAACCGGCGGCGGATCGGGGTGGTGGCGGTGGTGAACCCCCGCCACGGCCGGCCCTTCACCAAGGAGGAGCAGACCCTGGCCGCCACCCTGGCCAGCCAGGCCTCGGTGACCATCGAGAACACCCGCCTCTACAACATGGCGATCTACGACGGGCTCACCTCGCTGCATGACCGCCGCTACTTCGACATCTGGCTCCGCAAGGAGTTCGACCGGGCCCGTCGCTACCGCTCCAGGCTCTCGCTGGTGATGATCGACGTGGACCACTTCAAGAGCGTCAACGACACCTACGGCCACCAGTGCGGCGATCTGGTCCTGAAGCAGCTCGCCGGGGTGGTGCGGGACTCGATCCGCTCGGTGGACCTGGGGGCCCGGTACGGCGGCGAGGAGTTCGCGGTCATCCTCCCCGAGACCGATCATGACGGGGCCATGCTCTTCGCCGAGCGCCTGCGGGCCCGGATCGAGGAGACCCCCATCCGCTGGGATGCCAGCTGCTTCCCGATCACCCTGTCGGGGGGGGTGGCGACCCTCGATCCCGACCTGGTGAAGTCGCCGGCCGAGTTCATCGAGATGGCCGACAAGGCCCTCTACGAGTCCAAGCAGACCGGCCGCAACCGGATCACCTCCGGGAACAAGAACCTGTCGGCACGGGCCGCCACGGGTGCCGGCGGGACCGCGACCGGGACGGCCTGAGCACGGCAGAGAGGGGCCCGGAACCCGCGGATCCCGGCGAGGCGTTCCTGGCCGGTCAGACTTCCAGCCCCGAGAGCAGCAGCTTCCCGAGCTCGTTGCGGGCTCCGTCGCCGAGCAGCATCTGCTGGGCCTCGACGTTCTGCATCGAGACCAGCAGGCTCTGCTTCACGCCCGGGATCTCGGCCTCCAGGTCGGAGAGCAGGAGCTTGATGCGCCGTCGCTTCTGCAGGCTGGTCCCGCAGGTCGGGCAGCCGCAGGGAATGGTCGGGTAGTCGGCCTCCCGGGCGTGCTCGGCGATCCATTCCTCGGGGACGTAGACCAGGGGACGGATCAGTTCCATCCCCGTCCCCTCGCCGGTGGCCGCCAGCCGGGCCGGCATGCCCCGGAGCCGCCCGTTGAAGAACATGTTCATGAGCAGCGTCTCGATCACGTCGTCGCGGTGGTGGCCCAGGGCCAGCTTGTTGCAGCCCAGCTCCCGGGCGCCCCGGTAGAGGATGCCGCGCCGCTGCTTGGCGCAGAACGAGCAGAAGGCGCCGCCCTCGACCCCGTAGAGGTCCTCCTCGGCCAGGGTGTCGGTCTCCTCGACCCTGAAGGGGACCCCGCGACCCTCGAGGTGTCGGACCACCACCGAGGCGTCGAACCCCACGAAGCCCTGGTCGACGAGCAGGGCCCGCACCTCGAAGGGGACGGGGGAACGCCGGCGGATCGCCAGCAGGGCGTCGAGCAGGGTGTAGCTGTCCTTGCCGCCCGAGACCCCGACCGCGACCACGTCGCCGGCCTGGAGCATCGAGAAGTCGCGCAGCGCCCTGCCCACCTGGCGCCGGATCCGGTCGGGGACCTGGTTCATCCGGGCAAGGATAGGGCAGGGAAGGCTAGAGCCGGAAGATCCGTTCCAGGAACTCGAGGCGGGCCTCGAGCTCGCGGCGTTCGGCCGGACTGGTGCCGGGCCGGATCCCCCGCTTCACCTCGCGGTAGACCCGCTTCACGGTCTCGTCCGGGTCGATCCGCCCGTCTAGTCCCAGGGACATGGACGCCTCCCAGGGTGGTATCGACAGGATCCCCGGCCTTCCGAAGCCCTGGGGCCTACTCGATCTCGCCGAGCGCGTTGCCCACGTTGTCGAGGTAGTCGCCCATCTTCTCGATCACCGTGAGCAGGTCGAGGAAGACGATTCCCGCCAGGAGGTCGGCGTTGCCTTCCCGCAGGCGCCGGATGTGGTTCTTGCGGAACCGGTCCTCGCTCCGGTTCACGTCGCTCTCGAGCCGACGCATCTCGTCGAGGCTGGCCCGGCTGCCTTCCCGGAGCACGCGGATGCAGGAGTCGAGCATGGCGTCGATCCGGGTCTGGAGGCGGCCGACCTCGGCGAGGGCCTCGTCCGGGAAGGGCAGGGCCTTCTCCGAGCGGCGCCGGGCCAGCTTGGCGGCCTCCTCGACCATGTCGCCGAAGCGCTCCAGGTCGTTGATGGCGTGCAGCAGGCGGGGGATGCGCTCGGCGTCGGGGGCATCGAGCTCGTGCTCGCTGATCTGGACCAGGTAGTGGGAGATCTGCTCCCGCATCCGGTCGATCCCTTCCTCGCCCGAGACCACCGCGTCGAAGTGCTTCTCGTTCCACTGGTGGATGCAGCCCAGGGCCAGGGTGAACATCTCCCGCAGCTTGACGGCGACATCGGCCATCTCCAGGCGGACCGAGCGGAGCGCCAGGGGAGGGGTGTCGAGCAGGGCCGGGGCCAGTCGGGTCGGCGGCCCCTCGTCCCGGTCCGGCAGGATCTTCCGGGCCAGGGCCGCGAACCAGGGGGCAAGGGGGAGGAAGAGGACCGCGAAGGTCACGTTGAACATCGAATGGGCGTTGGCCACGTGGCGCTCCAGGGCCTGGGGAGGGTTCGCCCAGACATCCCCGGCGGTGATCGAGTCGATGAACGAGAGGAAAACGGGGTGCCCGTCCCAGGGAACCATCAACAGGGCCAGCATGATGGCCGCGCCGCAGATGTTGAAGAGGCTGTGCACCAGGGCGGCCTGCCGGGCGCTGGGCCGGGCCGAGATACTGGCCAGGATGGCGGTGATGGTGGTCCCGATGTTGTCGCCCAGGATCAGCCCGAAGGCGCCGGGGAAGTCGAGGAAGCCGGAGGCGGCCAGCGTCAAGGTGAGGCCGACGGTGGCCGAGCTCGACTGGATGAGCACCGTGACCAGGGTCCCGGCCAGGATCCCGTAGAGGGGGTTCACGGAGAAGGCCACGAAGATGCTCTTGAACTCGGCGCTCTGGGCCAGGGGCTTGAACACGCCCTCCATCAGGTCCATGCCCATGAAGAGCATCCCCAGGCCGAAGATCACTTCGCCCCCGTGCCGGTGCCGCCGGCTGGGACCGGCGATGGAGGCGAGCAACCCGAGGAACATCATGGGGAAGGCGTACTGGCTGATCTTGAAGGAGATGAGCTGGCCGGTGATGGTGGTGCCGATGTTGGCGCCGAACATGACCGGGACCGCCTGCCCCAGGCTCATCAGGCCCGCGTTGACCAGGCCCACGGTCATGACCGTGGTGGCCGACGAGCTCTGGATGATGCCGGTGATGAGGGCGCCGGCCAGCAGCCCGGAGAGGGGGGTGCTGGTCACGTTGCCGAGGATGGTCCGCAGCCGCTCCCCGGCGATCGCCTGCAAGGCGGTGGTCATCAGGCGCATGCCGAAGAGGAAGATCGCCAGCCCGCCGAGCATGGCGAAGGCCAGGCTCCCGTAGTCCACCGAATAGGTGACGAAGCGGTGTTCCAGGAGGGGCTCGCGGGTCTCCGGGTCCAGGACCCGGACCCGGACCCAGACATCCCGGGGCTTCTCGGGAGTCTTCAAGAGGATGGAGGCGGTGCCGTCCCGGCTGGAGAGGACTTCCCGGCTGTCGGCCTCCCGACCTTCGTGGACCAGGCGTCCCTGGGGTCCCAGGACCAGGAACTCGACCGGGATCTGGGCCAGGGGCGAGCTCCCGGAGGGGTCCTCCAGGGTCACCGAGAGGGGATCGGGCAGGATCGCGGAGACCCCGGTGATCCGGCCACCGCCCCGGAACACGGCCTTGGCCTCGAGCCCGAGCAGGCGGACCTTCTTCTCGACCGCGTCGACCGGCGCGGTCCCCGGGGTCGGTCCGCAGCCCGGGAGCAGGGTGCCTGCCAGCAGCACCAGGAGTCCGGCGAACCAGGCGCAGGCCGGGAACCGTGTTCGGCCGCGACCTTGGACGGGGGAGGAGCGCATCTGCATGCGCGGGCGATGGTACCTCCCGAGGGGGGGCCGGGGAAGGGGGCCGGCCGGCCGGCATGCAATCCCCGGGGGAGGGCAGGGTCGTTTGTCCGATCCGGCTCCAGGGGATAACCCTCGGATCGGGTTCCCGCAACGGTTCGGCGGTCCGGAACGTAGAAAAGACAGGGCCTCGGAAGGGGTCTTGGCGCTCCGATCCCCAGGGCCGTCGGTCGAAGGCATGCCGGAGACGCCGAGAAGCAGGAAACCCGCGCCCCATCCGGGCCGGGCGAGGAGGACCGGAGACTAGTGGCCGTCCAGGTTGAGCAGCCCGCCGGGGTCCCCGCTCGCGGTCATGGGCGCGGCCTCCCTGCCTTCCTGCTCTTGCTGCTGCTGCCGATCCAGGCTGCCCTGGGCCAGAGCCTGGTCTTCACCAACGCGGCCCAGTCGCCCGTAACCACCTATTTCTTCGGGACCGACCGGATCTTCGTGCGGCTGACCGACGCCGCCAGCAACACCTCCCCGGCCACCATCCAGACCACCAGCCTCACCGCCCTGGACGTGCCCGGACTCGACACCGAGACCGCCGGACTGGTCCTGACCGAGACCGGGGCGAACTCGGGGATCTTCTTCGGGCCGGCCGGCGGGTTCACCCTGACCTTCGCGGTGCCGTCGATCGGAAATGGGGTGCTCGAAGGCAAGGACGGCGACGCCCTCCAGGCGATCTTCGCTCCCCGGGCGCTGAACTCGGTCATCACCCTGCGGAAGTCCCCGACGGCCGCCACGGTGCGGTTGCTCGACGCCGCCTTCGCCGACGAGACCCTCTACTTCCTGGACGTCGACACCGCGGTCCTGGAGGTGGCCGACGACGACGAGAACCGGAACCCTGGGGTGGCCGACACCCTCCAGGCCCTGACCACGGTCTCGCCTGGCGGCGACACCGAGACCTTCACCCTGACCGAGACGGGGGCGAACACCGGGGTGTTCCGGCGCTCCCTGGTGCCGGCGGCCGGGACCGCCAACTCGGGCAACGGCGTGATCGAGGGGAGTTCGGGAGCCCAGCTCACGCTGGCCTTCACCGACCCCGAGGGTGGGGGGACGGCCGTGGATGCCGCCAACCTCCTCCAGGTCACCAACTCGACCACCCAGATCACCGATTCGGCCGGGACCGCCATCGCCAGCCAGGGGCTTCCCAGTTCCCAGCTGTTCGTGACGGTGTTCGACGGCGACCAGAACACCGACTTCGCGACCCAGCAGCAGGTCACCGTCCAGGTCACCTCCACCGACACCGCGGACGCGATCACGGTGACCCTGTTCGAGACCACCAACAATTCCGGCGTCTTCCGGAACCCGGTGGGGATCCCGGTGGCCCAGGCCACCAACGGGGTGACGACGAACGGGATCCTGGAGACCGACCACAACGCCACCATCACCGCCACCTACGTGGACGCCGCCCGGCCCGCCGACACCTCCAACGACACGGTCCCGGGGCAGGTGACCCCGGTCGCCTCGGTGGTGCAGCAGACCAACGCCTCCCAGACGCCCCAGACCTTCTTCCAGGCGCCCGCCGACCGGATCTTCCTCAGGGTGGTCGACTCGGACCAGAACCTCGACGCCGATACCGCCGAATCGGTGTCGGTCACCTTGACGACCAGCGGCCTGGTCGGAGGCGACACCCAGACGGTGACCTTGACCGAGACCGGGGCCAACACCGGGATCTTCTTCTTCGCTGCCGGCGTCCCCCTGGTCCGCTCGCCGACCCCGGTCGGGAACAACGGGACCCTCGAGGTGCTGGAGGGCGACTCGGTCCGGGCCCGCTACACCGATCCCAACGACGGTGCCGACGTCTCGACCTTCGACTCGGGGATCAACATCATCACCTCGGCGACCGTCAGCTTCATCGCCACCGCCTCACCGCCCCCGGGAGGCCAGTACGCAGTGGGCGACGCCATCGTGGTCGAGGTCCTGGATGTGGACCAGAACCAGAGCCACCTGACCACCGAGTCGGTGGCTGCCGTGGTCTCGTTCCCGGGGACCGGGGACCAGGAGACGATCACGCTGTTCGAGACCGGGGCGAACACCTCCCGGTTCCGGAACGCGGTGGGGAGCCTGACCTCGGCGATCTCGACGGTGGTGGCGGCGAACGGAGTGCTGGCGCTGTCGGTCCCGGCCTCGATCCGGGTCACCTACACCGATCCCAACGACGGCACCGACGTCGCGACCACCACCGGGACGGTGCTGGCCAAGGAGGTCAACGGGACCCTGGTCTTCACCAGCTCCACGGGGACGCCGGTGACGTCGTTCTTCATCGGGATCGACAACCTCTTCGTCACCGTCACCGATCCCGACGAGAACACCAATGCCGCCACCACCGAGTCGATCACCCTGACCCTGCTCGACCTGGTGACCGCCGACACCGAGCAGCTGACCCTGCAGGAGACGGGCGTCAACACGGGCGTGTTCCGCAACACCGCGGGCCTGGTCTCCTCGATCGTGGCGACCAGCCCCAATAACGGGCTCTTGGAGACCGGCGACGGCGCCCAGGTCACGGCCAACTACCTCGACAACGAGTCGGGCTTCCTGCTCTTCAACCTGACGACCATGCGGCTGCAGCCGACCGTGTCGATCTCGGCCTTCACCACGACGACCGGCGCAGTGGTCTCGGTGCTGCGGGTCGACGTGAACCCGCTGAACAGCGACCGGATCTTCGTCACCGTCACCGACCCTGACGAGAACAGCCGCTCGGCCACCGCCCAGACGCTCACCTCGGCGGTGCTGATCACCAACCTGACCAACGGCGACTCCGAGGTCATCACCCTGGTCGAGACCGGGCTCTCCACCGGGGTGTTCCGGAACACCGTGGGCCTCCCCCTCTCGCTCGCCAGCCAGGTGCCGACCACGGCCGGGGACAACGTGATCTCGGCCTCCGACGGCGACGTGCTCCAGGCCCGCTACACCGACAAGGACCCGAGCCCGCTCGACATCTCGGTCGCCAACGCGGTGGTGCAGTTCCGGGCCTCGTCCAGTATCCAGCTCACCAACGTGGGAGGTGCCCAGCAGAACACCTTCCGGCTGAACTCGCTGACCGAGCCGATCTTCATCAGCGTCAACGACCCGGACCAGAACCAGGACCCGCTCAATCCCGAGAACGTCACCGTGACCCTGCGGCACGTGCCGCCCACGGCCGGCGAGGGGATCTTCTCGATCCTGCTGACCGAGACCACCTCGAGCTCGGGGATCTTCCGGAACACCACCTCGCCGCTCTTCGCCGAGGTGGCGGCTACCACCCTCGGGCCTCCGCTCCAGAGCTTCGACGGGGCCCAGATCCGGGCCGAGTACGTGGACCCGAACGACCCCACCGACGCCCCGGTCTCGAACATCGCCACCCTGCGGACCACCCCGACCACGGCCCTGGTGGTGATCGCCGGTGCGCCCGGGAGCACCACCCAGCAGCTCACCTTCGACATCGGGGTCCAGCAGGTCTTCGTGACCGTGATCGATGAGGACCAGGATCTGAACGCCCAGGCGATCGACACCATCGTGGTGCAGTTGATCGACCTGACCACCGGCGACCTCGTCAACCTGCCGCTCACCGAGATCAATCCGGACTCGAACGGGGTGTTCACCAACCTGACCGGCCTCGACCTCGAGGTGAACCCGAACCTCCCCGACACCCGGCTCCAGACCGCCCACAACTCGACCTTTACCGCCAACTACTCGGATCCCACCCCGGGCGACGGCTCGCTCGACTTCGACAGCGCCATCGCGCTGATCCCGGCCGTGGCGCCGATCGTCGACCTGACGGATGGAGCGGGGCTCTCGACCGATCCCTTCCTGATCGGGGTGGATCGGGTCTTCCTCACCCTCTTCGACCGGGACGAGAACACCACCGGCAGCCAGCGCGAGCTGCTGGTGGCGAGCGGTGTCATCACCTCGCTAGTGCTCGGGGACACCGAGACCGTGAGCCTGCGCGAGACATCGTTCTCGACCGACGAGTTCCGCAGCGAGCCCGGGCTGCCGGTGGCGCTGGCGGTGGCGGCCATCCCGGGGAACGGGATCCTAGAGATCGGTTCGGTCGGCGAGCTGATCCAGGGCTGCTTCACCGACAACCGGGATCCCGGGGGCGGGGATTTCGACTGTCTGACCGCCGGCACCGACCTGCCGCCCTCGACCAGCCTGACCCGGTTCACCAACGCCACGGGCACGGTGCAGACGGTCTTCACCATCGGGGCCAGCGACATCTTCGTCACGGTGACCGACGCCGACCAGAACATCGACCCGTCGATCGCCGAGAACCTGTTCGTCTCGGTCTCCGCCAGCATCACCGGGGATGTCGAGACCGTCACGGTCACCGAGACCGGTGTGAACACCGGCGTGTTCCGGAACGCCGCAGGCTTCCCCTCGACCATCGACGTGGCGGTCGCCGACGGGGTGCTCCAGGTGGCGGGCGCCTCGGTCCTGACCGCGGTCTACACCGATCCGGCGGATCCGAGCGATGTGAGCAGCCATACCGCCACCCTGCTCGTCCCCCAGGTGTCCGGCGGCCAGTTCCTGATCACCACGGATCTCACCGGGTTCTCCGGGGTGCTGAACTTCACCACCTCGGCGGTGATCGGGGTCGACAGCCTGTTCGTGGTGCTCGAGGACATCGACTCGAACACCAACCCGGTGACCACCGAGACGGTGAGCGTGCTCCTGACCGGCACCGGCGGCACCGGCGGCAACGACCAGGTCCTGGTGACCTTGGTGGAGGAGGGGCCGAACTCGCGGTTCTTCGTGAACGACGGTTCCACCTACCTGGCCGCCCCCCCGTCCACCTCTCTGGCGGTGACCAGCGTGGTCGATCCGGTGGTGATGACCGATCAGATCCTCCAGACCTTCGACCGGGAGATCGTGCAGGCCACCTGGGTCGACCCCCAGAGCATCGCCGACACCCGGACCGCCACCGTGGAGATGAGGATCTTCGAGGTGGCCGCCTCGATCTTCTTCTCGGACGCCGCCGGGACGCCGAAGTCGATCTTCCCGATCGCCCCACCGGCGGCAGCCGATCGCCTCTTCGTGACGCTCGTCGATCCCGACGAGAACGTGAATGCCGCTACCCAGCAGTCAGTGATCGTGACCCTGTTCGATCCGATCACCAACGATGTCGTGACCGTGACCCTCCAGGAGACCGGCAACGACACCAATACCTTCCGGAACGTCACCGGGGTTCCCTCCACCCTGGCGGTGAGCCTCCCGGACGCCATCCTCCAGACCGTGGACCGCTCGGTGATCGACGTCACCTACGAGGACAAGGACTCGGCCTCCGACAGCCAGCTCGCCACCGCCGAGATGCGGGTGGCCCAGGGGGGCGGCGCGGTCCGGCTGGTGGACCAGTTCGGCAACGACCGGCTGGTCTACCGGATGATCAACCTCCCGAGCGAGCTCGTGTTCATCCGGGTGAACGACCCGGACGAGAACGGGAACCCGGCCGCCGCCGACTCGATCGAGGCGGTCCTCGAGTCGGTTTCGGTGGGCGACACCCTGGTCGTGACCCTGACCGAGACCGGGCTGTCGACCGGGATCTTCGTGAACACCACCGGGGTCCTGGTGCTGCCGGCCTGCTTCCCGGTGGCCGACGGGATCCTCCAGGCCAAGCACGCCACCGATATCCGGGCCACCTACACCGACGTCGACGACCCGCTCGACACCTCGTTCGACCTGGCGACCGCCCTCAACTCGCGGACCTTCGCCACCATCGACTTCGTCGACGACCCGGTGACCCGGTCGCCGGTCACGACCTTCCTGATCGGGGGGACCCCGGGACTCCTGGTGGCCGTGACGGACACCGACGAGGACGAGGACCCGTGCTTCGTCGAGACCATCACGGTCTCGATCACGGCGCTCGCCTCTGGGGACCTCGAATCGGTGACCCTGACCGAGACCGCCTCCAACTCGGGAGTGTTCGTGAGCGCGCTGCCGGGGCTCCCCAGCGAGATCGATCCCCCCGTCGGCGTGGACGGGACCCTCCAGGTGAAGCACCCGACCAACGCCGAGGCGCGCTACGTCGACAACGACGACCTGGTCGACCAGGCGGTGGCCACCGCCGCCTCGGTCATGTTCGAGACCTCGGCCAGCTGCCAGTTCCTCTCCGACATCGCGGGTACCCCGCTCGCCTCCGGGACCTACGCCATCGGGATCGACCGGATCTTCGTCGAGGTCTTCGACCCCGACCAGGACCGCGACTTCGCCACCCAGGAGTCGGTGACCGCCTTCCTGCAGTCGACCGGGAGCCTCGACGTGGTGACCATGACCCTGGTCGAGACCAACGCCCACTCGGGTCTGTTCCGGAACATCCTGCCCACGCCGCCGAACACCATCGACGGCATCCCGAGCCAGGTGGCCCTGCCGGTCTCGAGCGACTCCACCCTCCAGACCTCCGACGACGAGCAGGTGTTCTTCCTGTACGTGGACCCCAGCGACCCCACCGACATCTGCACCGACGTCGCCACCCTGGAGCTCCGGCCGACCACCTCGACCACCCAGTTCACGAACTCGACGGGCGGTCCGAGGAGCTTCTACTCGATCCAGTTCGACCAGGTCTTCGTGACCGTCGTGGACGCCGACGAGAACGCCGACCCCAGCGTGATCGAGACCATCACCGTGCAGGTGAGCTCGCTGTTCGCGGCCCCGGCGAGCCCCGATGTCGAGATCGTGGACCTCTTCGAGACCGGCACCGGGACCGGGGTGTTCCGGAACACCACCGGGCTGCCCATGCAGGTCGGTCCCTCGAACTCGGGCGACGGCATCCTCCAGACCGGGGACGGGACCACCATCGAGGCCCGGTACACCGACTTCGACGACCCGACCGACGTCTCGGTCTCGACCGCCCGCACCTTCGTGGCCAGCACCAACTCGTCGGTCCAGTTCACCGACCAGTTCATCGGGAGCGCGGTCTTCCAGTACACGATCGGGGCCGGCGACGTCTTCGTCGAGGTGACCGACTTCGACGAGAACACCAATGGCAACAGCCCCCAGAGCGTGATCGCCACCGTCCGGGTCACCGCCACCGGCGACGTCGAGAGCTTCGTGCTCACCGAAGCCGACGACCCCGGGACCGGAGTGGTCACTTCCGACGACAGCTCGATCTTCCGGAATCTGTTCGGGATCCAGAGCACCCTGGCCTCGGCCGCCACCAGCTTCAACGGCGTGCTCGAGGTGGTGGATGGCGCCTTCCTCACGGTGAGCTACACCGACGACGACTTCCCGTTGGACACCGCGGTCAACACCCAGTCCGTGGTGATGCGCACCGCCCAGACCGCCAGCTCGATCGTCCTGTTCAACCAGAACCTGGTGCCGGTCACCGAATTCCTGGTGGTCCAGGACCGGGTGATCGTGGAGCTCACCGATCCCGACCAGAACGGGAACCCGTCGCTGGCCGAGACCGTGATCGTGACCATCGACCTCGGTGCCCAAGGCTTCGACCGCGAGACCTTCACGGCCACCGAAGTGGGGTTGAACGCCGGTGTCTTCCGGACCATCGCCATCCCCACCGCCCGGCTCGGTGCCGGCCTCTTCGGGAACCCCAACAACGGGATCCTGGAGGCGGTGGGCGACCTCCCCGGCGGCCTGGGCACCGACACGTTCACGGTCAGCTACCAGGATCCCAACGACGGGCTGGATGCCGCCGTGGAGATCGGGACCATCACCACCGAGACCTTCTCCACCCTCGACTTCACGAATTCGCTCGGGACCCCGGTCACCACCTATGTGATCGGAGTGGACCGCATCTTCCTCCGGGTCTTCGACCGGGACCAGAACCTCTCCTCCTCGGTCAAGGACACCGTGAAGGTCACGGTGGAGGATTTCGGAACCGGGGATCGCGAGATCGTCACCCTGCAGGAGACCGGTCTCGACACGGCCATCTTCACCAACCCGGGCGGGTTGCCCACCATCTTCGACCTCTCCGCGGTGCCGGGGGACGGGTTGCTCCAGACCGGCGATCCTTCGGACGACACGGTGCAGGCCGAATACCTCGATCCCACCGACCCGACCGACAACTTCTTCGACCAGGCCGACCTGGTCCCCCGCGATCCCAACGACCGGGACGGGGACGGGATCCCCAATGCCCTGGAGACCGCCACGCCCGGGATGGACCCGAACGATCCGACCGACGCCACCCTGGACTTCGACGACGACGGACGGGACAACCGGACCGAGCTGGTGGTGGACGGCACCGACCCCAACGACGATACCGACAACGCCCCGGTACCCGTGATCTCGCCCAACGGGGTCCTCCTCGACCCGGGCGTGATCCGGCTCGACGGCTCGGCGAGCTTCGACGCCACCACCCGGCCCCCGAGGATCGGCATCCTCCGCTACCTGTGGAGCCAGGTCGGGACCTCGCCCACGGTCGTCTCGATCTCGGATCCGACCGCCATCCAGCCGTTCTTCGTGGCCCGGACCCCGGGCATCTACACGGTGCGCCTCACTGTGACCGACGCCGACTTCGCGGTGCGCTCCGCCACCGCCGACATCGAGATCGCCGACCTGCCTCCCACCGCCAACCCGGGTCCCGGGGGCTCCATGCGGTTCTCGGGGGCGAGCCTGCCCTTCCCGGCCTACCAGCTCGACGGCTCCAAGTCCTCCGATGCCAACGCCCAGACCCTGTCGTTCAGCTGGGGCGCCGGGCCCGGCAACACCGTGGGGACCATCACTTTCGACAACGCCTCGGCGGCCAGCCCCCGGATCACCGCGGTCCAGCGCCCCGGGCGCGCCGTGGTGCGCCTGACGGTGACCGATACCTCCGCCCAGACCGACACCAAGGACGTGGTGGTGCTGGTCCACGACGACCTCTCGCCCTTCCCGTTCCGCAACCACGCGCCGACTTCGGAGGCCGGCCTGGACGTGACGACGACGGCGGGGATCGGAGTAACCGCCACCCTCGACGGACGCGCCAGCCGCGACCAGGACGGGGAGGCGATCCAGTTCACCTGGCAGTTCGAGGCTTTCCCGGATGGCGGGCCGCCGGGACCGATCACCGGCGGGGTCTCGAACGCGGTCAATGCCCAGGCGACCGCTACCGGGCTCTCCCAGGTCGGCGTCTACACCTACACCTTGCAGGTCCGGGACACCCATACCGGGGGGCTCGGGCTGGCCTTCGGCGACATCGATCGGGTCCGGGTGACGGCCCAGACCCTCGCCAACCACGTGCCCTCGGCCAACGCCGGCGGCCCCTACCAGTTCTCGACGCTCGCCCGGGCCCAGCTCTCGGGTGCGGGTTCGGGTGACGCCGATCCGGGTGACACGCTCTCCTTCTTCTGGACCCAGGTCGCCGGGGTGCGCACCGCCCTCGAGGACCCCAACGTCCGGGATCCCTTCGTCACCTTCTTCGTGCCCGGGGTCTACCGCTACCGCCTGGTGGTCACCGACGCGGTCGGCAACCAGTCGATCCCCAGCGACTGCGTGGTCCGGGTGGGTCGCACCGGCGACAACCCCCCGGTGGCCAACGCCGGGGTGGACCAGATCGGGGCGGTGGGCCAGGCCACCGTGCTCGACGGCCGCAACTCGATCGACCCCGACGGGTCGGTGCTCCGGTTCTTCTGGCGCCAAATCGGAGGCACCCGGCTGCTGCTCTCGGATCCCAACGCGGCCACCCCGCAGTTCACCCCGACCTTCGCCGGGACCTACGAGTTCGAGCTGGTGGTCGACGACGGGACCCATTTCTCGCCCCCGGACCGGGTGCTGGTGGCGGTGGATCCCCCGGTCGCGAACGCCGGTCCCGACCAGAGCCGGGTGCTCCCCAACGACGGTTCGCCGCTGATCGTGACCCTGAACGGTTCCGGTTCGTTCGATCCCTCGCCCGGTCCCCAGGCGCTGACCTTCCAGTGGGCCCAGGTCTCGGGTCCCAGCGTGACGCTGTCGAATGCCACCGCCTCGCTGCCGACTTTCTCGACCCTGGTGCAGGGGACCTACACCTTCGTGCTGGTGGTCTTCGACGGGGCGACCTTCTCGCCCCAGGTGGACCTCAATCGGCCCGACGACGCCTTCGTGAAGATCATCGTGTCGAACAGCGTGAACACCATCCCGACCGCGCTGGCCGGCATCGACCAATTCGTGGCCCAGGGATCGGTCGTGACCCTCGACGGGAGCGCCTCGTTCGACGCCGACGGCGACCCCATCACCTTCCAGTGGGTCCAGACCGCCGGACCGCCCGTGCTGTTGACGCCCAACGGAACGGTCCAGCGACCGACCTTCATCCCTCCCGTAGGGGGATCGGCCTACACCTTCCGGCTCACCGTCTCGGATCCCACCAACCGCACCTCCTCGGACACCGTGACGGTCTTCGCCACCGGTGGAGCCACCGGCGGGGGCGGCGGGAACACGGGTGGGGCGGGCGTAGGGAACGGGACTTCGTCCTCGGGCGCGACCTTCACCTTCGCGGGAGGGGGCGGGGGCGGTGGCTGCTCCGCGGTCCCGCTCTATGTGACCGGGAAGATGGAAGACCACCTGCCCCAGGCGATCCTGAACCTGCTCCTGCTGGTGCTCCCGTTCCTGGCCGCCCTCTCCTGGCGGCGGGAGCTCGAGGAGCGCCACGCTCGGAGGCGGGTGTAGGGGGCTCGGCACGGGACGCCCGGGACCAGGGCTTCGCCCCGGGCCCGGACCTCCCGATGCAACCCTTCGGGTTGCCGCAGATCGATTTGGGGGGGCCCCCCCCAAACCCCCCAGGCTCGCGTTGCTCGCGTGTGAGCTGCGAATCAAAGAGGCCGGGGCCCGAGGAACACCCTCGGGACCCCGGCCTGATCGGGAAGTGGAACGTTCGGGTTAGGATGGACGGTTCCGCTCAATGCACGGGGCGTGCCAGGTGTGCCCCGTGGATGCGGTCCGGGCCTGGTGCGGTTTCGGCCCGGGAACCGATCCCCGGCTGAGACACGCGGGACGCCTCTCTTGTCTCGCATGCCTCGCCGGACCGTCTCACGAGACCGCCGGGAGAGGTTCGGCTCCCTTCCGGGGCGCGAGCAGGCGAGCCAGGGCCTGGGCAAGCTCGGTCCGTTTGGCCGGCTTGGCGATCACGACCTCGATGCCCAGCGCCGGGGCGAGCGTCCCCAGGTCCTCGGTACGACCGGTGCTGATCGCGATCGGGAGCGCGGGTGCGATGGCACGGACGGCCGCCGCCAGCTCCAGCCCCGTCATCCCCGGCATCGAGAGGTCTGTCACCAGGGCGTCGAACCCGGTCGGATCCTCCCGAACCGCCTGGAGCGCCAGTGCCGGCGCCCGGAAGCCCGTGGCCCGGTAGCCGAGTCGCTCCAGGGTGCGCACCATCAGATGGGCCAGGGCTTCCTCGTCGTCCACCACCAGGATCCGCTGGCTCCCACCCTTGGGCTCGGAGGAATCCGACCCGGGGCGCCGGGAGTCCGCCTCGTTCCGGACCGGGAACCAGAGATCGAAGGTGGTCCCCTCCCCGGGTCGGCTCCGGACGGTGATGGCACCCGCGTGCTCCCGGACGATCCCGTGGACCACCGAGAGCCCGAGGCCGGTCCCTTCCACTCCCTTGGTCGTGAAGAACGGCTCGAAGGCGTGCTCCAGGACCTCGGGCTCCATGCCGACGCCGGTGTCGGAGATGCTCAGGTGGAGATGGGTCCCGGGTACGAGATCGTTCGAGGGCAACCGCTCCGAGTCGCCGAGACGTACTGCGTCCACCTCCACCCGGAGCTCGCCCCCGGTCGCGGTCATTGCATGGAGGGCGTTGGTGCCGAGGTTCAGGAGGATCTGGTGCAGCTGGGTAGGGTTGCTGTGGAGCAGGGGGAGATCCGAGGCGTACCTCCCCGTGACCCGGATGCTGGCCGGGAGGGTGGCCCGGAGCAGATCGAGCGCCTCTTCCACCACCTCGGCGAGACGGACCGGCTCCCGGATCAACTCCTGGCGACGACTGAAGGCCCGGATCCGCTGGACCAGATCCCGGGCCCGACCCGAGGCGCTGAGGACGTGCTCGAAGGCGACCCGGGCCGGGGACCCTTCCGGGAGGGTCTCCCGGGCGAGTTCCGCCTCCGCCACGATCGCCGCCAGGATGTTGTTGAAGTCGTGGGCGATCCCTCCGGCCAGGTTGCCGAGGGCCTCGAGCTTCTGGGTCTGGCGGAGCTGTCGCTCCAGATCGGATCGGAGCCGTTCCTGGGCATCGCGTTGCAGGCGGCCTTCGAGGAGATGGGCGGCCGAGGCGAGCAGCGCCCTCTCCTCGGGACGGAAGGCATCGTCGAGGTTCCCGCCGACGATCCCCGGAGCGTCGGCCCCGGACTCGACGCCCGGGCCGGCTCCGGAGGCGATGGACCGGTAGGCGACCTCGATCCGACCGGAGGTGCCGCCGGCCGCGAGCGGATGGTCGATCGTCCAGGCGGTCTCGGTCCCGGTCCCGGTCCCGGGCGGGCACTCGACCGGGTCCTCGAGCCATTCGATCCGCACCTGCACCCGATCCGGTTGGCAGAAGGCCGCCGCCAGTCCGGTGGCGAACTCCTCGAGCAGGGAGCGGTCCACCGGCCGACCGGACTGGACCAAGGTGGCGGTCCCGTGGAGGAGCTGGAGTTCCCGCACCCGTCCGGCCAGGTCGGAGACCAGTCGCTCCCGTTCCTCCTCGGAGCGCCTCCGGGCCGTCACGTCCCGGCCGGTGCCGGCCACCCGGACCACCCGACCTTCCGGGTCCCGCAGGGCCTGTCCCGCGGACTCGACCCACCGCAGGACGCCGGGCTCCGGGACCGCCCGGTAACAGACCTGGATGCGGGGGCCGCCGGCGACGACCTCCCCGAGGCGGGCGGTGACCCACCCGAGGTCGTCGGGATGGACCCGTGCGCTCCAGGCCTCCAGGGACACGGGGGCCGGGTTCCCGGGATCGAATCCGAAGAGGGCGAGGCCCCGGGGGTCGGCGTGGAAGTGGCCGCGGACCGGGTCGAACTCCCAGGTCCCGACCTCGCCGGCTTCCAGGGCCTGGGCCAGGTGATCTTCGGTCCGGAGCCGGCGGGCCAACTCCGCCTCGGTCTCGGCCAGCGAGGCGCCCAGGACCCGGTCCGCGGTCCGGATCAGACCCAGGATCAGGGCCAGACCCGCACACTCGAGGAGCCAGTACGCCATCGGGCCGAAGTGCAGGCTGACAGGTGGCAGGTTTCCCTGGGTCTCCAGGGCCACCAGGGCGAGGCCGAGGCCCGCGCAGACGACGGCGGCCGCCCGGGCCGAGGACTCGCCGAGGGTGAGATAGGCGATCAGGGGGACGACCAGGAAGGCGCTGGCGCCGGGACTCCGCATCCCCCCGGCCGGGATCGCCTCGGTGGTCACGTAGGCCGCCAGCCCTCCCACGAGCAGGAGGCTCGCCAACCGGGACCCGCCGATCTCGGCGAGGCCGAGGAGGCCCAGGCACAGGATCCAGAGTCGCGCCAGGTCGGAGTAGGTGCTCGCCCGACGGGTCGCGGCCGAGGCGAGCACCAGGGTGGCGAAGGCCCCGGTCACCAGGATGGCGAGCCGGATGCGTCCGCGGGAAGGGGAGATCCCGGTCTCCTGACGGGCCTCGCATTCCGCGCCGGAGCGCGGATCCGGCGTGGTCGCACCCATGGGATCCCCTCCCGGTTCGAGTGTGCCATGCTGGGGGGATCCCAGCATGGGCTCCACCCGGTTCGGACCCCTGGCCGACGCCGTCCAGCTCGACGGTGAGCTCGGGCGCGGCGCCTTCGGGATCGTCTTCGCCGGTCGCCTCCTGGAGGGGGGACGCCGGGTGGCCGTGAAGCTCCCGCTCCAGGCTCCCGATCGGGCCGAGCGGGCCCGGATCGAACGGGAGGTCTCCCTGCTGGCAGGGATCGACCATCCCCGGCTGGCCCGGTTGCTCGCCGCCCACGAAGCCGAGGAAGGGCGGCTCGCGCTGGTCTACGAACGGATCGAGGGCAGGCCCCTGTCCCAGGTGCTCGCCGAGGGCGTCGCCGACCGGCCCGAGGTCGTGCGGTGGGCCGAGGACCTCGCCGAGGGGCTCGAGGAGCTGCACCGCCGGGGTCTCGTCCACCGCGACCTGAAGCCTGCCAACGTGATGCGGGAGCCGAGTGGCCGGCTCCGGCTGCTGGATTACGGACTCCTGCGGCAGGCGACCCCCGGGAGGACCCTCACGCCCACCGGCGTGGTGCTGGGGACGCCGCACTTCCTGGCACCCGAGCAGCTCTCCGGCGAGCGGATCGGCCCCGCCGCCGATGTCTTCGCACTGGCCTGTCTCCTCTACCAGGCACTCACCGGACGTCTCCCCGTCGAGGGCTCCCCCGGGGAGGTGCTCCGGGCCCGCCTGGATCGGAGCCTCCCCGAGCCTCCTCCGGTGCCGGATCTGGGCCCGCCCGGCTCCCAGGCGCTCCGCCAGGCCCTGGGCCATGACCCGGCCCAGAGACCGACTCCCCGTGGACTCGCCGAGGCCATGGCGGAATCGCTGCGGAGCGACGCCTCCCCGGGGCGACCCGACCGGACCGCACCCGCCCCCGGTTTCCCTGCCGGACGGCGAGCGCTCCACCCGGGCCCTGGTGGTGCCGGCGCCGGGACTCCGGGAGCCGAGCACCAGGAAGCGATTGCGCCCGGGTCCCCGCTGCGGGCCCCCGTCTGGGCCCTGGTGGGGCTGGTGCTGGCCGCCGGCTTCGCCTGGCGGAGGCCGGGGCGGGGCACCGCCGGGACTCCCGAGCCCGGGGAGTCGGCCACGCATCCGAGACCCGGCGGCGCCGAGCGCATCCCAGGGATCCCGGCGCCACCGGATCCGGGGGGCTTCCAGCCCGATCGCCTCCCGGAGGGCGTCCTGGACCGTCTCGAGGCCGAGCTCACGGATGCCGCCGGATGGCGGATCGCCGGGAACGGCGAGGTCGTCAAGGACGATCGACCCCGGGACGGGGCTGCGCTCCCCGCCTTCCTCGACCCCGACCCCCTGGAGGGTGGAAACCGGATCGGCGGTCTCGCCGCCCTCTCCGAGGTGGCGAGCTGGCTCAGACGGGGAGGGCGACTGGATCTCCTCGGACCAGGGGACCAGGACCACCTGCGCGGCATCGACGACCGGCTGGCGGAGGCGGACCTTCCCCGCTTGTTCTCGGTGCCTCTCGAGGCCATCGCGGCCCGGGGCGAGGAGTTCGAGCTCGGGCCCGGGGACTTCCCGGCGATGCGGTTCCCGGGCCAAGCCGGCCAGCGGGTCAGGGGCTGGCAGGCGGTCGCGCTCCGGAACCTCTCGCAGGCGGCCCTGCGCCTCGTCGCCATGGGGGAACAGCTCCAGCGGGACCTGCCGGATCGTCCGCCCGGGGGTCTTGCCCCGGGCCCGGTCATGTTGCGGGCCGGCCGCAATCCCAGGGACTACCTGGAGTTCAGCTGGCGCCTCCGGGAGCACCGGATCCGGCTCCGGGAATGGACCCAGGAGCTGCGGGACCGGCTCCACGGTTTCCTCTGGGCCGGCTTCCGTTGGGTCGAGGAGGAAGGCCGTGAGCCGGCCTGGGCCGCTTGGGTCGTCGCCGACTACCTGGGCGGGATCCGGGCCGGCCTGGTCTCCGACCTGGCGGACCTGGATCCGGTCTGGATCCTCGGCGGTGCCCCCGGAGGTCCCCGCGAGATGGTGGTGGCGGCCTCGCTGGTCGGGTTCCAGGCCTGCCTCGCCCGGTCCCTCGGGTCGGAGGGAGCGGACCAGGCGCGCTCCCGGCGTGCCCTGGCCCTGGCCGCCGCCGCCGAGGGGATCGCGGACGGACCGGGTGTCGCCGCGATGCTCGTGGGCCTGGCTTTCGAGATCGGCCTCGAGACTGCCGTCGAAGCGGGGATCGACGAGCCGATCCCGGCGCTGGCGAGGCGCATGTTCGCAAGGGTCTCCAGGATCGACAAGATCAAGCGGGTGGAGATCGCCCAGAGCCTGCTGGCCCACTGGGACCGGAGGAGGGAGCGATCGGGCCTCGATCCCGAGCTCCTGGAGTGGGTGGCAGCTGAGCTCGCCGACGGCCGGGGACGCCGGCCCGGCACCGTGGAACGGCTAGCCGCCCTGCGCGCCCACGGCTTGCCCCCGAGCCGCGCCATGCGGTAGACACTGGATCGACATGGCGATTTCCAAAGAGTTCGTGCACGACGGCCAGACCTTCCTGTACCGGATCGAACCCATCCAGAAGCCTGGCCACCTGTGGGCGGAGCTCCGGATCCTCCGGGCCAAGGCCGCCCTCGGCGACACCGTCTTCGCCCAACCCCAGCTCCTCAGCTACAAGGGGCCCGGCGAAGAGGCCGACCTCGACCGCACCTTCCGGGAGCAGGCCGAGAAGCACTACGGGATCAAGATTCCCCGGTAGCTTCGCGGGGCTCCCAGAGGCGCTCCGCGAGCCCCTTGCCATGTCTCGGAGGCTCGGGGTAACCTCCCACCGTCTCTACGGTCCCATCGTCTAGAGGCCCAGGACACTGCCCTCTCACGGCAGGAACAGGGGTTCGAATCCCCTTGGGACTATCCTGCGTCTCCGGCGCCGCCGGAGCGCCCCTGTCTTTGCCAGGCGAAGCAGCGAGGCGGAGCCGGACAGCGGGCGAGCTGCCGGCGAAGGATGCCTCCCCGGGGCCCCCTATAGCCCGGCTCGGGCGCGGGCTACGGCCAGGCGACCTCGGATCCAGGCGTACCAGGTCGGGAGACCCTGCCCCCGGGTGGCGGAGACTTCGAGCACCTCGATCGTCGGGTTCACCCGGCGGGCCCGTCGCACTGCCGCCGCGAGGTCGAACTCGACATACGGGAGCAGGTCGACCTTGTGGATCACCATCAGGGAGGCGGCCCGGAACATGTGGGGGTACTTCTCCGGCTTGTCGTCGCCCTCGGTGACCGAGAGGAGGACCACCTTTGCGGCTTCGCCGAGATCGAACAGGGCGGGGCAGACCAGGTTCCCCACGTTCTCGATGCAGACCACCGAGCCGGGTCCGGGGTCGAGTTCCCGGAGCGCCGGCTCGACCATGGCGGCGTCGAGGTGGCAGCCCGTCCCGGTCTGGATCTGGATTGCCCTGGCGCCCGCGGCCCGGATCCGGTCGGCATCCCGGGTGGTCGCCTGGTCGCCCTCGATGACGGAGACCGGGAACTCACGACCCAGGTCGCGGACGGTACGCTCGAGCAACGAGGTCTTCCCGGACCCGGGTGCGCTCACCAGGTTGAGTGCCAGGGTTCCCCGGGCCGCCAGTCCTTCCCGGATCCGCTCGGCGACTTCGGCGTTGCGGGCCAGGAGGTCCTCTTCGATCTCGAGGAGGGTCCTTCCCGGCGGGATCGGGGGATCGGGGTCATGTCCATGGTGGTGGTGTTCGTGCCCGTGCCCGTGCTCGTGGGCATGGTCGTGATCGTGACCATGGTCGTGATCATGATCGTGGAGGTGGACCTCGCCCGAACACCCGCAGGTGGCACACACTTCAACTGACCTCCAGCGACTTCAGACGGAGTTCATGGCCTTGGACCCACGTGAGGTCCCTGGAGCCACAGGTGCAGGTCCCGACCGGCTCGGGGAGATCGACCTCGAGTCCGCAGGACCGGCACCTGCCCCGCCCCGGGATCCGGGCGACCTCGAGGGAGGTGCCGGCGATCGGAGTCCCCGCGGCGGCCAATTCGAAGGCGGAGACCAGGGTGTCGGGCGCCACGCAGGTGAGCATCCCGATCTCGATCCGGACCCGGTGCACGGTGGCACCCTGGCGACGCTCCAGGACGGTGCGGACCAGATCTCGGGCCAGCGAGAGCTCGTGCAGGTGCGCCTCCCGGGTGCGGGGCCCCCCGGTGATGGTACCTCAGCAGATCCGGGGAAGGAGGTCGATGGTGGGGAGTTCGAGGCACCTGCGTCCCCCCGAAGCCGTGACCACGGTGACGCCGGAGCCCGCCTGCACCCGTCCCACCCGGACCGCGGCCGTCCCCAGGGGATGGCTCCGCATGGCGGTCAGCGCAGCCTCGGAAGCCGCCTCCGGGACCGTCACCACCAGCTTTCCTTCGTTGGCGACATGCAGCGGGTCGAGACCGAGGATCTCGCAGGCCCCCCGGACCGGACCCGCCAGCGGGATCCGACCCTCCTCGACCTCCAGGGCCAGTCCGGCCCGGGCCGACCACTCGGTCAGGGTCGCCGCCAGGCCGCCCCGGGTGGGATCGCGCATGGCGTGGACCTCGACCCCGCTGGCGAGGATCGCCTCCACCAGGCCGTGGAGGGGAGCCGCGTCGCTCCGCACCGAGTCGGGGAGACCGAGGTCCTCCCGGGCCCCCAGCACCGCCAACCCATGGTCGGCCAGCGTCCCCGAGACCAGCACCGCGTCTCCGGCCCTCAGACGATGGGCGCCGAAGTCCCTTCCCTCGGGCACTTCCCCGATCCCCGAGGTGGCCAGGTAGATCCCGTCCCCATGCCCCTTCCCCACCACCTTGGTGTCACCGGTCACGACCGACACGCCCGCTTCCCGGGCCGCGGCCCCCACGGAAGCGAGTACCCGCTCCAGGGTGGCGAGCGGCAGTCCCTCCTCCAGCACCATGGCGAGCGAGATCCAGCGGGGTCGGGCCCCACCCACGGCCAGGTCGTTCACGGTCCCGAACACCGCCAGGCGCCCGATGTCGCCTCCGGGGAAGAAGAGGGGCGAGACCACGAAGGCGTCAGTGGTGAAGGCGAGGCGTCCGCCGCCGAACGGCAGGACCGCCTGGTCCTCGCCCCGGGCCGACTCGGGGCAAACGAAGGCCGGGAGGACTGTCTCCTCGAGGAGCCGGTGGGAGAGCCTGCCTCCGGTCCCGTGGCCGAGCGAGATCCGACCCGCAGCCCCGGGCGTGACCGGGCACGCGATCGCCGCCAGCCTCTCGCCCGTCGAGCTCAAGCCGCACCGGTCCCAGCGCCAGGCGTTCGCCGGGCATAGGCGAAGTAGGCGGCACAGGCGCCCTCGGAGCTCACCATGGTCGCTCCCAGGGGAGTCTCCGGCGTGCACTGTCGTCCGAAGGCCGGGCAGTCGGGCGGGCGCTTCCGGCCCTGGAGGATCTCGCCGGCGATGCAAGTCGGGTCCTCCGCGGTGCAGAGGTCCTCGATTCCGAACCGGAGCGAGGCATCGTGCTCCCGGTAGGGTCCACGCAGTCGGAAGCCGCTCGCTTCCAGGGTGCCGACCCCGCGCCACTTCCGGTCGCAGATCTCGAAGACCTCTTCCACGATCGAGCGGGCCGTCTGGTTCCCGGTCTCCCGCACCACCCGGGCGTAGGCGTTCTCGAGCTCGGCCCGGCCGCCCTCGAGCTGGCGGACCAGCCGGAGCAGACCGTCGAGCAGGTCGACCGGCTCGAAGCCCGTGACGACGATGGGGACCCGGTGACGAGCCACCAGGACCCGGTACTCCTCGAGTCCCACCACGGTCGAGACGTGGCCTGGCCCGAGGAAGCCCTGGACCCGGTTCCCCTGGCTCCCCAGGATGGCGTCGATGGCCGGCGGCACGAGCACGTGGGAGACCAGCGCCGAGAAGTTCCCGAGGCCCTCCCGGTGAGCCTGGTAGACCGCCATGGCATTGGCCGGCGCGGTGGTCTCGAACCCGACCGCGAAGAAGACGATCTGCCGGTCGGGATGCGCTCGCGCCAGGGCCAGCGCATCGAGCGGCGAGTAGACGATCCGCACATCGGCACCCAGCGACCTCAGGGAGAGCAGGGTCCCGTCGGAGCCCGGCACCCGCAGCATGTCGCCGAAGGAGGCCAGGATCACCTCGGGGCGACGGGCCAGGGCGTGGGCCCGGTCGATCATCTCGAGCGGCGTGACGCAGACCGGGCAGCCAGGGCCGTGGACCAGTTCGAGGGCAGGCGGCAGGAGGTCCGGGATCCCGTGCCGGAGGAGGGAATGGGTCTGCCCGCCGCAGATCTCCATCACCACCCAGGACCGGGTGGTCGCCTTCCGGATCTCCTCGACCAACACCCTTGCCCGGCTCGGGTCCCGGTACTCGTCGACGTGCCTCATGCGGACTCCCCCAGCTCCCCGGCCAGGACCCCCGCCTCCCGCAGGAGCGCGAGGGTGCGCAGAGCCTCGGCCTCGTCAACCACCGAGAGGGCGAAGCCGACGTGCACCAGCAGGTACTGGCCCGGCATCGCTTCGGGGACGTAAGCCAGGCAGACCTCGCGGACCAGGCCCCCGAAGTCGACCTTCCCCATGGCCAGCGCCTGGGTGTCATCCCGCTCGATCAGCCGTCCGGGCACCGCCAGGCACATGGAGTCTTCCCTCCCAGGTCGGGGAATGATGGCACGGTTCCGCCCCTCCCATGCGAGTAGAGAGGGAGGATTGACGGTCGGGACCCCCCATGGTAACCTCGCCGGCTTCCTTCGCCCCGGGTGGGGGGAGCTCCGGCGAGCATTCCCGAGGGCACTCGCCCTCCCGGAGCCCGAGTGAGCATAGAGAAGAACGAGGAGACGAGCATGAAGCGGATCGCGCAGATCCTCCTGGCGGCCCTGACGGCCGGCCATGCCTTCGCCAGCTCCGATGTCCCGGTCCCCATGGCCGGTTCGCACATCCTGATGGAGCTCTTCAAGGACCAGATCGAGTCCTTCTTCGCCCGGCCCCGGGAGGCCCTGCCGGTCAAGCCCGACCGCAGCACCCCGGTGGGCGGCTGGGAGAACTTCTTCTCGATCGACATGACGGCCAACCAGCCGTTCAACGTGCGGGCCCAGCTCCGCAAGGTCGGCGCCCACTGCTACATCTACGTGCAGGAAGGCCACCAGGTCGCCGACGCGACCGTCGAGCGCCTCGCCCGCGAGTTCGACGACAAGATCTACCCCACCAACCACAAGTACTTCGGGTCGGAATGGAAGCCCGGTATCGACTGGGACCCGCGCATCACCCTGCTCTTGATGGACATCCAGGACGGATGGACCCCGGGCAAGGGCTACGTGGCGGGGTACTTCTTCCCCCTCGACGAGGCCTCGACCCGGCTCTTCCCGTTCTCCAACGAGCGGGAGATCTTCTACCTCGACCTCTACCCCGGCGATCCCACCCGGGACGACTACATGGGGATCCTGGCCCACGAGTTCCAGCACATGATCCATTCGGCTCATGACCGCAAGGAGACCCGCTGGCTGAACGAGGCGCTGGCCCAGATCGCGTTCCACGTGAACGACTACGGGCACGCCCCCCAGATCTTCAGCTTCTCCAAGGGCACCGATACCAGCCTGATCGAATTCGACAACGGGCTCGACGACTACGGCTCGGTCTACCTCTGGACCTACTACTGCCTGACCAAGTTCGGCGGGTCCACCCCCGAGGAGCGGGCCGCCTTCACCACGGCCCTGGTCGCCAGCCAGAAGACGGGCATGGAGGCCTTCGACGAGGTGCTCGCCTCCCGGGGCGCCCCGCCCGCCGCCGAGGTGTTCAAGGACTGGGTGATCGCCAACTCGGCCAATGCCCCCAGCGTGGAGAGCGGCAAGTACGGCTACGACGAGACCCTGCGCTTCTCGGTCCAGCCGACCACGCTGCACACGCTCGGCGGCAAGACCGGCACCGTCAAGGGCGAGGTCTTCCCCTGGGCCGGCGACTACCTGACCTTCGTGCCCGAGATCCTCTTCCAGCCCCTGAACCCCACCCAGGTGGACCGGATCTCGCTGCTCGCCCGCGAGGGTGTCGCCGAGTTGTCCTGGACCATCAACGGCGGGGCCGTGCCGAGCGAGAACATGCTCCCCGCCGGCAGCCGGATCGAGGGTGGCCGTGCCATCTCGCCGGTGGTCGCCCTCGACGGCGGCCGCGGCGTGGTCGTCGGGCCCTTCGCGAGGAAGGGCATCGAGGTCGACTCGGTCGAGTTCTCCGACGGCAGCCGCCAGGTCTCCGTGCCGGTGTTCTCGCTGCCGCAGCTCGCCGAGGCCGTGGAGGGTGCCGGCTCGTTCGACATCCGCTTCTCGGCCAAGGCCGCTGACATCGCCATCACCTCGCTGGTGAAGAAGAGCGGCGGGCTCGAGATCGCCCCGGTCGCCGACGGGCGCTTCACCCTGAAGAGCCTCTCCGGCGTCGAGTCCGTCACCTTCGTGGTGGCAGGCCTCGGCAAGGAGAAGCCGAAGGCCGTCTCCTACAGCTACAAGGCCAGCGGTTCGCTCGGCGAGTCCTCCTTCGGGGTGGCCCAGGCCGCCCGCCTGCGGGAGATCGAGGACGCCGCCCTGGACCTCTCGGGTGACGACGCCGGGATGGCCGCCTTCGCCGCCTCCGCCGCCGACCTCCGCCGCAAGGCCGAGGGTGCGATGGCGGACCGGCTGGTGGCCGGTGCCGGGTTGGAGGCCCTCTCGGTGGCCGCCGGTGCCTTCGACGTCGAGGACCGCCTGCGTGCCAAGGCCGTGGCCTCGGCCCGCTCGGCGCTGCGCATGGCCCGGTTCGCGGCGATGGAGCGGCTCTCCGAGGCCGCTCCCGACGCCGCCGTGACCTCCGGGTCCGACGCCGTCGAGGCCGCCACCCGCGCCGACGACCAGGACGACAGCCACGACAACGTCGGCTACCTCCTGTTCAAGGCCGGCGAGGCCGTCCACTCCCTCGATCACCTGAAGATCGACGCCCTGTTCGAGGGCGAGATCCTGAAGCTCTGGCGGCTCCTCGAGATCGCCCGGGGCTTCCCGCACCTGCCGATCCCGGACGGGCTGAACATCCGGGACTACGACATGTCCGCGGTGCGCGGGACCATGCAGGGCTGGGCCGACCAGTTCGGGGTGCCGTGGACCGGGACTGCCCCGGTGAGGTCCGAGCCTCGCGGCACCCAGGAGGAGGCCGACGTCAAGGCCACCCTCCGGCGCCTGAAGCTCGCCTCCGAACTCGTCGAGTTCGCCTATGACAACAGCCTGCAGATGGCCGACGACCTGACCGTCTCGGTCTACGACTTCGTGCGGCTGATCCTCCACGCCTTCCGGACTTCCAACGACATCGCCAAGGTGTTCGAGAAGATCCCGGTCGTGGGCAAGGCCGTGAAGTACCTCAAGGCCGTGATCCACAGGAAGATCGTCCGGGTCGCCGAGATCGTGCTCTCCAAGCTCTCCACCAAGCTGAAGGCCCCGTACAACCAGTACGGTCCGCTGGCGGTGTCGGTGGCGGCCTGGGCCTACTGCAAGTTCCTCGGTCTGCCCCAGGATCCCAATGACCCTCGGGTGCAGGGGACCTGGGAGTTCGCCTTCAAGCTGCTCGGTCGCTACGCCCTGACCGCCACCCCGCGGATCGGGTTCATCGACCGGGGCAAGCCCCAGATCGACCTCCTCGCCCAGTACGCGGCCGAGCAGGTCCACGAGGGGACCCTGGAGGAGGCCTACGCCAAGGTGTGGGACGACGGCAGCTCCCAGACCGACGGTTCGGCCCGCGAGAAGATGGTGGTCGAGTTCCAGAGCCGGCACGCCACCTTCGAGCGCAATCGCCAGATCTTCGACATCACCCGGCGCCTGGTCTCGATCGGCCAGTACGCCTCGGCGATCGACCCCACCAACATCTCCCGGATCCTCACCGTGGTGGCGGGGGCGGTCTCCACCGGCCTCCTCGCCCACAGCGGCTATCGGGCCGGCAGCATGTACGTGAAGATGCAGAAGGAGTTCGTCGAGCCCGGTGTTCGGCTCGCCTTCGACCCCGGCGTGGGCGCCGAGGCCGAGGCCGACCAGGGCCCCCGGACCGACGTGGCGAGCGGTTACGCCGACGCCGCCATGCTCCGCCTGGAGACCGCCTTCGAGGGCTTCGAGCAGGCCCTCCGGGCGGCCCGCCAGGCTGCCGGCTACCGGGCCGACCTCGCCAAGCGGGGCGAGCCCACCTCGGCCGCCGACGAGGCCTTCGTGGCCGCCGCCGAGCGGCTCGAGGCCGCCGACCTCGAGGTCGACCGGGCCATGGGCGCCACCGCGCTCGGCTTCTCGGCCGAGAGCGGCGACGAGGACTCGGGCCTGGTCGGCGCCGCCGCCCAGGAGAGCCTGGTCCGGGCCGACGCGGTGGCCCGGGTGCTGGCCCGGGGACTGGGCGAGGGCCCGGTCGCCGAGGACCCGGCCTTCGACGCCGCCCGCAAGGCGAGCCTCCAGACCCTCTACGGGGTGCTGCGCTCGAACTTCTCGGCGCTCGCCTCCCGCGAGGACGCGATCGAGCCCCAGGTGGTCGCCACCGAGAGCTCGATCAAGGCCCTGTCGGGCGGCAAGCTCGAGATCCGGGCCACCGTCGCCAACCCCGGTGCCAAGCCGGTGGCGGGCGTCACGGTGGGGATCCAGAGCGGCTACCTCTTCGCCATCGAGGGAGCGGCCCAGTTCGACCTGGGCACCATCCCCGCCGGCGGACAGAAGGAGGCCCGCTGGGTGATCGCGCCCCAGGAGGATTTCGGCGAGATGCCGCTGGCCTCCATCGTCCCCGACGCCCCCGAGGCCAAGGGCGTGGCGAAGCTCCAGATGCTGAAGCCGTAAGAATACTGAAGGGGCCGGCCGGGCCACCCGGCCGACCCCATCGGAGACGTGAAGACGCGGAGAGCCTCGCTTGGCGGCGAGGCTCTCCTCGCGTCGCCCGCCAGGGCGATGCGACCCGGGGGTTTGGGGGCTCGGCCCCCCAAGCAATACGCGGCAACCCGGCGGGTTGCTACAGGAGGGGCGGGCCGTGGCGTAGCCCCCGTGCGGGCGTGCCGTGCGCTCGCTTGGCGGGGCGGCTAGCG
>CAYOHP010000005.1:0-108197 GCA_964403795.1 uncultured bacterium | reverse complement strand
GGCCCTGGCCCGCCGCCTCCTGGGTGTCGGCGGCGATCTCCGGCTCCTCGGCGGCCTCAGGGGGGGCGGCGAGCCCCTCCTGGGTGCGGCCCACGTCGGGGGCCTCGGGACCCAGGGCCTCGATCTGGATCGAGAGCGCCCGCTCGAACAGGGCCCGGGCCTCCTCGAAGCGCCGCTCGTCGACCGCCAGTCCCGCCAGTTGGACCAGCGAGGCGCCGATCGAGGCGTCGCTCTCTCCGAAGTGCCGACGACGCAGGGCCAGCGCCCTCTCGAAGTGGGTCCGGGCCCCCTCCGGATCGCCCAGGCGTCTTTGGGCGGAACCCAGCGCATCCAGGGTTCCCGCCAACTCGACGGAGTCCGGCCCGCCGTCCTCCTCCTGGAGCGCCAGAGCCTCCTGGAGGTGGTCCACCGCCTCCTCGAGCCGGTCCACCCGTTCGCAGAACGTCCCCACCTCGACCAGGGCCGAGGCCAGCTCGGCCGGTGCCGGGGGCGTGCTCGCCCTCCATGCGTCGACGGCGCGGTGATAGGAGCCGTCGGCATCGTCCACCCGGCCGGTGTCCTCGTAGAGATGGGCCAGGTCGAGGAGCAGGGCGGCGATCGAGGGGTCGGGGAGCGAGAGGTCCCGGGCCCGGGCCATGGCCGACTCCAGGAACTGCTCGGCGGCCAGCAGCCGGCCCTTGTCGAGGGCTTCGATCCCGGCTTCCCAGTAGGCCTCGAGCGAAGGGTCCAGGGGTTCCTCGGGATCGATGGGTGCGGAGGTCGGACGGGCCGGGGCCGCCGGGAGCTCGGCCTGGATGTCGGGGGGACGTCCGACCGAGGCGATCCGGCGATGGGAGAGGCCGCCCTCGACCCTCCCGGGAATCGTCAGCCAGAGCCCGAGGAAGGCTGCCAGGGCCGCACCCGGGACCCGGGGAAGACTGCCGGAGTCCCGGTTCCCGCCAGCGACGGGGCGGCTCACGTCACGGCCTTCGATCGCCACGATCCTCCCGGTTGGATCGTACCCCGCCGAGCCGGCACACCTCGGCCGGACGGCGAGGCCCCTGGACATGTGCGGGACGGAGTCGTATACCTCGCGGCGAGATCCATGAGTCCGACCGTTGCCACTGGCGTTCCGACGAGTCGACTGCGTCCCCTGGCGCGCCTCGTCGCCGCGGTGTTCGGCCTGTACGCCGCCTTCTCGATCGGCCTCGGGCTCTACGTGGCCCATCAGAACACCTATGTCTACCGGAGGCCGCTCCTGTTCCCGGTCTCGGCCTTCGACGACCGGGCCCGGGAGGTCGAGTTCCCCGCCCGCGACGGACTCGTCATCCGGGGCACCCTGGTCCCTCCCGGAGAAGGTCGACCCATCCTGGTGGTGCAGCACGGCCGTCGCCGCAACCGGGAAAACTACCTTCCCTGGGCGTCGGTGCTGGCCCGGGCCGGCTACGGGATCCTGGCCTTCGACTGGAGGGCCCACGGGAAGAGCGATGGGGATCGCATCGCCCTGGGGACCCAGGAACCCCTGGACCTGCTCGGGGCGATCGACTTCCTGGCCTCCCGGCACCCGGACCGGCCGGTCGGCCTGGTCGGTGCGAGCCTGGGTGCCTGCGCCATCTCGATGGCCGCCCCCGATCTCCCGGAGCGGGTCAGGGCCCTGGTCCTCGACAGTCCCTACGGGAACCTCGAGCGCATGGTGGACTTCAAGCTCGCCGGGATCGGCCCGGCCCGGCTGGGCCCGAGCCTGGTGCTCGACCTGTTCTGCCGGATCCGCTACGGGGAGTCGCCCTCCGAGGTCCGCCCCGAGGATCGGCTCAAGGGCTTCGCTCCCCGGCCCGTCCTGCTCATGCACGGCGACCAGGACGACGTGATCCCGGTCTCCGAGGGCCGCAGCATCGCCAAGGTCTACCCCGGACCGATCGAGTACTGGGAGACCGCCGGCGACAAGCATTGCGCCTCGCGGACCAACCGCACCCGCGAGTGGATGGCCAAGGTGGCCGGGTTCCTCGCCCGCCACCTCGAGGGAGCGCCCCCGCCGGAGGTCGTCCTGGAACTCACCCCGAACCGATTGGAATCGGTGAACGGGTAAACCCGGGGGGGGCGCCCTCCGGTGGCGGCAACAGGATCTGCACGCCGTTCAGGCGCACCGTGGCGAGCACCTGGTCCCCGACCGGCTGGAGTTCGATCCTCACGTCTTCCCCCGGGGACGGGATGACCATCCTCGGGAGCACCAGGGCGATCGGCCCCCGGTACTCGGCCTCCTTGTCGAGGTGATCGCCGGGCACCCAGAGATCGACCGCCAGCCGACCCGAGGCCGAGCGGACCTGGAAGACCGAGTCCGTCTTCTGGCGGTGCACCAGGAGAGCGAGCTGGACGCTGTCGACGGATTCCGGGATCCCCGGCCAGGGGAAGGTCGCGGCGACCGCGGCCCGGGAGAAGCCGCCGCCCGAGATCCTGGCGCCTACCGGATCGCCGAACCGGATGCCGCGATCGGTGAGGGCGTCGGGACTCCCGATCACCGAGAGTTCGGGGCGGAGCACGGGTCCCCCGTCCCAGGAGGGAGCAGGATGGCGCGAGCCCGGGGATCCCTCCGGGGTCGAAGGAGGATCGTCGCCGCCCCGGCGCGCCCGGTCCCGGATGCGGGCCGTCGACCAGGCCTGGAGTCGATTCCAGAGGTCCCGGCGGGTCTCCTCCGGCACTTCCCTCTCGACCAGGAGTTCGGCCACCCGGGACCCCGCCTCGGCCAACGTGGTGCGTGCCAGGCGGGCCGCCGGGGATCCCTCGGCCGCGCCCAACGCCGTCGTCAGGAACTCGATCTGCATCCAGGGGAACTCCGCCAGCGGGATCCGGTGCTGGAAGACCGCACCCCGGTCCACGAACTCCAGGACCGCGGGATCCTGCGCGGGAGGCGGGGGATCGAGCACCAGGGAACCGGGCTCGGCTTCCCGGTAGCCACGGGTCGACCAGCCGACCTGGCAGGCCCGGAGCACCTCGACCCGGACCCTGCGTCCGGGACCTGGCCCCAGCCTGCGGGGCACCGCCAAGGGTTCGGCCCGGGCCCGGAACGGCTGGGACTGCCCGCCCTTCCACCGCAGCCTGACGACCACTTCGCGGTCCGGGGGCAGGCCCGCGACCCAACGCTTCCCGGGGGGCGAGCCTCCGTCCCGGGGTCGGAAGTCGGGCTGGGATCCCGGTCCGTCCGGCCGGTCGGAGGCCTCCGGGTCCTCGCCGAACACCAGCCAGGGAAAGGTCTCCTCGCCTTCGAACGAGACCCTGAGGAGGTCCCCCACGACCTCCCAGCGGATCTCCCGGGGCGGGGTGGCGCCGGGTCCCCAGAGGAAGGCAGACGCGAACAGGAGGACCAGGGCCAGGCCGGAGGAACGAAGCGCCAGCCGGCGGGCGGCTTCGTCCCGGGGCGCGGCCGCACCCGGCCCGGGCCCAACCCCGACCGAGGCACCGGTCGCGGACCCGAACCCGGATCCGGAGCGGGGTCCGGACGTCGGCACCGCCTGGGGAGTCCCGGCGTCGGCCCAGGCCGCCTGGCCGGTCCCGGCCTGGAACTCCCCGACCGGCGGCCCTCCCGGGCCCGCCGGGTCCGAACCCCCGGCTGCCCCTGCCAGCGCCGAGGCCAGACCGGCGCAATCCGGGAAACGTCGCTCGGGAGCCAGGGCCAGGGCCCGGGCCAGCGGCGCCCTCAGCGCTTCCGGGACCCGGCTGGCCTCCGAGAGCGCCTTGAAGTACCCGCCGGTCGCCAGGGAGCGGCCGATCTCCTCGAGGCTGGTGGCGGTGATCAGGCGTCGGCCGGCCAGGCACTCGAAGAGGATGGCGGCGAACTGCCACTGGTCCGAGGCGGCGGTGGCCTTGGTCCCGGTCAAGGTCTCGGGAGGCAGGTAGAGCGGCGTCCCGAGGATCTCGCCGGTCTCGGTGAGCACCGTCCCGGTACCGTCTACGGCCAGACCGAGGTCCATGAGCACGAAGCTCCCGTCCCGCTCGCGCCGCATGACGTTGGCGGGTTTGAGGTCCCGGTGCACGACCCCCACGCCATGGAGAGCGTCGAGGGCTCCTCCGACCTGATGGGCCAGCGCCACCACCTCTTCGGGGGACAGCCGGCGCACCTCCAGGACCCGCTCCAGGCTCTCGCCCTCGATGCACTCCATGGCCATCCAGACTTCTTCCCCGTCCCGGTGGAAGTCGAGCAGGCCCACCAGGTTGGGGTGCCGGACCCTGGATTGGAGGCGTGCCTCGCGCTCGAAGCGGGCCGTCACCTGGGGATGTCCCGCCAGCGAGGGCGTGATCACCTTCAAGGCCACGGTCCGCCCCAGCTCACGGTCCTGGGCCAGGAAGACCTTGCCCATGGCGCCCGATCCCAGGGTGCGGACCACCGCGTACCGCGTCGAGGAGATCACGGAACGGAGCGTAGCGCCGAGGGGGGGCCCCGGCGGATCAGCCCGCGGCGAGGGCCTGGGCCAGGGCCTTCTCGGCGCGCTTCCTATCCTCGAGCCCCAGCAGCACCTTGCGCAGCCGCACCGACTTGGGAGTGACCTCGACCAGCTCGTCGGCCGCGATCCATTCGAGCGCCTGGTCCAGGGTCATCTTGCGCGGCGTCTTCAGCACCACGTCGATCTCCCGGGTGGCGCTGCGGTGGTTGGTGACGTGCTTCCTCCGGGTGGGATTGCAGACCAGGTCGTCGGGCCGGGAGTTCTCGCCGATCACCATGCCCTCGTAGACGTCGTCGCCGGGCACCACGAACATGGTGGAGCGCTGCTGCAAGGTCTCCAGGGCGTGGCTGGTGACCTCGCCCTCGGCCATGCTGACCATCGAGCCCCGGGTCCGGGAGCGGATCTCGCCGGCCCACGGACCGTAGCCGCGCACCCGGGAGGACAGGATCCCGAGGCCCCGGGTGTCGGTGAGGAACTCGCTGCGGTAGCCGAGCAGGCCCCGGGTCGGGATCGCGAACCGGAGGCGCACGATGCCGGTCCCGGCGTTGGAGATCCCCTCGAGCTCGCCCTTGCGGGGTGCCAGCTTGTTGATGACCGTTCCCTGGTGCTCCTCGGGGACGTCCACCACCAGCTCCTCGTAGGGCTCGAGCAGGCTCTCGTCGGCGCCCTTTCGGGTGATGACCTCGGGGCGCGAGACGCAGAACTCGAGGCCTTCCCGCCGCATCTCCTCGATCAGGATCGCCAGATGCAGCTCGCCCCGGCCCGAGACCTTGGCGGCGTCGCTGCGGCTCGAATCCTCGACCCGGAGGGCCAGGTTGACCCGGGCCTCCCGGTCGAGGCGCTCCCGGAGCGTACGGATGGTGACCGCGGTCCCGTCGTTCCCCGAGAAGGGCCCCGAGTTCACCATGAAGTTCATGGTGACCGTCGGCTCCTCGATCTCGAGCGGGGGCAGCGGCATGGCATCGGCACCCGGAGCGGCCAGGGTGTCGCCCAGCGAGAGGTCCTCGCCGGTCGAGAGCCACACGATGTCGCCGGTCGAGATGGTCTCGACCTCGACCCGGTCGAGGCCCTGGGTCACCCAGAGGTGTTGGCTGCGGGCCGAGGAGCGGCGTGCCAGCTCGAAATCCTCGGGACCGTCACCGGTCTGCCGGGGCTCGAGCCGGTCGAGAGGAGCCCCGCAGGTGTGCGAGCCCTGGAGCACCTTGCCGCATGCCAACCGGCCAAGGTAGTCGCTCCAGCCCAAGGTGCAGACCTGCATCCGGAAGGTCCCGTTCGGGTCGCCGGCCGGCGCCGGGATCGAGTCGACCAGGGTCTGGAACAGTTCGTCCATCCCGGAGCGGTCGGGGTTGGCGAGGTCGCGGACCGCCCAGCCGTTCAGGCCCGAGCCGTAGAGCACCGGGAAGTCGATCTGGGTCTCGTCGGCGCCGAGCTCGATGAACAGGTCCAGGGTCTTGTCGAGTGCCGAGACGGGGTCGGCGTTGGGCCGGTCGACCTTGTTCACCAGCACCACCGGCTTCAGGCCGAGGCGCAGGGCCCGCATGGTGACGTAGCGGGTCTGGGGCATGGGGCCCTCGTTGGCGTCGACCAGGAGCAGCACGCCGTCGACCATCGAGAGGATGCGCTCGACCTCGCCGGAGAAGTCCGAGTGTCCGGGCGTGTCGACGATGTTGATCCGGTAGTCCTGCCACTCGACGGTGCAGTGCTTGGCCCGGATGGTGATGCCCCGCTCCTTCTCGAGGTCGTGCGAGTCCATCACCCGCTCCTCGATCCGGGCGTTCTCCCGGAAGGTCCGGGTGGCGCGGAACAGCGAGTCGATGAGGGTCGTCTTGCCATGGTCGATGTGGGCGACGATGGCGAGGTTGCGGATCTTGGATGGGGGGATCACGGTCCTGTCCCCGTCCAAGGGGGGTAGGCTTCCTCGGGAACGGGGAGCGAGAGGATGCATCCCCGGAGCCCTCGCCGGCAAGCCGGGGCGAGCGCCGGGGCCCCGGAACTACAGCCGGACCCGCAGCGTCCGGACCGAGAGATCGCCCAGATGGGACGGCACGGCCTCCGGCGGCCGGGCCTCGAGGAGCCGATCCATCTCCGGGGGGAGGTCGGTCCCGCTGCGGTCGAAGACCCAGATCTCGACCGGGTCGCGCCCGGAGAGTTCGAGCTCGATCTCGACGCCCTCGGGGGGCAGCGTCATGGCGGAGAGTGCCTTCCAGCCGTTTCCCCAGTCGTAGGACCGGGTGGGCCGGTCGGGGGCCGACACCCCCCCCATGCGGGCCGAGACCAGGCCGGACCCGGGAGGCAGGAGCAGGCCCGCCACGGTGGCGCCCCGCCGGCTCTCCAACCGGGCCCGGACCCGTCTCCCCCCGGGCGTGGCGACCGACCCGACCACCTCGCAGACCGGACCGGGGCTCGACCGCGCCGGCGCCGGGGAGGACCAGGCGGCCTGCATCCGGCTCGACCAGGCGAAGGGGCGGACCCATCCGGGATCGCCCCCCAGGGCCTGCCGAACGCCTTCGGGGAGCGGGCCGAAGAAGCCTTCCACCAGCCAGCGGGCGGAGCCGTCGGCATCCTGGTGGTGGACGATCGAGAGCCGCTGGGGCCGATCCCGGGTGAAGGCCGGGGAGGTGAGCGAGAGGACCCCGGCCACCAGCGAGACCGCCAGGGCCAGGCCCCCCAGCGCCCGGGCCCGGCCGAGGCTCCCCACCAGCGGCAGGAGCGGGGTGGCGACCCAGGCGCAGAGCAGGGGACCGGGGACCATCCAGGCGAAGCCGAGGGCCGGGTACTGGAGCCGCACCAGGGGGATCCACAGGAGGAAGGCGAGGAGAACCGGTGCCAACCCGGGGTCCCTGGTTCCCCGGCGGCCGAGCGCGACGGTGGCGAGGGCGTCCAGGGCCGGGAGCACGAAGAGGTAGCTGGCCCCGGGGAGGAGAGCCGCGGTCACCAGCCCGATCCCGAGCCACGCCGACCAGACCGCCGAGGTGACCGCCCCGGGTCCCGCACGGCCGAGCCTTCCGGCGGCCCCGAAGCAGCACCCCGCCAGGACCGCAGCCCTGACTGCCACCAGGGCCGGGGTCGGGTCGGCGACCCACCACCAAGGCACCGCTCCCAGCCAACCCAGCACCAGGATGGCCAGACAGCCGGCGGCGGTTCCCGAGACCAGGGTCGCGGGGACGACCAGCAGAGCGGCGGTCCGGCACCCGGGGGCGGCGGTCGGGGCGGCCGGGTCCCCGGACTCTTCCTCCCCCTCGGTCCGGCGGGTCCTTCGCCAGGCGATCCAGAGCCAGAGGGCGAGCCCGAGCCCGGCCAGGACCCGCATGGTGGAGACCCGGCACCAGACCAGCACCCGCCCCAGCAGGTCGGCGTAGACCGCTTCGTCCCCGGGTCGGGGCGGATCGCGGGCGGCCAGCAGCCCCCGGCAAGCCGCCAGCAGGTTCTCGCCCTGGTGCTGCAGGGTGGCCGGCGAGAGGTTGGCGAGCGTGTCGAGGGGGGTGTGGTAGCGCGAGATGTCGCCCACATAGGCGAAGTTCAGACCCGGCAGGCCGCGGTCCCGGAACACCGTGAAATCGGTGTCGGTGGGCATCCGCCGGTAGAGGGCGTCGAAGGCCGAGCTGCCCACCGGATTCCGGTGGTAGCGGGCCAGTGCCGCCACCGCTGCCACGCTCCCGGGTCCGGTCTCGAACAGGATCCCGGGACCGTCGGTGCCCCGCCCGTCGACGTTCACCACGGTACCGACCTCGCGGAACCAGGGGTGGGAGGCCGCGAAGGCCTCGGCCCCCAGGAGTCCGGCCTCCTCGCCGTCGGCGAAGAGCAGCAGCACCGGGGCTTCCAGGGGCGCCTCGGCCGCCAGGATCGCCCCCACCTCGAGCAGGGCCGCCACCCCGATCCCGTCGTCGGAGGCCCCCGGCGCTACCCGCGCCGAGTCGGGGTGGGCGACCAGCAGGATCGCCTGCCGGTCGTAGTCGCCCGGGATCCGGGCCAGCAGGTTCCCGATCCGACCGCAGGTCCCGTGGGTGCCGCAGGCGTCGGCCTCCTGGCGGACCGGGACCAGGCCCGCGGCCCGGATCTCGGCCTCGAGCCGCGTCCGCACCGCGTCATGGGCCGGCGAGCCCAGGGGATGGGGGGCTCCGTCGCCGAGGATCCGCGCCAGCCTCTCCCTGGCCCGGGCCGCCGAGAAGTCGCGGGGACCGGGCTCGTCCTCGGCCGGAACTCCCGGGGTGTGCCCCGCCGAGGCCGCGAGCCAGATCAGCGCGGCCGCCCCCAGCGCCGCCCCCAGTCTCCCGGTTCCCGATCCGTCCCGCGACGTCCCTGGCATTCCGTGCATGCTACTCCCCGCGTCGTCCGGCACCCCGCGAGCCCGCGGCTCGCCGGCAGGGGGCTCGCTCCCGGCTACCATGGTCCTCGGCATGCCAGACCCCGGCCCCCTCGACGAGCTCCGCGGCTCCGATTTCCTGTCCCGCTACGAGCCCGGCGAATTCCTGGGCAAGGGCGCCTGCGGGGCGGTGTTCCGGGCCCGCCAGGTCTCGCTCGACCGGGCCGTGGTGGTGAAGATCCTCGACCTCGAGGCCCCCGCTGCCGCCGACCTGGCGGTGCGCTTCGAACAGGAGGCCGCCATCCAGGCAGGGCTCCGCCACCCCAACGTGGTCGAGCTCCTCGACTACGGGATCGAGCCCCGCTTCGTGTTCCTGGTCTACCCCGACGAGGGCGGGAAGTCGCTCACCGACTGGTTCCGCCGGCGGGGCGCGGTGGTGGACGGCACGCCGCTGCCGGTGGACGACACGGTGGTGATCCTCCGGAACGTGCTCTCCGGCCTGGCCCATGTCCATGCCGCGGGTGTGGTGCACCGCGACCTCAAACCCTCGAACGTACTGGTCACCGGACGCGGCGAGATCAAGCTGATCGACTTCGGTCTGGCCAAGGACCCGGCGCTGGGGCTTCCGCTCACCCGCACCGGGAGCGTGGTCGGCACCCCGAACTACATGTCCCCCGATCAGGTGAAGGGCAACCGGCCCGATCCCCGCGACGACCTCTACGCCGTCGGGGTGATGGCCTACGAGATGCTCTCGGGCAAGAACCCCTTCGCGGCCCGCGACCTCCCTGCCACCCTCCACCAGCACCTGAGCTTCGACCCGCCGCTCCTGCACCTCGAGCGAACCGACATCCCCCAGCCGCTCTCGGTGCTGGTCGCCGACCTCCTCGCCAAGGACCGGGATTCGCGTCCGGCCACGGCGGGGGAGGCCCTCGAGCGGCTCTCCGCTGGCCCCTCGGGACCCGCCTTCCTGCCCTTTCCCCCGACGCCCGAGCCGCGTCCCGCCGAGCCGGTCGCGCTCCCGTCCACGCGGCACCGGTCCCGCCCCGGCCCCGGTCCCGCTGGGCTCCTCATGGTCGGGGCGCTGATGTTGGGGATCGGGGTCCTCCTGCCCCGGCCCGTCCCGCCTCCGCCCACTGCCACTCCGGCCCCGACCGCGGCGTCGGAGGGCCCCATCGACGTCGGGTTCCGGGCCCGGATGGAGGCCGAGCTCGAAGTCGCGATCGAGACGTCGGCCGGAGCCGCCGAACGGTTCCCGGATCCGGATCCCGCGGCGTGGGGAAGGCAGGCACGGCGGCTGGCAGGCCTCCAGGTGTTCCGGGCCTGGGCGACCTCGTCCCGGACCGGCACGGGCCTCGACGTCGAGAGACTCTCCGATCTGGCAGCGCTGGACCGGAGCTTCACGGAACTCGGCCTGCCGGCGCCGTTCGCGGTCGTCGCGGAGGCGCGCCCGGGACCGGACACCGATCTCTCCTCCTGGCTCGGGACGCTCCCGCCACCGATCCGGGCGATCGCCCCGCCGCGGGCCGCCGGCTGGTTCGCGGCCGGGCTCGAAGCCGTACGGGAACTCGATGCCTTCTCCCTTCGCCTGGCTCCCGAGGTGGAGGCTGCCCGGGTGGCGGCAGTGCGACCCGAGCGCATCCCGGCCTCGATCTGGGTCCCCTACCTCCTGCTCCGGGAGGGGAAGGTCGAAGGCCGGGCCCCGGACCTGCTGGCGATGGTCCCCAAGATCCAGGCGGGAGGACCCGAGGCGAGGATCGGGATCCTGGAGTGGCTCGGGGAGGGGACGGGGTACCTCGATCGCGGGCTCTACGCGCTGGGCCGGAGCCTGCGCGAGGAGCCGACGACCCGGGGCGCCGCCGCCCTGGTGCTGATCGAACTGCTCGACCGCCACCGCGTCCTCCTGGTCGGGGCCAGCAGCTTCGAGCACCCCTGGCCGCTCTGCTGGGGCGAGCCGGGCTCTCCCGCCGAGGCCCACGCCGAGGCCTGGCTGCTGCGCCGGCGGCTCGACGTGCTGCGCAGCGACCCGTCGATCGGGCTCGAAGCCCGGCGGGACCGGATCCGCGACCTGCTGGTCGCGGCGATCGGTTTCGACCCCGCGGCCGACGGGCCCGCCGAACGGGCGCGCCGTGCCGCCGGTGTGGGAGAGCTGGGGCGGGTCCTGGTCGAGCACCTGGTGCCCGACCGGGTGGTCCCGGCCTTCCGCCGGCTCTGGTCGGCATTGGCCAGCCCGGCAACGCTGACCTCCGCGGAGCGGATCGCCCTGGTCCAGCGCTTCGTCGGCTCCTTCTCCACCCGGCAGTGGTGGCGGGAAGGCGGCAAGGACCCCGAAGCCGTCTCCATGATGCGGGCCCTGCTCGGCGAGCTCGCCGACCGGGTCCCCGAGGCCTACCCGGCGGTGGTCGCCTCGCTCCGGGCCCAGTGGCCCGAGGTGGGGACGGACTTCAGGACCCCGGCTGGTAGTCCTTGAGGCGGCGCTGCAGGGTCGAGAGCGAGATCCCCAGGGCCCGGGCCGTCGCCGCCTTGTTGCCGTCGTGCTTGGCCAGGGCATCGAGGATGGTCTGTCGCTCGATGTCGGCCATGGAGGCGGCATTCCCGGCGGGGGCCTGACCCGGCAAACCGGCGGGCACCGGCCCCGGTAACGGGGCGAGCGGCGCGGCCAGCCCGGCGTGCAGGTCGATCGCCCTCCGCACCTCGTCGCCCCCCACTTCTCGCCCGGCGTGGGTGGCGCCGAAGCGCTCGAGGAGGTTCCGGAGTTCCCGGACGTTGCCGGGCCAGGAGTGGGCCTCCAGGACCTTCCAGGCGTCGGGACGGAACGCGCAGGAAGTCCCGAGCCGCTCCAGGATCCTCGGCACCAGCATCCGGAGGTCGGCGATCCGCTCGCGCAGGGCCGGGACCCGGATCGGCACCACCGCCAGCCGGTGGTAGAGGTCGAGCCTGAAGGTCCCGAGCCGGGCCCGGGAAGCCAGGTCCTGGTGGGTGGCGGCGACCACCCGCACGTCCACCTTCTCGGAGCGGTCGGACCCGAGCGGGGTGACCTCCCGGGTCTCCAGCACCCGGAGCAGGCGGGCCTGCAGGTCCAGCGGGAGCTCGCCGATCTCGTCCAGGAACAGGGTGCCGCGGTGGGCCCGCCGGAAGGCGCCTTCCCGGTCCTGGGCCGCCCCCGTGAAGGCGCCCTTCACGTGCCCCAGGAGTTCGCTGCGCATCTGCTCGGGATCGGTCGAGGCGGCGTCGAAGGGCACCAGCGGCCCGCTCCGTCGGGAGGCCTCGTGCAGGGCCCGGGCCGCCAGCTCCTTGCCGGTGCCGGACTCCCCGAGCAAGAGCACGGTGGCGTGGGTGGGGGCGACGGCCCGGATCATCCCGTAGAGCTCCCGCATGGCAGGACTGGCCCCGACCAGCTCGCCGAGCGACTCCTCCTGGCCCACGAAACCGGCCCGGGAGTCGTCGCGGGTCTCCAGCGAGAGCTCCTCCTCGCCGAGCACGATGGGGGTGCCCGGGGGGACCCTCGCTTCGGTGACCTGCACCCCGGCCACGAAGCTCCCGTTGGTCGAGCCCAGGTCCCGGAGCACGACCCCGTCCGGCTCCACCCGCAGCTCGGCGTGGTAGCGGGAGACGCTGGGGTCCGAGAGCACCAGGTCGTTGTCGTCGGCCGAGCCGATCCGTACCAGGGAAAGGGCGAACCCTGCCCGCCTTCCCTCGTCGCGACCTCGGCGGACCCGGACGAAGAGCGAGCGCAGCTCCACCGACAAGCTTCCGGTGGTGCCCCGCTGGATCCGGGCGGTGAACGGTCCGTCCATCGGTCGGGAGTGTAGAGGAAGCCTCCGGCGCGGCACACTGGGCATGTGCTCACGGTCGGGGACCTCGTCGGCGAGCGGTACCGGGTGATCCGGCCTCTGGGGCAGGGGGCGGCCGCCGGGGTCTTCCTTGCCAACGACCTCCAGCTGGATCGCCCGGTGGCGGTGAAGCTCCTCCAGGGCAGCGGCATGCTCGCCGATCCGGCCCGCCTGGGTGAGGAGGCCAAGGTCCTGGTGCGCCTCCGCCATCCCCATGTGGTCGACGTGCTCGACCAGGGGGTGTACCAGGCGGTGCCCTACCTGGTGCTCGAATACGTCGACGGGGGCACGCTCCAGGGCCTGCTCGCCTCGGTGCGGCTGGGACCGGAGCGGGCGGCCCAGCTGGCGGTGCAGCTCCTCGAGGCGCTCTCCCACGCCCATCGGGAAGGCGTGCTGCACCGGGACCTGAAGCCCGAGAACATCCTCCTCACCCGGTCCGGCGAGCCCAAGCTCGCCGACTTCGGCCTCGCCAAGTCCCACATCAGCCAGGTGCGGACCGCCAGCGGGATCGTGGTGGGCACTCCCGAGTACATGGCGCCCGAAGTGATGGAGGGGAAGGCGGCCATCGCCGCTTCCGATGTGTATTCGCTGGGGTGCGTCCTCTTCCACGTCGCCAACGGGGAGCCTCCCTTTCGGGGGTCGATCGCCGAGATCTTCCACGCCAAGCTGGCGGGCCGTTGGAAGCCCGGGTTCGAGTCCGGGAACCTCGCCGAGGTGATCCGGCGGTCGCTCCAGGTGGACCCCGCGGCCCGGGGCACCGCCGGGGAACTGTTGGCGCTCCAGAAGCGCCGGGAGCAGGCCCGGCCCCGCATGGGGGCGGGTGCTCCGACCCTGGCGAGCTCCCGGCCCGAGTTCGACGTCCCGATCAGGGGGCCTCGGGCGGGGACGCGGCCGGTCCCCTGGGGGCTCGGTCTGGGGCTGTGCGGTGCCCTGCTGGTCTTCGGGCTGCTCGGGCGGGCGGTGTCCCGCTGGGGGGCTTCGGGTCCGATCGCAGGGGGGTCGAACGTGGTCGATCCGGAGCCGGTGCGGCCGGTGGCCCCGATCATCACCCGGGAGCCCTCCCGGCTGGTCTCCCGCTGGACCAGTGCCCTGGAGAGCGTGGCCGTGGGGGACGCCCTGGGGCGCCTCCACCGGGAGGTCCGGTTCGCGGGTCCGGAATCGGTCCTCACTTGGGACTATTACCCGGAATCCATGTACAAGCATCGCCGGTCGCAGGAGGTCCGGTGCGACATGGACCGGCTCCGGGACGCGGCTGCCCGCCTTCCCCTGATGGATCGGTGGAAGGCGGACAAGCGGGATCTCCTGGCCCTGTCGACCGATCCCGCGGCCCGGGTCGAGGAGGTCTGGCCGCTGGTGGAGGCCCTGCAGGAGCTGGGCGAGTTCGACGCCTACTACCGGGCCTGGGGAGCGGAGGCTCCCTACGGGGTCGACGAGGTCCTGGCCGGGATCGTGGGGATCCGCCACCAGGGACCGGACCCGGCCTGGGCGAGTCCCGCCAAGCTGGAGGAGAGCGTCCCGCTCGCCCCTGGACGGTGGCTCCTGTTCGAATGGACCGAAGATCCCGACCGCCGCTTCCCCTGGCTCTACTCGGCGGAAGGCACCATGAGCATCTGGGAGGCCAAGGGCGAGGGGAACATGGTGGAAGCCACCGGAGGGGGTTACGACCCGCTGCGGCACCGCTGGATCGAGGCGGCCTTCGACGCCGGGGAGGCGCCGGAGACCCGGCTGGGGAAGGTCCGGCTCCACCTCCAGGCCAGCAACCACCGGGCGGGCAACGTGCTGGAGGTGGTCTGGAACGGGCGGCGGATCGTGCTGCACACCCCGCTCCGGTTCGAGGCCGACTGGCTCCGGGACGACGTGAATTTCCCCCACTACCGGGTCACGGTGGAGGTGCCCAAGGGGTTCCTGGCGGCCGGCCGCAACCGGATCGAGGTCAGCACCCGGCCGCTCAGGGGCCTGGATCGGTCTTGCGGGTTGTGCGCCGACCGGCTGGAGATCGAGGCGGGTCCGGCCCCGGTCCCGTGATCGGCCGGTCTCCGTCCCGGGCCCCGGACGGGAGCCTGAAATCCGTCTTGCGACGCCCGTTTCGGCTCGGTAATGTTGAAGCCGCCATGGCGCCCGATCCGACCCAGGAGACCCTGCTCGAACGCGTCCGCAGACTGGCGCGCGAGGCTATCGACGAGGGCAACCCGACCGGGTGGTTCGAGCGCGTCTACCTTGCGGCCCAGGGGGACGTGGCCGAGATCCCCTGGCAGGACGGGTCGATCCACATCCTGTTCGAGGAGTGGCTGCAGCGGAGCCCGGTAGAGGGCGCCGGACGGCGGGCCCTGGTGATCGGCTGCGGGCTCGGCGACAACGCCGAGGAACTGGCCCGGCGCGGTTTCAGGGTCACCGCCTTCGACATCTCGCCCACCGCCATCGAGTGGTGCAAGCGGCGCTTCCCCCGGACCAAGGTCGAGTACCGGGTTGCCGACCTGCTGGCGCCCCCCGAGGAGTGGTCCCAGGGCTTCGACCTGGTGCTCGAGTGCCTGACCCTCCAGGCCCTGCCCCGGGAGGTCCGGCACCGGGCTTTCGCTCCCATGGCGGGGTTCGCAGCCCCCGGGGGGCGGCTCCTGGTCATCAATCGGGGCCGGGAGCCCTCCGAGCCCGACGAGGGTCCGCCCTGGAGCGTGACCCGGGCCGACATGGATCGATTCCGTGCTCTGGGCCTGACCGAGAGCCTGTTCGAGGACCTCCGGGATGCCGGCGACCCGCCTGCCCGTCGGTTCCGGGCGCTCTACACCCGGGGCTGACGGGGCCCGAGGCCCTACATCACCGCGTGGCCGGGAAAGCCGTCGCCCCGGGGATGGTGGTCCGACCCGTCGCCCAGGTGCTGGTGGTCGTCGGCGACCAGGACCTCCCAGCCATGGCGGGGGCGGTAGCTCAGGTGGGTGAGCGAGGTGTTCTGGACCTTGATCGTGGGGTCCCGGGGCAGGTCGCCCCCGTGGCAGATGGCCAAGGCCGCGTAGCAACAGCCTCCGTGGGTCACGACCGTCACATGGCCCTTCGGGTAGCGGGAGCGCACCGCGTCGAGGGCCTCGGCGATGCGCCGGCGGTGCTGGATGTAGGACTCGCCGCCCGGAGGCGCGTAGTCCAGCGGGTCCTGCTTCCAGGCCCGGTAGGCGGGGGCCATCACCTTGGAGAGCTCGGCGGTGGTGTGGCCCTCGAAGACCCCCAGGCGGCGCTCCCTCCAGGCGGGATCCGGCTGGACCGAGGCGACCCTGAGGGCCCGGGCCAGGATCTCGGCGGTCGCGAGGGCTCGTCGGAGGTCGCTCGAGATCACGGCTTTGGTCGGGATCCCGGCGGCTTCCAGGCGTCGGGCCAGGCGTCGGGTCTGGTCCAGGCCCTCGGGCGAGAGCTCGATGTCGGAATGGCCCTGGAAGCGCTTCTCCCGGTTCCAGGCGGTCACCCCGTGGCGCACCAGGGTGACCGAGAGGACCTGGGGGTCGAAGGCCGGGAGGCTGCCGCGGCCGGAACGGGATGGAGGAGGGGTCGTCACTCTCCTCCATAGTAGCTCCCGGAAGCCTTTACTCCCGCAGCCGTAGCAGGCAAGATCGACCGACGAGGAGGCTCCAGGTGGGTATGCGGGCGATCCTGGTCGTGGTGCTGGTCCTGGCGTGGGCGGCCGGGGGCCTGGCGGGCGACCTCCGGGGGAAGCATTCCCCGGTCGACCGGGTGGAGGCGGTGAAGGCGCGGGCCGCCAAGGTCGGTGCGCTGCGCAACCAGGGACGCCTCATCGAGGCGATCACCTCGCTGCGCGAGTCGCTCCACGAGGTCGAATCGGCGATCCTGCCCGAGTTCCCTCCGCCGGGTCCGGACCAGAGCCTGGAGGTCCAGCGGAACCGGGGCATGGCCGAGGCGCTCCGGCTGGATCTGCTCGGTGGCCTGGCCAGTCTCCACCTGCTGCGGGCCGAGGTCGCCGAGGCCCGGGATGCCCTGGCCCGCCAGCTCGCCATGTGCGAAGCCCGTCCCGAACTCTTCGCCGGTGCCCCCACCGCCTACGCAGCCGCCCGGATGGCCTACCTCGAGGCCCGCGACGGGCGGGTCGACCGGGCGGGGGACCTGAGGATCCTGGCGATGAGCGAGCTGGAGGCGGCCGAGCTCGAGCCCCGTGACGCCAGCGCCTGGCCCTGGCTGCGGGCGGCGGCCGCGGCCATGGTGCTCTCCGACCCGGACGCCGAGCCCGAGGCCCTCGAGGATGCCGGGAGGTCGCTCCAGGCGGCCTACGAGACCTTTCCCGATCCCCTGGCGCTGCTGCTGGTCGACATGGCCGCGGTGGCGGAGCGGATGGGGGAACCCGAGCAGGGCGAAATGCTGCGGGCCTCGGCCGACCAGGAACTCGCCAAGGTCGGGGCGGAGCGCATCCCGAGGCAGGCTCCGGTCGTCCGGGCCTCACGGTCCCCCGCCGCGGGCGCCGGTGCCAGGCCCCTGGTCGTCTCCTCCGAGGCGGAGATCCCCTGCGACGGCGAGCTGGTGCTGACCAGCCCGGAGCACAGGATCCGGGTCCGTCTCGAAGGGGGAAGGGTCACCGGGACCTGGGCCTCGGAGGTGGGGAAGTCGGACCACCGGGACGAGTTGGTGCGCGAGGAACACCCCGGTTTCGTGGTGAAGCTCAAGTACAAGGGGGGAAGGCTGATCGGGGTGACCTCGGAGGCCACCCATGAGGCCCGCTGCCGGGACGACGGCCCCGGCGACGCGGTGCCGGCGCCGTGCGAAGGGGTCCTGGTGCGCCAGGGGGAACTCTTCGACATCACCCTGCGCATGCAGGGGGGCAAGGTCGCGGAGGCCTCCGCGGCGGCCCGCCCCGATCGGCCCCATCCGGCCCCGGAGGTCTACTGGGAGGAGCTTCCCGCGTTCCGGGTGAAGATCCGGGTGGGGGAGAACGGCGTCGACGGGGTGTGGGCGTTCCCGAGGCGGACCGGGGACTGCGTCCCGGGGGGGGCGGCGGGGTCCTCGGGCGAGGAACTGGGTTCCGGGGCCCGGAGTCCGGCCTCGACCGCCTCCCGGGTGCCGGCGCCGGGGGTTCCGGACGGGTCCGACTCCGAGGCCGTGCCGCCTGCCGGCGGTCTGTCCCCGGTGGATCCTCCCGGTGGGGACCCGGCCCGCGAAGCGCCGGGCGAAACCGGGCCTGGAGGGCGGCGCACGGCGCTGCCGGGCGGGGAAGGCGCTGCGGAGGAAGGGCTGGCCCTGGCGGCCCTGGCCCCCGCCTCGCAGCCCGACGGGGAGCTGCTCCCGGAGCCGCCGGTGCGCCGCGGCAGGGCGCCCCGCCCAGGGGCCGCCGACCATCGGGACCTGCTCCTGCATCTGGGCGGGATCCTGGTCCTGGGCGCAGTGGTGGCCCTGGCTCCCCGGGCCTGACCCGGGCCCGGACCCGGTCCCGGCCGGCGATCCCTTGCCATGGAGCCAGGGCTGTTCTATCGTTTCGTCCGTCCGAAGACGCTCCTCGATAGCTCAGCGGTAGAGCAACCGGCTGTTAACCGGTAGGCCCCTGGTTCGAATCCAGGTCGGGGAGCCACAGCGCACGCAGTGCGCTGCGCTCTTCACGGCTTAACAGGCCACCCGGCAGCCGCTTGTGGAGCGGGTCGAGGGTGTCCACTCGGCCGGCCTTGCCGATGTTAAGGATGCTGTCCGGAAGCTCGTGACCACGGCTTGAGCGCGATACGCTTAACACCGGCTTAACAGCGCCCCCCACCCGTCAACCTCCCTTCTTCACGATCAGGCAGATGCGCGCCCGGGACACCCCGTAAGCGCGGGCAAGGTCGACCTGGCGAGCACGCCCCTCGGCGACCAGACGTCTGATATCCGCCACGTCCTGCTCCGTGAGCTTCGACCGGGCCGGAGTGTCGGCCCCCGCTGCGCTCGCGGCGGCGGCCCGCGCCGCCCGCTGGTAGTGCAGCCGGCAGTACCCCTTGGCGTGCACCGCCTCGGTGCACCCGGCCTCGCAGCAGACCAGCTCGCCCCGAACCGGTGGCGACTCGAGCCACATCCCTGCGGGGACCTCCAACGCCTGGTCTACGCGCAGCTCGCCGTCTATCAGGGGAATCCGAGTCAGGTGCGGGTTGCCGTGGAACTTCACGGTCAGGTACTCGCCGTGCCAGACCACAGCCTCCAGGACCAGGAGGAAAAGTTCGCCCCGCTCGCCCACGGTCATCGCCTGGTAGGCCCTTCGGAACACGTCGAGTGATCGCTGCACTCGGGCGACGTACCCCCGGGTCGCGGGCGGCGGCGGCCGCAGCGTATCGAGCTGGCCGATCTCCCGGTCCAGCGCATCCACCTTCTGGGCCAGTTCTTCGATCTCTTGCCGGGCCGCCCGGCTTTCCGAGTCCCCGAAGTGGTCGAGCAAGCGCCGCAAGCGAGCCCGTGCCTCGTCCCGTTCGCCTCGGAGCCCCTCGAGATAGGTCTGCTTCTGATCGATCCGCCGGCGGGACTGCTCGGCCAGCTTGCGCATCGCCTCCTGGATGAGCACCGGATCCTGGCAAGCCTGCTCGACCAGGGCCATCACCGCGTCCTCGAGCTTCTTCCCCTGGATCTGCGGCACCTCACAGCGGACCCCAGCCGCGTTGCCGCGGGCGTGGCGGCAGCGGGCGTAGTGGTAGCGGAAACGGCGTTCGCCGCTCCCACCCCAGGCGGTCACGATCCGCATCGGCTCGCCGCAGGCGCACCGCGCCACCCGATGGACCGCCAGCCCGTGGGTCGTCGCACGCCCCTGCCGGCCACGGTTGAGGCGGTTCTGCTCCAGGTGCTCCTGCACCGCCTCGAAGGTCGGGGCGTCGACCAGGGCCTCGTGCTGGCCCTCGTGGATCTCGCCCGCGTAGACGAGCTTCCCGGTGTAGACCCGGTTGCGGAGAACCCCCGCCAGGTTGCCCGTGGTCCAGGCCCGCCCCTTGGGGAACTCGGCCTGGAGCAGCTTCGCTACCTGGAGCGTCGAGCGATGGGACCGGTAGAGTTCGAACGCCCGCTGCACCTGTACGGCATCCCGGGGATGGGGGACGAGCGCCTTGGCCTTGTCCACCATGTACCCGAACGGAACGGTGCCGCCGTTCCACTTCCCCGCCGCCGCCCGGTGGTACATCTTGTCCCGGGTCCGATCCGCGGTCATCTCCCGCTCGAACTGGGCCATCCCCACCAGGATGGTGAGCATGAACTTGCCCTGGGGCGTCGAGGTGTCGAGCTGCTGGGTGGTCGAGACGAAGTCCACCCCGGCCCGGGCGAAGCGCTCGATCAGCTCCAGCAGGTCCCGGGTGGACCGCGAGATCCGGTCGTACTTGTAGGTGGGCACGACGTCGAAGCGCCCGGCCTCGAGGTCCCTGAGAAGTCGCTGCAGATTCGGCCGGTCCAGGTCCTTGGCCGAGAGTCCAGCGTCCTCGTAGACCTCGACCACCGACCACCCGCGTTGGTGGGCGTAGGCAGTGAGCAGCTCCCTTTGGGTCTCCAGGCTCGAGTCCGCCTTGCGGACCTGCCGGACCGTGGAGACTCGGACGTAGAGCGCAGCCCGCATGGCGGATCACCTCCTCTCGGGTGGGGCGGACTCGCGACCTGGGTTCACGGCCACCAGAGCGGACGCCCCGGTGTCAGGCCGCCATCTTCTCGTCATCGGCGACCCAGTCTTCGGCCAGACCGACCTCACCGACCGCCAGCTCGTCCTCGGGTACCCTGGCCAGCGCCTGCGCCAACAGCTTCGCCAGCGCCTCCCGCACCTCGTCCGGAGCTCGTCGCAGCACGTCCCACCCCTTCCTTACAGTGTTCACGGTGTACACTGTAAGGGGATGGTTGCCACCCGGCTCCGGGTCAAGTACATTTTGTGCACCGTAGACACGAGGTACACAGTGGCCAAGAAGCCCGAGCACGTCCCGATCCGAGAGTTCCGCGCCGGCCTCGCCACCTACCTGGAGCGCGCCCGCCACTACGGCGAGCGCTTCATCATCGAGAAGCGCACCCGCCTCGGCGAGCCGAAGCCCATGGCCGCCCTGGTCCCCGTCGAGGACCTGGAGGGGTACGAGGCGCCCGAGCCGAGCCGGAAGAAGTAGGCGTCCCTTTTCCCTCCGATAGAGATTCCCTTTCCGTCTGCCCGTGGGCGGTGTGGACAACCGTGCGGGTTGTCCAAGGCCTGTGGGCAGCCGGCCGCTCGGTCGCAACCTTGCCTGGGGACGAGCATCCACCGCGCCATCTGGACTACAGTGACCAAGCTCGAAGGCTGTCCACAGGCCGTCACCGTCCACGGGCAGCAAGGGAGCGGGGAACGCCAGGAAACCAGACCATGGATGTGCTCCACGACTCGGACTACGCCGCCCCTTCGAGGGCCTGGACGAGAGTGCCCGCCTTGATGGGAGCGCGCCTTGTCGCTTCGCATGGAATGTGGAGAGACCCTCGTGGCGCGCGCTGATCTCCTGTTGGACATCGTTCGTGCCGGAGCGCACGGCGACCAGCCGCTCTTCCGAAAGGCGCTCGAGGCTCTCATCGCCGAGGAGCGCGCCAAGCAGCATCACGTCCTCGCGGACCGCCTCGCCAGCCATCTGCAGACGAACGGGACCAGCGGTCAGCCCCAGCCAGTCACTTCGCGAAGGTTCAACGGAGCCGCGACCGAGTTCTTCGTAGTCTCCGAGCCCCACCGTTCGCTGGAGGACCTGATCCTCCCGCCACTAGTATCGAGGGCTTCCCGGGAGCTGGTGGAAGAGCAGACGCGAGCCGACATTCTTCGCGCTCACAACCTCGAACCACGCCACCGGCTCTTGCTCGCCGGCCCGCCTGGAAACGGCAAGACATCCCTGGCCGAGGCACTGGCTTTCGAGCTCGCGGTCCCGTTGTTGACGGTCCGTTACGAATCCGTCATCACCAGCTTTCTGGGTGAGACGGCCGTTCGGCTCTCACGACTCTTCGAGCACGTACGCACCCAGAGGTGTGTCCTCTTCCTGGACGAGTTCGATGTGCTGGGGAAGGAGCGCGGGGACGTTCATGAAACCGGCGAGATCAAGCGTGTGGTGAGCTCGCTACTCCTGAATGTGGACGCCCTGCCGAGCTACGTCGTCGTGGTGACGGCGACCAATCATCCTGAACTTCTCGATCGCGCCGTCTGGAGACGATTCCAGCTCCGCCTGAGTCTGCCATCACCGACCCGGGCGCAGAGGGCCGAGTGGTTCACCAGGTTCGAAGGCCGCATCGGGAGCAAGCTCGTGCCCTCCCCGGCAACACTGGCCAAGCGCCTCGGCGGTCTCAGCTTCGCCGAGATCGAGCAGTTCGGTTCTGACGTCCAGCGGCGCTACGTCCTCGGGCTGCCCGACGCGGATCTTTCGGCGATCGTCAGGGAGAGACTCGACCAATGGAGGGCCCGCTTCGCGTTGAAGGGCGTTCTGAACGAGGGCGAGGGCGATGCCTGAACGACCGCTTCTCATTCTCCCGGCACCCGGCGATCCTCAAACGCGCCGACAGAAGCCTCCCGGGATGGCCCGCTTCCGTCGTCCCGACCGTGGGCGGCAGGCGGAGCGCCTCGAACCCCAGTTCCGAGCACTTCAGCAGGTTCTAGAGGCCAGGAGAGCGCACCTTCAAGTCGACGCACAAGGCCTGGTCCCCGAGGAAGTGGTCGTCTTCGAGACGGTTGGCACCGTCGCCGGCTTCCTGCGAGCCGCGGAGAGGGTGCCCGAGCTCGAGTGGATGGCCGAGGTCGAAGAGGAGGACATCCCTCCGGACGACGACTTCTTCGCCCTCGGCAAAGACGGAACGCGAACAGAGAAGCTCTTGCGAGGCCGCCTGTTCATGGTGCTCGCAAACCAGACGGCGCTCCGGGAGATGCTCTCCCTCTGGGCATCCTGGCAGGCGAACCAGAATCTGCCCCGCGGCCTGACGCCTTGGCGAACTCTCTTCGAGCAGCTTCGTACGGTTCGTACCTGGGGCGTCCAGGATCGCTTCCTGGAGACCGGCATCCTAGACGAGTGGCGAGAACGAGTTGCCCACTTCCAGGGGACCGTCCGCTGCGAGATCGAGCTCTGGTTTCGGAGTTCGGTCGAGCAGCGCCACGCTGCCCGAGATCGCGTGACGGCGCTCGTCCAAGCGCTGAACGGAGCGGTCATCTCGGAAGCGGCGATCGACGGCATCCGGTACCACGGGTTGCTCGCGGAGCTCCCCAGGGCCTCGGTGGAGGCCCTCCTCGACGGCGCGCACGATGCGGACCTCGTCCAATGCGAGCAGATCCAGTTCATCCGGGCGACGGGCCAGATGGCCACGGCTATGGCCGACGACCATCAGATTCCCGGCCCGGAACTCGAAGTGGGACCAGCGCAACTCGGAGACCCCGTCATCGCTCTGCTGGACGGTCTACCGATCCAGAACCATCAGCTCCTCGCAGGCCGGCTCGTCATCGACGACCCGGAGAACTTCGAGGCCGACTACCCCGCCAGCCTGCGCCGTCACGGCACCGCAATGGCCTCCCTCATCCTGCACGGAGATCTGGGTAGGGCAGAGCCGCCGCTCACCAGACGACTCTACGTTCGTCCCATCCTGAAGCCATCCGCATGCGACTGGGTGAATCCGCGCCCGGAAGCAGCCCCCGAGCAAAGGCTCGTGGTCGATGTGATCCACGAGGCCGTCCGACGCATCTTCGAGCCAGGCCCAACGCGACCGGCCGCCGCTCGACGAATCTGTATCGTAAATCTGTCAATCGGTCTGCGCGACCGCCTCTTCGACAACACCCTGAGTCCCTTGGCGCGACTCCTCGACTGGCTCGCGTGGAGGTACCAGGTCCTCTTCCTCGTCAGCGCCGGGAACCACCTCCACCCGATCACCCTGGATACCTCCCCTCACGACGCGTGCAACCTGCAAGGGAACGACCTTCAACGGGAGGTCCTGAAGGCGATCGCTTCTGATGCCCGCCATCGACGCCTCCTCTCCCCAGCAGAGTCCATGAATGCGCTGACTGTCGGTGCCATCCACAGCGACGCGTCGAATGCTCCTGCGCCTGCAGGCTGCCACCTGCCCTACGTCGACGAGGGCCTCCCCAGCGTCTTCAACGCACAGGGCATGGGCCACCGCCGCTCGATCAAGCCGGACATCCTTCTTCCCGGAGGGCAGGTGGTACTCCGGGAGTCGCCTCGGCAGGAGGAGACAGGGAAGTTCGAGATCGTGACGACAGCGCACCGCCCTGGACTGCGAGTCGCCTCTCCCGGGGCCATTCCAGGCGATGTCTCCTCCACCTGGTACAGCCGGGGCACCAGCGATGCCACAGCACTGGCATCCAGGGCAGCCGCCCAGCTCTACGAGGTCCTGGAGGAGCTCGGTGCGGGACCGAGCGGCGAGCTCATCGAGACCGTGCCTCGGGCCATTTGGCTCAAGGCCCTGCTTGCACACTCGGCAAGCTGGGGCAATGCCGGGGCGGTCCTCGACGGCATCCTCCGAACGGACGCCAACTCACGCCAGTTCCGGGAGTACGTTACTCGTCTCCTCGGCTATGGCTCCGTGGACCCGGATCGAGTGCGAGAGTGCACCCCGCAACGGGTCACGGCACTCAGCGGGGGGGCCCTTGGCTCGAACCAGGCGCATATCCACCGCTTCCCCCTGCCCCCTGGCCTTGCCGCTCGGACCGGTCTGCGCTGCCTCGTCCTGACCCTTGCCTGGTTCTCCCCGGTGAACCCGAGGCACCAAGCCTGGCGTTGCGCGGACCTGTGGTTCCACCCGGATGCCCGCCGGCCGCCGAAGGCGAAGGACCCGCTCACTCCTCTCCGGCTCGAGCGACGAGAAGCAGACTGGAAGGCGGTTCAGCGGGGGACCCTGCAACACGAGATCCTGGAAGGCGACCAGGCAGCGGTGTACGTGGACGGCGCCGAGATCGAGGTCGTCGTGAGCTGCCGGGAGGATGCGGGGCGCCTGGAAGAAGCGGTTCCCTATGCCCTTGCCATGAGTCTGGAAGTCGCCCCGGAGATCGGGATCGACATCTACAACGAGGTCCGCACGCGGATCGAGGCCGCGAGGGTGGAGGTAGCTCCTGCTGCAGAATGAACCCGTGATGTGTTCGCCTTGGCGTGAGGCTCAGGAGGGCCAGGGCTCCCCCCGGATGCCGTCTCTAAGTGCGAGGCCCTGATGCCCCCAGACATCCTCGCGCGCCTCGACTCCCGGATCCAGGAGGTCTCCGCCTCCTACCACCGCCTCGTGCTCCTGGTGGGACCTCCTCGCTCGGGGAAGACCACCGCGCTCCAGGCACTCCAGGCTGCCCGCGGCTGGCTCCTGGTCAACGTCAACCTGGCGCTCTCCCAGCGCTTGCTCGACTGGACCCGCAAGCAGCGCGCCGTCCGGGTCGCCGGTCTCCTGTCTGATCTCGCGGACGAGACGCCCGGGGAGGTCCTCCTCCTCGATAACCTCGAGCTCCTCTTCGGCCGCGAGCTCGAGCTGGCGCCCCTCCGCCTCTTGCAGGGTCTCTCACGGAATCGCACCGTCGTGGCCTCCTGGTGCGGCCAGGTGGTGGGGGAACAGCTCACCTACGCCGAGCCGGGCCATCCCGAGTACCGCCGCGAGCCCCTGGAGGGCCTCTGCATCGAGACCACGCCGAGCCAGGGGCTCACCCAGAGATCCACCGACCAGCAACAGGAGAGCGCATGAAGTACCGCGAGCTGATCCACTTCCAGCCGGTCGAGACCGTGGTGCAGCTCCGCCACGCCGAAGCCATGGAGCAGGCGCGGAGCCTGGTCGAGACCTTCGTGATCTCGGACCGCATGGCGGACCAGCTCTCCGAGGTCGTGATCCCGCAGCTCCAGTTCGAGGCACCGGCCGACCAGAAGGGCGTCCTGATCGTCGGCAACTACGGCACCGGCAAGTCCCACCTGATGTCGGTGCTCTCGGCCATCTGCGAGCACGCGGAGCTGGCGGACGTCCTCACCCACGAGGCGGTCCGCACCAAGGCCGCCCAGATCGCCGGTCGCTTCGCGGTGATCCGCGCCGAGATCGGGGCCACCACCCAGTCCCTCCGGGACATCCTCTGCGGGGTCCTCGAAGACGGTCTCGCCCGCCTCGGAGTGACCTTCGCCTTCCCGGGCGCCGGCGAGCGCCACGAGAACAAGACCGTCTTCCAGGAGATGATGGCGGCTTTCCAGGCCGAGAACCCCGACCAGGGCCTGCTCCTGGTCCTCGACGAGCTGCTCGACTACCTGCGCTCCCGGGACAGCCAGCAGTTGAGCCTCGATTTGAGCTTCCTCCGCGAGCTGGGCGAGGTCTGCCGGGACACCCGCTTCCGCTTCCTCTCCGGCGTCCAGGAGACGCTCTTCGACAACCCCCGCTTCCAGTTCGTTGCCGACACCCTGCGCCGGGTCCGCGACCGCTTCGAGCAGCTCCGCATCGTGCGGGAGGACGTGGCCTTCGTGGTGGCCGAGCGCATCCTCAAGAAGGACGGCGGCCAGGAGGCCCGGATCCGGGAGCACCTCCAGCCCTTCACACCCCTCTACGGGAGTATGAACGAGCGCCTGGACGACTTCGTGCGGCTCTTCCCGGTCCACCCCGCCTACCTCGAGACCTTCGAGCGGGTCCACGTCGCCGAGAAGCGGGAGGTGCTCCGCACCTTGAGCGCATCGATCCGTCGGCTCCTGGACACCGAGGTCCCGAGCGACCAGCCTGGTCTCGTCGCCTACGACTCCTACTGGCAGACCCTCAAGGACAACGCCTCCTTCCGCACCGAGCCCGACATCCGTGCCGTCATCGAGAAGTCGGATGTGCTCGCCGGCCGCATCCAGCAGGCATTCACCCGTCCCGCATGGAAGCCGGTGGCCCAGCGCATCATCGAGGCGCTCTCGGTCCACCGGCTCACCACGGGGGGCATCGACGCGCGGCTCGGGGTGACCGCGGAGGAGCTCCGGGACGACCTCTGCCTGATGCTCCCGGTGCCCGAGCGCGACGCCGAGTTCCTGAAGAACGTGGTCGAGAGCGTGCTCAAGGAGATCCTGCGCACCGTCAGCGGGCAGTTCCTTGCCTTCAACCCCGAGAACGGCCAGTACTTCCTGGACCTGAAGAAGGACACCGACTACGACGCCCTGATCGAGCGGCGGGCCGAATCCTTGAGCCCTTCCCAGCTCGACGGCTACTACTTCGAGGCCCTCGGAAGGGTCGTGCTCGCGGATCCCGACGCCCAGACCTACGTCTCGGGCCATCGAATCTGGGAGCACGAGATCGAGTGGCGCGAGCGCAAGGCGGGAAGGAGCGGATACCTTTTCTTCGGTGCTCCCAACGAGCGCACCACCGCCCAGCCGCCCCGGGACTTCTACCTCTACTTCCTCCAGCTCTTCGAGGCCCCTGCCTACACCGACGAGAAGAAGGCCGACGAGGTCTTCTTCCGGCTCCAGCACCGCGACGAGGCCTTCGACCGGGCGCTCCGCCTCTACGGCGCCGCCAGGGACCTCGGGAACGCAGCCTCCGGGACCCGCAAGGTCTACGACGACAAGGCCGCCGAGCACCTCCGGACCCTGACCGGGTGGCTCCGGGAGCGCGCCGCCAGCAGTCTCGCGGTGACGCACCAGGGCAAGACCCGCTCGCTGGCAGAGACGGTCCACGGCAAGATCCCGGGAGGCCTCGGCCGGGTGGGCGTCGCCGAGATGGTCCAGGCCGCTGGCGCCGCCTGCCTCGAGCCGGCATTCCGGAGCCGGAGCCCCGACTACCCCATCTTCGGTGTCTCCGTGGGCCGCGAGAACCGCGCCCAGGCGGCCCAGGACGCGCTGCGCTCCCTGGCCGGCGGCGTCCGGAGCAAGCACGGCTCGGCGGTCCTCGAGGCCCTGGAGCTCATGGACGGCGACCGCCCGAAGCCTCGTGAGTCCCGGTACGCCAAGCAGGTTCTCGACCTCCTCGGCCAGAAGAAACATGGCCAAGTCGTCAACCGCTCCGAGCTCGTCCGGGACGAGGCGGGGGTCGAGTACTGGCAGCCCTTCCGGGTCGAGCCCGAGTTCCTGGTCGTGGTCCTGGCGAGCCTCGTCCACTCCGGCGATGTCCTCCTGGCCATCCCGGGTCGCAAGCTCGATGCCGGCTCGATCGAGGATGTCCCCAAGATCCCGTTCCGCGAGCTCCTCGACTTCAAGCACATCGAGCGCCCTGGCGACTTGCCGGTCGGCGCCCTGGAGGAGCTCTTCGGGCTCCTCGAGCTCCCGGAGGGCCTGGTCCGCGACCCTGCGCGTCGCGAGGAGGGCGTGGCCCAGCTCCAGAGCAAGATCACGAGCTGGACCGGGCGGGTCGTCGAGGCGAGCGCCCAGCTCGGCGGTCTCAGCTTCTGGGGTCGATCCCTCGTCCCCGAGGGGGAGGAGGGCGAGTGGCGACGCCAGCTCGAAGGGCTCAAGAGCTTCCTCGAATCGCTCCAGGCCATGAACACCGTGGGCAAGCTCAAAGGCTTCCGTCACGAGGCCCAGGCCGTGATCGCCCAGCGCCAGGCCCTCGCCAGTACCGAGCGCGTGGAGGCCCTGGCGGAGCTTCGCCGCGAGCTCGAGCCCTACGGGGCTTATCTCGGCAAGGCCGAGGCCCTCATGCCCAAGGACCACCCCTGGGTGGTCGAGCTCCAGGGACAGCGCCGCGACCTGCTCCGCCAGGTCCACGGGGAGGCATCCTCGGCCCAGGGCGACCTCCGGCGCGCGCTCACGGTGGCGCTCGGGAAGCTCAAGAAGGGCTTCGTCGATGGCTACCTCGCCCTCCACGAGCGAGCCCGCCTGGGGGCCAAGGAGGACAAGAAGAAGGGGAAGCTCGCCCAGGACTCTCGACTCCACCTGCTGCGAAGGCTGGCCCAGATCGACATGATGCCCGGCCAGCAGCTCCACGAGCTGGAGAGCCGGCTCCTCTCCCTCAGGACCTGCCACGTCCTCACCCGTGCCGAGCTGGAGACCGACCCGCTCTGCCCGCACTGCAACTTCCGGCCGGCCGAGGAGCCGGCGGTCCCGCTGCGGGCCGGCGAGGTCCCGGCGCGGATCGACGAGGACCTGGACCGGCTGCTCGACGAGTGGACGCGGACCCTGCTCGGCAACCTGGCGGATCCGACCATCCAGGCGAACCTCGACCTTCTGGGCGAGGGAAAGGGCCGGGACGCGATCGCTCGCTTCCTCGACACCCAGGAACTGCCCGACCCCCTCGAGCCCGCCTTCCTCAAGGCCCTCCAGGAGGTGCTCCAGGGGCTGGAGAAGGTCGTCCTGGACGGGCCGGCGCTCCTGGCGGCACTGGTCGAGGGCGGTACTCCCTGCACCCCGGCAGAGCTGCGCGAGCGCTTCGAGGGGCATCTCCGGAGCCTCAGCCGCGGCAAGGACGAGGCCCGGGTCCGTATCGTTGTGGAGGGACGCACCGAGTGACCCAGGGACGCCTCGAACGTAACCAGCTGCTCGCGCTCCTGCAGCGCTTCGAGTGGCGCGACTTCGAGGCCAAGGAAGCCCGGAAGGGGATGCCGAAGGGCATCTACGAGACCGTGTCCGCCTTCGCCAACACCGAGGCCGGCCACATCGTCTTCGGGGTGTCGAGCAAGGGAGGTGCCTACGAGATCGTCGGCGTCCTCGAGGTCGACAAGGTCCAGAACGAGTTCCTGAGCGGGCTTCGCAGCCACGACACCATCAGCTTCGCGGTGGACGTCCAGAAACAGGCGCAGCAGGAAGCCGATCGCACCATCCTCGCCTTCTACATCCCAGAGGCGCCCCGGCACGCCAAGCCCGTGCACCTGGGGCGCGACATCAGCAAGAGTTTCGTGCGGCGAGGGGGCTGCGACCAGCGCTGCACGCCGGTGGAACTGGGGCGCTTCCTGCGCAATGCGTCTACAGAACGCTTCGACGGCCGCCCCGTGGCTCGCCCCCTGGATCGGAGCCTCGATCCGAATTCCGTGCGCTGGTACCGCACACGCTATCGGGAGAAGGTCCCCGAGTCGCCGCTCCACGACCTGGACGATGCCGGCTTCCTGGAGCACTGGGGCCTGGTGATCGACCGCGAGGGCGAGCGGCGCCCCACCGTGGCGGCGATTCTCCTCCTCGGGTCCGGCGCGGCCCTGCGTTCCGTGCGCCCCGACCCCACCGTCGACTGCCTCTGGTATGGCTACGCCCATGGCGATCCGCTCCCCGAGGTTCGTTGGCAGGATCGCTTGGTCCTCGAGGAGAACCTGGTCCAGTCCTGGCGACGCTTGCTCGAGTGGTACCTCAGGCGGCGCGAGGCGCCTTTCCAGCTCGACCCGGCCACCCTGAGACGGGAGGATCGGCCCGAGGACTACGTGTCCTTCCGCGAGGCCGCCTTGAACCTGCTCACCCACCAGGACTACGAGGAAGGTGGCCGCAAGGCGAGCATCGGCTTCTACACCGACCGAGTGGTGTTCTCGAACCCCGGGACCGCCTTCGAGCCGACATCCACTCTGCTCCAGCCCGGAGACCGCCAGGTCCGCAACCCCCTGATCGTCGAGGCCTTCCGCCGCATCGGAGTGGGCGAGCGCGCCGGCACCGGCCTCCTGGCGATCTTCCGCGACTGGCACCGGCTGGGTCGCGTGCCGCCCGTGATCGAGAGCGATCCTGATCGCTACGAGTTCCGGCTCACGCTGCTTCGCGAGGAACTCCTCTCCGAGCGTCAGCTCCACTTCCAGGCCTCGTTGGGCGTGCGCCTCGGCGACGACCAGGCCGCAGCGCTCGCCATGCTGGTGCGCTCGGAGTCGGTGAGCCTGGCGGAGGTGGCGACCAGCCTCGCCAGGCCCCAGAAGGAGACCGAAGCCGACCTTCAGTACCTGGTCTCGCAGATCCTGGCGGCCCCCCACTCCCCGGGTCGCTACCAGCTTGCCCCCCATCTGCGGAAGCGCTTTCCCCTGAAGGGAGGCGAAACATACCTCCCAGACGACGCGAGTGACCAATCTGCCCCGGTGACTGACCAAGCTACCTCCAGGCCCCCTCCGAGCTTGGTCACACGGGCCGCCAACCTCCCGGAGCTCGACGAGCGTCAGCGGCGCCTGCTCCTGGCCTGCGACACTCCCCAGACCATCCATGATCTCATGGGCCTGGCCGGCCTCCGGCACCGGACCTACTTCCGACGACGTTGCCTGGCTCCACTGCTCGCCGCCCACCTGGTGCAGTACCAGTACCCGGAGCGTCCCACCCACCCTGACCAGCGCATCGCCCTGACCGAGGCCGGCCTCCGCTTGGTGACCAAGCTGCTCGAGAAGGAGCGGCATGAACCCTGACCCAGGCTTCCGACCCCTGGCCAGCTTGGTCACGAGCCTGGTCACGGACATGGCGCGACCAGGAGATCACGAGGAGGAATCGCGTTGAGCCAGCAACCTGGCCTGCCATTCGAGGAGATCGCCCCCCAGCCTGACGGTCCCGTCGAGTGCCTGGGGAGGACCTTCGAGAACGACGCGGCCCGGCGCGCGTACTTTCTGGAGAGGCTCCGCGAGAAGCTCCAGGATCCCGAGTTCCGAGGGACGCCGGGCTTCCCGACTGCGAGCGACGAGGCCATCCTCGCTCTCTCGGACCCACCCTGGTACACCGCCTGTCCCAACCCCTTCCTCGGCGACTTCGTGCGGGTACACGGGCGGCCCTTCGACCCCGACGAAGCCTACGAGCGCGAGCCCTTCGCAGTGGACGTGAGCGTGGGGAAGACCGACGCGCTCTACAAGGCCCACGGCTACCACACCAAGGTCCCCCACCTGGCCATCGTGCCATCGATCCTCCACTACACCCGCCCTGGCGACCTCGTGCTCGACGGCTTCTGCGGCTCGGGGATGACCGGCGTCGCCGCCCAGTGGTGCGGGACCGCACCCGCGGCCTACCGCCGCCAGCTCGAATCCGAGTGGCGAGGGGCTGGGCACCCACCTCCCGAGTGGGGGACGCGGCGGGTGGTGCTGAACGATCTGGGCCCCGCGGCCACCTTCATCTCGGCCAACTACAACCTCCCCTTCGACGTGGCGGCCTTCGAACGCGAGGCCCGACGCATCCTGGACGAGGTAGAGGCCGAGCTCGGCTGGATGTACGAGACCCTGCACACGGATGGCAAGACCAAGGGGCGCATCCAGTACACGGTCTGGAGCGAGGTCTTCACCTGCCCCGAGTGCGCAGGCGAGGTGAACTTCGTGGCCGAGGCCCTGGACCCCGAGACCAATCGGGTCCACGAGGAGTTCCCGTGTCCGCAGTGCGACGTGAAGCTCGACAAGGACCGACTCGAGCGCGTAATGGAGACACGGATCGATCCCGTGACCCGGGAGACCTGGCGACGGATCCGGCTCCGACCCGCGCTCATCCAGTACACCGTCGGCAAGCAGACCTACGAGAAGGCCGTCGAGCCTGCGGACCTCGAACTCCTACGACGCATCGAGGCGCTGGACTTGCCCGGTGAGGTCCCCGCCGACGAGTTCCCGGTTGAGAAGATGTATCACGGTTCCCGGATTGCTCCCAAGGGTTTCACCCGAGTCCACCACTTCTTCCTCCCCCGCGCCGCCCAGGCCCTGGCCGCGCTCTGGCAGCAGGCCCTGGCCGTCGAAGACCCTCGCACGCGCTCTCAGGTCCTCTGGTTCGTCGAGCAGGCGATCTGGGGGATGTCGGTCTTGGCCCGGTACGCGCCCACGCACTTCTCCCAGGTCAACCGGCAACTTTCAGGCGTGTACTACGTTGGCTCGCAGATCGCTGAAGTCAGTCCCTGGTACATCCTTTGCGAAGCATCGAAGCGAACAACCAAACTCGATCGTCTGGTCAAGTCCTTCACTCCCATGCCGTCGACTGCTGGCGCCGCCGCCCTCTCCACCGGCGACTGTGCCCACCTCGGCCTGCCCGACGACTCGATCGACTACATCTTCACCGACCCTCCCTTCGGCGAGAACATCTACTACGCGGACCTGAACTTCTTGGTCGAGGCCTGGCACCGGGTCTTCACCCAGGCCCGGGACGAGGCCATCGTCGATCGCGCCAAGAAGAAGCAGCTCGATGACTACCAGGAGCTCATGCGCCGCTGCTTCGCCGAGTACCACCGGGTCTTGAAGCCGGGTCGCTGGATGACCGTGGTCTTCAGTAACTCGTCGAATGCCGTATGGCGCACCATCCAGGAGGCCATGGGCGCGGCCGGCTTCGTGGTCGCGGATGTCCGCACCCTCGACAAGCAGCAGGGCTCCTATCGGCAAGTCACCAGCTCCGCGGTCAAGCAGGATCTGGTGATCTCGGCCTACAAACCCACCGAAGCCTTGACCCAGCGTTTCTCTCTGGAGACGACCGACGCCGAATCGGCCTGGGCCTTCGTGCACCAGCATCTCGCCAACGTGCCGGTCTTCGTCGGCAAGGCGGGCCAGGCCGAGGTCCTGGTCGAGCGCACCCCCCAGATGCTCATGGACCGCATGATCGCCTTCCACGTCCAGCGGGGCGTGGCCGTGCCCCTCTCGGGTCCCGAATTCCTGGCCGGCCTCGAAACCCGCTACGTCCAGAGGGACGGCATGGTCTTCACGGCCGAACAGGCCGCCGAGTACGACCGAAAGCGCACCACCGTCACCGAGATCCGCCAGTTCACGATCTTCGTCACTGACGAATCGAGCGCTGTGCTCTGGATCCGCCAGCAGCTCACGATCAAGCCCCAGACCTACCAGGAGATCCAGCCCCAATTCCTGAAGCAGCTCCAGACCTGGGCCAAGCACGAGAAGACGGTCGAACTGAAGGTCATGCTCGACGAGAACTTCCTCCAGTACGACGGCCAAGGCCCGGTCCCCAGCCAGATCCACAGCTACCTCTCCTCGAACTTCAAGGAGCTCCGCAACCTCGACAAGGAGGACCCCAAGCTCCGGGACAAGGCCAAGGGCCGCTGGTATGTCCCCGACCCATCGAAGTTAGGCGACCTCGAGAAGCTCCGTGACAAGGCGCTGCTCAAGGAGTTCGAGAGCTATCGCGAGACCAAGAAACTCAAGCAGTTCCGTACCGAGGCCATCCGGGTGGGCTTCAAGGCCGCCTATGAGCGGCGCGACTACCAGGCCATCATCGAGGTGGCCGCCAAGGTCCCCGAGAAGGTCCTCCACGAGGACGAGAAGCTGCTCATGTACCTGGACGTCGCCCGGCTGCGCTTGGGGATCGAGTAGCGAGCCCGTGGGTACCTCGGCGATCGACATCGGAGCTTGGCGGCGCCTCGGCGCGGGGGGCCCAGCCTGCAAGGTCGTCGAGCGCCAGGCGCTCTGGGGGACCACCGTGCTTCACGTCTGGATACCCGGCCAGGACGCGGTGCTCCGGGTGCCCGAGCACCGCTTGCTCCCCCTGGACCTCGACCGATCTGCCAGCACGATTGCCGAGCTCGGCTACCTCGCCGCGGCCGCGCGTGTCGCGGACGCGCTGGAACGCGACGCCTTGCTCGCTCCTCTCGAAGGCGCGCTCATTCCGCTGCCGCACCAGATCCACGCCCTCTCCCGGGCCATGGCCGGGGACCGGGTGCGCTACTTGCTGGCGGACGAGGTGGGCCTGGGAAAGACCATCGAGGCCGGCCTGATCCTGCGCGAGCTCGAGGTCCGGGGCCTGGTGCGCCGCACGCTGGTCGTCGCTCCGGCGGGGCTCGTCAGCCAGTGGGCCAGCGAGCTGCGCAGCCACTTCCGCGCCGACTTCCGAGTGGTCCAGCCGGCGGGCTTCGCGGCCTTGCGCCAGGTCGAGGGTTTGGACGAGACCGTGAACCTCTGGTCCCGCCAGGACCGGGTCATCTGCTCGCTCGACTCGGTGAAGCCCCTCGACGGCCGCCGCGGCTGGAGCCGGGAGCAGCTCGCCCGCTACAACCGGGAGCGCTTCGAGGACCTGGTTTCCGCGGGCTGGGACTTGATCGTGATCGACGAGGCCCATCGCCTGGGCGGCTCGACCGAGCAAGTCGCTCGCTATCGCCTGGGCGAGGCCCTGGCCCAGGCCGCTCCCTACCTGCTGCTCCTCTCGGCCACCCCCCACCAGGGGAAGACCGACGCCTTCCGTCGCCTGGTCGGCCTCCTCGACCCCGAGGCGCTGCCGGGCGACGAGGCCGTGCGCCGCCAGGACGTGGACCCCTACGTGATCCGCACCGAGAAGCGCCGGGCCATCGACGCGGACGGGACCCCCCTCTACACGGCCCGCTCGTTCCGGCTCGAGCGGGTCGCCTGGAACCGGGGCCGCCAGGCCCAGCGCCAGCTCTACGAGGACGTGACCGAGTACGTCCGCGAGGGCTACGACCGGGCCCGCCGCGAGAAGCGGGGCGCCTTCGGCTTCCTGATGATCCTGATGCAGCGGCTGGTCACATCGAGCACCGCGGCCATCCGCCGGGCCCTGGAACGGCGCCTGGAGGTCCTCCAGCTTCCCGAGGGCCAGCTCTCCCTCTTCCCCGAGCCAGACCGCGAGGACTGGGAGAGCCTCGATGCCCAGGAGCAGATGGACCTGCTGCTGCCGGCTCGCATCGAGGGGCTCGCCAGCGAGCGCACCGAGGTCGAGCGGCTGCTCTCCCTGGCCCGCCAGGCCGAGGCCCTGGGCCCCGACGTCAAGGCCGAGGCCCTGCTCGACTGGATTCGGCGCCTCCAGCGCGAAGAGGAGGACCCGGCCCTCAAGGTGCTGGTCTTCACCGAGTTCGTCCCCACCCAGGAGATGCTGGCCGGCTTCCTCCGCGACCGTGGCTTCCCGGTCGCCTGCCTGAACGGCAGCCTCGATCTCGAGGAGCGCCTTTCGGTCCAGCGGGCGTTCCGGGAAGAGGCACAGATCCTGGTCTCGACCGACGCGGGCGGCGAGGGCCTGAACCTCCAGTTCTGCCACGTGGTGGTGAACTACGACCTACCCTGGAACCCGATGCGCCTGGAGCAGCGGATCGGGCGGGTAGACCGCATCGGTCAGGCCCACGTGGTGCGGGGCCTCAACCTGGCGCTCGAGGACACGGTCGAGCTCCGGGTCCAGGAGGTGCTGGAGGAGAAGCTCGCCCGCATCCTTGAGGAGTTCGGCGTGGACAAGCTCTCCGATGTCCTCGACTCCGAGGAGGGCGACGTCGACTTCGAGACCCTCTTCCTGGCGAGCCTCCTGGATCCCGGCGAGGCCGAGCACCGGGCCGCGGTCCTGGCGGCCGAGCTCCGCCGCCGCGCCCAGGCCGCCCGGGAGGGCGCGAGCCTGATCCGCCCCCTCCAGGAACTCGACCCGAGCGCAGCCCGCAAGCTCGCCGGCAGCCAGGTTCCCTACTGGGTCGAGCGGATGACGCTGGGGTACCTGCGCTCCCGGTCGGGTACCGGCGCCAAGGCCGAGGGCGATCCCCAGGGCTACCGCTTGCGCTGGCCGGATGGCTCCCAGGTCGAGCGAGCGGTGTTCTCCCGGGCCGAGGCCGACAGGTCGGGAACGGTGCATCTGACCCTGGAGGATCCCCGGGTAAGGAGCCTGATCCATTCCCTTCCGGTCTTCGCACCGGGAAAGCCCCTCGCCAGCCTGGTCCTCCCGGGCCTGTCGGAGAAGGTCTCGGGGCTCTGGTCGCTCTGGCGCGTCGCGGTCCAGGCCCCCGAGGGGCGCGAGCAGCGCATGCTGGCCCTCTTCCAGACCGGAGACGGGAGGATGCTCGCGCCGACGGCACGCGCCGTCTGGGACCGCCTGCTCGAGCTCGAGGACCGACCCGAGCTCGAACTCGGCGGGATCGAAGGCCCGGAGGCGGTGGCCGCCCACGAGCGAGCCCGACGGGCAGCCGAGGAGCATGGCCGCCCACTCTTTGCCGAGCTGGTCGAGAGGCACCGGCAGCGACTCGAGCGCGAGCGGCGCAAGGCGACACAGGCCTTCGCGGCCCGCCGCCGTGGCATCCTGCGGATCGGGCTGCCCCAGGTCCGGGAGCATCGTCTGGGCCAGCTCGAGCGCGAAGAGCGCGAGTGGTCCGCGGACATGGAGCGGCGCCAGGCGATCGTCCCGGATCTCGCTGCCGTCCTCCTGGTCCAGATCCGGGGGGTGGAGGCGCGATGAGTGGGGTCGGACGGGAGGCGAGCTGGCGCGACCCGATCCTGGAGCGCTTCGCGCCGGAGCTCGCCGAGGTGGCGCGGCTCACGGTCGCCCTCGACCCGGACCTCCTGCTCACCGAGCAGGGGGTCCTGGACGGCATCCGGGACCGCGGCTTCGAGGTGATCCCCTTCGAGGACCCGGTCGCCTTCCGCTTCGCCTACGAGTCTCGCTATCGCCAGGTCTGGGACCGGGGCGAGCGCACCACCGTCGTCGTGGTGCTCCGCACCCGGCAGGCAGTTGCTGAGGCGCTGCCCTTTGACCTGCTCGCCCAGGCCCGCCGCGACGCGCGGCTCCTGTCGTTCAGCATCGCCGAGCTCTTCCCGAACCTCGACCCCCGCGTAGTGGCGAGCCTGGAGCGCTCCGACCTGGACCGCCTCTACTGCGCCCAGGAGGAGGTCCGGCCGGAGCGTCTGGGCGAGAACGACACCGCGGACTTCGTCTTGCGCCATGTCTTCGACGTGGCCAGCGAGCTGGTCCGGTCCGAGCCGGATCTCTTGAAGCTCCTCCTACGGCGCCACTACCGCCGCTTGGGCGTTCCGGCGCTCCTCGACGACCGGCTCCTCCACCAGCTCGAATGCTCGGGCCGCTGGAAGGCGTGGCCCCTCCGGGCCATCGTGCCGGACCGGGCCGCGTTCCTGGCCTTCCTCCAGGAGCGCTGGCCGCGCTTCGTCCAGAGCAGGGTCGAGGCTCCCGATGCCGCCGAAGAGGAGAGCGCACCATGCACACTCCGCTTCGAGGGGCCGGTCTCGCTCCCCTTCGACCACGACGACGTCCGCGTCTATGTGGACAACCTCTTCGTCGAGGGTCACCTGTCCCCGACCGACATCGTCTCGAAGGGCCAGGTGGGGAGCCAGTGGCTTGCTGTCGGCGTCACCGGGGACCCGGCCCGGGACGACCTCGATCGCTGGCGCCGGCTCCTGGACCGGGTCGAACGGGAGCTCCCCGGCGAGATCGCCACGAGCGGGGAGTGGATCCGGACCGCCCAGCTCTGGGCCGAGGCCACCGCGCTTCGCTGGAGGTTGCCTGCCGATTCCCTGGTAGAACAGGGGCCGCGCCTGGAGGCGGTCCACGACCGGATCGAAGCCGCCTTCGAGTCCTGGATGCAGAGGCACTACGCCTCGCTCCACAACGTCTCCTATCTGCCGCGACCGGTGATGGTCCACCAGATCGCCCACTACCTGGACCATGTGCGCCGGAAGGGGTTGCCCGGACCTGGTGCGGGCAAGATCGCGCTCGTCGTGGTGGATGGCCTGGCGCTCGACCAGTGGGTCCTGCTGCGGGACGATCTCATGGCTACAGGCATCCCGGTGGATGACGGCGCCGCCTTCGCCTGGGTCCCGACCCTGACGGCGGTCTCCCGCCAGGCGATTTTCGCCGGGGACCCGCCCCTCTACTTCTCTCCCAGCATCGGAGGGACCCACAAGGAAGAAGCCCACTGGCGACGCTTCTGGGATGACCGCGGGACGCCCCGCTCCGAGGTCGCCTACGTGAAGCAGGGAAGTCAGGCCGACGAGGCGGCCTTCCTCGCCGAGGTTCGAGAGGCCGCCGAGCGCCCCCGCTGCCGGGTCCTGGGCGTGGTGGTAGGCACCATCGACCAGGCGATGCACGGAAGCCCCATGGGGACCGGTGGCCTGCACGCCAGCGTCCGCCACTGGAGCGAGCAGGGACGCTTTCGTGCCCTGGTGACGGTCCTCCTCGAGGCGGGCTTCGAGGTCACCCTCACCGCCGACCACGGCAACATCCAGGGCACCGGCATGGGCAAGCCCAACGTGGGCGCCATCGCCGACGAGAGGGGCGAGCGGGTCCACGTCTTCCGCGACGATGGCACCCGGGAACGGGTCCGGCGAGACTTCGAGGCGACCATCGTCTGGCCCCAGATCGGCCTCCCCGAAGACTACCGCCCCCTGATCGCCGCCGGCCGTCGTGTATTCCTTCCACCGGAAAAGACCGCCGTCGCCCACGGCGGGATCGCCATGGAGGAAGTCATCGTCCCCCTGGCTACCATCCGGAGGCCCGCGTGACTTCGCGCCGCCAAACCATCGGGATCGATCGCCGCCTCGACCTTGAGTGGCTCGAAGCGGCCGGCGAGATGGCCGCCTCGGGAGTGACCGACACCGAGTTCCGCCAACGCCTCTGGACGCTACTGGAGGGGCAGGTCGGTGGCTCCACGGTCCACAGTGGCCGGGGCAAGACCGTCACCGTACTCCGTCGCATCTGGTCCCAGGTCCCGGTGTCCGCTCGATCCCTCCACCGGAGGGCGCTCCAGCTCTTACCAGGGGTCCCGCCCGCCGATCGCCTCGCCGTCCACTGGGCCATGGTGCTCGGCACCTACCCCTTCGCCGCAGACCTCGCCGACGGCATCGGGCGCCTGCTCGCCTTGCAAGGAGACTTCAATCTCGCGCAGCTCACCCGCCGGCTCATCGCCACTTGGGGTGAGCGCAGCACTTTGGTCCGTGCCGCGCAGCGCCTCGTCCGCTCGATGATCCAGTGGGGGGTGCTCCGGGACGCCGACGATCCGGGAGTGTACCTTGCGGCTGCCACACGCCGTCCCGCCTCCGGGGCCGTCTCCGAGCTCCTTATCGAGGCGGTCCTGCTTGCCATCGAGCCGAGGAGTCTCCCAGTCGACCAGGCCATTCGGCATCCGGCGTTCTTCCCCTTCGCCTTGCAGACCCGAGCCTACGAGCTGCGCAGGGCCAAGCAGTTCGAGGTCCACCGATCGGGCGCGGCTGTCGATGTTGTGGCATTAGCCAAGACGAGCGATTCGGGGCTTTGCCGCCCAAGACCAACCGGGACTGGCAATTCGTGAGCTGACTCTCTATAAGAGGACGCTGGATGACGGGACCGTCAGGAGTGGGGAGCTCCCTTCCACGACCGATAGCCGACAAGGATGGATGAGGATGGACAAGGTCAAAAACGTCTGGCTGCCCAAAGGCTCGATGGCTGAGAAACTGCGATTTCCATCCCAGTACCAGCTGCGCCTTCCCCTGCTCGAGGAGATCGAACGGCGAGGAGGCTCGACACGCCCTGCTGACAAGATGGATGGCCTCGACCTCTACGATGCCCTCGGTCGTCGCGTTGGTCTTTCTGAGAAGGCCATGCGTGAGCGTCGTGCTGGGAGTGGCGCTTCCGCCTGGAGGAACCACGTGGCATGGGTGCGTTTCACCCTGGTCAAGCAGTGCCTCCTGGTTTCGAAGCCGCCGGGAACCTGGAGTCTGACAGCTCTTGGCCGCAAGTGCGTCCGGGCCGGGGCCATCGAGCCCCCCAAGGCGGAGAGGTAGTCGTTCGTGTGGGTGGTAGGAGGTTGCGGGGCCGCCGGCCCCAAGAAGGGCACCCTCTGCCCCACTCAATCCAGGAACATGTGACTGAGTCCCATCTCCTCGAGGTACTGCGAGGGAGCAACCTTTTCCCCTACGAGCTGGTCGGCCACGAGGAACGTCAGATGCTTCCGCGGGCGAGTCACCGCGACATAGAAGACCCGGCGCTCCTGTTCCAGCTCCTCGGGCGTGGTTGCCAGTTTGCTCGGCCAGATTCCCTGATTGGCATCCAGGATCACGACGGCATCGAACTCCTTCCCCTTCGCCCGCAGCGCTGTCATCAGATGCACCGGCCGCTTGCGTGACGTGTCGGGGGTTTCGTCGTCGTCGGGAGGGATGCGAGCGAGAGTTGCCTTTGCCTTCTCGACGTCCTTGTAGAACCGCTCGTAATCGGCCCCATACCGCTGGGCGAAGTCGACCAGATAGAGGAACGGAGGGTCGGCGTAGAACACATCCTCCTGGGACTTGCCATAGTCCTTCTGGAGGCCATCGAAGCCTTCGCTGATCGCCTTGATCGTCTCGGCGACCGTCGAGGTCTCGAGTAGAGCGAGGATTGCTTCGGCGAACGAAGCTGCCATGCGACCGTCGCTCGAACCCTTGATGGGCCCGGTGTAGCGAGCCAGAGCCCGGACGGCGTCCAGGAATGTCTCGGGTTGGCATCCTTGCAGGTACCGGACCAGGCCCTCGCGATCGGTTCGCCGCAGGGGGTACCGCTTCAGCTTGTCGCAGAGGAAGACGAGATCGGCGACCGGATCGGCTCCGAACATGCCGCCCATCGTCGCCTTCGCGCGAATGGCGATGATCTTCTTTAGCTCGTCGAACGCACTGCTGAGAAGAACGTGTAGATCCTCTGCAGCGAAGAAGGGAATCCCTCGGCTGGCGAGAACGATCTGGTAGGGGATGAGCTGCCCTCGCTTCCGTCCGATGATCGCGAGGTTCCGCAGTTCCTCGTCGGAACCCACCCGCTCGAGGATCGCGAGCGTGTGCTCGATCCCTGCGTCCACGTCGGGGATCCTCGCGATCATGATCTCGGCAGTCGCATCACTGTGTGCCCTGACCTCCTTGGGAACGCGCCGCTCGTTGTGAGCTATGAGCCGCTGCGAGTGATCGACGATGTTTCGGGGGGACCGGTAGTTCACACCGAGCACATGGGTCGCAAAGCCGCCCCCGATGTGGGTGTCGGGCTCCAGGATGAACTCTGGGGTCGCTCCGCGCCACTCGTAGATGGCCTGATCATCATCTCCGACGATCGTCATGGGGGCCTGATGGAATCGAGAGATCGCACCGAGCAGGTTCAGGTCGAGGGGATTGATATCCTGGAACTCGTCGACAAGGATGTGATCGACCTTGACGGCACCACGTGCCAGGCCAGTCCTCTCCATCTGGGCCTGCAACTCGAAGAGAGCCCAGTACTTCTGGTCCTCCATCGTGAGGCAGGAGGACTGGTACATCGACATGCAAGCCTTGGCCCAGAACTTCATGAAGTGGCCGAAGGCCTGCTTGCGAGAATCGACGGCATCGACCGTGGTGGGGAGATCCGAAGTCTCGGCCGCGCGCTTCTTCCTGGACCGCTTCCTTCCGCCTCCATCGGGCCGGACGATCTCGAGCTCCTCGAGCTGGCGAAAGATGGCGTCGACATGCCTGGACATTCCATGATTCGACATCCAGTCGAGGTGGGAACTGAAGGCCTCGATCGATACCGGGTGAACATGGCTGAAGCCGAGCGCCTTGAAGCGATCGATGAGGTCATAGATGGCCTCGACCCCCCGAGCGCGACGCCGGCTATCCGTGAGCAACTCAGTGAGTCGCGGGAACTCTCTCCAGACCGGCTGGAGGACGTTCTCGATCAGGAAGTAGCGGTCCGATCCGCTGGTCAGCAGCCTGGGGCGATGCATCTTCGCCTTCACCTGGCGGAATCCCCAGGAGTTCAGCGTGGTGACATGAACCAGTGAGTGGAGGCCCTTGAACTCCTGGCTCTGCGACAACCTCTCCCTGAGTTCGTCTCGTGCCGCTCTCGTGAAGGTGAAGACCAGAAACTTGGGCTCTCGCCCTTGGTCACGAGCAAGCGTCCAACATCGCCAGAGGAGAGACTGGGTCTTGCCGCACCCGGCCGGAGCCAACAGGCGAGTGGGCCCGGGAGGCAGATCACAGAACGCTCGCTGGTCCGGGTTCAGAGCACTTCTAGCGAGAGGGGGTGTGGCTCCGGGAGCGATGTTTGCGGCCTTGGCGTCAACATTGCCGGGCACGAGTCCCTCCCTTCTCCGGCTGCGCGGCTACATCCTTCGAGGCCGTCGGGGCGCATCGTAGCAAAGACCGGCCCGAGTGCACTGGAGGAGTTAAGCGTCGTCCCCCGGTTCGCCACGATCCCTGGATGTGCCCCACTCCGTGCACAAACTTGTTCTCGGGATGGGGAGCCAGCTTCCAAGCCGACGGATCTCAGGCAGCTTCGCAGACCTCGATCTCTTCGAGACGACGGGGATCCTTGTCAAGCAATCGCAGCAGGTTGCTCATCGCCTGGCTGACCCCGACCTCACCCCGTTCGTACTTCTGGAACGATCGCGGGCCGCCACCGAGGATCGCGCTCGCCCTCTGCTGCGAGAGACCGAGCTTGGTCCGGATGCGCCTGACCTCGGCAGGGGTCAGCACACCGTCAACGCGAGCCTTGAACTCCAGGAATGCAGGGTCCGTGACTGCTACATCCCTACCCACGAAGACCGACTCGTCACACTCGGTGCAGTGCCAGCCCGGCTGGTCCAGGGTCACGGCCTCGCCCTTGTAGGAGAAGGTCATCGGGCGGGTGTCCCGGACCATCGGAGCGCCGCAGGCGTGGCAGATCTCGTTCGGTTCCTTCTTCTTGGCCATCATCGCTCCTTGAAGGACAGGATCCGGAAGCAAGTGATCCGATCCGCGGTGAACTTCAGGTAGACCGTCAGGTCCTGCCACGGCACGTGGTAGACGTCCTGCCAAACCGTGTGGTCCTCGTAGGAGGTCATCGACTTGAAGAAGTGTCGGCGCTCCATGGACCGGATCACCTCGACGATCCCCTCTCTTCCCATGCCGAGCTGGCGGGCTCCAAGGAGCGCTGCGCCGGTGAGCACCAACCCTGTTCCCACCCCGGGGAGCCAGCCACACACTGCATGCGGGCATGCAGTCCCGCCCACCCCAGCTTCAGGCAGCCGCCTCCTGGCGCAGCTCCGCCAAGCGACGCGGGTCTCGGTCGAGCAGTCGAAGCAGATTGCTCATGGCCTGACTGACCGCGACCTCGCCGCTCTCGTACTTCTGGAAGGCCCTCAGTCCGCCACCCAGGATCTCGCCGGCCGCGCGCTGCGAGAGCTTGAGCCTCAACCTGATGCGCTTGACCTCTTCGGGCGTCAGTACCCCCTCGGCACGAGCCTTCAGTTCGGCCCGTGCAACTCGGGTGGCCAGGAGGTCTGGTCCAGCCACGACGCCTTCGCCGCAACGGGGGCAATACCAGCCCGGCTGCTCGATCGTCACAGACCTGTCGAGGTAGGCGAGGCGCAGCGGGCGGGTGTCCCGCACTAGCGCGAGGCGGCAGTCGTGGCACTTCGGGACCGGGGTCTTGCGGGCCATCAGCGCTCCTTCAGCGACAAGATGCGGAACTCGGCCAGTCGGTCCGCGGTGAACTTGAGGTAGATGACCTTGCCGTCCCAGGGGACGTGGTACACGTCCTGCCACGACTTGTGGTCGGTGCAGGCCGTCATCAACTTGTAGAAGTGCGCTCGGCTCATGGACTGGATCACCGCAACCACACCTGGGTCGTCGAGCCCGAGTGCGGCGGCACCCGCGATCGCGGAGGTCGTCATCACCAAGCGGTCTGGTGCGTCAAATCGGGCCTTGAACGGGTCCAGCGAGTGGTGCGGTTTGGCCTTACTCCACTGGAAGAGTATGGCACCATAAAGGTGCAAAGTCAACGGGCCCGGATTCGCCGCAGCTGGCGATGCCCGCCCATCCCTAGAACAAGATTGTTCCAGCGATGGGGAGCCAGCACCCTACCCGTAGGCACCGCTACGCGGCTCTGGCGCGGCGTTTGGCAGGGGGCAGCGCACCAGGGAAGTCGTCGAGCCAGGTAGCTACGTCGGCGGGCACCTGGAGTGCCATGGAGCGCCCCCGGGGGAGCCCCTCGACCAAGCCGGCGGCGACGAGGGCACCGATTGCGGAGTGAAGATCGAGGCTGAGAGCGGTTGCTGCGATCAGCATGTCGTTGGCACCGATAGGGCGGCCCTCCCTACGGAGATGGGCCCGCAGCACGCCGTAGTGCTGCTCGCCGCGGCCCCCCATGCCCCCATCCGCGCATCAACCTTGTTCTCGCAATAGGGAGCCAGACAGCGTCCTGGGGGCGCTTCCGGACTTCCCTCGCAGGGATCCACGGCAGGCGAGGTCGTGGACTGCGGGCGAATGTGATCGTGCGGGCTACTGCAGGACCGAACAGTCCAGCGCCTTGATTCGCTTGAAGTCCTGGTCGAAGGTGACCAGGTGGGCACCGGACTCCAGCGCCGAGGCTGCGATCCAGATGTCATTCACGGGAATCGGCGTTCCGGCGCGTCTGAGATCGGCGAAGACCTGCCCGTAGAGAAGGCTCACGCGGGGCGTGACCTCTCGAATCCGAACGAAGGGTTCTTCGAGGAAGTCCGACAGCACTCGACTGTTGTCGCGGTATCGGGAACCCACGCGGAATCCTGCTTCCAGCTCGCCGAGGACGATGGTCGAGACTTCGACGACCTCGGCTCCCGCCAACCACTCGATGAGAGTCGGGTGCCCGCGTCGGAGATGCGAGTAGGCCGAAGTGTCCAGGGCCAGCGTAGGAGCGGGCAGCCGGCGACTACGTCCAGAGCTCATCGTCGACCGCTCGCTGCTCCTCGAGTGCCTTCTGGAACTCGGACTGGTCGCTGTCCGTCCATGTTGCGTAGCGCTCCATCAGGCGTTGGAGTCGCGCATCGATACCAAGCGCGTCCTCCAGCAAGCGGAGAACCATGCCGTTCAAGCTCTCACCCCGAGCCTGAGCCAGGGCCTTGAGGCGCCGAGCCAGGTCCGGGGAGACGTTCCGGAGGGTGATCTGCTTGGGCTCGCTCATTGACATCAAGAGTCTCACACTTTGATGTCACGATGTCAAGCGGTGTGCGCACCGCAGGGCGATGCGGATCAGTCCCCCATCCCCGCATCAACCCTGTTCCCACCCCGGTGAGCCAAGCCTGGGCGTTGCGGCGCAGTGTGGGCTCTGTGGCGGCGAAGCCGACGCACCGGGTGGGTACCGCGACGACCATGCCTCGTATCGAGCGCACCGAAGGGGCGGACCACGAACCCGACCGCGAAGGTCGACAGGTAGGCGATCAGCGCCAGGGTGTCGTTGCCCTTGGGGTAGAACTGGGGCGAGAGGATCGCCGCCAGGCTCCCGAAGATGTGGAAGTCGTACCACTCGATCATGGTGCCGACCGCCGAGGCCAGGATGACCTGGCGGATCTGGGCGGGATTCACCGGGGCAGGACTCGAGGCCGGGCGCGGGTCGGACATGGCTTCTTCGTGGTCCCATCGGCGCGGACCGAGCGGGGCGGGTGGGAGCGAGAGACCCTGTTAACCCCGCGTGGGTCGGCAAGTCCAGCCCGGGATCCGGGTAGGATGGCCGCATGACGAGGAGATGCAGTCCTTGATCGATGGCCTCCCCTTCGAGGAGCTGGCCGCCGACCCGTCGCGACTCTGCGTCACGTTCCTGTCCCACCCGCCGACTGCGAACGAGCTGGCGCCGCTGACGGGGATCGACTGGGAGCCCGAGCGCTTTCATGCCTCCGGCCGGGAGATCGACACCTGGCATCCGGAGGGGCAGGCGAGGAGTCCCTTGGCCACGGCGCTCGGGAAGCTGGAGCTCCGGGGCGCGGTCATCACCCGCAACTGGAATGCGGTCCGGAAGCTCGCCGGGATGCTCGGCTAGGGCGAGTCGGGCGTCCGATAGGGTTGCTTTCCCCAGTAGGCGTAGAAGCCGTCGTCGGCCTTCTTCCAGCCGGCGGCCACCTCGGGCATGTGTTCCTCGAGCCAGCGGACGAAGTGGGGGCGGGTGCCGTCGGCGTCCTCGATGCCGTATTCCTCGGCCAGGTCCCAGGAGGCGTAGACCCGTCCAGCCTTGCGGGCGACGTCGGGATCCGCGGCCAGGGCTGCGACGCAGCGCCCGACGAAGAGCGGGGTCTCGGAGGCGATGAACTCCTTCACGTTCACCGCCGCATCCCGCCAGTTGGCCTCGGTGACGCCGAAGTGGTCGAGCATCCACTCGGAACGGAGGAAGCCGGGAGTCACCGCCAGGGCGGTCACCCCTCGGCCTTCCAGCTCCTGCGAGAGTCCGAAGGCCATCCGGATGATCGAGGTCTTGATGAGGTCGTAGAAGAAGTGGCCCCGGTAGAAGAAGGCGTTGCCGTCGGTGATCTCGAAGACCGCGCCGCCCCTGCGGACCCGGGGCAGCCCGTAGTGGCTGGTGATGATGTGGGTCTTCACCGCCCGGTCCAGGAGCGTCATGCCCTTGTCGAGGTCGAGCTCCCAGAGCTTCTTGCCCCACTCGACGAGGTCGTCCCCGCCCCAGATGTCGTTGACCAGGATGTCGAACTCGCCGATCCGCTTGAAGAGCTTCTCGACCTCGAGCGGGACGCTGTGGTCGCAGTGGATCGCGATCCCCTCGCCACCCCGGGCGGTCACCAGCTCGGCCGTCTCGTCGATGGTCTCGGGTCGGCCCTTCATCCCGGGACTGCCGGCCACGCTCCGACCGGTGCAGTAGACGGTGGCCCCGGCCTCGCCCAGGGCGGTCGCGATCCCGCGTCCCGCGCCCCGGCCACCAGCGCCACCTTGCCTGCGAGCGGCTTCGTCATGGAACCGAGGGTAACCGGATCAGGCGAACGGCCCTGGGGGCGCCGGCGGCCCGTCATGGGCTTACGTGGAAGCGGTAGTCCCAGCCCATGAAGCTCCGGCCGTGGACCATGAGACTGCCGACCCGCCGGCGGAGCGGACCCTCGCCGCGGAAGGCGCCGACCCGCAGGAGGTAGAAGGTCCCCGGGGGCGAAGGCGGGAGCGCCAGCTGGAATTCGGGTTCACGGGTGCTCCCGGTCATCACCGAGCGCGAGTTCTGGTAGGGGCAGACGACCTCGTCCACCTGGTACTCGTATTGCACGGGGCCGGGAGGCAGGCGCTGGAACGGGGCGAAGCGGAAGCGCACCGGCGCGTCATGCACCGGCTTGGCCAGGCACTCCTCCGACCCGGCCGTGCCCTCGATGCGGTGGAAGTTGTCCTGGGGTTCCAGCATATGGAGGATCTCCCAGACGGCCAGGTTCACGGGGGATCGCGAGGCGTCGACGGTTCCACCGCCGTACAGGTCGCCGGGGTGGTGGCGTCCGTTCTTCGGCTGGGTGTCGAGCGAGGGCACCGCGTAGAGCTCTCCCTCGGGAACTCCCCGGGCTTCGAAGCGACTGGTCCGGGGGTCGTAGTGGACCACCGGTCGCGGCACGGTATTGGTGGCTTTGTGGCGGAACCAGAAACTCGGGCGCTCGGGGACGAGCTCGCCGAGCGGGCGGCCGTCGAACTCCAGGGTGCCGCTCAGGGTGAGTCCCTCGGGAACCTCGATCGGATCCGCGGGCGCGGGTGCGGGAGGCATCGGCGGCGTCGACACCGGTGGCGGGTCGCCTCGCAGCCAGCTCCCGAGGCGATCCAACGGACCCGCCAGGGCGGTCGTCGACCCTACCGACAAGGCGAGTGCGACGACCAGGAGTCGAACCGGTCCAGTGCGTCCGGGTTGCGTCATGCTCCCAGTCTAGTCCTGATCCGCTCCAGGATCGCGGTCGTGGAGAGGCCGGGGGTCAGGTCGACGAAGCGGAGCATCCCCTCGCGATGGGGATCCCGGTAGACGGCGTCGATCGCCTCCGGGGTCATGCCTCCCCCGTGGACCACGAGCGAGATCGCATGCTCCCGGAGGAACTCGCGGGTCACGACCAAGGGGGCGTCCGGCAGGACCAGATCCACCCAGCGGCAGGCCGCGATCACCTCGACCCGTTCCGCCGAGGACATGACGGGTCGGCGCTTGTAGGACTCGGCCGCAGCGTCGGAGAGCACCCCGACGACCAGGAAGTCCCCCATCTCCCGTGCGGCCCTGAGCATGCGCACGTGACCCGGGTGGAAGAGGTCGCCGACCATATCGGCATAGACCCGGATCACCGACCGGCTCCCGGATCCTCCCCAAGGGGAGTCGAAACCGGGAGGATCCCGAGCGGTACCGAACTCGAGCGGATGTGGAGATCCCGCTGGGGGAAGGGGATCTCGATTCCTTCCCGGGCGAACGTCTTGTTGATGGCCTTGTTGATCCGGTCCCGGGTGGTCATGAGCTCGCCCGGGTTGGGGACGAAGACCCTCACGTTGAACAGCAGGGCACTGTCGCCGTGCTCGAAGAAGACCACCGAGGGGGCCGGGTCGAGCAGGACGCCGGACGTGGACCGGGCGATCCTGAGCAGGATGTCGGTCACCTTGTCGACGTCGCTTCCGTAGGCCACCCCGATGGGGATCACCACCCGGTTGATGGTGTCGCCCCGGGTCCAGTTGGTCACATCGCCGGTGATGAAACTACGATTGGGGAGGATCTCCTCCTGCCGATCGAAGTTCAGGATCGTGGTGGCCCGGATGTTGATCCGGGTCACCGTCCCGCTCTTGCCGCCCACGGTGATCACGTCCCCGACCCGCACCGGGCGCTCGATCAGGAGGATCAAGCCGCAGACGAAGTTCGAGACGATCTCCTGGAGGCCGAAGCCGAGACCGACCGAGAGGGCGCCCATCAACCACCCCAGGCGGGAGAGGTCGACCTTGATGGCGGCCAGGGCGAAGATGGCCCCCGCCACCGAAAGGCCGTAGCGCAGCAGCGAGAGGATCGCGTAGTTGAGCCCCTGGTCGAGTCCGAGCCGCGGGAAGACGAAGGCGTCGCACAGGCCCGGCAGGTAGGTGACCAGGGCGACCGTGAGGCCGACGACGAACAGGGCCTTCACGAGGTGGGTGGCGGTGAGGACGTCCTCGACGCCGGCAGCCGTCACCGAGGTGTAGATCTGGATGCTGCCGAGGGCTTCGACCGCACCCTGGTCGATCCCCCAGGCCCGGGCCACCAGGATCGCTCCCAGCGCCAGGAACGCGAGCCGGACGGCATGACGGAGGCCCGCCAGGTTGGGGCCGGAAGGCCCGGTGGCGACCGGACCGCCGGGCCGGGCGCCGGCGCCCGCCTTCTCCGCGGCCTCGATGGCGGCCTGCTCCTCGGCCAGGGATGCCATTCCCGACCCACCCTCACCACCGGGACCCGCAATCGGAGGATGGGCTGCGTGGATCGCGGCCCTCCGGGCTGCCGAGATGGCGCTCTGGGTCAGCAGGTGCAGGGCCGGCAGTACGAGCAGGACCATCAATGTCTCGACCAGGCTGGCGGCGAGGTTGCCGGCCGTGAACCGATAGCCGAGCGCGTCGAAGAGGAGGATGGCGGAGAGGAGCAAGCCGAGGGCCAGGGCGGCCTTGCCGCGATGGCGAAGGAGCGGACCGTCCTGGTCGCCCACCAGTCCCGAGTCCTCGCGGAGCAGGCGGTACAGCACGATCCCGGCGGCGGCTTCGAAGAGGAAGTAGGCGAGGCGCGGCAGCACCGTCAGTTCGAAGGGCGGGGCCGAGAGGATCGACCAGGGCATCAGCAGGATGGCGTAGCCCAGGGCGATGGCCTGCAAGGCGCCCCGGAGCGCGGCCGCCACTTCCTGGCCCATCCCGAAGTGGACCCTCGCCACGCCGTGGTCCAGGAAGATGGCGCGGGCGAGCAGGAACAGGAGCGTCGCCCGGGAGAGGTGATCCAGGAAGGCCGAGACGACGGGTGCCAGGGTCGTGTCGCCGGCGGAGCCGACCACCAGGGACAGGGCCTGCAGGTAGGCCGGGAACAGACAAGCCCCGAGAAGCCCGGCCACGATCATGGCGAGACGGCGGACAAGGGCATGGCGGCCACCCGTGCCCGACTCCTCCCAGGCGGCGAGGAGGGCCTTCAGCCTGCGTCTCCCCAGCAGGAAGAGGCATGGAAGGATGACGATCGCCAGGATGGCCTGGATCATCAGGCGGGCACGAGCGACCCCCGAGTCCTCGGGATCCGGGTGGGCCATCGCCTGGACCCTGCGCATCCAGCCGGTCAAGCGGAGGATCTCGCCGGGCGCCGACTTGCGGATCGCGGTGACGAGATCGGGAGCGTCCCGGAGCCAGAACGCCTTGGAGCGGAGGAAGCGTTCGGTCTCGCCCAGGACCGAGAGGCGCTTGGCCAGCAGGCCCTGAAGCCTCTGGCCCTCCACGATGGCCTCCGTCAGGACGGACTTCTCATCGCGCAGCGCGTCGCGGGTCTGGGCGAGGAGGGTGTCGGCCCGGCCCCGGACTCTTGCGCGCTGACCGGGCTCGACGTCGGAAAGGGCCGTCTCCAGTTCCTCTTCGGCGCGGTCGGGGAGGTCGATCAACAGGTCGTCGATCTCGAACCGGCGGGTTCGCTGGGCCTCGAGGTCGGTCTCGTAGCCGGCCCGGGAGACCTGGTGGAGGGAGGCCCGCCGCCGCTCCAGCAAGCGGAACGCGGCCCGCACCCGGGTGGAGGCGCGGCTGGCGGCCTCGTCGGAGCGGAGCAACTCCCGGAGGTTCGCCAGTTCCTCCTCTTCGGTCGCCAGCCGCTTCTGCTGGTCCACGACCTCCCTCCGGAGGACCAGGAGGCGGCCCTCGGTCTCGGCCTGGGCCTTCCGGGCGAGGCCGATCCGGGCGGTCCAGGCCGCGAGCAGGCGGGCCTCCGGGGTGTCGGCCTGTTCCGCCTTCTCCTGGTCCCTGGCCAGGGTGGCCGCCAGCTTGTCCTGGGCCTTGGCGAGGTGCGCCTCGAGGGCCTTCCCGTAGGCGGTGAACTCGGCATCGAGACGGGAGAGCTGCAGCTCGGCGAGCTCGAGTTCCTTGTTCAGGACCGGCACCAGGGCATTGCCGAGGTCCGCCGTCTCCCGGAGAAGCTCGGAGCTGGCCTGGGCGACCCGTCGGTCCAGGCGGGCGTTGCCGATGCGGATCTCGAGGATCTTCCGCGTCGCTTCGTCGGTGGTCGCGGCGCGCTGGTCCTCGAATCCGACCAGGCGCTTGGCGGCTTCGGTGGCACGGGCGTCGGCCGCGGCCAGCTGGGTCGCCAGGTCGGTGACCCGCGCCTGTCGGGTCCGGATCGATTCCCTCAGTGTGGTCACGCCTTGCCGCTGCTGCGCCACCTTGGTCCCGAGCTGGTCGAACCCCGCCCGGTCGGGAGACCCGGGGGCAGCGGGGGAAGGCGCCTTGGCCAGCTTGGCCAGCGACGACTCGGCCTCGGCGAGGCGCTTCTCCAGTCCGGCCCGGTCCTCGGCCAGGGCGGACCTCCGGCCGGCGATCTCGAGGAACTCGGTCGCCAGGTTGGCGCGTCGCGTGTAGTGCAGCCGTCGCTGGCCGTCCAGGCTGTCCTCGGCGGCCTCGGCGGGGATCTTCGCGAGTTCGTCCCGGGCGGCGGTCAGGAGCTCCTGGACACGCTCGGCCGAGAAGGTCTCGACTCCCATGGTGGCAGGCGTCGCCACCGGTACCGGCGATGCCTCCGGCGTCTGGGCCCGCGATCCGCCGACGATCACGACCAGGAAGAGGAGGCCGGCGAGCCGGATCGGGAGGGACCATCGGGTGGGACCTCGGGACCCCACCCAGGCGTCGGCACCGGCGGTCCTTCTCTTCGCCCTCATCGCGACTTGCTCCCTTCGACGTCCCGGGTCGACGGCAATGCGAGGCAGACGCCGTAGCCCTCGCACACCGGGTCCACGAGGTAGTCGGCGACCAGCCCCCTGGGCTCGAAGCCGATCCGCATCTGGGCCGTCACGGTCGGGTCGGCGATCCGCCCCGAGACGACTCCCTGGTAGTACTCCTCGATTCCCATCCGGTGCTTCTCGGCACCGAACCCCGAGAGCATCCCCACCGTGACCTGGCCGTCCATTCCCAGTCTACGGACGCTCCGATGGCGGGCCGCGTACAAGGCCCGGGCGATACCGCGTCGCCGGTACCCGGGGTGCACCCCCATGTCGGTGCCGTACATCCAGCGTCCGTCGGGCCGATGGACCCGGAGGAAGGCTCCCTCCTCCATGTCGTCCCAGTCGTGCCAGGGGTGCTCGAAGTCGAAGTCGAGCCGGAGGCTCGAGGTCATGCCGACGACCACGGCGCCGTCGAGGACCACGAATTGCCCGTCCGGGAAGTGCTCGATGTACTCGAGGTAGTTGGCGACCTTGAAACGCTCCCCCTCCTCCAGGGTCGGGAAGACCAGGCGCTGCAGGGCCTCCAGGGCGGGTGCGTGTTCGGGACGGGTCGGAACGACCTCCAGGCCGCCTGGCAGCACCGTCATCTCATCCCTTCCTGGTCCCCCGGTAGAGCTCGAAACACAGGAGCCGGCACTCGATGTCCCCATTCACGAACGGGATCCTTCGGGACGGCTTGAGACCGATCTTCCCGGCCAGGAGGCGGCTCCCGGTGAAGACCGCGGCCCGCCACCCCGGGAGCGCCTGCTTCATCCAGTCGCCCATGCGACGGTAGGTCGCCTCGAGCTCCCGGACCTCTCCCATGCGCTCCCCGTACTCCGGGTGAAGGATCACCATGCCCTGGCGGTCGGGGACCCTGGTGTCGGCGAAGTCCGAGACCTGGAACTCGATCAAGCGGTCCACTCCGGCGGTGCGGGCGTTGGCCCGGGCGGCGTCCACGGCCTGGGGATCATGGTCGGAGGCCAGGATCGGCGCGACCTGCCTTCCCCCGCCTTCGGCTCGGACCGAAGAACGGAGACGGTCCCAGGAGTCGGGATCGAAGCCTTCGAGGTGCTTCAGGCCGAAGTCCGACCGGAGCAGGCCAGGGGCCCGACCGGAGGCGATCAGGGCGCCCTCGATCGCCAGGGTCCCCGAGCCGCACATCGGGACGACCAGGGGCGTGGCGGGATCCCAGCCGCTCGCCATCAGGAGCGAGGCCGCCACCGTCTCCCGCATGGGCGCGAGGTGGGGGATGCGCCGGTAGCCCCGGTCGGAGAGCTTGGTGCCCGAGAGGCTCAGGTAGAGCCAGGCTCGGTCGTCCTTCCAGAAGAGCGAGAGGACCACGCCTCGGCCCTCGGGACCGGAATCGGGTCGGGCGCCCCGACGGTCGGCGATCCGGGACACCACTGCGTCCTTGACCATGCGGTTGGCGAACATCGAGTTGTCGATCGCCGGGGTGTCGGTGGTGCTGGTGACGGTCAAAGTCTCGGAAACCGGGATCCAGTCCTCCCACGGAAGCTCCGCCAGGCGTGCGGCGAGTCCGGCGGCGTCGCGGGCCCGGACCTCGGCGACCCGCCACAGGACATGCAGGGCGGTCCGGAGCCGGAGGCAAAGTCCGCAGGCGGTCTCCCAGTCGGTGCGGACCTCGAGGGCGGTCTCCCGCTCGACCACGACCTCCAGGCCCAGGGACTCGAGTTCCCGGCGGAGCCACGGGGCGCACCCGGGCAGGCAGGAGATGCTGACCTCCCCCTCGACCCCGGGCCTCACCGTGACCATCCTTCCTGGCAGAGGGCCCATAGTACGCTGCCGCCGGATCCGGGACCGACTGTCCCGGGCCTGACCCCCGGGGGGAGCCATGGCGCCGGCGAAGTACCGAAGGGCCTTCGGCCAGGGACTGGTGGTCGCCTCCACCGGCCCCGAGCATGCGGAGCAGCTGGAGAAGCTCCAGGACCTGGTCTTCCCCACCCTGGCGATCGAACAGCGGTTCCGGGCCAAGCACTACCGGAAGCACGTCGAGCTCTTCCCCGAGGGGCAGTTCGTGGTCCTCGACGGCGACAAGGTCGTCGGCATGACCTCGACCATCCGGATGGACTTCGACTTCGACCACCCCGGGCACACCTTCGACGACATCATCCAGGGTGGATGGCTCACCGCCCATCAGCCCGACGGGCGGTGGCTCTATGGGGCCGACATCGGGACCCACCCGGAGTACCGGAGGCGGGGGATCGCCAAGGCCCTGTACGCGGCCCGCCAGGACACGGTGCACCGGCTGGGACTGGACGGCCAGGTCACGGTGGGCATGCTCTCCGGGTTCGGGGCGAAGAAGGGCCAGATGTCGATCGAGGACTACTACCAGGCCGTCTTCGAACGGCGGCTCGAGGATCCCACCGTCTCCGCCCAGCGCAAGGTCGGCTTCGAGCTACGCGGCCTGGTCTACGACTACCTGGACGACCCCGTCTGCGATCGGTGCGGCGTCTGCCTGGTGCTGGACGCCGCCAAGGAGATCCGGGTCGAGTGACGTCTCCGAAAGCGAGGATGCGACATGGGTCACATTCATCTGAAGACCGCGGTCCCGGGACCCAAGAGCCAGGCCATGCTGGCCCGGCGGGCGGCGGCGGTGGCCTCGGGTCTCGCCAAGTCGACCGAGGTGGCGGTGGAGCGGGCCGAGGGCGCGCTCGTGCATGACGTCGACGGCAACGTGCTGCTCGACTTCGCCGGGGGCATCGGCATGCTGGCGGTGGGCCACAGTCCGCCCACGGTCGTCGAAGCGATCCAGGCCCAGGCGGAGAAGTTCCTCCATGTGTGCGCCCTGGTGGCCACCTACGAGCCCTACGTGGCGCTTGCCGAGGCCCTGAACCGGGTGGCCCCCGGCGAGTTCCCGAAGAAGACCCTGCTCTCGAACAGCGGTTCGGAGGCCGTCGAGAACGCCGTCAAGCTGGCCCGTTGCTTCACCGGGCGTCAGGCCGTGGTCGTGTTCGAGGGCGGCTACCACGGCCGGACCCTGCTCGGCCTCAGCCTGACCTCGAAGTACGGCCTCTTCAAGAAGAGCTTCGGACCGTTCGCGCCCGAGATCTACCGGTTGCCGATCCCCAACGTCTACCGGACCCCGGAGGGCATGACGCCGGAGCAGTACGTGGCCTTCGCCATCCGCCAGCTCGAGGACGCCATGATCGCCCAGGTGGACCCGAGCGCGATCGCCGCCATCCTGATCGAGCCGGTGCAGGGCGAGGCGGGGTTCCTCCCGGTGCCCCCGCCCTTCCTGAAGCGGATCCGGGAGATCTGCGACCAGCACAAGATCGTGATGATCGCCGACGAGGTGCAGTCCGGGTTCGGGCGCACCGGGAAGATGTTCGCGATCGAGCACTACGGGATCGTCCCCGACCTCGTGACCATGGCGAAGTCGCTGGGCGCAGGCATGCCGATCGCCGCCACCACGGGACGTGCCGACATCATGGACTCGTCCCACGTGGGCGGGGTCGGCGGCACCTATGGAGGCAGCCCGGTGGCGTGCGTGGCCGCCATCGAGGCGATCAAGCTGATCGAGCGGCCCGAGTTCCTGGCCCGGGCCGAAGAGATCGGTTCGATCATGCGGGAGACCATGACCGGCTGGATGGAGGACTGCTCCCTGATCGGCGACGTCCGGGGCCTGGGCGCCATGATGCTGGTCGAGCTGGTGACCGACCGGAAGACCCGGGAACCGGCACCCAAGGAGGCGCTGGCGGCGATCAAGGCGGCGGTGGCCAAGGGCCTGATCCTGATCCGGGCCGGCTTGTACTCGAACTGCATCCGGCTGCTGCCGCCCCTGGTGATCACCGACGACCAGCTGCGGGAAGGCCTGGACGTGCTCGGTACCGCCATCCGCGGCGTGGCCGCGAGCCGCTGAGATGGGGGTACGGTCGGCGGCCGCCGAGACCTTGCTCCATGGGGCCCGGTTCCTGACCCAGGTTCCCGAGCAACCCGAGGTCGGGGCCTTGGCGATCCGCGGGGGGCGGATCGTGGCCGCCGGCAGCCTGGGCGAGGTCGAGGCGGCGGCCGACCGCAGCACCCGGAGGATCGACCTGGGTGGGCGGGTGGTGGTTCCCGGGTTCGATGATGCCCACACCCATGTGTGGAAGGTGGGCCAGCTCCTTACCGGGATGGCCGACCTGCGGGGGGCCGACAGTCTGGGCGAGCTGGTCCGGCGGCTGCGGGAGGCGGCGGCTGCGTTGCCCCCCGGCGGATGGCTCCAGGGCCGGGGTTGGAACGAAGCCCGGATGGTCGAGGGGCGGCGGCCCACCCGGGAGGACCTGGACCGGGCGGTGCCCGATCGGCCGGTCTACCTGACCCGGACCTGCGGGCACATCGGGGTGGCCTCGACCTCGGCGCTCAGGGTCGCGGGGGTGGACCGCATGACGCAGCCCCCCCCCGGCGGCGAGATCGTCCATGACGCGGCCGGGGAGCCGACCGGAGAGCTGCACGAGACCGCCCTCTCGCTGGTGACGCGCCACATCCCCGAACCGACCGCGCCCGAGTACGAGACCATGGTGCTGGCGGCGGCCCGGCACCATGTCTCGCTGGGGATCACCTCGGCCACCGATGCCGGCTGTGCTCCCGAACTCCTGGAGGTGTACCGGAGGCTCGACGGAGAGGGAAGGCTGCCATGGCGCGTCAACGCCATGGCGCTCCGCACGCCCCTGGGAGGAACCCGGGTCTATCCGCTCCCGGAGCGGTGGGTCTCTACCCGGCTGAGGATCGATTCGGTCAAGCTCTTCGCCGACGGTGGACTCTCGGGGGCTACCGCGGCCCTCTCGATCCCCTACCGGTGTTCGGAACACCGGGGCCTGATGCGACTGACCCCCGACGAGCTGTTCGAGCTGGCCGGAGAGGCCCACCGGGCCGGGCTGAGGATCGGGATCCACGCCATCGGCGACGTCGCCATCGAGGCGGTGCTCGACCTCTTCGAGAGGCTCCAGGGTGGTGCCGCCGGCCCCGGGCACCGGATCGAGCACTTCGGTCTCCCCAGCCCCGAGCAGCTCGCACGGGCGGCCCGACTCGGAGTGGTGGCCGTGCCCCAGGCGATCTTCCTCGACGAGCTGGGGACGAACTTCCGGCGCTACCTCCCGGATCCCCTGGTGCCGCGGGCCTATCCGCTCCGCTCCATGCTGCGGGCCGGCCTGGTGGTGGCGCTCTCGTCGGACGCCCCGGTGGTGAAGGATGACGACCCGCTCACCGGGATGCGGGCCGCGGTCCTGCGGGCCGGTCCGGGCGAGGAGCCGATCGCAGCCGGCGAGGCCCTGACCACGGCCGAGGCGCTCTCGGCCTACACCCTGGGCGGGGCCCTGGCCACCGGGGACGGCGCCGGTAGGGGCCGGCTCTCGCCCGGCTGCGTCGCCGACCTGGCGGTCCTCTCGGGGGACCCGCTGGGGGTGCCGGCCGAGGAGCTCGCTTCGATCCGGGTCGAGGAGACCTGGCTCGGGGGAGAACGCGTCTACCAGCGCTGATCGCATCGACGGGAGGTCCGGTTCCATGGAGAAGCCGTACTTGCAGCTGATCGACGGGGAGTGGACGCGGGCCCATGGGGGAGGGGAGTGGGCGGTCCTCGATCCCGCCACCGAGGAGGTGGTGAAGACCGTCCCGTTCGGGGGGCGCGAGGACGCCATGGCCGCCATCGAGGCGGCGCATCGGGCCTTCGGGCCCTGGGCGGCCTGCACCGCCTACCAGCGGGGCGAGATCCTCATGAAGGCGGCGGCGTCGATGCGGGCCCGGGCCGCGGAGCTGGGGGAGATGACCAGCCGGGAGTGCGGGAAGCCGGTCGCCGAGGCCAAGGGCGAGTGGGTGGTGGCCGCCGATCTCTTCGAGTGGTTCGCCGAGGAGGGCAAGCGCGCCTACGGACGCACCATCCCGTCCCGCCGGGCCGGCAAGCGGATGCTGGTGCTGCGCCAGCCGATCGGGGTGGTGGGTGTGATCACGGCCTGGAACTTCCCCGCCTACAACCCGGCCCGCTCCTGGGCGGCGGCCCTGGCCGCAGGCTGCACCGTGGTGGCGCGGGCCTCCGAGTACACCCCGCTCACCGCCATGGCCATGGCCGGGATGCTGGTCGACGCCGGCATCCCCAAGGGAGTGCTGAACCTCGTGAACGGCGACCCGGCGGCCACCGGGCAGGCGATGCTCGACCATCCCGAGTGCCGGAAGATCAGCTTCACCGGGAGCACCCGGGTGGGGCGGATCCTCATGGACGGGGCCTCCCGGACCTTCACCCGGCTCTCGCTCGAACTCGGGGGCAACGCGCCGGTCCTGATCCTCCCGGATGTCGACGTGGAGGCGGTGGCCAAGGCCGCGGTCTCCGCCAAGTTCCGGAACGCCGGCCAGGTCTGCATCGCTCCCCAGCGCTTCCTGGTCCACGAATCGGTGGTGGGGCGGATCGGGGAGCGCATGGCCGAGCACGCCGGCAAGCTGAAGGTCGGGCGCGGCCTGGATCCCGCCACCCAGGTAGGACCATTGATCAACGCTCGCCAGCGGGACCGGGTGGAGGAGCTGGTCGAGAAGTCACGGTCCGCGGGCGCCCAGGTGCGGTCCGGCGGGCGGCGGCCCGAGGGCGGCGGACGGGGCTACTTCTACCAGCCGACCGTGGTGGCGGGGGTGGAGCCGGGGATGCCGGTCTTCGACGAGGAGATCTTCGGACCGGTGCTCCCGATCACTTCGTTCGAGAGCCTGGACTCCGCCCTCGCGCTCGCCAACTCGACGCCCTACGGCCTGGCTGCCTATGTCTGGACCAACGACCTGAAAGCCGCCGTGAAGGCCTGGGAGGGCCTGGAGTTCGGGATGGTGGGCGTCAACGACTGGGCCCCGCAGGCGGTGGAAGCGCCCTTTGCCGGACACAAGGCCAGCGGCCAGGGCCACGAGTCCGGCGCCGAGGGACTGGCCGACTACCTGGAGACCAAGCTGGTCGGTCTGGGAGGCCTGTGATGGGGGAGCCGGCGCAGCGCAAGGCGGGCCTGCTCCAGCTCTCGTTCATGATCTACGGCGCCAGCTGCGCCGGGGCCTTCGGGGTCGAGGAGATGATCTCGGGCTGCGGGCCGGGCCTCGGGCTCCTCATCATGGTGGTGGTGCCGTTCTTCTTCTGCCTGCCGATCGCCTTCGCGGTCGGCGAGCTGACCGCGGCCTTCCCCGTCGAAGGCGGGAACTACCGCTGGTCGCGGATGGCCTTCGGGGACTTCTGGGGATTCCAGGCCGCCTGGTGGCTGTGGATGACCGGCGTCCTCACCAACGTGATCTTCGCGGTGCTGTTCGCCAACTACCTCCAGCAGCTCTTGCCGACCGGCTGGGTGGCCGCCAACCCGGGGCTCGCGGGTCTCTCCCACTGGCTGGTCTGCGTGGCGCTGATCTGGGCCATGCACTTCCTGAACGTGCGCGGCATCGAAGTGGTGGGGAACGTCTCGATCCTGCTCTCGGTGCTGCTCCTCATCCCCTTCGTGATCCTCACCTGGCTCGGGTTCTCGGCCTGGACCCATGACCCCTTCGGACCGTTCCTGAATCCTGGGCAGAAGCTGATCCCGGCGCTCGGAAGCGGGGTCCCGCTCGCCATCTTCCTGTATTCGGGCTACGACAAGCTCTCGGCAGTGGCCGAGGAGGTCGACAACCCCCAGAAGACCTTCCCCCCGGCGCTGATCTTCGCGGTGACCCTGGCGATCCTCAGCTACATGGTCCCGACCATCGCCAGTCTGGCGGCGCTGGGGAACTGGGAGTCCTGGACCTCGGCCTACTTCCCTACGGCGGCCGGGCTGGTGGGCGGGGCCGGCCTGGCGCGCGCCATCACCTGGGCGGGGCTCGCCTCCAACGCCCTGCTCCTCAACGTGACCATGCTGGCGGTCTCGCGGATCCCCCTGGCGCTCGCCGAGGACGGGTTCCTCCCCGGGTTCCTGAAGCGCAGGCATCCGGTGTACGGGACCCCGATCGAGTCGCTCTTCTGGGGGAGCGTCACCTACAGCGCGCTCACCCTGCTCGACTTCAGCCAGCTGCTGATCATGAACTCGTGGTTCCAGATGACCACCAACCTGCTGCTCTTCGCCAACCTCTGGAAGCTGCGGCGCACCCATCCCGAAGCGCCGCGACCCTTCTGCGTACCAGGAGGTCGAATCGGGCTGATCCTCTGCACCGGGGCTACCACGGTGCTGGCCCTGGTGGCGATCGCCAGTACCGTGTCCGACGGCACGGGGCTCCAGCAGGGCAAGCTCCTCCTGGGGCTCGGCTCGATCTTCTCGGGGGTGGCCGCCTACTGGGTCACCTCGGTGGAGCGGCGGCTGGGATGGGCCGCGGTCGATCCGCGCCAGGACCACGACGACCCGGCCGGCGCAGCCTCGGACTAGTCGCGCCTGGGTCGGGGCTTGGCCCGAGCCGTAGGCGGCGCGGTCCAGGGATCCTCGGGCCAGGGGTGTCTGGGGTACCGACCTCGCAGCTCCTTGCGGACCTCGGGGTAGGTGCGTTCCCAGAAGCTCCGGAGGTCTCGGGTCGTCTGGACCGGCCGGCCGCCCGGTGAGACCAGCGAGAAGACGACCGGCTCCCTCCGAGGCCCGAGTCGAGGCGTCTCGGCCAGGCCGAAGAGTTCCTGGAGCTTGGCGGTCGCCACCACGCTGCCGTCGTCCCGGTACTCGAGGCGGGTGGCGCGCCCGCTCGGCAGGGTGAGCTCCCGGGGAGCGTCCCGGTCGAGGCGGTGCTTCTCTGCCGGGGAGAGCAGGGCCGGGAGCGAGAGGCGCGGCAGCTCGATGCGGCCGCGGCATGCCCTCGCCACCAGCTCGGCGCGGTCGACCTCGAGGGCCGCGAAGGCGAGCCGGGCACGCTCCGATTCCGGGACGAACTCGTCGAACCGGGCCAGGCACTCGGCGACCAGGAGCCGTTCGGCCTCCTCTGGTACCGGAGTCGTGGGGCGCTCGGAGAGGCGGAGGGAGCGCCATGACTCGACCTCGCGGGCGCGCACCGCGCCCCGGGCAGGGTCGAAGAAGTGCTCGACCTCGATCCTCTCCGGCTCGATCCAGGCCTCCTCCACTCCGCTCGCCAGCCGGATGCGGGCCTCCTCGCCGCGCCGGGCCTCGACGTCGAGCGCCACCAGGAACTCGTGGCCGCGGACGGTGCTCGCCGGATCCAGCACCGCTCCATGCCCGCTCGCCAGCAGGAAGCGGTCGGACCCTGGGGCGCGGCGGCGGGCGAGTCGATCCGGGTAGGCCACGAACAGGGCCCTGCGGAGCCGGGTCTCGGCCGCGTCCCGCCCGGATGGATCGGGCTCCGGACCGCCATGACGCGCCTCTCGAGCAGCTCCCGGACCCGGGTCCGGTCCGTCCTCGGGAGCGCTCCCGACCGGTCCCTCGAGCCGTGACGCGAGTTCCCGGGCAGCTCGGACCACGGCCTCGGGTGCCCGATCGAAGCGGTCGAGGAGCACGAGCGCGTCGGAGGGGGACGTGGCTGCGCCCGAGAGCCCGATCGCGCCGGCCGCCCGGGAGCCTTCGCCGAGCAGGGCCGCGAGACGGACCGCGGGCGCGCTCCCCCCGCCTTCCACCACCAGACGGGCGAGACGGGGGGAGAGGGGAAACCGGGACAGGGTCAGACCCAGCCGGGAGAGTCGGGGAGGATCGCCCGGTACCAGGGCACCGAGCAGGCGGAGTACCGAGAGAGCGTGGTCGACGGCTTCCGTGGAGGGCGGCTCGAACCACTCGAAGGTACGCGGATTGCCGCCCCAGGCCAGCAGGTCGAGCAGGGTGGACCCGAGGTCGACCCGGGCGATCTCGGGCTCGCGGTGGGGCCGTAGGGTCTCGCGGGGATCCCAGAGACGGAGCGCCCTGCCGGGCCCCAGGCGGCCGGCCCGGCCGGCGCGCTGCGCGGCCGAGTCGGCGGGGATCCGCTCGACCTCCAGGCGGTCCAGCTCGATCGAGGGGTCGAAGCGGGGGACCCGGTGGAGTCCGGTGTCGACCACGCTCCGGACGCCCTCGACGGTGAGCGAGGTCTCGGCCACGTTGGTGGCGAGGATCACCTTGCGACGGTGGCCGGGACGGAGCGCGGCGTCCTGGCGATCCGGGTCCATGGCGCCGAAGAGCTCGTGGACCTCGACGGTCCGGTCGAGGCCGGAGAGGGCCGAGGCGGCACGGCGGATCTCGGCGCGCCCGGGAAGGAAAGCCAGCACGTCGCCGGGGAGCGCCTCCAGGGCATCCCGGATCCCCTCGGCCGCCGACGCGCCGGGAAGCCAGGCGATCTCCACCGGATGGGGTCGGCCCGGGACCTCGAGGACCGGGCAGCCGGGACCGTCGTCGAGGAAGGCGGCCAGCGGCGCGGCATCGAGCGTGGCGGAGGTGACCACCAGGCGCAGGTCGTCCCGGGCCAGCAGGGCTTGGCGGGTGAGCGCCAGCGCCACGTCCCCATGGAGGCTCCGCTCGTGGAACTCGTCGAGCACCACGGTGGCGAAGTCGGAGAGCAGGGGATCGGCACAGAGCCGGGCAGTCAGGATCCCTTCGGTGGCGACCAGCACCCGGGTCGAGGCCGTGAAGTGCCGCTCGAAGCGGACCTGCCAGCCCACCTCCCGTCCCGCGGTCCAGCCCCGCTCGTCGGCGATGCGGCGGGCCAGCGAGCGGGCCGCGATCCGACGGGGCTGGAGGAGGAGGACCGGGCCGGGGTCGGTCAGGGCGGGGGCGATGCGGGTCGACTTGCCGGCACCCGGTTCGGCGACCACGATCAGGCGACGATGGCGGGCGGTCAGCTCGACGATCCGCTCCAGCCAGGGGTCGATCGGGAGCGGGCTCGGCGGGGGACGCGCGCCGGGGCGGGCCATGGGACTCCCGGGATCAGCCGGAGATCGACTCGAGGGTGGCGACCTCGTCGGGTGCGAGGTCGAGCGCCGGGCTCGCCAGGTCCTGCTCCATGTGGTTCCGGTCGCGGGTCCCGGTCAGGCAGACGAAGCCCAGCGCCAGCGCGAACCGGAACACCAGCTGGGGGGCCGTGCCGCCGGTCCTGGCCAGGATCCGCTGGAACGGTGGCGAGGCGATCTCGTGGGGGTTGGCCGTGAGCAGCGAGAACCCCTGGTAGACGATGCCGCGTTCCGCGCAGACCTGGCGGACGCCGCGATCCCATCCGGTCCGGGCGTAGCAGCGGTTCTGGACGAAGGCCGGCGTCACCTTCGCCTCCCGGCACAGCAGGGCGAGCTGGTCCCGGGTCACGTTGCTGACGCCGAGAAGGCGGACCCTGCCTTCCTGGTGAAGGGTCTCCATGGCGCGCCAGGCCTCCCAGTCCTCGGGCGCCAGGCCGGAGCGGGTCGAGGGTCCGTGGAGCACGTAGCTGTCGAGCCGGTCGACCCCGAGGTGTTCCAGCGAGCTCGCGAACGATTGGGCGACCTGGGTGGTGACCGGGGCCGCCGGGTCGTAGGGCAGGCGATGGTCCTGGCCGCCCAGATGGGTGAACTTGGTCTGGAGGAAGAGGTCCTCCCGGGCGATGCGTCCCGACCCGAGCGCCTCCTTGACCGCCGCGCCCACTCCGGCCTCGTGGTAGTGCTTGCGCTGGTTGGCGGTGTCGATGCCGCGGAACCCGGCTGCGAGGGCGGTGCGGACCAGCCCCTCGGTCGCCTCCTCCTTCCAGGCGGTGCCGTAGAGGAAGCGCGGTACCGGGACACCCTGGACCTCGATCCGCTCCTGGTCGATCGCCACGCTCGCCTCCGTCCTTCCTGCGCCTGCCCCCGGCGTCCCCGGGCCATGCTACCGGATAGGGGCCGGATGATAGGCTCGGGCGGGACCCAGGGGAGGATGGATCTGCCATGGAGAGACGGCTCACCTTCAACGACGTGCTGATCGAACCGCGGTTCTCGGAACTCGAGACCCGTCGGGAAGTGGACGTCTCCACCACCCTCGGCGACCTGGCCCTTCCCCTTCCCATGGTGTCGGCGAACATGGCCACCATCACCGAGGTGGACATGGCCCGGCGGATCTCGGAGCTCGGGGGCCTCGCCCTGCTGCATCGCTTCGATCCGGTCGACGAGAACGTCTCCATGTACCGGGCGGCGGTGGCCAACAACGACTTCGCGGAGCGGGTCGGGGTCTCGATCGGGATCAAGCCCGAGGAGCAGGAGCGGGCCGAGGCGCTCCACGCCGAGGGCGCCCGGATCTTCTGCGTCGACGTGGCCCACGGCGCCCAGATCAACACCGTGAACCAGGCCCGCTGGCTGCGGAAGACCTTCGGCGAGGACCTGGTGCTGATCGTCGGGAACTTCGCCACCTCGGAGACGATCCGGGCCTTCGAACAGCACATGGATGGGCTGAGAGTCGACGCATGGAAGGTCGGGATCGGCCCCGGGGCGGCCTGCTCCACCAGGATCAAGACCGGAGTCGGGGTCCCCCAGCTCTCGGCGGTGATGGACTGCGCCCGCGACCATGTGGTGATCGCGGACGGGGGCTGCCGGGCGCCGGGCGACGTGTGCAAGGCGTTGGCGGCGGGCGCACGGGCGGTGATGCTCGGGTACATGCTGGCGGGGACCAACGAGACCCCCGGTGGGGTCCAGGACGGGTGCAAGGTGTACGCGGGCAGCGCCTCGGCGGGGTACGCCTCGGGTTGGAAGACCAGCGAGGGTGTGGTGATGCGGGTGCCCTGCCGGGGACCGGTCGAGCCGATCGTCCGCGACATCGAGGGGGGACTGCGCTCCGCCATGACCTACGTGGGCGCGGCCAGCCTGGGGGAGTTCCGGGAGCGGGCCCGGTTCGTCGAGGTCTCGGGCGCCACGGTGGTCGAGAACGCCCCGGTGCGGAGCTGAGGGGGGTCGTGGGGGCGGAGTCCGGGAGGGGCCGACCGGAACCGAGGATGTTCCCCGGGGCGTGGACGGGTCTACTGTGGGTCCGTCCAGGGGGTCCTGCATGAGTGCGATCGCGGAGTTCCGGAGCCTGGCGGCGTACGGGCCGATCGAGATCGGGCGCGCCCGCCATCCCGAGCTGGGCGACGTGCTGGTGGAGCGCCTCCATGGCCTGGGGCCGGAAGCGGTACCGCCCCCGGGTGGCTTCGAAGGTCCCTGGCGCGGCGGTGGTGCCCTGGCGTCCCAGCTGGTCGAGCCCCTGGCGGCCGGACACGACCCGGCGGGAGGGGTCTGGGTGGCGAGCCGCGATCCCGGAGGGGCCTGCCTCCCGGAGATCGTGGCCGTCCGCGGCGGCGGGCCGCTTCCGATCGCCGACACCACCAGACTCCTCGGTTCGCTCGTGGACATCCTCCTCCCGCTCCACGAGGCGGGCTGGTTCCACGGGGAGATCTTCCCGGAGGACCTCTTCGTCGACGGCGAGGGGAAGCTCCGGCTGGCGGGCTTCGGACGGGTCTTGGTGAAACGCCTGGCGCGGGAGCGGAGTGCGGGCGGCGAGGCCAAGGCTTCGCTCAAGGAGGCCCTGGGCAGGGTGCACCCGTACCTGGCACCCGAACGGGTGCTCCATCCCGGCAGCCATGGATCGGCCTCCGACGTCTATGCCCTCGGGGCGATCGGCTACCGGCTCCTCACCGACGAGAACCCGTTCGCCGGGGAGACGCGGGAGGAGCTGGCCGAGGCGGTCATGGGTGCGCCTCCCTTCGTCCCGTCGAGCATCGCTGGGGAGGTCCCGGCGGGGCTCGACCGGGTGATCCTGAAGTGCCTGGAGAAGACCCCGGGCGACCGCTTCCCGGGCGCGGCCTTCGTGAAACGGGCCCTCGACCTGGTGGCTGCCGGCGAGGATCCGGGGATCAAGCTGGTGGGCAGGGTCCGCTATCGGGAGTGGCCGTGGGCGCTGCGCATGGTCCTGCTCATCCTCTTCCTCGAGATCGCCTACCTCGTGATCAAGCGCCCCGAGGTGCTGGAGAATTTCGGCGCCCAGGTGAAGCTGCTCCTCGGCCTGGGATGAGCCTCGTGCCCGGCGGGCTCCACCACGAGATCGCGACCGCCGGGGAGGGCGACCCGCTGGTCTTCCTCCATGGCTTCCTGGGATCCGGGAGGAACCTCGCCAGCCTGGCGCGCAGACTCGTGCCGGAAGGCTCGGGACCCCCGGCCGTGCTCCTGGACCTCCCCGGCCACGGGCGCTCTCCGCCCCTGGCCGCGGACGCCACCCTCGACGACCTGGCCGAGCTGGTCGCGGGTGCGCTCGAGGACGGCTGGCCCGGCACTCGCCCTCGCCTGGTGGGCCATTCGCTGGGAGGCAGGGTGGCCTTGTCGGCTGCGGCTCGCCATCCCGGACGGCTCCCTCCCGTCGTGCTCCTCGACATCGCCCCCGGGCCGCTCACCTGGCGGACCGAGATCCACTCGGTGGTCGAAGCGCTGGTGGCGCTGCCCGAGTCCCCGCCGAGCCGGGACGAGGCCCGATCCGGGCTCATGGCGGCGGGGGTCTCGCGGCCCATGGCGGACTGGCTGCTCATGAACCTGGTGCGGGGCCCGGGTGAGACCCTGGTGTGGCGGATCGACCGGACCGCCCTGGCCGAGGCCCAGCCTCGTTGGAGTGCGGTCGACCTCTGGCCGCGGGTCGAGACCGATCCGTGCCCGGTGGCGCTGTGCGTGCGTGGCGGACGGAGCCCGTTCGTCCCCGACCAGGCGGTCGACCGCTACCGGGCCGCGGGGGTCGTGGTGGAGACCCTCCCCGAGGCCGGTCACTTCGTACACGCCGATGCCCTCGACGCCCTGGTGGCGGTGCTGTCGAGGCACGGTGTCGGGGCCGCCGGCACGGGTGTAGGATCCGAGCGCCACGACCCCCGTCCCTGAGGAGGGGACGCTCCATGGATCCGATCCGATCGAAGTCCGAGACCGTGCTGGCCGCCTTCCTCGCCCTGGCCCTGGCACCCTGCCTGGCGGCCTACCCCGACGGGCTCTACGCCCTGTTCCATACCTCGAAGGGGAAGATCGTCTGTCGCCTGGAGGCGGAGAAGACCCCGCTCACGGTCACCAACTTCGTGGCCCTGGCCGAGGGCAAGATGACCTCGGCGACCCGCCCGGGCCGGTTCTACGACGGGCTGACCTTCCACCGGGTGATCGCGGATTTCATGATCCAGGGCGGCTGTCCGCTCGGCACGGGGACCGGGAGCCCCGGCTACCGGTTCGAGGACGAGGTGGACACCGGCCTGAAGCACGACGGCCCCGGGGTGCTCTCGATGGCCAACGCCGGGCCGGGCACCAATGGCAGCCAGTTCTTCATCACCCACAAGGCGACCGAATGGCTCGATGGCAAGCACACGGTGTTCGGCCGGGTCATCGAGGGCCAGGATGTGGTGAACAAGATCGCCAAGGGCGACAAGCTCGACAAGCTCGAGATCCTGCGGGTCGGCAAGCAGGCCGAGGGGTTCGTCGCCGACCAGGCGAGCTTCGACCGGCTGAAGGACAAGCGAAAGAAGGCTTCGGAGCCGGATCTCGACACGCTGGTGCCCGGGACCGTGAAGACGGCCAGCGGACTGCGCTACGTGAAGAAGGCGGCGGGCAGCGGCGGCAAGCCGGCCCGGGGCGACAAGGTACGAGCCCATTACGAGGGACGCCTGGTGAGCGGCAAGGTGTTCGACAGCTCGCTCAAGCGCAACGAGCCCTTCGAGTTCGACGTGGGCATGGGGCAGGTCATCAAGGGGTGGGACGAGGCCTTCCTCGACATGGAGAAGGGCGAGAAGCGCACCCTGGTGATCCCGGCCGAGCTGGCCTACGGGTCGCGGTCGGTGGGCGGCGGGCTGATCCCGGCCCATTCGATCCTGATCTTCGAGGTCGAGCTGCTCGACTTCAAGCCCAAGGGCCAGGCGGGCTGGGTGAAGTAGCCCTCGCGCCCTGCGGGCCCCTCGGCCCGTGGGGAGAGAGGAAGCCGCCGGGGCCCGGGCCCCGGCGGCTTCGCGATCGGGAGGTGGGCAGCCGGACGCCGGGGCCTCGGGTCACCCGTCGTTCGAGGTGAGGAGCACCAGCCGATCGGTGGTGAAGCGGATGTCCTTCACCTCCATCGGGGCCCGGCTCCCGAACAGGGTGGTGATGGTCGCACCCACGTCGATGTCGAAGGCGTTGATCGGGAGCCAGAGGCTGACCACGCCGCCGCGGGAGGTGACCCCAGGGCGGCCGAAGGTCAGGCTGGTGCCGTTGGCGAAGGTCACGAAGCGTCCGAGCTGGGCCGAGACGAAGCCCGAGGCCGCGGTCTGGATCTGCGGGAGGAACAGCCCGAGCACCAGGTTCACCGCCTCGATGGCCTTGTCGATCAGGAAGCTCGTCACCCCGTCCGAGAACGAGACCTGTCCGGAGGCGCTGGCGCTTACCCGGAACACGTTCTTGCCGGTGGCCTTGGTGACGTTGAGCCTGGCCTGCATCGGCTCCCGGCTCGAGTAGCCGGACCCGTAGTCGTCCCAGAAGGGGTTGAACCCGAGGAAGCCGCCGAAGCCGGCGGTGAGGACCAGCGAACGGGTCTGGGTGTCGAGGCCGGCACTCCGCAGGGTGAAGTCGGAGGTGTGGTCGGCGAAGCCGACCGAGTAGGAGAAGCTCTGCTTGGTGAAGGCACCCTGGGACCGGAGGGCCGCGGTGAGGGACCGGGCCAGGATCCGCTCCGCGATCTCGATGCGATGGTCGCTCTCGGCGGGGTCGTAGGTCCCGGCCTGGAGGTCCCCGATGATGGCGTGGCTGCCGTCGAGGTTGGGGACCGGGGCGAAGCGTCCGACCTTCTCCCGGAGCGCCGCCGGGGTCTCGCCCTTGACCAGCGAGAAGCGCAGCTTCAGGGTGATCTTCTCTCCCGCGAACACGCCCGAGGCGCCTCGTACCAGGGCGGCTACCTTGGGGTCCCGGGCGAAGAGGAAACTCGACTCCACCTCCCTGAGGATCCGGTCGATGGGGGTCCGCTGCTCGATCACCAGGGTGGTCCAGAGCGAGGCCCGGTTGGGATCGGTCTCGTCGACCCGGAGCCGGGTGTCGGAGAGGGACAGGCCCTCGGGCAGAACGTAGGGGAAGAGGTTGCGCACCACCGCGTCGGTGTTGGCCTCGAGGTAGGTGTTCAACTGGGCGGTGGTGGCGTCCTCGGGAAGCGGCTCGCCCCGGAGGAAGGGAGGTCGCACGCCGAGGTGGCGGTTGGAGCGCTGGAGCGCCAGCACGAACGTCCGGATGTCGTTGCCGAGCGACGACTCGGTGAGCCGTTCGGGGTTGCCGCCCTGGGCGGGCTCGTCCCGGACCGGGGGCACCTGGCCCTGGCCCCGGTACCAGCCGGGAGGCGGACGACGGGTGAGGTTGCCGATCAGGTCGCCGCTGGCCTGCACATAGGCGGTGGCCTCGTCGCTGGCCTCGAGCTTCCGGGCGAGCTCCTCGCGCTGGGCGGGGTCGGCGTTGGAGTCGGGCATGAGCAGGAGGTTCATGGTGTCCGGGTTCCAGAAGCTGTAGCCCGGGTTGCCGTTGCCCTGGCGCTGGGGGACGCCCCGGGGGGACTTCTCCCAGTACTCGAACTTGCCGGTGGCCCGCTCCACCCGGAGGATGGTCTCGGGAGTGTTCCGGTCGTAGACCTGGTTGTCCTCGTAGACGTAGATGTCGGTGTGGGGCGCACCCTCCTCCTCGACCACCTTGTAGGCCAGCACCACGTGGCCGAAGACCACCTTGGGGTCGGGATTGAACATGCAGAGCACGCCCAGCTCCCCCGTGGGGAGGGTCTCCTTCAAGCGGGCGATGGTGGCGGCCTGGACCCGCGGCACCGCGTCGGCACCCACCCGGGCGTGGCGCAGCAGGCTACCGACCAGGGACTGGGCCTGGTTCTGGATGTAGTGCAGGTAGTGGATGGTGGTGATGACCCGGTAGAGCTCGACCAGGCTGTCGGCGTTGGCGGGGGCGGTCTCGTCGGGCGGATCGGCCCGGAGCCCGGTGCGATGGCGGGAGGCCTGGTCCATGAAGGCCTCGGGACCGGAGAGGCTGCGGGCGTCGGAGAGTTCGAAGAGGGAGGCGTAGCCGCGCACCGGGAAGGCGGTGGCCGGGAAATCCCGGGCCCGAAGGGCGGCGGCGAGCTCCCGCCGGTCGAAGCCGCGGGTCTCGCCCTGACCGAGCTGGGCCTGGTAGCGGGCCGCCTGGTAGAAGAGCTTGGCGACCACCGCCATCGTGTAGCAGTTGCCCGACATGCCGGCGATCTGGACCGCGCCTCCGGGGTTGGCGAAGCCGATGTTGTCCTGGCCCATCACGAAGGGGCGGCGGGCCGGCTCCCACACGGTGGCCCGGACGGGCGGGGCCTCGGGCTCGACCGGGGCGGGCTGCTCGGGCCGGGGTGCTTCCCCCGCCACCGGCTGGGCCGGGCCCTGGGGCAGCGGCTCGCCGGGGTTGGCCTCCACCACCGGAACGACCGCCTGGACCTCGGCGGGAGGAGGAAGGCCGGTCTCGTCGCCCATGCCCAGGAACTGGGCGTGGAGCGGAGCGAAGGCCGAGGCGAGGGCACAGACGAGGAGCAGGCTCGAGGACCTGCTCCTGGAGTGGCGACGGACCATGGGATTCCTTCCCGCTGTCCCCGATCCGGGACAGTTCGAACCGAGCGAGGGGGAAGGCTGCAGGGACCGTGCCATGGTGGATCCAGAGCGGATCCTGGGCCTCCCGGGGGCAGGTCGGCCGCGAGGGAGCGGATAATCGGCTAGCCACAACCGGGGTGGACCGTCGCGGATTCGCGATCACCGGGTGCCGGGCTACGCTCTTCCCGTGAGCAAGCCCGTCGTCTTCGGGAAGTTCCGGCTCGAGACCGCCCGATTCACCAAGGGCACATGGGTCGTCTACCAGGCGACCGAGGCCTTGCTGGAGCGGCCGGTCGAGCTGCGCCTGCACGGTCGGCTGCTCCTGCCCGGGAGCGAGGACGAGCGCACCTTCGTCCGGCGCATGCGGGAGCTGGCGGCTCTCGATCATCCCAACATCCTGAGCGTCCTCGACTTCGGGGTCGAGGGCCAGAAGGGCTACGTCACCGCCATCCCCCGGGATTCGGTCTCGCTCCTCTACCTGCTCTCGAAGAGCGAGGTGACGAGGCTCGACGAGGTCGACCGGATCCGGGGCGCGGCCGGCCTGGCCCAGGCGCTCCGCACCATGCACGCGGCCGGAATGGTCCATGGAGCGATCGCCTCGGACACGGTGTTCTGGGACCAGCGACGAGGTTTTCCCTACTTCGCCTGGTTCCCCGTCTTCGAAGACGCGGCCACCGAGTTCAGCGGGAAGGTGGTGCCTCTCCCCAGGGGCTTCGAAGGGGTGCGGGCCGACATCTACCGCCTCTCCTGGGTGCTCCACGAGCTGCTCGCCGGTGCCGCGCCTTCGATGGCCGCGGCTCCCGGCGGGAAGTCCACCGGATCCCGCCGGCTGGATTCGGCCCTGGAGGTGGTGGCGGAAGGGCTCCGCTCCCGAGCCGAGGAGGGCTGGCAGAGTTCCGAGGCATTGGCCCTGGCCCTCGAGGCGGTGGTGGCGGTGCCGGTCCTGGAGCCCCGGGACGAGGCTCCGGACGAGGTTCCTCCCGCGGGACCGGGGAGCACTCCCGACGCCACGGCCGGGGACGCGGCCCGGACCCTGGATTCGACGGACCTCCCGGTCCGCTCCCTGCTTCCCGCCCCCGGTCATCCCGAGGCTTCGCCGGTCACCCCGGGACGGCTGGTCGCGGCTCTCTGCGGCGTCCTGCTCGCGCTGGTGATGGTGAAGCGGTGGACCCGTCCTGCGGGAGACCCGGCGCCGCCCGTGGTGGTGGGGCGACCGCTGGCGGGGCCTGTCGCGTCTCCCCCGGGCGGTTCGCCACGACCTGGGTCGAGGGAGCCGGGAGTCGCCGGCGGGAGCCCGGGTGTGCGAGCCCCGGCGACGTCGATCCCGGCCGAGACCGGGGTGCGCCCTCCTCCGCCGATCCTCGATCTCGGTCCTGCGATCCCCGAGCCGTTGCGGCGGCTCCATCTGGAGGGACCGACGACCTCGGAGACCTTCGATGCCCGCTGGCGGCGCCTGGAGACGATCGTGATGGGGAGGGCGCCCGGGGAGCGCAGGGTGGGGCTACGCCAGCTCGTCGACCTCCGCACCCGGTTCCGCAGACAGCCGCAGGCCTCCTGCCGGATCCTCGACCACTACGTGCTGGTGACGGCCGGGAAGTAGGCGGGTGCTCCCGGGTCGGGCTCAGGGTCTCCCGAGCCAGCCGCTCGCGGCCGCCCGGGTCCCGTCGGTGTCCTCGCCCGGGTCGTCCGGGTCGTCCGGGTCGTCCGGGGGCGATGGCGGGGCCGGTTCGATGCGATGCGGGAAGGCCATACCCAACGCCCCGCGGCGGAAGACCAGGGTCTCCCCGCCCTTCAGGTCGGTGACCCACGAGGCCGGGAGCTCGAAGCTGAAACGTCCGGTCACGGTGACGCCCCGACGCCGGACGCCATCGGTCCTCAGGTAGTCGTAGGTCCTCCCGGGGATCTTCCAGCAGCCGTCGGCCGGCATCCCCTCGGGAGGGGGAGCCCCGCGCGGCACTACCACCATGCGGGAGAAGGCGATCTTGCTCCCGCTCGCCTCGGAGGGCTCGAGCCATGCGTCGATCGCCGCACCCCTGGGTAGCCCCTCGGCCAGCTCGATCTCCTCGACCACGGCATGCACCTCGGGTTCGAGCCAGGTCGACGGGATCGGCATGCGGAAGAGGTCGGGCGAGGCGAGCCAGCGGGTGTTGAGCATTCCCGCGGTACCGGCCAGCAGGTAGATCGCCAGGATCGAGACCTGGTGGGCGAGCAGCCATCGACCCTGGGTGTCGGGCTCGGGCCGCGCCGCCGAGGGGTCCGGGGTGAGCCGTGCGATCAGCAGGCGCTGGAGCGCTTCGGGATCGTCCCCGTCGAGCTCCAGGGTCTCGCCGCCCTCCTGGCGAGGCTCGAGGATGCCGGAGGACGCGAGCGCCCAGTAGGCCATCATGGCGGCGAGGAAGGAGATCTCGTTGGGGATCCCGGCCCAGCCCAGGATGTAGCTGACGGTGAGGATGATGGTCCGGGAGGAGAGGTCGAAGGACGACCGGTCCTTCAGGGACGCGACCAGCCGGACGATCAGGATGCTGGTGGCAAGGGCCAGGGCGAAGAAGGCGAACGAGATCCAGGTCCAGCTCTCGCGGCCGAGGAGGACGGGACCATGGGCTCCCGCGACCAGGAAGCCCCAGAGGAGCGAGTAGCCGCCGTTGACCAGGATCCCGAGCCCCAGCGACCGGCGGTACCTCCGGGCCAGTGCCAATCCCAGCGGCATCTCCAGCATGGCCACCGCGATATGGGCCCACACCGCCTCGCCTCCGTAGCCGCCGCCCAGGCCGAGCCACGCCGCCAGCGAGAAGGCCGCCACCTGGTCTACCAGCTCGGCTCCGAGCATGGCGAGCAGCATGGACTCGCTCCACAGGCTTCCCGAGAGGGCGACGGCCCCGAAGGCCACGAAACCGAGCGGGAAGACCGGGAGGTGGAGCAGGGTGACCAGGTCCCACCAGGCACCGGCGAGCAGGTAGATCCCGGCCGCGGCCGTGACGAACCTGGAGATCTGGAGGGGGCCGATCCGGGTCTCGTAGCTGTAGAGCCAGCCTCCCGAGGCCTGGAACAGACCGAGAGAGGCCAGCATGGCCAGGACGGACCTGGCGTCCCTGCCCAGGAGGGCCGGCTCGGTGTGGAAGTACCGGCTCCAGGCCACCATGGCGAGGATCACCCCGAGGGAGATCAGGATGTCGATCCCCAGCCGGCGGGTGTCGTCCGGTTCCTCCGCGTGTTCTCCAGCCATCGGTTCCCGGCCTCCCTTGCTTCCGTGAGCGTACCCCACGGGCTTGGGCTCTCAGGCCACCAGGCCGTCGAGGATCCGGGCCAGCTTGGCCGGGGGGATCCTGCTCCCTTGCTCCCGGGGCGAGCCGCCGATGGTGTTGCCGCCGCCCCACCGGTCGCTGGCTTCCGCCGGGATCCCCTCGGCCTGGTTCAGCTCGTCGTAGAGGCGTTCCAGGGGGAAGGGGACGAAGTGGGACATCTTCCCGATCGAGTAGGTGAAGTGCTCGGCGGGACCCTCCCGGACCGTGACGTAGGCGCGGATCCCGTCGTGGAACATGCGGGTGCGGGCGTGGGCTCCGAGCTCCTTCACCAGGACCCACCCGGCGCCATGGTGCAGGACCTCGTACTCGGTGTCGGGTCGGAGCCGGCCGCCCTTGCCGCTCGAGTAGGCCTCGATCCGCTCGCCCACGGCCTTGATCACGGCCTCCATGTCCGAGGCCGACATGGTGACGAGCTCCCCGGAGAGCCGGGGCTCCCAGTAGGGCTGGAAGATCCAGGCGAGCTGCCACATGAGTTCCGATTCCGGTTCGAACGGGTAGGCCCCGGCCGTGGCGTCGAGGACGTCGGCCGCGAAACAGAGGCGACTGAGCAGGGGCTCGCTGCGGGTGCCCGAGATCCGCTCGTGGTTGGCGAGCAGCCACACCGCCAGCGAGGTGTCCTGGTCGGGGTCGTTGACCAGGATCCGGGCGCGGGGACCCGCAGGGTCGCGGAAGGTCTCGAACAGGCCCTGCTTGACGCAGATCATCACCTGGCCGGAGGTGCTCCGGGTACTCAGGCGGTCCACGCCCTCGTGATGGTTCAGGTTCAGGCGAGGGCCCCGGTCGTCGAAGCGGGGAGGACCCGACACGGCCCCGTCGAGGGCGATGGTGAAGGCCGGCTCCACCGCCACGAACTGCTCCCAGGAGAGGACCCGGCGCGGGGTGACCACCAGTTCGATCACGGGCCCTCCGGGTTCCCGGCGGGGGCCGAGGGTACGCCCGCGAACATCTCGCGGAGCCGGGTCTTCAGGAACTTCCCGGTCGAAGTGCGGGGGATGGCGTCGATCGCCTCGAAGCGGTCGGGCAACGCCCACTTCGGGAAGCCGGGGGCGAGGTGGGCGCGAAGCTCGTGGTCGTCCGGACGCGGTCCGGGACGGAACACCAGTATGGCCAGCGGGCGTTCCCCCCACTTGGGGTCGGGGATGGCGATCACCGCTGCCTCCCGGACCGCCGGGTGGCCCATGAGCGCATTCTCGAGGGCGACCGAGCTGATCCACTCCCCGCCGGACTTGATCAGGTCCTTGGTGCGGTCGACGATCCGAAGGTATCCCTCGGGGTCCATGGTCACCACGTCGCCGGTGCGGAACCATCCGTCGCCGGTCCAGGCCGAGCGATCGGGTTCGCGGAAGTAGGACTCCGCAACCCAGGGGCCGCGGACCTGCAGCTCTCCGTGGGTCGTCCCGTCCCAGGGCACCGGTCCCTCGGGTCCCTGGACCCGGACGTCGACCAGCGGGGCCGGGACTCCCTGGCTCGCCCGGGTGCGATAGCGGAGCTCCGGGTCGGCTCGGTGCAGGCTCCCCTTGAGCCGGGCCACGCTCCCGAGAGGTGTCATCTCGGTCATGCCCCAGGCGTGGATCACCTCGAGGCCGAACCCGTCGAGGGTCCGGATCATCGACTCGGGCGCGGCGGATCCACCCACCACCATGCGGAGGCCCGGGGCCAGCTTCCACTTCCCGGGGTCGGCCTCGAGAGCCTGCTGGATCCCCATCCAGATCGTGGGCACGCCTGCCGACAGGGTCACGCCCTCGTCGGCGTAGAGGTCCAGGAGTCCATGGGCGTCCAGGTGTGGACCGGGAAGGACCTGCTTGCAGCCGACCAGCGTGCAGGTGAAGGGCAGGCCCCAGGCATTGGCATGGAACATGGGGACCACCGGGAGCACGGTGTCGTCCTCGCGGATGCCCAGCGTGGAGGTCATGGCGGAGACCAGCGAGTGCAGGACGATGGCGCGATGCGAGTAGACCACGCCCTTGGGGCCTCCGGTGGTCCCGGAGGTGTAGCAGAGCCCGGCCGCCTGGTGCTCGTCCGGCGGCTCCGGATCCCAGCCTTGGGGAGGCGTGACCAGGAGCCCTTCGAAGTCCTGGAGGGGAGCCTCGAGGGGAGCGGGCGAGGTGCGCGCCACCAGGACCCGCTCGAACTCGACCAGGTTCGCGAACTGCCGGTAGAGGGGGAGGAGGACTTCGTCGACCACCAGGAATCGGTCGCCGGCGTGGCGGACGATGGCGGCGATCTCCTGGGGGGCCAGACGCAGGTTCAGCGTGTGGTAGACGCCGCCGGCCAGCGGGATGCCGAAGTAGCACTCGATGTGGGTCTGGTGGTTCCACATGAGGGTCGCGACCCGGTCTCCGGGTTGCAGTCCGACCTGTTCGAGGCCGTAGGCGAGGGCCCGGGCGCGGCGGGCCAGGGTGGCGTAGTCGGAGCGTCGCCGGGACCGGTCGGGCTGCACGGAGACGATCGCGGCATCCGGATGGAAGCGGGCCGCCCGATCGAGGATGTGCCCGATCGAGAGCGGCGTGTCCATCATCGCGGCGCGCATGGTGACCTCTGCTTCCCGGCCCCACGGTACCGCGGTCGCGTCGCCCGGCCTCGGCGCGGCCTGTGCCTCCCTTCCCCGGCCCGTCGATGGCACACTCGCAGCATGCGGAGGCGGGGCAACGTGTTCGTCGAGATCGTGATGGCCTTCGGCCTCTTCGCGCTGGTCTCGGTCCCGCTGCTCCGGAGTTTCGAGAGCGGCACGGCCCAGACCCGCCTGGTCCGGAGCCACGTGGTGGCCCGCGGCCTGGCGGAGTGGGCCCTGGCGAGGGCCCGCAGCCTGGTGCGTGCCGGTGCCTACGAGGGGCTGGCCTGCCCGGCGGGGGCGACACCGCTGTCGCGGGAGGACCTGACCTCGGAGGCGACCGGTGAGTTGCCGTCGGTGGCCTCGGAGCTGGCCGGTCTCGAGGTGGTCCGGGAGGTGCGCTGCGCCGACGTGGGCTCGAACAGCCCGCGTCGCCTCTACCGGGTCGACGTCGTGGTGCGCTGGACGGACCGCGGCCAGGCGGGGACCAAGGAACTCCGCCTGGCGGGAGTCGCAGGGGAGGAGGTCTGACCATGACGCGTCGCGGCGCCACCCTGGTCGAGGCCGTACTGGGCCTGGCGCTGCTGGCGGGCCTGGTGGGTCTGGCCGTCTCCTCCCTCCGATTCCACGGTTTCTCGGACCGGGTCGTCGGGAAGCTCGATGCGCTCCAGCGGATCCGGCTCGCCGAGATCCGGCTGCGTTCCGAACTGGATACCGCCACGGCCCTGCGCCATCCCCGGGAAGGGGATCCCGTCGGCGCTCCGGTGCTGGTCTTCACGGACGGGGCGAACCAGCTCTCGCTGGTCCACCGGGACCCGGAAGGGATACTGAAGCTGGTCCGTCGGGGATCGGCTCCCGTCGAGCTGGCCCGCGGCATCGACGACCTGGTGGTGCGCCAGCCGATCCGGGGCCAGGCGGAGCTGACGCTCCGGGCCGTGGCCGAGGACGGCACCACCGTCTCGGTGGTCGTCTCGGCCTTCGCTGCCAACCGGATCCGAGGGGAGGGACCGTTGCCATGACCGACCCTGGACCCTGGAGCCCTTCGGGCCGCGGGAGCGGCGGACGGACCGTCGGCCGTCGCGGTTTCGTGATCGGACTGGTGGTGTTCGCCTCGCTCTCGCTGCTGGCGATCGCGGTCTTCCCCATGCTCCAGTTCGCCGGGAGCCAAGCGCGTTCGGAAGGCGCATCCCTGGGGCGGCTCCGGGCCCGGTCGCTTGCCCTGTCGGGGCTGGAGGCCGCCGCCAACCTGCTGCGCCGCCGGCGCTGGTACGGGGGAGGCGTCGCCTCCGACCGGCTCGCCGAGCTTGCTCCGTTCATGCGCGGGACCAGGACCTCCGCCGAGTTCGGCCTGGGCAGCCTCGAGGGCGATTTCACCGTGGTCGCCGAGAACGCCCTGGGCCGGGAGCGACCCGATGGGCAGGACCGTTGGATCCCGCTCCACCACATCGACCTCTTCAGCCGGGGTCGCGACGGAGGGGACAGCGTGCTGGCCTACGCGGCCTTCCTGATGTTCCCGGATCCCCCGATCTGGGGCGATTCGACGGACGGGTACCTGGCGAGCGGTCCCACCACCAAGCGGCTGGTCCGGGTCACGGTCTTCACCGAGCCCGAGCTCCAGGATCCATCCAGGGAGGACGTGAGGGACGCCATCCGGGCGAGGATCCGCGACCTCTCGCCCCGGTACATCGCCAACTACGGGGCGGTGGACTGGAAGGCGGACCCGGCGCCGCTTCCTCCCGGTGCCGTCCCCGACGCGGCTGCCGCTGCGTTCCTCGAGCGGTTCGCGTCCACGGGAGATCCGGCGGACTGGACCCCGGCCGGCGAGTTCCTCCGGGATCGGGTCTACGACGTGGTCTTCGAGGGGACGCCCGCGCCGGAGCGGACCTCCGCGATCTGGCGCCGCTCCGTGGGTCCGGACATCCCGGCCTGTCCCCAACCCGAGCGGGGCCTCTCCGAGTTCTACTGCGGGCGTGTCCCCGGTTGTACCTGGGTGGCGCCGGCCTGCGACGACCCCGGGGCGTTCCGGATCGACCCCGACGACCAGGGTCCGCCTCCCGCCGCCCACGCCATCGCCAAGCTCCACGAGCAGCGCGGCGGCGCACCCGATGCGGGCTATGTCGACCGGGTGGTGACCACCGGGCCCATCCTGCGGAGCTACGACTTCGGCTGCGATTCGTTCCTGCCCGCATCGACCCCCGACGAAGAGGTCCCGGGCGGGGCCTTCCGCGATCCCTTCCACGGCAACGACTGGTGCGTCTCGGCGAGGGCTTCGGTCGGGGCTCCCAGCGGGAGCCTGAACCACTGGTTCGAGGATCCCGCCACCGGCACCCGGGCCCAGCTCTTCGAGTTCTTCGAGTTCTTCCGCAAGGTCTACAGCCTGGACGAGGGCGTCCCGCCGGACGAGGCGTCCGTGCTGGGGTATACCAACCAGACGCCGGGAGTCACGCCGCCGGGCGGGGGTGGAGGCGGAGGCGGTGGAGGCGGAGGGGGCGGCGGGGTCTCGGGCGGCTTCAGCGGGTAGCTGCCGGTACCGAGGCCGCCTCCCGGATCCAGGCATCGAGCTGGACCCAGGCGGATCGATCCCCCTGCCGGGCGCGGGCCCGGAGGAGCAGCAGTGCCGAGGGCGTGGTCACGGGGCGGTGCCGGGCCTCGGGAGTGGCGAGCCAGGCCATCAGCGCACCCCAGCGTTCGTCGAAGGTCTCGGTGCCGGTGGCCCGGGCGTTCACCCGGAAGAGGGCGGTCTCGAGGCCGGCGCGGACCGGTTCGAGTCGCGAGGCTTCGGTGGCTCCAGCGTCGGACGATGGCGTCGCGGTGAGCTCCACGACTTCGGCCGACTGGGGGTCGCGTGGTGGTCCGGAAGTGCTTGCGGCCATGAACGCGAAAGCTGCGCCCGCCGCCAGGGCCGCCACCAGTCGCAGCCCGGAACCCCGGTCGGGACGACCGTCCTTGGGAGAGGTGCGTCGTCCCTTGCGGCCTCGCGCGCTGCGGGCGGCGGCGACCGGAGGGAGCGCGGGGACGGCGGGGGCGCCGGTCGCCCCGGGCCGTACCTGGATCCGGTGCTCCCCGGATGGAGGCATCTGGGTCGGCGCCGGCTTGCCCAACTTCTCCAGGAAGGCCTCGACGGTCTCGGGACGGTCCGAGGGCGAGGGCGAGAGGGAGGCCATGACCAGGTCGCGCAGGCGGATCCACTCGGGTCGGTTGTCGAGGGCGTCCATCAGGGGCTTGAGCATCGGGGCACGGCCCGGCAGTGCCTTGGTACCGAGGGCGTCACGCCCGACCAGGGCCAGGTAGAGGAGCCGCGCCAGCAGGAACACGTCGGCCCGCTCGTCCCAGAGCTGGCCGTGCAGGGGGGACAGGAGGTCGCTCCCGCGGGAGTCGATCAGGGTCTCGGGTCGGGAGAGGGGGAACTCCCCGAAGAAGAGGAGGTCGCGACGCGGTTCGTGGTGGACCGTCTCCGCCGAGGTCTCCCGGTAGAGGATGCCGGCGCGGTGGAGGACCGCCAGCCCCTGGGCCAGCGGGGTGAACAGGCGGACCGCGTCCTCGGCGCGGAGGCTGCCCCCGGAGGTCGCCAGGTGCTCTGCCAGGCGTCGCTCGCCCCGGGACGGGGTCGTGAAGAACGGGCGCGACCCGGAGGTGTCGATGTCGAGGATCCGGAGCAGGGCCGGGTGATCGAGTCCCGCCATGCGCTCCAGGCCCTCGAGGAAGCGATGGGAGAGGGTGGGGTTGGTCTCCCGGGGGACCCGCAGGACGTGGACCTCCACCTCCCGGTCCAGCAGTCGCTGGCGGGCCAGGAAGCACTCGACCAACTCGCCCTCGGTACGCAGGTGGCGGAGCAGTTCGTACTGCCCGAAGGGTCCGAGCTTGATCCCGGCTACGTCGCGAGCCTTGCGGTCCTCGTCGCCGGCTGGCTCCTGCCCGGTCATGGTCGGGGTGCCAGCCACACGTCCCGGAAGCGCACCGCGTCGGCGCCCCGGGCCGACAGGACGAGGTCGCGGACCCAGGGCTTGCGGACCAGATCCTCCCGGTTATGGAGGAGGGGGATCCAGATGGCCTCCTCGACCACCTTGGAGGTGGCCTGCCGGTACAGCCGGATCCGCTCCTCCGGATCTCGGCTCTCGCGGGCCCGGTCCAGCAGGTCGTCCATGGCGGGGTCGGAGTAGCACGCCACGTTGGTCTGCCCGATCGAAGAGCTGTGGAAGAAGGGATACAGGAAGCCGTCCCCGTCGGCGATGGAGGAGACCCACGCCAGGCGCAGCAGCGAGGGTTCGCAGCGGCGCAGCTTCTGGAGGTAGGTCCCCCACTCGACGGACTGGAGCACGAGGTCCACCCCGATCTTCCGGAGGTTCTCCTGGAAGACCTCGGCGATCTTGGCGTTGACGTCGCTGCCGGTCGAGGAGTTGAACCAGAACTCGACGGATCCGAGCTTGGAGGGAGGGTCGTACCCGGCTTCCCGGAGCAGGGCAACGGCCTTCTCGGGCGAGTACTCGTAGCCGCGGAGCTCCGGGTCGTACTCGGGGATCCCCGGCGAGAGGGGTCCCTCGGCGAGGATGCCGCGGCCCTTGCGGATCTTCTCGAGGATGGAGACCCGGTCGATGGCGTGGTTGAAGGCGCGCCGGACCCTCCGGTCGGTGAACGGCGGTCGGGTCGGGTTCATCGCCAAGTAGAGCACGTGGAGGATGGGGACCTCCTCGAGCACCCCGGGGAAGTCCGGGTCGGCGCGCAGCGCGACGTACTTCTCGTCGGGGACGCGGCTCGAGACGTCGAGGTTGCCCACCAGGAACTCGGTGAGACGGGCCACGTCGTCGGGGAGGATGCGGAAGGTGATGCCCTCCAGGGGAGGTCGTCCCCCGTAGTACCCGTCGAAGGACCGGAGCTCGATCCGGACGTCGTGCTCCCAGGAGTGGAACCGGAAGGGGCCGGTCCCGACCGGCTGGAACGCGAAACCGCTGCCCAGCCGCTCGACCTCCTCGCGGGGGAGGACCGCGGCCTGGACCATGGCGAGCACCTGGAGGAAGGGGGCGAAGGGACGTTCGAGGCGGAGCACCAGGGTGTGCGGGTCGGGCGCCTGGATGCCGCGGGAGACGAAGTCCTCCACTTCCAGGGCGTCGAGTTCCGTCAGCAGCCCGGAGGTCGCGTCATCGGGGATCGCCAGCCAGGCCGACAGGCGATCGGCGAGAGAGGAGACCCGCTCCGGGTCCGGGTGGCCCAGGTCGACGAAGGTCCTGGCGTCGAGTCCTGAGAGGGACGCCAGGGCCTCGGAGCGGGAAGCGGCATCGGGGATCTCGCCGGCGAGGGCCTTGCGGAGCAGGTCGGCGCTCCGCCGGAGCCGGGCGAAGACGGGGTAGCCGAGGACCCGGTCGAGGATCCAGACCCGGACGCTGGCGGTGGCGGGGTCGAGGATCCTGCGGAAGCTCCAGACGAAGTCCTCGGCCGTCATCTCCCGGCCGTGGTGGAAGCGGACCCCGGGGCGGAGTTCGAAGCGGTACTCGAGGCCGTCCTCCGAGATGGTCCATGCAGTGGCGAGCCGGGGCTGGATCCGGAGCTGGGCGTCGAGCTCGACCAGGCACTCGAGGATCTGGATCGCGACCAGATGGCTGGTGGTGTCCTGGAGGAGGGCCGGATCGAGGGTGGGCGGATCGGTGGGAAGTGCGGTGCGGAGGATCCCTCCGGTCCTCCGGTGGTCACGGGGAGGCCGTCCGGATCCCGAGCCCGAGCCCGAGCCGGAACCGGTGCCAGAGCCAGAACCAGGACCAGGCCGGGTCCCGGGTCCGGTGCCCGCCGCCGGAGCCGAGGTGTCGGGTTCCCGGGGACCCGCTGCCGCCTGGACCCCGGCCAACATCCCCTCGAGGCGAGTGGCTGCGTCCTCGGTGCGACGCACCCGCTCGTCGAGCCGGTTCGCCTCCTTCTCGCGTCGCGAGGACAGGTCGGTGAGCCGCGCCTCCAAGGCTTCCAGGTCGGAGCGGGGCGTGACCGACAGGCATCCGGCGAGGCAGAGCGCGGGGATCGCGAGCAGGAGGAGGCGTCGTCCCATGGCGCCCAGGGTACCAGGGGCAGGACGTCCCTCCCTGGCGTGCCGATCGAGGCAAATTGACCCGGGGACTTCGCTCGCCAGGCTGGAGACCGGCATCCCTGCCTTCCCGGGAGAGCGATGCATGCGGGCATCGGTCTTGCGGATGGACGGGAGCCACCCGGAGCCGATCCGGGTCGGGAACGAGAGGATCAGGATGGCGAAGCTCCAGAGGCGCGGATCGATCGTCGCGGTGATCTGGGTCGGGGTCGTGCTCGGGATCATGGGCATGTCGGCCGCCACCTTGTCCCGGGGCATGGGTCGGCGCGAGTTCCACCAGGGGATGCGGGAAGGCGCGCTCGAGGTGGCGCGGCTGGCCACCGAGGAGGCGGCCCTGCTCGTCAACAACGGGAAGGTGAGCCTGGCGCTCGACGACTCGGCCCTCGAGGAGCTGGCCCCGGTCGAGGTCCCGGTGCGGATGACCGCGGGGCGGGACGTGGAGGTTCCCGGGATCCCGGCGGGCATGCGCCCGCGCGTCCTGGTGCGGGCCGGGCGGATCGGTCCCGACGAGCTGGCCCGCAAGGTCCCGCCCAAGGAGCAGCTCGAACAGGTGCTCGAGGAGATCGAGACCAAGGGCTACGACGAGGCGAAGCTGGAGCAGCTGCGGGGATTCTGGAACGACGTGGGTCGCGAGCTCGGCGTCGACAAGGAGTCGATCGAGAAGGCGAGGAACCGGGGCGAGGCGCCGCCCGCGCCCCAGCTCGACAGCGAGTTCTGGAACTGGTCGCAGGCGGTGGGGATCGAGCGCTGGATGTTCGCCAGCAAGTCGGGGGACCACACCACGCCGAAGAACTCCGCCGGCGACGACTCGACCCCCTTGCAGAAGGTCGCCAAGCTCTTCTACAAGCCCTCGGCAGGCGGGCCCGCAGTGCGCCGGACCGACGGCTTCGACCTCGAGGAACTGAAGGAGGCATGGGGCGACGCGATGCGCTCGGTGGGCCAGGACGCGGCCCAACGCATGGCGAGCTGCGGGGCCAATCCCGCCCTGGCCATCGCCCACCTGGTCGGGGACCTGAGGACCGGGGCCTTGATCTCCTCGGATACCGAGGTCACCGTGACCTCGTCCTTCCTCCGCAGCAAGGAACTGGGGGCCGACAAGACCTACCTGCTCGAGATCTCCGCCATCATGGGCTTCGGGGGCGAGGGAGCGGCCGGGATGGGGGGCGAGGTGCACCACACCACCTACCGCCTCTTCCAGAAGCTCGAGTGGGAAGCCATCCTCGACAACATGACGGCGTCGCTGGTGCGGAGCCTGCAGGCCCATGACGTGTCCCCGCACCAGATCGCCGAGATGTTCCCGCCCGACGAGTCCGAGGCCAGGCGCAACCTGGCGATGCCGGGATCGGGGGTGCGCTACGACCCCTTGAAGGTGCTGATCGATCCGATCTACGCCGAGCTGCCCTCTACCTCGGGATCCCGCCTCTATCCCTTCCCGGTGGCCTCGACCCAGGGCCTGGGTGTGATGGAAGGAGGGGCGGGCACAGGCCGTCGGACCGTCGAGGGAGGGGCTCGGGAAGACCGCGACCGGGCCGGCAGCGGCAGCGCGGCGACGGCGGGCTCGAGGAGGGCCGGCAGTGGCAGCGCCGAGTGAGGTCCCGGCCCGGAGCCGTCCGCCGGCTGCGGGCGGTTCCCGGTGCCGCCGCGGGTTCACCGCCCTCGAAGGCCTGATCGCGGCGGTCCTCGGGTCGCTGGTGATCGGTGGCGCCCTGGCGATGTTCGGGACCGGGAGCCGCGGCATGACGCAGGTGACCGAGCATGCCGCGGCCCGGGACGAGGCCTACCGTCTGCTCGACCGGATGCGGGTGGACCTCGACCGGGTCGTGGTGGGGGACGGCTTCGACTTCGCGGCCTTCCCCAGCGTGGTCGAGCCGGTCTCCCTCGAGGCCCGCGACGAGGGGCCGGCCCTGGTCTGGTACGCCTACCACCACCGACGCTTCGCCCGGGAGAGCCGCAAACTCACCCTCGTAGGCCGCCGCATGGAGTACCGGGTGGTGGACGCCGGCGGGGGCGGAGTCGATCTGCTGCGCAACGGGAAGCTGGTGAACCGCCAGCCCCTGGGCGCGGTGCGCTTCTCGTACCTCGATGCCGACGAGGCAGGGACCATCGGGGTCTCCCCGCGTCATGCGATCCGGGTCGAGATCGAGCCGCGGATGGGCGGGACCCGGGGCGACGAGGTTGCGGCGCGTCATGCCGAGGAACGGGTCTTCCACTTGAAGGGCGTGGAGAGCCAGTACGCCTGCCTCCTCACCTTGAAGCGCGCCAAGGCACCCTACCCCATCCTGGCCTTCCTCCCGGAGCCGCCGCGGCAGGCGCGCCTCCACGACCGCTATCAGCTCGACCAGGTCCCCCTGGACTGGATCCGGCCCCAGGGCCTGGTGGTCCTCGAGAACGATCCCTACGACGACGCGAGCGAGCACGAACACGAGGTGGTCGAATGAGGAGTGCGAGACGGGCCTTCACCCTGGTCGAGGTCTCGGTGGCGGCGCTGGTACTGGCGCTCTTCGCCGTGCCCCTGTTCGGGCTGCTGCGCACCTCCAGCCGGTCGATCGCCGCCACCGATCGTCGCCGCGAGGTCCGGTTCCTGGTCCAGGAGGTCTGGGACCGGGTGGAGGCCGCCGACTTCCTGACCCTCTACAACGCCTTCGGGGAGGAGCCCCGGGCTCCGGGGCGGCTCGAGACCGGGCTGTGGCAGCCGGGCAAGTTCGTGGACGGCGAGTGGATCCCGGGTTCGAATCCCCTGCTCCTGACCGAGCGGTTGAAGGCGACCTTGGAGGCGACCGGCTGGACGATCCGGCTCCGGTTCCGCTTCCTGACCCGGGAGGAGCTGGGAGTCGAGGGCGAGAACGGTTTCGCCAGCGAGTCCGGGGTCCAGCATCTGCAGGCAGGCCGGGCGACGCTCGAGATCGATGGCGCGGCCTCGGGACACCACCGGACCATGCGGACCCTGTACTGCCCCCTGGTGCTCGGGCGACCCGGCCTGACCATGAGCCAGTGCCCGGCTACCAACGAGGGCCTGAAGCGGGAGCTCCGGCGCCGGATCCCTTGATCCTGATCGGATGTTCACGTACGCTTCCGGCATGGCGGAGGATGCGCCCGGCGACCGTGGGACCGGCATGCGGCGAGGGCGCGGCACCGGGAGGGATCTTCCCAACCGGTTCGAAGGGCGGTCGGTCGAGCCCGATCCGGACTTCCTGGCCGGCGCCGATCCGGAGGAATCGGAGCCCTCGCCTCGGACCGAATTCCTCGACGACGCCTCCCGTTCGGTCCTGACCCGCAACGACAGCCCCGACCTCGGCTTCGCGATCAGCGTGAATCCCTACCGGGGTTGCGAGCATGGCTGCTCCTACTGCTATGCCCGGCCCTACCACGAGTACCTGGGGTTCTCGCCGGGACTCGAGTTCGAGACCCGGATCGTGGTGAAGCGCCAGGCCGCCAGCCTGCTCGAGGCCGAGCTCTCCCGTCCCGGCTACCACCCCGAGGTGATGGCGCTCTCGGGCGTGACCGATGCCTGGCAGCCGGTCGAGAAGCGCCTGGGGATCACCCGGGCGTGCCTGGAGGTCCTGGCCCGCACCCGCCACCCGGTCAAGATCGTGACCAAGAACCGGCTGGTGCTCCGGGACCTGGATCACCTCGCGGCCTTGGCGGAGCACGGTGCGGTGGCGGTGGCGATCTCGGTGACGACCCTTCGCGACGAGCTCCGCAGGCGACTGGAGCCGAGGACCTCCTCGGTCGCGGCCCGGCTCGAGACCATCCGCGCGCTGTCACGGGCCGGTGTGCCGGTCGGCGCCCTGCTGGCACCCATCATCCCGGCGCTCACCGACGAGGAGGTCCCGGACCTGGTGGCGGCGGTGGCCGGGGCGGGAGCGAGCTTCGCCGGGTACACCCTGCTGAGGCTCCCCCTGGGAGTCGCACCGCTCTTCGAGGACTGGCTGCGGAGCGAGGTGCCGGAACGGGCCGATCGGGTTCTCGGCCAGGTGCGGGAGGCCCATCGGGGAAGGTTGAACGACACCCGACCGGGCAAGCGGATGAAAGGCGACGGGGCCAGGGCCGAAGCGGTCCGCCAGCTCTTCCAGGCCGCCTGCCGCCGGCACGGGCTGGCGACCCGGGGACCCGACCTGCGCACCGACGCCTTCGTCCCGCCCGGCGGACGTCAGCTCAGGCTGTTTCCCGTGTGATGGGCAGGGGCGCGGTGACGGCCGCCCTCCAGGTGGGGACGAGGAGGACCAGGATCGAGGCGACCAGGACGTCGCCCGCCCGCGGGAACTCCGGGCCGCCGGAGAGCAGTGCGCCCCACAGGACAGCGAGCCCGGAGCCGAAGCCGACCAGGGCGCGCAGGCCGGTCGCCTCGAGCCGGGACCGGGCCGAGGCGCTGACCGCGGCGCCCGAGGACGCCAGCAGGACCACGCCCAGGGCTGCCACCCGGGCCGCGGGGAGGGGATGGCGGGTCCAGGACCAGGCGGCCAGGGCGCCGGCCAGGAGCGACACCGGCATCGCCAGCACCAGGGCGCCGGCCAGCCGGGACCGGGCCCCGGAGGCCGGAGTCACCCGTGGCCGATCCGGTAGGCGAGGCGATCGACCTCGCGGGCGTAGGCCTCGCCGTGGGCCTCGGCGAGGGAGCGGTGGTAGCGCTCGGCCTCGTCGAGGGCCTCGCTCCCCTCGCGGTAGCCCGGCGCGGTGAAGTGCCGCCGGTAGATGGCGGCCAGCTCGGAGACGTGGCGCTCCCGGTCGGACACCCGATCCTCCCGCCAGCAGGGTACGGCCGGTCCCCTGTCCCGGCAAGCCGGGCCGCCGAACTCCCGGGGTTCCCGACCGGATCTCGTCCGGTCGCCCGGGGTCCATGGGGAAGGACCCCCGGCGCGCCTACGCTCCAGGCGTGAGGCAGGCACCGGTACCGCTGGGCCGGGAGCCCGGGTGCTTCTTCGGCCGGTACTACATCATCGCGACCCTGGGCGTCGGCGGGATGGCGGAGGTCCATCTGGCCTACGACTTCCTGCAGGGCGAGTTCGTCGCGATCAAGTTCCTGCTCCCCCAACACGCCCGCAACGACCGGGTGGTGGCCCGGATGCGCCGGGAGGGCGAGATCTATCGCCTCATCGACCACCCGCTGGTCCCCAGGGTCCACGAGATCGGCTCGGCACCGGGGATCCCCGTCTTCCTCGCCATGGAGTTCGTCCGGGGCCTGCCGCTGGGAGAGGTCCTCTCGGAGAGCGGCGGCAAGCTCCCGCTGACCCGGGCCATGTGGGTGGTCGAGGACGTGGCGAGCGCGCTGCATGCCGCCCACGGCCACCAGGTGGTGCACCGGGACGTGAAGCCCGACAACGTGGTGGTGCGGAAGGACGGGCGGGCCAAGCTCCTCGACTTCGGGATCGCCCGGGCCGAGGACGAGCTGCTCCTCTCCCAGAAGGGGTCGATCATGGGCACCATGGCCTATGCCCCGCCGGAGCAGCGGCTGGGACGCCTGACCGACCACCGGGCCGACGTGTTCAGCCTGGGAGCGGTCCTCTACGAGATGCTCACCGGGCAGAAGGCGATCGAACCGGGAACCTACCAGGAGATGGCGATGGCGGAGACCTCCATGCTCTCGCCTCCTTCGAGGCTCGTCCCGGGGATCCCCCCGGAAATCGACGCGCTCTGCATGCGGATGCTCGCCGACGACGTCGAGGAGCGGACGCCGGACATGCGGACGGTACTGATCGACCTGGGCCTGATGCGGGCCGATCCGGACTCGGAACTTGCCCAGCTGGTCTGGGGCAGTCGCGAGGACCAGCGCCTGGACGCGGTCAGCCGGGCACTCGGCCGGAGGGACATCGAAGAGGCCGAGATCGAGGTCCGGCGCTTGTGCGATCGACTCTCCCCCGCCATCGCCCCCGACGCCCTGCACCTGAAGGCCGAGGTCGAGCGGGCGAGGGGGCGCCAGGAGTCGGCCATCGCGGCCCTGGAACTGGCCCTCGAGTACGAGCCGCACAACCAGGAAATCCTTCTCGACCTGGCGCTGCTGCGGCTGGCCGAGGGACGGATCGAACCGGCCCAGGACATGCTGCGGGGCCTGCCGAGTTGGATGCGGGGGGGGCTCCTGGTCCGGGGCATCCTGGATGTCCTGGGGATCCTGGCGAGGGTTCCGGGATCGACCCTGGGGCTCCTCACCCGGGAGGGTCCGGCCCGGGGGCTCCACGAGGTAGTGCTGGGACTCGCCTGATCCTGTAGTCTCGGATCCGCTTGAGCCGCCCCGAGAGTCCGTATCGGCGCGATCTCCGGATCATGTACCTGGAGATCCTGGCCTTCAGCGTCATGGTAGGGGGCGGGGAGTCCTACCTGACGCCTTTCGGCCTGGCTCTCGGCCTTCCCGAGTGGCTGGCTGCGCTCCTGTCGACGGTCCCGCTCATGGCCGGATCCCTGCTCCAGCTCGCCACTCCCCGGGGGGTGGCGTGGCTCGGCTCCAATCGTCGGTGGGCGGTCGCCTGCGTGACCGTGCAGGCCCTTTGCTACCTGCCCCTGGCCGGCGCTGCGTTCCACGGGACCGTCCCGACGGTGCTCCTGTTCTCGATCGTCTCGGTCTACTGGGGCGCCGGACTGGCGGCGGGACCGGCCTGGAACACCTGGGTCGAGGCGCTGGTCCCCCGGCGGCTCCGGGCCCGCTACTTCGCCTCCCGGAGCCGGGCCTCGCAGGTGGCCACGGGCCTGACCCTGCTGGCGAGCGGCGCCTTCCTGGACGAATGGACCCGGCGGGGCCTGCGCCTGGAGGCGTTCGGGCTCCTGTTCGCGACGGCCTTCATGGCCCGGGCGGTGTCGGCCCGCCTCATGGCCTCCCAGCGGGAGGGCGAGGCGGCCGAGGTCCCCGAGCGCGGGGTGGCCTGGACGGAGCTCTTCTCGCGGCGAAGGGTCGCACGCGATGGGCGGCTGCTGGTGGTGATGCTCACCGCCACCTTCACGGTCCACCTCTCGGCGCCGTTCTTCTCGCCCTACCTGCTCGAGAGGGTCGGCCTCGGCTATTTCGAGTGGGTGGCGGTCCTGGCCGTCCCCTACCTGGCGAGGATCTTCATCCTGCCGCTCTGGGGCCGGGTCTCCGAGCGCTACGGCACCACGGCCCTGCTCTGGATCGGGGTCCTGGGCCTGATCCCGCTCCCCTTGTTCTGGACCCTCTCGGACCACATGGGATACCTGCTCTCGGTGGCGCTGTGGTCCGGCACCGTCTGGTCGGCCTACGAGCTCGCCACCTTCCTGCTCTTCTTCGAGGCGATCCGCCGCGAGGAGCGGACCAGCGTGCTGACCACCTTCTACCTGCTCCGCTCGCTGTGCATGGTGCTCGGCTCGCTGGCGGCCGCCTGGATCCTCCGGTCCCTGGGCGAGGACAGGCACGGCTACGAGCACCTGTTCGCCTTCGCCACGGTGGCCCGGCTGGCGACGGTGATGGCCCTCTGGAGGTTCGCACGGGAGGACGGGGAACCGGGACGGGCGCAGGCCGTGGCTTGAAGACCTGGAAACGAAGTCAGTAGGCCGCGGTGCAGAGCTTGCCGGCGCGGTGGGGGAGATGCCGCGCCACGAAAGTGCCGTCCTTCAGCTTCCAGGTCTGGGCGTACTCGTTCTCCGCCACCAACTCGGCTCCCTCGGGAACGGGCTGGGCCTTGGGAGTCCGCTCGGCGACCAGGGTGGCGGCCTCGGCGAGTCCGTCGGTCCGGTAGCGCTCGATCAGGCAGAGGCAGTCCCCCGCGATCGACATCCGGGTCGGTTCGTCGAGGTAGGGGACCCCATCGAGGGCCCGGAGCACGATCGGGACCGAGACCGGGGTGGGATGCTTGCGGAGCGCCAGGGCGAGGTAGGACCAGAGTTCGGTCACGACCTGGGGATCCTCCATGACCATGGAACCCGCCCGACGCATCCGGTGGGACGTGTCGAAGTCCTTGCGGGCTCCCTCCAGGTCGCCGACCAGGGAGAGGGCTGCTCCTCGCAGGTCGAGCAGGGCCAGGATCCGGAGGTCGTCGGTGCGGCCTTCGGTCTTCAGCTGGGCGATCGCCCGGTCCCAGTGGCCGAGGGCGTCGGTGTAGCGGGAATCCGCCAGGGCGAAGGCGCCGAGCTTGCGCTCGATCCGGGCCAGTTCGCCGGGCCTGGGATGGGGAGAGGCTGCCACCGTCGAGAGCAGCTGCTGCAGGATGGCCGGGACCTCCCCGCTCCGGAAGGTCTCGGCCATGCGGTCCGCCTTGCGCTCGAGGACCCTCGGCAGGAGCGGGTGGGCGGGGTCCTTGGCGGTGAGGAGCGAGACCAGCCGGTCCAGGGCCTTCTGCTCCTCGTCCCAGGCCCCGTACTGGCGATAGACGTCGAGCAGGCCGAAGTAGAGGGTCTGGAACTCGGGGGACTCGTGGTCGGGGATCCGGGAGCGGGCCTTGAGCGCCAGGCGGCCGAATCGGATGGCGTTCTCCTTGGACCCGGTCCATGCCTGGAGGGTCCGGAGCTCGCTGTAGACGAGGGAGAGGGCGATCTCCCGTGGCGAGAGCCTCCCGGGATCGGCCGCGTCGGACTCCTGGCGGGCTGCCTTGAGGGCGTCCTGGAGCTCGGCGTTGGCGGTGACGAGATCGCCCTGGGACATGGCTTCGAGGCCGGTCGTCATCCGCTGTTCCCAGGCCGGCAGCGGGTCTCCGGGAGCCGCCCGCACGGATCCATGCCAGGCGACCGCCAGGGAGCCGGCGAGCACGACGGCACGGAGGGGGCGGGCCACCATCGTCCGCTACGACAGTGCCCGCCCCCTCCGGGTTCCAGGGAGCTTCCCGCCGCGGCGTCCCGTGTCCCCAGGGGTCACGGGCCGCCCAGGAACCCCGCCAGGGCCGTCCCGGAGAAGGCGGCCGACCGGCTGGCCTGCACCGCCGACCGGGAGAAGACCTGGAAGGCCTGGCGGATGGCGTGGGGATCCGAGCCAGGGGTCAGGATCCACCGGTCGGCGATCCCCATGTCCCGGAAGACCTTCCGGAAGTCGGTCGAGCCGTTGTCGATCCCCATGGCGGCCACGATGTGGACCTCTGCCCGGACCAGGTCCCGGACCAGCGAGGCCACGTCGGCCGCGGAGGCCCGTCGGGAGCCCTCATCGGCCCCGTCGGTGAGGATCAGCGTGACGCTGCGGGCCGCCACCCCGTTGGCCGCGAACTCCTGGGCCTTCGCCAGGACCGAGCCGAGGAGCACCACCGTCTGGTCGTAGAGCGGGGTCCCCAGGGAGGGATCGTAGTTCCGGTCCGTCATCCGGGTGGCCTGCTCGATCGGCAGGTAGGGGAAGAGCACGTGCCCGTTCAGGTACCGGGTATGGGCCAGGACTGCGTCGCCCTGCTTGGAGGCCAGCAGGGCGTCGAGGACCAGATTGTGGCCGTCCCTCACCGTCTGGGCATGCCCGGCGAACCGGATCGAACCGGAGTCGTCGGGCATCATGGTGAGGAGCAGCACCTCGCTCGCCGCCACGTCGTCGACGGAGATGCCGAGACCGGCCTGGATCTGGCTCCCCAGGTCCACCGCCGACAGCACCTGGAGGCCCTGGGGGGACAGGGTGCCCTCGGTGTGGGCCCCGGCGAACAGCCGGGCGACCTTCGAATCCTCGGGGTTCCGGTTTCGCATGACGTTCTCTCCTCTCAGAGCTCGAGCTCTGGCCACTGGTCGATCGGGTCGGTGGAACGCACCACGTGCATCCCGGCGGAGCGGAAGCGGTCGAGGGCCGACTGCGCCTGGGGCGTGAAGTCTGCGGCCAGGCCGCCGGACCCGTCGGGGACCGTGACCGCCGACATGCAGTCCTCCAGCAGGTAGACCTTCTTGGCGAGCCGGGGGTCTGCCGCCAGGATCTCGTCCAGCAGGTCGTCCACGCTGCTCTTCACGCAGTGGCTGGCGGCCTGGCCCGCGACCACCACCGCGTCGGACTCGAGCAGGGTCTGGAGGAAGGCGGTGTTCCGCTGGGCCAGGGGGGCCCCGTCGTGACGCATCAGCACCTCGGGCCGGAGCACCGAGTAGTTCTCGGTCAGGGCGTTGCCGCCTTTCACCTCGACGAAGCTCTGGGCGCCCCGGACAAAGGAGTGGAAGAGGCGTGCCTCCTGGACCACCCCGGCCAGGGCGTGCCCGTCGCTACCGAGCAGGCAGTGGGGCGGCCAGAGGAAGAGGCGGTACTTGCCGGCCTTCTCCAGTTCCTCGCAGTAGAAGCGGACCTGGCGGGAGAGCCAGGTGTAGTTGCCGCCGCAGAGCCAGGCCGCCACGGCCGGGTTGGGGCGGACCTCGCCCCGGTCGAGATCGGCGGTGGTGATCTCGCGGAAGGCGGCCACCGGCCCGTCGTCCCGGCCGATCCAGAACGAGGGGAAGAAGATCTGGAAGGCGAAGTGGGTGTCCATGGTGGCGCTCACCCGGGTGATCCGGCCGAGGTTCCGGTAGAGGAACTCGGAGATCCTCCGGGAGTCGTCGATGGCACCCCGCCCGGAGCGTCCCGCCACGTAGAGGGAGCCTTCGGGGAAACAGAAGTCCTTCTGCACGTCGATCAGCAGGAGGTGCACGGCCTTCTTGTCGTTGCCGGCCGGCTTCACGCCGTGGCTCCGTCGCCATTCGGGGGCCTCGGTCAGCAGCCGGGCCGCGTCCGGGGCGTAGCCGTGGCGCTCGGCGTTGCCGGGATCGAAGAACGGGGGCAGGGGCAGCGGGCGGGTCATGGCGAACCTCCTCGCGGGTCGGAGCGACCCATCCTCAGGACGGTGATGCCGGTCGGCGTGGCGACGGCCAGGCCGCGACGGCAGGCGACGAGCCGGGAACCCTGGTGGACGAACGGCTCGGTGTCGGGGAACTCGCGGTCGACCCCGACCGAGCCTCCCTGGACCGAGACCCGGACCACACCCCGATCGGTGAGGGAGAGCAGGGCACCGCCGACCGCGGCGTGGGCATCGAGCCTTCCCCCGAGCCAGCTGCCGTCGCCGGCCACGGCTTCGGCGGAGGCGAGCAGGGTGCCGTCGGCGGCGTGGACCCGGGCGAGGTGCAGGGTGCGACCTTGGCAGACGGTGGCCAGGAACAGCCAGGCCCGATCCCGGTCGAGCGCGGCACCCACATCGAGGAGTTCGCCGGGGAGCCGCGGCAGCTTCAGGCCGTCGCAGAGGCCGCGCCGGGAGGGATCGAAGAGGAAGGCCACCGAGAGGTTCTCGGCCCGGTAGAGGCCGAGGCCCATACGGGCTCCCAGGAAGACCCGGGTCTGCCCGGCCAGGACCTCTCCGATCGGGAGGTCGGCGCAGAGACCGCCCAGCGAGGAACCTCCGTCCCGGTAGAGGCGTCCCTGATGGACCCAGACCCGGTGCGCCTCGTGGGCAGCGAAGGCGGGTCCCCGCCCGTCGAGGTCGACGATGCGCCGATCGACCGGCTTGCCGGGCCGGAACACGAGCAGCTCATTGTCCCGTCCCACCAGGGTCGTGTCCCCTTGGATCGCGAAGCGCATCCCCGGGGTCGGATCGCCGGCCAGGACGCGGGTCCCGTCCTCCCGGAAGAAGGCCCCGTCCTGGTGGACGAGCCACGCCAGCTCTCCTCCCCGGGTGGAGACCGCCAGCAGCGCTCCGCGGGTCGTCATCACGGATTCGATCGAGACCTCGCCGTGGACCCGGGCGACGGTCGCCGGTCGGCGGACCCCGCCCGGCCGGCAGGTCGGGCACACCGCCCGGGCGTGCTCGGTGCCGCACCCGGGGCAGGCGGAGAAACGGAGGTCCTCGAGCAGGGCACCGGGGAAGGGGCCGCGCAGGTCCTCGACGAAGACCCGGTGGAAGTGCTGGAGCAGGGGATCGGGCAGGACCTCGAAGCGGACCGCGGCCTTGGGATAGCGGACCTCGGGATCGAAGACCGTGATCCGACGCATGGGGCGCTGGGGGGCCGGACATCGTCGCGCCGGGTCGGCGGGGGCGTGGACTCCGCCGTGGGGACCGACCGCCAGCAGGGTCTGCATCCCGAGCACCGAGAAGGCGTACCAATCGGCGTCCTGGTCGTAGGGGAGGACCAGGAGCGGGGAGGCGGCCGAGGGGTCGCAGAGCCGGGGGTCGACGAAGCGCTCGGTGAAGACCGCGCAGGGGTAGCCGGGGAACTGGAAGCTGTCTGCGTCGATCACCCGGACGAGGTCGCCCTGGACCAGGAGGTTGCGGTCGTTCAGGTCCCCGACCACCACCCCGGCGTGGTGCAGGCCGCGGAGCGTGGAGTGCAGGTCGAGGAGGATCGCGGCCAGGCGGGTGCCAGGCACCCCGCAGGCCCGGAAGCCCGGGTCGGAGAAGCGGAAGAGGGGCTCCCCGCCTTCCACCTTGGCCATGGCGTACCCGAGGATCCGCTTGCCGGTGCGATCGGTGGCCAGCTCGCCGGGCACCACCACTCCCGGGGGAAGGCCGGCGGGGAAGGCCCTGAGCTTCGTCTGCTGGAGTTCGAGGCGGCGACGGGCCGCGTCCTGCTCGGCCGGGACCCCGGAGAGGTCGGGATGGTCGGGAGTCTTGAAGAGCTTCAGGGCCCGACCGTCGCCGAGATCGAAGACGTCCGCCTCGCCGCCCTTGCCGAGGGCGTTCCTGGCGTGGACCCGGACCTTCCTCCCTCCGAGGTAGATGTCGTGGCTCACCTCCGCACCTCCTTGCGCCGGACCACCGCCACCGTGGCGTCGTCGGAAAACCGCGGGGCCGGGGGCCGGTTGCGCAGGGCCAGCCGGCGTCGCAGGCCGTCGGGGTTCGAGAAGACCCGGTCGTCCTCCCACAGCCAGGCGGCGTCCCCGGTCTCGAGGAGGGGCAGCGAGCCGTCGGTTCCGACCGCGAGGTGTTCGAGGCGATCGGTGGAGCACTCCGCCAGGACCGAGAGACCCGGGGCATCGCCGAGCAGGGCATAGCCGAGGTAGGGGGGGCGGTTGCCGGGGAAGGGGCCGAGCTCGGTGGCGCGCCCATCGACCGAGAACCAGCCGTCGCCCAGACCGAGGACGATCGTCCGATCGAGGTCGACGACGATCGCAAGCATGGTGAAGAGGCAGAGGTCCCCGACCATCCGGGCCCGGGTCTCCCCGGGGGCCAGCCGGTCGAGTACCGCCGCCAGCCCGGCCACGACCTCGTCCCCGGCCTCCCGGGCCAGGACCTGCGGATCGAGGGCGAGTCCGACCCTGCGGGAGAGGGCGCCGGAGAGCAGGCGGACCCCGAGTTCGGCGCCGACCTCGCTGCGGTCCCCGGCCGAGCAGCCGTCGGCGACCACCACCGCCAGACCACCGGGAGTCCGGGAGACCGCGAAGGCGTCCTGCCGGTTGCGACCCGAAAGCGCGTGGTGGCGCCCGATCACGCTGCCGACCGCCACTTCCAGGCGCTCTACCGGAGCCTCCATAAAGGTGTCTCCTTTACACTATCAACAGTAGTGTCGAAGTAACACTATGTCAAGTGAGGGAGGCGAGTTACGATGACCTCGACCCCTGGGAGGGTGGAGATGGCCGGTCCCGAGATCGAGCAGGTCAAGAACAAGATCGCCGAGTCGCTCTCGGGGGTGCGGATCGGGTTCGGCGACCTCCGGGAGATCCCGGCCCCTCCCGCCTCGCCGGGGGCCCGGCTGGGGATCTCGCTCGGCGGCCTGATGGTCGCCTCCTGCGGACTCTGGATGTTCTGGTTCTTCGTGCTGACCTGGAGCGCGATCCTGCCGTGCGTGGGCCTGGGGACGATCGGCTACGGCCTGGGGTTGATCCTCTTCGGCCAGTACGATTCCCCGCTCGCCCGGCAGGCCATGCCGAAGCACCCTTCAAGCCGCGAGGGCGATACCCGGAGCCTGTGGGAGACCCTGATGACGCTGGCCGTGGTGTTGGCGATCGGCAACGTCCCGGTGCTGCTGGTGCTGGTCGGCCTGTCCCTGATCGTCCTCCCCTGGTCGGCGGGACTGCTCCTGGCGCTGGCGGGCAATGCCCTGCTGCTGTGGGCAGGCTGGCGGGGCGACGGGATCAATCGCCGCCCGGTTGAGGCGGTGCCGCTGCCGCCGCCAACGGCGCCGCCTGCCTGAGTCAGCGAGAGATCACAGGCGAAGCCGGAGCGCCCCCGGTTCACCCGGGGGGAGCAGCCAGGCGAAGCCTGCCCGCGAGCGAGCCCCTTGGGGCGAGCTGCAGGCCAATCACATGTGCCGGTCCAGCCAGGCGAGGAGGTTCGCCCACAGGGCGTCCCAGTCCTCGGCGCGGGGGGCGTGGCCGGACTCGGGGAACTCGACGTAGGCGAGGCGTTCGGGCTGATCCCGGTACCAGGGGAGGAGCTCCTGGTGGAAGCGCCGGGCGGCGCGAGGCGAGACCACCTCGTCGAGGCTCCCGGTCTGGGAGAGGAGGGCCACGGGAGGAAAGCGATCGGGATGGTGGTGGGGGCTGTCGGGGCGGTCCGGCCACCAGCGGGGCGAGCCCACGATCGGTGCCGAGACCTTGAGCCGGGGCTCGGTCAGCACCGCCGCGTAGGCGATGTAGCCGCCCATCGAGATCCCCGAGACCGCGAATCCATCCGGTCGGCTCCAGCCCTCGGCGACCAGGTCGTCGACGATCGCCGGCACCTCGGAGGCGGTGCGCGCCACTGCCTCCACGAACGCGGCGCCGCTGTCGGGTTCGCCCCAGGGATCGGGATGGTCCCAGGGCGGGGCGAGCCGCTCGCCGTGGCCGAAGTTGTCGAGGCCGACCGCCAGCCAGCCGGCACCGGCCAGGCCGGCGAGCTCCTTGGTCTGGACCTCCTTGGAGGCAGTGACCCCATGGAAGAAGAGCACCGTGCCCCGGGCGCCGGCCTCCTCGGGGGAGGAGGCGAAGAACACCCTGGCCGGCACCCCGGCGATCCGGGCGCGCAGCTCGTTCAGGCGCGTCCCCTGGCCCCGCCCCGCCGACCCGCCCCGCGCTTGGCGGCGATCAGCTCGAGGGCCTTCTCCACGGTCAGGGTCTCGACGGGTTGGTCCTTGGGCACGGTCACGGTCGCCAGGCCCGACTTCAAGTAGGGACCGTAGCGGCCCTCGTAGACGAGGACCGGCTTGCCCGACTTGGGATGGGCGCCGAGGTCGCGCAGCACCTTCTGGTTGCCGCCGCCCCGGGTGCGCTTCGGCTGGGCCAGGATCTCGAGGGCCTTCTCGAGCCCGATGGTGAAGAGGTCCTCGCCGGCCGGCACCGAACGGAACTCGTCCCCGTGGCGGAGGTAGGGACCGAAGCGGCCGAGCCCGGCGTGCACCGGCTTGCCATCTGCGGGATGGTCGCCGAGCAGCCGGGGGAGGGCGAGCAGGGCCAGGGCCCGCTCCAGGGTGAGCGAGTCGGGGGCTTCGCCCCGGGGCACCGAGCAGCGCTTGGGCTTGGGGGCCTTGGCGGCCTTCTTCTTCTTGGCGGCGGCCTTCTTCTTCGGCTTGCCCTTCCCCTTGCCCTTGGCGGCGGAGGGCGCGGTCTCCTCGGCGGCAGCCTCCTCCACGGCCGGGGCCTCGGGGGCCGGGGCCTCGGCGGTCTCGCCGAGCTGGACGTAGGGACCGTAGGGCCCCCGCATCAGGTAGACCTTCTTGCCGGTCTCGGGGTCCTCGCCCAGGACCTTGGGGCCGGCCCCGCCCTCGGCCACCCGGCGCTCGATCTCCTCCATGGTGAGGTCGGCCGGGGCGATGTCGTCGGGGACGTTGGCGTTCCTGGTCTCGCCGCCCTGTTCGAGCTGGACATAGGGACCGTAGCGGCCGACCTTCATCACCGCCGGCAGTCCCTCGAGCTCGACCACCCTGGCCTCGGCGGGATCGACCTTCTCCTCGTTCTCCTGGATGCGGGCCGCGAAGCCCTGCTCGCTCCGGTAGAAGTCATGGAGGTAGCGGACCTTGCTGGCGGCACCCCGGGCGATCTCGTCGAGCTGGTCCTCCATCTGGGCGGTGAAACGCAGGTCGACCAGGTCGGGGAAGTGCCGCTCCAGGAAGGCGGTGGTGGCGAAGGCGAGGTAGGTGGGCACCAGGGCCGACCCCTGCTTGCGGGCGTACTCGGAGTCGTTGACGATCTTCGAGAGGATCGAGGCGTAGGTGCTGGGTCGCCCGATCCCGTTCTCCTCCAGGGCCTTGACGAGGGACGCCTCGGTGTACCGGGCCGGCGGCTTGGTCTCGTGGCCGACCGCCTCGATCCCCTGGTTGGCGACCGTCTCACCGGTGGCGAGCGGGGGCAGGATCTTCTCCTGGCTCTCGAGCTCGGCATCGGGGTCGTCGGTCCCCTCGACATAGGCCCTGAGGTAGCCGGGGAAGTCGATCCGCTTCCCGGTGGCCCGGAACACGAAGGAGTGGCCGCTGGCCGAGGCCTCGAGGTCGGCCCGGATCCGGGTGCAACGGGCGTCGACCATCTGGCAGGCCACGGTCCGCTTCCAGATCAGGTCGTAGAGCTTCAACTCACGCCCGTCGAGGCCCGAGGCCTCGGGCTTCACGAATGCGTCGCCGCTGGGACGGATGGCCTCGTGGGCCTCCTGGGCGCCCTTCGACTTGCTGGTGTAGCGGCGGGGCGAAGCGGGCAGGAACGAAGGGCCGTAGAGGTCGCCCACCGCCTTGCGGGCGGCGTCGATCGCCTGCTGGGAGAGGTTGGTCGAGTCCGTCCTCATGTAGGTGATGAAGCCGTTCTCGTACAGCCGCTGGGCGACGCTCATGGTGTCGCGGGCCCCGAAGGCGAGCTTGCGGCCGGCTTCCTGCTGGAGGGTGGAGGTGGTGAAGGGGGCCTTGGGCGAGGTCTGGTACGGGGACTCGGAGACCGAAGCCACCCGGAAGGAGGCCCCCGAGAGGTCGGTTTCCATGCGTCTTGCCGTCGCCTCGTCGAGGAGGAGCACGTCCTTGCCGGGAGGGATCTTGCCGGTCGTCTCGTCGAAGTCCTTGCCGGTGGCGAGGCGCTTCCCGTCGACGCTGATGGCCTCGGCCTGGAACGGGGAGCCCTGCTTGGCGAACCGGCCCAGCAGGTCCCAATAGGTGCTGACGACGAAGCGGCGACGCTCCCGTTCCCTCTCCACCAGCAGCCGGACCGCCACCGACTGCACCCGGCCGGCCGAGAGCCCGTACTTGATCTTCTTGGCGAGCAGCAGCGAGAGCGGGTAGCCCACCAGCCGGTCCAGGATGCGCCGGGCTTCCTGGGCCTGGACCAGGTGGTCGTCGATCTTGCGGGTATTGCCCAGGGCCTCCTGGATGGCGGTCTTGGTGATCTCGTGGAACACCATCCGCTTGACCGGGACCTTGGGCTTCAGGACCTCGAGCAGGTGCCAGCCGATGGCCTCCCCCTCGCGGTCTTCGTCGGTGGCCAGCAGGAGCTCGTCGGCCCGGGCCAGCGCCGATTTCAGTTCCTGGATCGCCTTCTTGGAACGGGCGTCCTTGACCACGTAGACCGGGTCGAAGTCGGCGTCGACGTTGACCCCGAGGTGGGCCCAGGGCTCCTTGCGGAATTTCTCGGGGAGCTGGCTGGCCTTGTCCGGGAGGTCGCGCACATGGCCCACCGAGGCCAGCACCTGGTACTCGTCCGGCAGGTACTTCTCGATGGTGCGGGCCTTGGTCGGCGACTCGACGATGACGAGCTTTTGCATCGTGTGGGCTCTCCCGGGAAGACGGGACCCCCCCCTCGGGGAGGGCCACCTGGAAGGAGAAGGAAAGCCGCGGGGACGTATCCCCGTCAAGCCCGAAGTCCTGGGATCGGCTCGGGAACGGGGTTCCCGGGGAGGGCCCCGGGAGGCCCGGCGAGGCGCGGCGACCGGCCTTCCCCCGACGCCTTCGTCAGGCGAGACGCTCGGAGTAGGCCTTGACCTTCTTCTCGGCTTCCTCGATCTCGTTGTACTCGAGGTTCAGTTCCTTGTGGATCAGGTTCTCCTTGTAGGAGAGGTCCATGGCGATCCGGCCGAGCTCGATGAAGTTCTGGCGCAGGGTCTCGAGGGCCTTGGCGTTGCCCTGGTCCTCCTTCTGGACCCCGGCCATCTTGGAGAGCTTGCCCCAGAGGGAGTTGTCCTCGGAGGAGGTCTTCCCGGTCTTCAGGAGGTGGGTGTACTTGTCGATCACGAAGGTCGGCTTGTCGTAGGCCGCGTGCTGGATCTGGCGGCGCTTGATCATGGCGTAGAGCTTCCGGCCCATGCCCTCGAGCAGGTTGTCGCGGAGCAGCTCCAGGTTGGCGAGCTCGCGCTGGGCGGTGAGGTCGCGGGCCACCTTGCCCACCAGCGCTCCCATGGCGCTCTCGTCGGGGCTGGTGGCGGCGGCCCGGGCGGCGGCGGCGGACTCGGCGGCCTGCTCGGCGGCCTCGGCGTTGGCACGGGCGATGTCGTGGAGGGCGTCCAGGCCGGGGAAGGGTTCGGACTCGCCCCCGGAGCGACGGCGCTTCTCGAGGGCGGCCCGGTTGTGGCCGGCGGCCACCCGGATCTTCTCCTCGGCGTCGCCGGCGAGCTTCTCGAGCAGCTGGTCGGAGAAGTCCTCGGGGGAGAGCCGGGCGTTGGCGAGCACCCAGCGGACCTGGGGGGCGGGGTCGGCGACCACCCGGGTGAGCAGGGACTGGGCGGTGGCCCCCGAGAAGTGGGTGAGGAAGTGGGCGGCCCGGGCCCGCAGGCCGAGGGCCTTGTGGCCCACCATGGCCTGGAGGTGGCTCTCGATGTCCGCCATGGGGTGGCGCTGGATGGCGCGACCGGCGGTGCCCCGGGCCTCCACGTCGGCGTCGTGGAGCATGGGCAGGAGCAGGAAGATCACCTGGGTCTTGTTCCCGAGCTGCTCGACGGCCCGGGCGGCGGCGGCCCGCACCGCCCCGGAGCTGTGGGCCAGGAAGTGCATGACCGCGTCGACTTCCCGGTTGGTGCCGATGGCCGCCAGGCACCGGAGCACGGCGACCAGGATCTCCTCGCTCTCGGAGGTGCCGAGGAGCCCCAGGACCGGCTGGTAGGCCTTCTCGAAGCGGCGCTGCTCGATCTTGTAGAGGCACTGGAGCTTGATCGCCGGCTCCCGGTGCTTCAGGTGCTCGAGGTCGATGGGGTCGATCTCCTCCTGGGCCTGGAGGTCCTCGATGCTGGTCATCCCCTTCAGCTTGTCGGGGACCTGCATGTCGAAGCCGCCCATGGAAAGGAGGCGTTGGGTCTGGACCACCTTGATCACCTCGCCTGCCACCTTGCGGACCGAGGGCGAGGGGTCCTTGCGGAGCTTCTCGGAGAGGAAGACCTTCTGCGGGTGGTCGGCCTTCTTCAGGCAGTCGAGCAGCTTGGCCCGCACCGTCTCCTCGGAGTCCTCGGCGAGCTTGCGGAGGTACGGGGTGGTGTCGTCGGTCTTGACCTCGGTCAGGGCCTCGGCGAGCGCCGCCCGGTCGGCGACCTCGCGACTCGCCATGCAGCTCTCGATGGCGGGCACGCACTTGGCGAAGTCGGCGACCCCCAGGTGGCGGATGGCCCGGGCCTTCACCACTCCGTCGCGGTCCTCGAGGAATCCGGCGATCATGGTGTTCGAGATCAGGGGGTCGTTGGCCAGGCGGACGAAGGCGTCCACGCAGGCCGCCCGCACCCGGGCGCTGGGGTTGGTCTGGAGCTTCTTGATGGCGAACATGTCCTGGGTGTTGCCCACCGCCGCCAGGGCCGCGATCACCTCGGCCTGCTGGGCCGGGTCGGTGCTCTTGGCGAGCAGTTCCCGGAGCGGCGCGGCCGCCGAGGCGTAGCTCTGGGCCTCGATCCGGCGCAGGCACTGGGTGACCACCCGGGGGTCGTCGGAGGAGAGGTCGGCGAGGTCGATGTCGGCGTCGGCGTCGGAGGCCTCCTCGGCGGGCTCGGAGGCGGCCTTCTCGATGGCGTCGAGCTTCTCCAGGGCCCGGGTGGCGTAGAAGCGGACCTCCTCGGGCCAGTTCCCCATGACCTGGCGGATGGTGGTGCGCAGGTCGTTCAGGGTGCCGACGCCGCCCGCCAGGTTCTTCTGCTCCAGCTGGATGATGGTGCGCAGGGCGAAGATCGCGATGTCCTCGTCGCCCTGCTTGAGGTCGCGGATCAGCTGGCGGTGGTTGTACTTGGTCGGTCCGAAGAAATCCATGGAGAGGTCGATCGGCAGCCCGGGGCCGGGTTTCCGGGCGGGCTCCCGCCCACTGTACGCTCCGCCCCGACGCCGGGCCAAGGCGTCGCCTCGGAGGACGCATGGAAGGTGGCGGGGAGGCCGACGGGACCCGGGACCTCCCCTCCGTCGGTGTGGAGGTCGGGAGCCGGGCCCCCGCCGACACCGGTGGCGACGCCAAGGCCAAGGGGGCGGGCCTCGTCGACAGCCATGCGGTGGAGGAGCTGGCCCTGCCGGCGGCACTCTGGGGAAGCCCCGAAGGGTGGGACGACTCCCGGGTCCTGGCCATGGCCGGGGACGTGGTCCGGCGCTCCCCGGCGAGCTTCGTGGCCCTGGCCGCGACCGCCGCCCTGGTGGGGAGCATCCCCTTGATCGGTGGTCTCTTCGGCTTGATGGTGGCTCCGGCCTTCGCCATGGTGGCGATGGGACTGGCGATCGAGAGCCTCTCTTCGGCGGGGCCGGTCACGCTCCGGGAGGTGGTGGCCCGCTGGAGCGGGCAGCTGGTCCGCTACGTCGGGACCTCGGTCTCGATGGGTCTGCTCACGCTGCTGGTCTACGGGGGCGTGTCCGCGAGCGTGGGACTCACCGAGCGGGTGGCTCCCGGCGCCGGGGTGATCGCGGCGGTGGTCCTGGGGTGGCTCGGGTTCGGTACCTTGATCCGGATGGGGAGCTTCGTCCACCACGAGGTGATCCTCGACGGACGAGGCTACGGCGAGGCGGCGGTCCGGTCCTTCCGGCTCTTCAACGCCCAACCCGGAACCATGTTCCGGTTCTTCCGGAACTCGATGGGAGTGCTCTTCGTCTGCCACCTGGCGTTCATGTTCCTGGTGGCTCCCCTCTTCCTGGCGTTCGGGCCCAAGGCCGGGGGCGCGTCCTTCCTCTTCTACCCCCTGCTCCTGGTCGTCATGCTTCTCGGCTCGTTCGTCTGGAACATGGTCTGGTTCGGGGTCCTGGTGGCGTGGACCTACCTCTACCTGGGCCTGCGGGCCCGGGCCGGCCGGCTGGAGGGGGGGACGGTCCCGCTCGGTCTGCCCCATTCCCCGGGGACCGGTCTCAGCGACGACGTCGGCGAGGGCCGCGGGTTCCCTGGCGCTGCCGGACCACGTCGAGCGATTCCGCCTCCGTGGTGAGGGCGCGGAAGGCTGCCACCCGCGCCGGATCGAGTTCGCCGCGTTCGCCGGCTTCCCGGACCGCACAGTCGGGTTCGGCGCCATGGCGGCAGTCCCGGAAGCGGCAGCCCTCGGCGACCCGGAACACGTCGGCGTAGACCTCGGGGAGTCCCCGATCCGACTCCCAGAGCCCGAACTCGCGCATGCCCGGGGTGTCGATCACCAGGCCTCCCGAGGGGAGCACGAAGAGTTCGCGCCCGGTGGTGGTGTGGCGTCCCTTGCCGTCCTCGCGGACCTCCTGGACGGCCTGGTAGAGGTCGCCCATCCAGGCGTTCAGGATGGTGGACTTGCCGGCCCCCGACTGTCCGACCAGGATGGCGGTCCCGGGAGGGCGGTCGGCGCCGGGGGAGAACTCGGCGAGCAGGGCGTCCACCCCCTCGCCGGTCTCGCCGCTCACGACCCGGATCGGGGCCGACACCGACTGGGCCTCGAGCGTCGCGACCCAGGCGGCGATGTCGTCCACCAGGTCGCGCTTGGTGAGCACGTGGAAGGGCCGGGCCCCGGACTCGGCCACCAGGGCCAGCAATCGCTCGATGCGCCGGGGGTTGGGCTCGGTGTCGAGGCCGTGGACCAGGAACACGATGTCCACGTTGGCGGCCAGGACCTGTTCCGAGACGTTGCGCCCTGCGTACTTGCGGGACAGGCGGGTGCGGCGGGGAAGGACGGCATGGAGGGTGCCCTCTCCATGGTCGGAGCGGGGCTCGACCACCACCCAATCGCCCACGGCAGGTCGGTCGGCGCGAGCCCGGTGGGCGTCGCGGGCGAGGCGTCCTGCCATGCGGCAGAGGAGGTCCTCCTCGTCCAGGGCCACGTAGTAGCCGCGCCGGTGCTCCGCCAACACCCTTCCCATGGCTGTGCCCGGTCCCCGGTAGGCCTCCGCGGCGGCCAGGAACCCGGGGTCGAGCCCGACCCGTTCCAGGCCCTTGGTGGCAAGCGGCATGGGTCGGACTGTAGCCCGGAGGGGAGGTGTCCACAGCCTCTCACGGGACTTCGGAGACGGTGGCGGAGCGGGACATGGAGGACACCGGAGACATGGAGGACGCGGGGGAAGGGCTTGTCCCGGGGCCTGGCGATGGCACGGATGCTGCTATCGGGGAGGCGGAGCAGGGGGACCGATGTTCGGTTCGATCGTCCACGGAACAGGGAGCGGGTCGCCGGGTGCCCGGGCGATCCGACCCGGCGGCGATGGCTGGCGCCTGGGGCGACCGCCTCCGGGGCGTCCGGGGCCTCGGCCTTCCGGTCGGGTGGAGCCGCGTCCGGGTCGGACCCGGTTGGAGTTCCAGGGCCTGGTGCTCTCGCTCGAGATCCCCCGGATCGAGGCCTTCCTGGCGGCCTCGCGCCTCGACCTGGGGCTCGATCCGGCACGCCGCAGTGCCTGGGTCCGGGGCCGTCGGGTGGACCTCAGGGCCTGGGAGATCCCGTTCGCGATCCTGGTGGCGCTGGCCGAGGCCGAGGGCGAGCGGGTCGAGAGCTCCGTACTCTTCGCCCGCGCCTGGGGGCGTCCCGCCCGCAACGAGTACGACCTGCGGGCCGTGTACCTGCACGTCTGGCGTCTCCGGCGGGCCCTGGATCCCGAGGGCGAGGGGAGCCCGCTGATCATGACCGATGAGGGGGGCTACCGGCTCCGGCCCGCGGCCCGGGTCGCATGGATCCGGACCTCGCCTGTGCCCGAGCCCGGGTCCGAGGCGCGGGAGCCTGAGGAGGGCGGGGCGGTCCCTGCCGGCGCCGTCTCCTGCACCGAGGCCGAGGCTGCCGAGCGCATCCTGGCGATGGCGCGGACCGAAGGCGTGGTCGAGCCGCGCCGCATCGAGCGGAAGACGGGTCGCTCCCGTTCCTGGGTGGGTCGCCTGCTCCGCCGGCTCACCCAGCGCGGCGTGCTCGAGCGGGTGGGCCAGGGTCGCAGCACCGGCTACCGGATCGCTGCCTAGTCCCCTGCCCGCGCCCAGGCGCCGGGAGGTACCGCCCTCGGTTCCGGATCGGCGGGCAAGGCCCCGGGAAGTAGACTCGCCCCCCGGGAGGTCTCCGATGCGGGTCGCGAGGGTCGGCGTGCGGGCGGTGGCGGTCGGCCTCGCCCTGGCAGGCGCGGCCGTGGCGGCCGGGGCCGGCCCGGCGGTTCCCCGGGGGCTGGCCGAGGAGGCCCTCGGATGGCTCCGCGACTATCTCCGGATCGACACCTCGAATCCGCCCGGCAACGAGGCGAAGGCGTCTTCGTTCCTGGCCGGGATCCTGGCCCGTGAGGGGATCGAGCACGTCGTGCTCCCGGTGGCTCCCGGCCGGGTGAACCTGGTGGCCCGGGTGCCCGGCGACGGATCGCGGAGGCCCCTGGCGTTGCTCCACCACATGGACGTGGTGCCGGCCGAGCCGAAGCACTGGAGCGTCGATCCCTTCGGGGGAGAGGTCAGCGACGGGTACCTCTACGGGCGGGGCGCGGTCGACATCAAGGGGAAGGGGATCCTGGACCTGGCGATCCTGGTGGCCGTGCGCCGGCTCGGCCTGCGCCTGGGGCGCGACCTGATCCTGGTGGCGGTGGCCGACGAGGAGGTCAACTCGATCGGGGCGCGCTGGATGGTCCGGGAAGGGCGCCGCCACCTCAGGGACGCCGAGTTCCTGATCGACGAAGGGGCTTCGATCCGGGCGCGGGACGACGGTCGGACCGACGCCTGGATGGTGTCGGTGGGCGAGAAGAGTCCGCTCTGGCTCGAACTCTCGTACCGGGGCGAACCCGGTCATGGATCGCTGCCGCGTCGCGACACCTCGGTGGCGCGGGCGGTGAAGGCGGCGGCCCGGGTGTTCGAGACCTCGCCTGCCTGGCGCGCCCTCCCTGCGGTGCGGGGACAGCTCGCTCGCATGTGCCGGGACCTCGACCTGACCCGGGCCCCGGGCTGGCGCGGCAGCTTCGAGGCCTCGCTCGACGACCCCCGGTTCCTGACCCACCTGGCCCTCGATCCCGAGCGGGCGGCGCTGCTCGGGGACACGGTGGGCGTGACCCGCCTCGGGGGCAGCGACAAGATCAACACCATCCCCAACGAGGCCATGGTGGGACTCGACTGCCGGTTGCTCCCGGGGACCACCCGGGAGGCGTTCCTGGCCGAGCTGGGTCGGCGGATCGGGGACCTCGGGGACTCGATGCGGGTGGTCGAGGGCTACGAGGCGGGACCTCCGTCCCCGGTCGAGACGCCGTTGATGGCGGCGATCCGGGCGGTCGCCGCCCGGCGCGATCCCGGCGTCCCGGTGGTGCCGGTGCTGCTCACCGCCTCGACCGATGCCTGGCTGTTCCGGTCGCTCGGGATGGTGGTCTACGGCTTCGAGCCGTACCGGCTGGCGGCCGGCGACCTGGAACGGGCCCATGGCAATGACGAGCGCCTCCCGGTGGCGGAGATCGGCCGAGGACTCGGGGTGATGCTGGATCTGGTCCAGGCGCTCGACCTGCCCGCGGCCGGGGGACCTGGGGTGGTAGCCGCGACGGAGGCGGAGCCGAGGGCGCTGGGGGACGGGGAGCCGACCCGGCTTCCCGTCCTGGCTCCCCCACCTCGTCCCGCGAGCTGGGTGCGGGGAGTGCCCGACGTCTCCCAGATGAACTCCTGGACCTGCGGGGCCTCGGCGGTGGAAGCGGTGCTCCAGGCCTTCGGCTTCGAGGGGTACCAGGAGGCCTATGCCCGGGAGATGGAATCGAGCGAGGATCAGGGGACCCACCCGGGCCGGATGGTGGAGGCGCTCCGGCGACGGGGTCTCCGGGCGACGCTGGTCGAGGGCATGACCCTCGACGGCTTGCGGGGACAGGTGGACGCCGGGAACCTGGTGATCGTCGCCTACCAGGCATGGGGCGGCCAGGCGGGAAAGCCGTACCGCGAGGAGTGGGAGGACGGGCACTACTCGGTGGTGGTCGGCTACGGCGACGGGTTCGTCTTCCTCGAGGATCCCTCGATCCTGGGCTCGCTGGGGATCATCCCGGAGCGCGAGTTCGAGGAGCGCTGGCATGACTACGAGGTCGAGGAAGGCGGCCGACGCGAGTACCATCGCATGGGGATCGTGGTCCCTGGTCCGGTCCCGGTCCGGGCCCGCTACGAGAAGATCGAATGAGGAGGACCGTCATGAGGGAGGAAGGCGGGATCGAGGACCTGGTGGCGACCGGGTTGGGAGCGGCGCTGCGGTTGCTGGCGCTGGGCATCATGGTGGTCGGAGGGGGCGTAGCGGTACTCCTGCTCCTGGCCTCGTTCGCTCCCGACCCGACCCCGCCTCCGGTGGCGGTGGCGGCGTCACCGGTCGCACGGACGCCTCCTCCGGAAGCGCCCGCCGCCGCCCCTTCCGACGAGGCGGTCCGCACCGGCGTACTGGATGCGCCCCTGGTGCCCCGTACCCCGCAGAAGGAGGGCGAGCGGCCGGTCGTGGACGTGGTCTTCTGCCTGGATGCCACCGGGAGCATGGGGGACGAGATCGCGGCCGCCAAGGACCGCATCTTCGCGATCGCCGACCGGGTCCTGGCCGGAGAGCCTCCCCCGAGGGTCCGCTTCGGGGTGGTCGCCTACCGCGACCGGGGCGAGCCCCGGGAACTCGATACCCTGGAGCTGACGCCCCAGCTCCGGGACGTTCACCGGTTCCTGTCCGCGATCGCCGCGGGCGGCGGGGGCGATACCCCCGAGAACGTGCGCCTGGCCCTCAAGGTCGCAGTGCAGGACATGGCCTGGGACCAGCGACCGGGAGCGGTGAAGATGATCTTCCTGGTGGGGGACGCTCCTCCCCACGAGGACTACGAGGACCTGCCCACCTGCGAGGCCAGCGCCAGACTGGCACACGAGAAGGGGATCGCGATCTCCACCATCGCCTGCGGCAACCTCCCCGGCGATGCCAAGGGGATGGCCACCTGGAGGCGGATCGCGACCTTCACGGGAGGGCGCACCGAGATCCTCCCCCGGGGCGGGCGGACCGCTTCCGGCGAGCCGGCCGAGTCCGGGAAGTTCTCCGAGATGGTGATCCGCTCGATCGTCGAGGAAGCCAAGAAGAAAGGCTTGGAGCTGTAGGCGGGGCGAGCTGCAGACGAACGGGCGGAGCCGGAGCGCCCCGGGTTCACCCCGGGGAATCAGCGGTGTGTCTGGCATGTCCGAGAGCCCGGAGGTGAGCGCCATGTAGCGCAAG